>JACJJN010000009.1 GCA_016899975.1 Lacrimispora saccharolytica | reverse complement strand
AATATCTACAGTTTTCAAGGTTCTTTTGAGCCTATTTTTTCACGGCTCATTTTTCATAGATTACTTGACACTACCTCTCCTGGAATCGTAGCGATAACTGCTGGACTCTTCCAGCTGTGCTGTTTCTTCCTGGTGAAGGATTACTGCGGACAGCGGCAGCAGATCCATCTCGAGAATCCCCGCTTTCACTTCATGCACGCCTTCCTGGCGCCGGAACGACAGTGCGTCAGTGCGGAAAATCTCAACCATCTCCGTCTCCTCGCTGCGCTTCATCCCTGTCAGCCACACTGGAATTTCCACATGCACTTTCTCGTTCCTGTTGTTGAGCACAACCACGATCTGTTCCTTGATATTGAAGCGGCCATACGCCAGAAGATTGTAATCATGATACAGTTCCAGCAGAGAACCGTCGATCAATACCGGATACTTTTTATGAATTGCGATCATTTCCTTATAAAAACGGATCAGATCCTTGTCTTCTTTTCCCCAGGGATAGGTTCTCCGGTTATCCGGATCGGTAAAGCCGCAGACACCCGCTTCATCCCCGTAATACAGGGTCGGAGCTCCCGGCCATGTCATCTGAATGACCACCGCCTCCCGCAGTACCGCTTTGTTGACATTCTCTTCTGCCGCTTTGGAACCAAGATCTCCGACTCTTCCCACCCGGTGGTTGGTTCGGGTCAGGAACCGGGAGTGATCGTGGTTATCCAGCTCGTTCATCGCCGTATACAGTGACGGCGCATAGAATGCCGGCATATGGTAGCGCATTGCCCCAAGAAAGCTCTCGCTGTTGCCGAACTGCCCCTGATTAAACTCATCGCTGTGCTTCTCCATTCCGGTCAGGAACCAGGACACCGGCTCCATGAACGCGTCATAGTTCATCACCGTATCCCACTCGTCCCCCTGCATCCAGCTTCTGGCATCGCCGTAATGTTCCGCCATAATAATCGCTTCGGGGTTCGCCGCCTTGACCACCCGACGGAATTCCTTCCAGAACCGGTGATTGAATTCCGGACTGTGACCGAGATCCGCCGCCACATCCAGACGCCATCCGTCTACATTGTACGGAGGGGAAACCCATTTAGCGGCAATCCGCATGATGTCTCTCATTAATTCCGGCGATTCCTCATAATTCAGTTTCGGAAGCGTGTCATGTCCCCACCAGCCGTCATAAAACTCATTGTACGGCCAGTCATGCTCGTTGAAAAATTTAAAAAATGTGTGATAAGGACTGTCCTTGGACACATAGGCTCCCGGTTCGTATCCTTCCTGATTCTCATAGATTCTTTCCCGGTCCAGCCATTTGTTGAAAGAACCGCAGTGATTGAATACACCGTCCAGGATAATCTTCATTCCACGCTTATGGATCTCCTCTACCAGCTGGATGAACAGCTCATTGCTGGCTTCCAGGTTTGCCTTGCTGGTGACACGGTTGATATAGCGTGTGGCATGCGTATTGTCCATATCCCAGGTATTCAGAAGCTCTCCTTCATCCTCTACGATCTTTCCAAAATGAGGATCGACATAATCATAATCCTGAATATCATATTTATGGTTGGAGGGCGACACAAAAATCGGGTTCAGATAAATGACCTGCACACCAAGATCCTGCAGATAATCCAGCTTATCCATCACTCCCTGCAGATCACCGCCGTAAAAATTCCGCACATCCATCGGCTCCGGCTCTCTGCCCCATTCGTCGATCTGTTTCACCTTTTCCTTAATATAGCAGTATTCCCCATTAAGAACATCATTGGACCGGTCGCCGTTGAAAAAACGCTCCACGAAAATCTGATACATGACCGCGCCCTTCGCCCAGTCCGGTGTATGGAATCCCGGTACAATGCCAAAGGAATACATCTCCTGCAGTTCTCTGGTAACTCCAAGTTTGTTGTAATAACAAACCATCTTGCCATATCGGATCTCAAAATAATAAAAGATCGTCTCCGTTCCCACCGGAATATCAATCTCATAATAATCAAAACCGTTGCGAATGGTTCGTACTTCCATCTCCTCACGGATGGCTCCACTGATAAAATACACCGCATCTACGTTGTTCCGCACCGTCCGGAAACGAATGGTTACAACATCCCCCGGATTCGGTTCAAACGGAAACTGGTACTGCGGAGACTCGTCACTGTAAAGCGCATGCTTATTGAACATTCCACGCACATGTGAAATATAACGCTGTGCTTTTTCCTTATCCATATGCTGTAAGCCTCACAATCTTTGTAGTTAGTATAATTATACCCCTTTCCAGGTAGTGTTACAACATTTTTTTGGCAGTAAAAAAGCCAGCGGGTAGCTGGCTTTTTTGGAGAAGGTATTTCTTCTTATGGGGTGTAGCAAAAACTATATAATGTATTGGGGGGTTTTTACAGTAATTATAGTACCATAGAGACGGCAAAAAGTGTGCACAAATAGCAATTTTTTTTCAAACCTTTTCTGTCCAAATTAACGGCAGTTTTTCTCTTTCTATTTGATTTTTAATCTCATTTTGCACAAACAGCCCGGTTTCCCGGGCTGTTTTGTAGGATCCGCCAGTGATTTTGAGAAATCCGCTGTTGGATTTTCCATTTTTCACCTTTCTGTCATGCCTCTGTCTGCTGATCCGGAAGTTTTGCGCCTGCCGCTTCCTCATCAAAGATTTCCTCAAATTCGGCACGAGTCAGCTTCTCTTTTTCCAACAGACGCGCCGCACAGGTGTGAAGAACATAGGAATGTTCCTCTATGAGCTTTTTCGCTCTGTCGTGGCACTGTTCTATAATCTTTCTGACTTCCTCATCGATGGAAGCCGCAATACTCTCACTGTAGCTCTTCGTATGTCCCCAGTCACGTCCGATGAAGACCTCGTCACTGTCGTCGTTGTACGCCACCAGACCCAGCCGCTCTGACATTCCGTACTGTGTCACCATCGCTCTCGCTGTGGAGGTCGCCTGTTTGATGTCCTGGGAAGCTCCGGTAGTGATATCGTCGAAGATCAGCTCTTCCGCAACGCGTCCGCCCAGGCAGACAGTGATATACTGGAGCATCTTTCCTCTGGTGTTGAACATCTCGTCATTTTCCGGCTGCGGCATCGTGTATCCTGCCGCCCCAGGACCTGTCGGTATGATGGAGATCGTGTAAACCGCTTCCATCTCCGGCAGTACATGAAACAGAATTGCGTGTCCGGCTTCATGGTACGCTGTGATACGTTTTTCTTTTTCGGAAATCACGCGGCTCTTCTTCTCAGTGCCAATACCGACTTTGATGAATGCCTGACGGATATCCTTCTGCATCACATAATTTCTTCCCTCTTTGGCGGAGATGATCGCCGCCTCATTGAGCAGGTTCTCCAGCTGTGCTCCGGTAAATCCCGCCGTCGTCTGGGCAATCTGTTTCAGATCCACATCCTCACCCAGCGGTTTGTTCTTGGCATGGACGTACAGGATTTCCTCTCTTCCCTTTACGTCCGGAGGTCCGACCACGACGCGGCGGTCGAAACGTCCCGGGCGGAGGATCGCAGGATCCAGGATATCCACACGGTTGGTTGCAGCCATCACAATGATTCCTTCATTGACGCCAAAACCATCCATCTCTACCAGAAGCTGGTTCAGGGTCTGTTCTCTCTCATCGTGTCCGCCGCCCATACCGGTACCTCTGCGGCGTGCCACGGCGTCAATCTCATCGATGAAAATAATACACGGCGCGTGCGCCTTTCCTTCCGCAAACAGATCACGGACACGGGATGCACCGACACCTACAAACATCTCTACAAAGTCAGAACCGGAAATACTGAAAAACGGCACTCCTGCCTCTCCCGCCACCGCTTTGGCAAGCAGGGTCTTACCGGTTCCCGGAGGACCTACCAGCAGGACGCCTTTTGGAATCCTTGCTCCCACACGGGTATATTTCTCCGGCGCTTTCAGGAAGTCCACCACTTCCACCAGGTCTTCCTTCTCTTCTTCCAGGCCTGCCACATCCCGGAACAGGACTTTCTTATCATTCTCTGTGGAAAGCCGCGCGTTGCTCTTTCCGAAATTCATCATCTTGTTGTTTCCGCCGCCGCTGGCGCCTGCCATCGTTCTGGTCATCACCATGATTCCCAGCAGCAGTACAAGCCCCGTCAGCAGAGGAGGCATCACGTACCGGATAAAAATATTTTCCTCTTCCATAGGCTGTACCGTATAATTGATGTCCTCCTGTTCCAGCAGTTCCATGGTTTCATTGACATCCGTCACATTCACGTAACTGGTATTGCCGCCCTGATCTTCCAGGGTCACCTGACCGCTGGGAACTTCCTGGTTCTGGTAAATCCGCGCCGACACTACCTCGCCGCTGTCCAGCATGTCCCGGAACGCCTGGTAACTCAGCGAACTTCCCCGTTCCATGGAATTCAGCATATAAAACAGCAGCAGCACGACTAAGATGACCGGGACAAAGTAGAACCCGGTTCCATTACGCTGTTTATTCAATTTTCTTCTCTCTCCTGTATTATTTTTTAGTAATCCAACCTTTTTATTCTTCGAACTCTACCACTCCAATAAACGGAAGGTTCCTGTACTTCTGCGCATAATCCAGCCCGTAGCCTACTACGAACTCATCCGGGATGTTGAAGCAGGTATAATCCACCTTCACATCCTTGACACGGCGTTCCGGCTTGTCCAGAAGCGTGCAGAGACGCAGGGAATTTGGATTGCGCTTTTTCAGGATATCCATCAGATAGTAGAGTGTCCGTCCGGAGTCGATAATATCCTCAACGATGATGACATCCTTTCCCTCCAGCGGCTGGTCCAGATCTTTGACGATCTTTACAACCCCGCTGGACTTGGTGTCATCCCCGTAGCTGGATACTGACATAAAATCAAGGCTTACCGGAACATTGATCCTCTTCGCCAGTTCACACATAAAGAACACGCCGCCCTTCAGGACACAGATCAGGTGTACTTCCTTCCCGGCGTAATCTTTGTTGATCTGTTCTCCGATTTCCTGAATCCGTCTGTCTACTTCCTCTTCACTGAGCAGAACACGAATTTTTTCACTCATTTGTATATCCTCCTGATACTTCTAACTGTATAATCTTTTCTGCATCTTCTCTCACCCGGTACCGTTCACTGATCCGGTATCCGACGACCCAGACGATTTCCTGTCCGTCTGCTGCCAGCAGGATGGAATCTCTCTGCTCTCTCGGTATTTTCGCGTCGATCATATAATCCTTCAGCTTTTTCCTGCTTCCATCCGCCCGGACTGTGAGGAAGTCGCCGCTTCTTCGTGTACGAAGCACAAGACCATTTCTTATTTTAGCATAATTAAAGCATTTCGTATACTTCTTTTCCGAAATTCTTTTAAAATTCGCTTCCCGCCATTGTCCGGTCTGCCCGGATTCCAAAGACTCCGTTTCCGGAAATGACGCCCTGATCTGAAACTCCTTCCAGTCATAAACCCCTTCCCCGGCAATTTCGATACCATAGGGATTTTTCTCCTTCCTGTCTCCGTCTGCCCGTTTTCCGTCATAACTGCGGAGCACGACCCCGTCATAACTGCGGACCGCCTCCAGTCCGTAAGGCAGGCAGACTCGTTTCCCCACCTGCTTTTCAAAGAGATCCAGAACACTTTCCAGATGCTCCCGCCCGAGATCCTTTCTCTGCCCGGCAAGCCGCTCCAGACAATCCCGCACCACATACCGCTGGAGGATCTTTGCTTCCTTTGACAGACATTCCTGCAGTTCCAGCCCGTCTTCTCTGCGGACACAGCAGTTCCGGAACAGCTTCTCAGCTTCATCGCAGAAATACTCTTCCGCCTCCAGAAAATCCAGCGAAGTCTCCGCCATATGCGCCACAGTACGTTCGTTGACCTGCTGCTCCAGATAAGGGATCACATGATGGCGAATCCCGTTTCTCGTATAGTCATCCGCTCCATTGGTGCTGTCGTCACACCACGCAATTTTGCGGCGCTCCAGTTCCTTTTCAATCTCCGTCCGTTCCAGGCAAAGCAGCGGGCGGATAAAATTCCCACGCACCGGTCGCAGGGACGCAAGACCGGCAAGGGAGGTACCTCTCGCCAGATGATGGATCATCGTCTCCGCCAGATCGTTCCGGTGATGCGCCAGAGCTACTTTTGTTCCTCCATGCGCCTCCATGCACTCCCGGAAGACCCTCCTTCGCTCCAGCCGTCCTGCTTCCTCCAGGCTCAGATGTTCTTTCCGCGCAACCTCTTCTACCGGGCAGGAATACAGAAAGAACGGAATCTCCCGCTCTGCGCAGAAGGCTTCCGCAAATGCGGCATCCCGGTCCGCCTCCTCTCCCCGGAGATTATGGTGCACGTGCACCGCCTGTACCTGAAATCCGCCCTTCTTCGCCAGTTCCCGCAAAAGTTCCAGAAGCAGCACCGAATCCGCTCCCCCGGAAAATCCTGTCAGAACCACGTCGCCCAGCGCGATCATCTGATACTGCCGGATAAATTCCGCTACCCTGTCAATTACCACCGGTCAACCTCCTCCTTTGTAATCTTACTTTTCTATTATAACCGTTTTCCTATGTAACCGATCACGTAACCGTTCAGCCCAGGTCTGCGCACATGCTGTGCAGACCGTAAGAACGTGATTCAGGAGTGCAAAATCCCATCGCCGAAGGCGATTTTAAATGGATTTTGCAGGTAACGGTTCAGCAAGGCTGAACTGTTACCCGATCACTTTCTATTTTCTCCAGATGCGCGCCGCCAGCACCGTCATGTCGTCTTTCGCGCGATAACCGCCGAGACGCAGGACATGCTCCAGCAGCTCCCTGGCAAATTCCTTTGGCTCCTGGGCGGAGATTTCCAGGATCAGTTCTTTCATCACTTCTTCCTCCCGCCCGAATTCCAGCGCGTCCAACACACCGTCGGTCACCATAATCAGGTAGTCTCCGTCGTACAGTTTCCTGGAAGCCGTATCGAAATCCATCTGCTGCATGAGTCCCGCCGCCAGACTGGTGGAGACAATGCTTTCCACCCAGGTATCCCGCCGGATAAAGGTCGCCGCGGCGCCCGCTTTCAGAAAACTGCACACTCCGCTGTAAAGGTCAATGGAACAGAGGTCCACGGTAGAAAACATTCCGTCGCCCCGCTGGAGCACCAGCGCGGAATTGATCATCCTCGCCGCTGTCTCCCTGGAAAATCCGGAGCGCAGAAACTGTTCAAACAACTCCACGACCGTCTCACTCTCCCGATTGGCGTCAAGGCCGGAACCCATGCCGTCGGAAAGACAGAGGATGAAGCGCCCGTCCTCATAGATACAGCCATAATTATCTCCGGAGATGCTCTCATCATCCTTCGTCACCCGCGCCGATCCGTGCAGCACCTGGAAGCCTGTGTCTTCCATAAACAAAACCGTCTGCAATTCCTGATTCAGCACTGCGGCGCCGTCCCGCACCGCCACCATTCTGGCGTCACACAGTTCCGACAGAAGTTCAGCGATCCGGTGCAGGGTCATCTGGCATCCCTTTTTTGCCCGCATAGTCATATAGATCTGCAGATGCTCCTGGGGCTTTTCCTGCAGCCACATTTTCTGGACAATGACTCCGTTCCTGCGAAGCTTCTTTTTCACTTTTTCTTCCAATTCCTCCGGCACACTGTTCAGGCTGTAAATGTCCTGGGCGGTGCTGTTCATGATCCTCGCCACCTCATTCAGCTGCTCCGCCACCGCCAGCCGGTTTTCGATCAGCTTGTTGTTCCAGATCATGTTCTGCCGGACTTTCGCGTATTCCGTGTACAGCAGTTCCAGAAAACGCGCCCCGCTCAGACAGTGGGAAATCCAGTCGCTTTTTGCCAGATCCTGCTGCTGTTCGTCACCTGAGGCGAAGGCTTCCAGAATCTCCATACACTGCTGCGTCGTCAGATGGTAGTACTGTTCCCAGCACCAGGAAGCCTTCGGGCATCGTTCACACAGTTTTTCTCTCTGACCATCCAGGATCTGCTCCACCTGATCCCTGGTCAGATGTTCTCTTTTGCGCGGCATACGGTAAAAAGTGTCCGCCAGAGACTGGAACGAATCCGCATACCGTTCCATCCGCACTTTCTGCGGATGGTTGTCGTAGACCGCCACTTCCCGCCTGCTCCTTCTGGCCTCAAAAACAGTTTTTGCCATGTCCCTGACAACCAGCACCAGGCCGATCATGAACATGGCAACTACCCATTCCGGCATTTCAACAACTCCCCTTTCCCACATTCTTTCTCAAGGGAGTATTATAACCGTTTTCTCTATAAAACTATGTCGAAAGCAGGACAGGCGCCGGAAAAACTTTTCGTCAAAATCCCCGAACGAGTCTGTCCCCGGACAGCCGTTCCGTCCGCCGCACCGTCATGCCAAAAAACTATTGTTCCCGGAACAGGATCTCATTTTCCTTCAGCAGTCCCAGTTTTTCCCTGGCAATCTTTTCTATGTACTCATCGCTCTGCATATACTGCTCCAGCTCCTGGATCTCTTCCGTTCTCTTGGTTTCATCCTCCAGCTGCTGCTCCAGCGCGCTTTCTTTCAGACTGTTCTGCCGGATCTGCTGGTTCAGCGCATTGCCCCGCACCGTCAGCGTGATCCCCACGGAACCTACGATCAATCCCATCACGAGCAGCGCTCTCTTTTCCCGGCCGCGCATTCTCCTTGCTCTCTTACGGGAGCTTTTTTTCTTATTACTCATACTTTTTCCCCTCCGGAACCCCTGCTTTGCTCTTCTGCCTCGTTCTTCTGCTTCTTTTTACCGTTCGTTCTGTCCTTTTTTCTTTTCCTTTCCTTCGAATTTCAGGATGCAAAGGACGATATAGTCTTATTCTACATTTCTCCAGTTTAAATTTCAACCTTTTTCTCAGGTTTTTCAGTGCTTTTCGTGGAATATTCAGGATTCTCCCGATGATTTTCAGCACTTTTGTACCAAACCTGACATAAATCGGGCTCAGAGAGTACTTCCATGCCAAAGCGCCCAGGAACATTCCCGCAAAAAGATACGCCCTCAGGCTTCCGCTGCTGACCGTATAGAAGTACCGGAAACTGTAAAGAGCCGCAAAAATCCAGAACAGCAGATCCCGAAGATCCACCGCCACCCGCCCGCTCTTTCTCGCCAGCCGCCAGATGGTCAGACAGTCATAGACCCACACAAGCACCGCGCCATGAAAAAACGCCCGGGCAAACGCGGTCAGCTCATGGCTCATATACTGGCTCATTTCAGCGGAACAGCCGCGCCAGAAGCGCCTTGTCCTTCTGATTTTTTCTTCCCGAGTCGGAATAGATCAGACTGTCGATCTGCCCTTCTACATCGACCTCCCCCTCCTCCAGACAGAGCCGGCTCACATGCAGCCCCTTTCCGCGGATGGTCAGCATGCCTGCCGTTGTCGCCAGCAGGATCTCATGGTCGTCAAAACTATATACATCGGAAATCCCCGTCATCTTCCCCTGCGCCCGGTCCTGAAACTTCAGCTCATGTGATCTTGCGGTTCCCGGTTCCATACAAAAAAGCCCTCCCTATAATGGTCTGTGTTCCATTATATGAAAGGGCTTTTTCTTTTATACTACAGGTAACGGTACAGTTCCTGTGCTTCTTCTTTTTTTACGGTCTCCTGTACATTCAGGACTTCCACCTTGACAGCCTTGCTGCCGAACTGGATTTCCAGAACATCACCGGCCTTTACCTGTGCCGACGCCTTCGCCGGACGGTCGTTGATCAGAACACGTCCTGCGTCGCATGCCTCATTGGCTACCGTGCGGCGCTTGATCAGCCTGGAAACCTTTAAAAATTTATCTAATCTCATAAATCTTTCATTAGTTCATCATATCCTTTAAAGCTTTTCCTGCTTTGAATTTCGGAGTCTTGGAAGCTTTGATCTGCATGGTCTCGCCAGTCTGCGGATTTCTTCCTTCTCTAGCTGCTCTCTCGGAAACTTCGAAGGTACCAAAGCCTACCAGCTGAACTTTCTCACCTTTCTTTAATTCTTCAGCTACAACATCGATAAATGCCTTTAATGCTGCCTCTACATCCTTCTTGGATAAATTGGTCTGTTCAGCCATAGCTGCAACTAATTCTGTTTTGTTCATGAGTATAATTCCTCCTGTGTTTTCTTTCTTACGATTGTTTTCCAGCCGCCGGTTTCTTCTTCCTGGCAAAATCACGGACCACGATTTTTTCCGGACCATACGGCCGATCTCAAAACCAGTCCCATCCGCTTGAAAAATCTTACTGTTTCCATCGGATGTCACTAGTATTAACATTCGGACTGCACTTATACTTGCAGACACCGTAAATACGTTAAGAATAACTCTCTCCATATTTATATACCTAACGCATCTGTTTGTCAAGAAAAATACACATTTACGAGACATTTTTGTTAGATTTTCCGTAACAGTTCAGCCAGTTCTGTGCATTTACTGCCTCTGTCCCACGAAGTGTTTTCGTGCGGTATGAAACAAAAATCCAGGATCAGCCGGACTGCTTCCTCCTGTCATCCAGCCTTGCTTCCAGCGTATCCTTCAAAGCCTGCTCCCCGTTCACTCCCGACAGGCGCAGCAGATTGCAGATCTCATAGAGCAGTTCTCCTCCGGATTTGGCGGCTTTCCGGTCGTCAGCGGCTTCCATCACTTCGCGCAGCAATTCCTGTACTCTTTGACAGGATATTTCCCGGTCCGCGCCGGTTCCGTCGTATTTCTCCAGCTTTTTCTGCACCTTCTGGGTCCGCAGCAGCGCCGGAAAACAATGAGGAATCCGGTCCATTTCCTCCTGCGGTGTCTCCGCCGGCTTCTCTTCCCGTTTCAGCGCATCCCAGTCCCGCTTTTCCTTCCTGCCTCCGTCGTCCGGAAACACATGAGGATGGCGGTGGACCATCTTGCGGCTGATCCCGCCGGCAACATCCGCCAGCGTGAACGTGCCTTCCTGACGCCCGATCTCACTGTGCAGCATCACCTGAAACAGCAGATCTCCCAGTTCCTCCTGCAGTTCCGCGGTTCCGCCGCCGTTTTCCTGTATGGTGACCGCATCCACGGTCTCATAAGCTTCCTCGATCAGAAAGGGCTTCAGTGAAGTGTGCGTCTGCGCCCGGTCCCAGGAACAGCCGTTTTCCCCGCGCAGCGCCTGCACCACATCGTATAATTCTCCCAGGCGCTTCATCGCCTGCTGTTTTTCTCCCTGATTCACAGACGGGCAGCTTTCGCTGCCCGCCTGCAAAGTATGATTTTCTTTTCTCATCACATCATTTTATCGATCATGGCAAGAACTTCTTCGCCGAGTTTCTCAGACTTCGCATCTGCATCCTCCAGAGAAGTTCCCTTGATTCCATAGTAGAATTTTACCTTCGGCTCTGTTCCGGACGGACGAACGCAAAGCCATGCGTCGTCGGTCATATCGAAGTACAGAACGTTGGACTTCGGAAGACCTGTCGGGCATACCTCTTTGGTCTCCAGATTTGTGATCTTGTCTTCCTTGTAATCGCGGAAAGATGTCACCTTGTAATCGCCTACCTGAGTCGGCGGATTCTTTCGCAGTGTATCCATGATCTCCTGGATCTTCGCCAGTCCTTCGATGCCCTTCAGGGTAATGGATTTAACGCTGTCCTTGTAATAGCCGTAACGCTCGTACATCTCGATCATCGCATCCCACAGGGTCATGTTTTTCGTCTTGTAATATGCCGCACACTCACAGAGCGCCATTGTCGCAACGATCGCGTCTTTGTCTCTTGCGTGTGTTCCGATCAGGCAGCCATAACTCTCCTCAAATCCGAACAGATAAGTACCTTTTCCGCTGGTCTCAAAGCCCAGGATCTGCTGTCCGATAAATTTGAAGCCGGTCAGCACCTCGATCAGGCGCACGCCATAATATCTTGCGATCGCGTCCGCCATATTGGTGGTAACGATGGTCTTGATCAGCGCGCCGTCTTCCGGCAGTCCCTGCAGTTCTTTCTTCTGTCCGATCTCATAATCAGCCAGCAGGCATCCGGACATATTTCCGGTCAGCGGATGGTATTCTCCAGTCTTGGAATCTTTCACATAAACACCGAGACGGTCCGCATCCGGGTCGGTAGCCAGTACCAGGTCTGCATCCACTTCTTTTGCCAGCTTCAGTCCCAGTTCAAACGCCTCTGCCGCTTCCGGGTTCGGATAGCTTACCGTCGGGAAATTGCCGTCCGGCAGTTCCTGCTCCGGAACCACATAGACATTCTCAAATCCCAGCTCTTTCAGCACGCGGCGTGCAGGGATATTTCCGGTTCCATGGAGCGGTGTATAAACGATCTTCAGTTCTTTTGCCATTGCTTTGATGGAATCCATATGGAGTACCTGGCTCTTCAGCTCCTCGATATAGGAATCGTCGATCGCCTGTCCGATCACTTCGTACAGTCCGGCTTTTTCCGCATCCTCTCTGGACATGGTCTTCAGTGTGCTGTAATCGGTGATTGCTTTTACCTCAGCCATAATACCGGTGTCATGCGGCGGAGTGATCTGCGCGCCGTCCTCCCAGTATACTTTGTAACCGTTATATTCCGGCGGATTGTGGCTTGCGGTAATGTTGATTCCCGCAATGCAGCCCAGCTTTCTTACTGCGTAGGAAAGTTCCGGAGTCGGACGTAAAGCTTCAAAGATATAAGCCTTGATTCCGTTGGCAGCCAGGCAAAGAGCTGCTTCATTGGCAAATTCCGGGGACATATGACGGGAGTCGTAAGCAATCGCAACCCCTTTGCTCTGTCCGTTCACAGAAGCGATATAATTCGCCAGACCCTGAGTCGCCTTGCGCACAACGTAGATATTCATACGGTTGGTACCTGCACCGATCACACCGCGCAGGCCTGCGGTACCGAACTCAAGCTCTGTGTAGAAACGCTCCTTTATCTCATTTTCGTCATCTGCGATCGCGCGCAGTTCTGCTTTTGTGTCCTCATCGAAATAAGGATTGTTTAACCATGATTCGTAGATTTCTTTGTAATCCATTTCGTACCTCCAATGATTTCCTAAATGCTTTCAGGTTTTCTTTTCCTTTTAAGTTACATTCTACCAAAAATCCATTTAGAAATCCATATTTTTTATAAAATTTAGCCAGTTTTTCTTCTGTGATTTGATCTGCTCCAGCTTTTCGATATTTTTCTGGGAAATCCACGCCTTATTTCCCCCATAATAATGGTTGGCAAGCTTCCAGTATTTCCACGGATAGGACAGACGCAGACGGAGATTCTGCCGTTCGGACGCCTGAAGCGGCTGCACTTTTTCGTAGGCGGAGAGGATTTCTGAACCGATCTGCAGGTCCCAGCTGTGTTTTTCCAGAATCTTCCGCATAAAATGATAGAGATCTGCCTCCGGCAGATCAAAGTTCCACTTATCGAAATGGATCACGGTATCCTGGCCGCCGCTGAAGAGGATGTTGTGCTGATTGAACTCGCCATGGCAGATGTTTCCCCTCACGCGTGCCTGTTCCCGAAGCTGCTCATAGTCCGACTGCTTCAGTTCCTCCACCGCAGCCTCCCCCTGTTCCAGAAATTCATCCGCGCTTCCAAGGAGCAGTTTCTCGAACGTATTCTTTTTCTGCTTTTTGGAAATATATTTTTTAATCTTCCGGATCTCCGCGTTATGTCTGGCGCACTCGCTGATCAGAGATTCCTTTTCATACTCTTTCTGCAGCGGCAGACAGGCTGCCTTATGTAGACGCGCCATTGCGGACGCAGCTCTTCGGATCTCCGGAATGCTGCGCGTATCGCATTCCTTTCCGGGATGCCATTCCCTGACCACATAGAACAGGCCGTCCTCTCCCTGGGAAACCAGCTCGCCTGTCTCGTTCCACAGCGGACAGTCCGTCTGCACCGCCCCGGAGCGCATCAGCTGTTCCTGCAACTGGCACTGCAGCTCCAGTTTGTTTCTGGCTCCTCCAAATTCCTGGATGCTTTTCCATCCTGTCTCCGTCTCACACAGCATAGCTCCCCGGCCTTTGCAGGTTGTGATTGCCGTCAGGCCATACTGACTTAATACCCCCACTCCATTATCGTACAAGAAAAGCTCCTCCTTTGCGTTATCGTCTTTCTATAAGTATGCGGACGCACCGGAAAAAATGTTATGGGGAGTAAAACCGGAAATAATGGACATAAAACATGCCCCCTTTTGGAATGATCGTTTCCAAAAGGGAGGAATGATCTTATGGAGAAAAACGAAAAATGGCTGCAATGGGCAGTTGAACTTCAAAGCTTAGCACAGGCAGGTTTATTTTATGGTAAAGATAACTATGACCGTGAAAGATATGAGCGTATCAGAGAAATATCCGCAGAAATGATCAGTTATCAGTCAGAAATACCACTTGAAAAGGTAAAAGATTTATTCTGCAGTGATGTAGGATATCAAACACCTAAAATAGATACACGCGCGGCTATCTTTAAAGATGGAAAGATCTTGCTTGTACATGAAGCAAACGGTACCTGAGCATTGCCCGGCGGCTGGGTAGACGTGAATGTTTCCGTTGAGGAAAATACGATAAAGGAAGTGAAAGAAGAAGCGGGACTTGATATCAGAGTGAAACGGATCATCGCAGTTCAAGACAGAGAAAAGCATAATCTTCCCATTTACGCCTATAAGGTATGTAAAATATTTATGCAATGTGAAGTGATAGGCGGGGAGTTTGTTTCCAATATTGAAACGACAGGTTTTGATTATTTTTCTATTGATGAATTGCCTTGTCTTGCAGAAGAAAAAAATAACAGAGAACAGATAGAAATGTGTTTCAAGGCAATGCAGTCAGAAACATGGGAAGCCTTATATGATTAAATCCTCATTTATTTTCCAATTAGCAGACACATTATCAAAACAGATGGGGAAGGCACCCTTGGCTTCCGTTACCCCGGTTTCCATGTACCCGGATGAACAAGGGGATTCCGGCGCAAAACTGGTCCGGCTGAACTGCACGTTTTCCGATGGCAAAACAGGAAGTTTTGTCTGCAAGTATGCCGTTTTACCGGAAAGAATGGTTATGCAGACGCTCACAGACCAAAAACGGGCACACTCTCCCTTTTCGTATACCGATGGAAATGAAACAAAGGAAAGGGCATGGTTTATCATGCAGGATGTTCGCACCTCGGAATCCATCCCGCAGGATACGAACTTGTGGAAAAGAAAGACTGCGGCGGCGCTTGCGGATATCCACACAGACAATTTGATGTGTGCGGATCAACTCCCGCATTTGCCGCACGCAGACGAAGAATACTGGAACCACATTACCACACAGATTTCCATCAGCCATTTGGAAAAGCGATGTGCCGAAGACAACGCTTTCGCAGCGCGATATGCCGGTATGCTGCCGAAGCTCCACAAATGCGCGGAACGGCATCCAGAATCCCGTTTTTCCTCAAAGGCACCGTTTAAAGGTACCGTTTCATCTTCTCCCGGATCGCGCGCATCAGACAGTTTACCACATAATAGGTGGTTTCATAGTGCATGTATTCCAGGGTATGCTCATCGAAGAGCACGGACAGCTGAGCTGGAAACTCTTCGTCGGAAAGGTAGAACCGCAGGCGCAGCGGAAAAAATGGATAGACTGGAATCTCAAAACCAATGTCGCCGCAAGGAACTTCGGTTCCGCCCAGTTCCCGGCATGCCGCGCGGTAGACGTCCGGATATTGGTCAAAATATCCGGCGTCACCGGTTACAGTATTGTCTCCAAGACCATTGTTCTGACCTACGCCGGGAAGGCTGTTGACCAGACACCAGCGGCCGGTGAGCGACGCATCTGGTTTTGAATAACAGAGGATATCGTAGATTGACAGGGTCTCCATATAATCCGCCTGCTCTGTCTGTATTTTTTCCGTATCGTTTCCCTGCTCCGGTGTCTGACAGCCGGAAAGCAGGCGTTCCACCTCTCCCGTCTGACGGCTGATCCGGTATTCCGATCCCACAAAGGGAAGGTAGATATAATCCGGATCGTGTTTCAGCTGAAACCGCCGGATCATTGTCTCCTGATCGTATTTCAGAAATTCCGGACGGATTTTTTCCTTTGCGTATTCATAGTTATTTCTTATTTGCGTTTTTCTTTCATGTTTCATTTGAAGTCTCCTTCTCCTGACAATATTCTGCCGCAAACAGCGGGCTGCGCTGACTGATTTTGGACAACTTCTCAAAAACGAGTCGCGCAGATAGCAGGAATGAATTTTCAAACACACTCAAAAAAGTTCATCCAACAGAAGATAATATTTCAGTTTCTCCCAATCCGGACGGATTCCCAGCTTTTCAAACAGCATATCCGGATGGTAGCCCGGATATGGGAAACCTCCGTTATACCTTCCTTCAAAGTTATGTTTCAGGCTTCTGTAGCAGATCGCAAGATCCTGCCAGCGGTCTGCCTTTCCTGCTTTTCCCAGATCAATAAATCCGCTGATCCGGTCCCCGTCCGCAAAAACATTGGGCATACCCTGGTCATCAGACAGCAGGCTTTGTCCCCCACAATTTCATATGCCAGGATTTCCGGTACCGGTATTTTATGTGCCAGCCACCGGCAGACCCGGTATTCATTGTCCGCCTCCGGGAATACTCTCTGTATTTTCAGCACTCTGTCTTCTGCCGTCAGAACCCGCGAGCCGGACATTCCGATATCATTTTCTTCCCACTCACGGCCATCCAGCCATGTTTGTATCTGTTCCGGTATCCCTTTCATGTCATTCCTCCCGGTTTTTCAGATAACCTTTCGCAAATTTTTTCAGGATTTCCGGATCATTGCGGGAAGGTTCCTCCAGCACCTCATACAGAGCCGCTTTCAGGATTTCTCCCACCAACGGACCAGGCTTCACACCGAGTGCGATCAGATCCTGTCCCTTCAGTTTCAGGTCTTTCTGACTGATGCACTGCTTTTCCTCCAGGATCTTTTCACTGGTCTTCCGCACTTTTTCGATCCGCTCCAGCTTTTCTTCTCTCCGGTACTCACTCTGCGCCATCGTGTCCGCATACTGCACATCCAGAAGCTTCTCAAACAGCTCCGGCGTCACCTTGCTCATAATCCGTCGGATTACTTTCGCGTCTGCGTTCATCCTGCAGTCGTGCCACTGGATCAGCACCGTAGCTTTTCGAATGGTATCATTGTCGAATTTCAGCCTTTTCAGGATCTGCTTCGCCAGTTCCACACTGGCTCTGCCATGGCCTTTGAAATGGTCCACCCCGTGTTCATCCGTCGTACGGCACTCCGGTTTTCCCATATCATGGAGAAGCATCGTCCAGCGCAGAACCTTGTCCGCAGGAACATAACGCATACTCATAAGGGTATGTTCTCCCACGCTGCAGCAGTGATGGGGATTGTTCTGCGGCGTCTCCATCAGCCGGTCAAATTCCGGAAGGATCACTTTTGTGATCCCTGTTTTCCACGCCGTCTTCAGATATTCCGGACGGTCGGAAACCAGCAATTTTGTCAGCTCCACCGCAATCCGCTCCGCGCTGATATGTTCCAGCGTCGGCGCAAGTTCCCGGATTGCCTGTTCCGTCTCCCCGTCGATCCGGAAACCCAGCTGCGCGCTGAACCGGACCGCACGCAGGATCCTCAGCGCATCTTCCCCGAACCGTTCCTTCGCAACACCCACACAGCGGATTGTTTTACTCTGCAGATCCCGCATTCCTCCGTACAGATCCACCAGCCCGGTCTGATCGTTGTACGCCATCGCATTGATCGTAAAATCCCTGCGCTTCAGATCTTCCTCCAGATTTCTGGTAAATTCCACACTTTTCGGATGGCGGGAATCTTCATATTCTCCGTCGATCCGGTACGTTGTCACTTCATGGGCATGACTGCCTGCAAGTACTGTCACGGTTCCATGCTTCAGTCCCGTATCCACCGTCCTCTGAAATACGTTCTTTACCTCATAGGGCGTCGCCGACGTGGTGATATCCCAGTCGTCCGGAACCCTCCCGAGAATGCTGTCACGGACACATCCGCCCACCGCATAGGCTTCATAGCCCTTTGCCTGGAGGCTGTCAATGACCATTTTTACACTTGCCGGAAGCTTTATCTTCAAATCTGCCTCACTCCTTTTCTCTTCTCTCTGATAACGAATAACAGCCTGTATGAAAATTCCTTTCGCGGACCTTTCTCATACAGGCTGAACCATCTCTGAATCTATAAGTCGATTTCCACATTTCTTCCGGTGTGCTGGTAATGATAATACCTTACACCGGCCGCGTCCATCATTCGCTTGGAAGCGATCACTCCCGCTGTGTCCGCATATTTGTCACATTCATAGATCACGGTCCGGATCCCGGACTGGATGATCGCTTTGGCACACTCATTGCATGGAAACAGGGTGACATAGATCTTTGCCCCCTCCAGGCTTCCTCCGCGATAATTGAGGATCGCGTTCAGCTCGCTGTGTGTGCTGTACAGATATTTACTCTTCAGCGGATCTTCCGCCTCCCTTGCCCAGGGAAACTCATCATCGGAACATCCGATGGGAAACCCATTGTAGCCCATGGACAGAATCTTGTTGTCCGAGCTGACAATGCAGGCTCCCACCTGTGTATGGGGATCCTTAGAACGGAGGCCGGAAAGCTTCGCAACCCCCATAAAATATTCATCCCAGGTCAGATAATCCTGTCTTTTTCCCGCCATTTTCTTCCTTCTTTCTGCTCCCTTTCACCGGAAGCCAGCGCGTGTTTATTTCGTTCCGAAAATACGGTCGCCGGCGTCGCCAAGGCCCGGCACAATATAGCCATGGTCATTGAGATGATCATCCAGCGCTCCGATGAAGATATCCACATCCGGATGCTCTTCCTGCATCCGTTTTACACCTTCCGGAGCCGCAATGATGCACATGAAATGAATCTTTCTCGCGCCTTTCTGTTTCAGCATGGTGATCGCTGCTGCAGCCGATCCGCCGGTGGCAAGCATCGGGTCGGTCACGAAAATCTCACGGCTGGCGATATCAGACGGAAGCTTGCAGTAATATTCCACCGGCTCCAGCGTCTCCGGATCACGGTACAGACCGATATGTCCCACTTTCGCCGCCGGGATCATTGCCAGCATTCCCTCTACCATTCCAAGTCCCGCACGTAGGATCGGCACCACCGCCATTTTCTTTCCTGCAAGCTGCTGTGCGGTCATTTTACTGATCGGCGTCTCGATGTCCACCGGCTCCAGCGGCAGATCCCTGGTCGCTTCGTAGCACATCAGCATCGCTACCTCACTGATCATTTCGCGGAATTCTTTGGAACTGGTATCCTTTCTGCGGATGATACCGATTTTATGCTGGATCAGCGGATGATCCATAACAACTGTTTTTGCCATCTTTTTTCTCCTTTGTTCTTCTCTATGGCTGCTCTGTTCCGCAGCTTCAAAAGTTTCTTACTCTTCCGGGTGCTCGATCAGATGAATCCTTCTCGCGTGACGCTCTTCACCGGAAAACGGTGTGTTCAGGAAGGTATCCACAATCTTCACGGCAAGTCCCGGTCCTACCACGCGTCCGCCCATAGCCAGTACATTGGCATCGTTGTGCAGGCGGGTCGCTTCCGCACAGAAGCAGTCCGTACACAGCGCCGCGCGGATTCCCGGCATCTTATTCGCCGCAATGGAAATGCCGATTCCGGTTCCGCAGATCAGGATTCCCTTGTCGCAGGTACCCTCAAGGATCGCGTTTCCTACCTTTCTCGCGTAAACCGGATAGTCCACAGCCTCCGTGCTGCTGCATCCGAAATCTTTATACTCCAGTCCCTTGCTGTCCAGATATGCCTTTACCTCCTGCATCAGTTCATATCCGCCATGGTCACATCCAAGTGCTATCATCGTTTCAGTTCCTCCTCATTCAGTTTTACCACAATGCCGGAGATCATATTTTCCAGCATCTCATAACATTTTCCATAAGATGTCAGCGGCTCTCCAAACACCGGCTCCACCTCTCTGTTCATCTGAAGAAACTCTGAGATGGTATAGACATCCTCTGCTTCCGGATATTCCTCCTGCAGTTTTTCCTTATACTCTTCCTCCATGGTCAGTATCAGTGTGCCTTCCTGCACGTCCTCTGCCGAAAAGGCCGCCGACGCATGGTCTTTGGCGGTATATCCGTTGCTGATCAGTACAGCTTCTGCCTTTTGATTGATGGGTTGGGGAAACAGTACCACCAGGCCTCGGGAATCGATCTCAATGGGACGAAACAGCTGTTTCGTCTTCATGATCACTTTCGCCATCGGCGCTCTGGAGGTGTCGTCCGCATCCACAAAAATCAATCTGTTATAATGTTTCACGTTCCTTACCTCTGATTCACGGTAACAGCAAAGGTTCCCCGCTGTTACTTGTTACGCTTCGAAACAGTTCAGCTGGCTGAACTGTTTCGGCATCCGCCATGAAAAATCGCTGCGCGATAGGGCGGATACCCATAAACGCTGCGTTTTCATACGGTCCGCGCAGTAAATGCGCAGACCTGACGGAAAAGTTACTTCGCTTCTATCAGCTTGTGTCCTGCAGCTTTCAGAAGACGGTTCATAATTGCCTGTCCCATATCCGGGGTATCAAATGCCTCCGAATAGATGATCTCCACCTGATCGTCATCAAATTCCCGGAGGATTCCGTACAGATGCCGGGCGATGGAAGCCTCGTCCGCCCGCGCGCCGATACTTTTCACGTCGCCTTCCGGGTACTCCGCCCTGGTTTCATCGGTGCAGATAATCCCGACACGGATGCCCTGCCCGATCTGCTGCTTTGTCAGGTCACGGATTTTGGACACAACCTTTTCCGTGCTTCCTTCCACAATGGTCAGTTCCGCCTTCGGCGCATAATGCTTGTAGCGCATTCCGGGAGCTTTTGGCCGGACATGTGGCTGCTCCGCCAGAATGCCCGGATCCACTTTTACCTCGCCCAGGATTTCTTCCAGTCTCTTCTGGTTCAGATAGCCGGGACGCAGGATCATAGGCGTTTCCTCGGTGAAATCCACGATCGTGGACTCCAATCCGATATCCACCATTCCTCCGTCAAGAATGCAGTCAATCCTTTCACCCAGATCCTCCTCCACGTGAGCTGCAGTCGTCGGACTCGGCCTTCCGGAAGTATTTGCACTTGGCGCCGCGACAAAACCGCCCGCCGCGGTGATCAGCGCCTGCGCGATCTTATTGCTCGGAAAGCGTACCGCCACAGTGTCCAGTCCGCCGGTGGTCTCATAAGGAACCACTTCCGTCTTTTCCAGGATCATGGTCAGAGGACCGGGCCAGCAGGTCTTCGCCAGCCGCCATGCTTTCTCAGGGATATTCCGCGCAACCGTCTCCAGATCCTCCAGTCTCGCAATATGCACGATCAAAGGATTGTCGCTTGGTCTGCCCTTCGCCGCGTAAATCTTTCTGGAAGCGGTGGCATCCAGCGCGTTCCCTCCAAGACCGTACACGGTTTCTGTCGGAAATGCCGCCAGTCCGCCGGTTTTCAGGATTTCTCCCGCCTTTTGTATGGCTTCCTCATCCAGTTCTTCTTCTGTCATTCTGGCAACCCATGCCTTCATCTCTTTCTCTCCCTGTTTCTTTTTTTGTTACTATTCACAACCTCTGTTCCGATTATACCATTCGGAAGGAAAAATGGAAACCTCTTTTTTCCGCCCGGAGAACTTTCCTGAAAATTGAAAAAGAATCCTGCTTTGCAGGATTCTCCGCCTGCGGCGGGTCGCACAAGCGACATCTTCCACTCCGCCGCAGTGCGATCCTCGCGGAGCGTTTTTATTTCATAGGAAAGAATTTCCTATGAAACAAGAAAACACTGCAGAAAACCGCTCTCCCGAAGGATCTCCGGTTTCCTGCAGTGCCTTGGCTGCCGTTATCTTCTGCAGTCTGATGGTAACCGTTCAGCTAACAGAACCATTCCGTCTGATTTACTGCTCAACCTTTTCCATGATCTCATTTTTCAGTGTATCGATCAGTTCAAAAATTTTCTCCTGTGCCTGATCTTTCTCCACGATAAATTTGAAGCGCTTGTCACGGGTCACGATCTCCACATTGCCTTCCTTCATATTTCTCGGGCTGACAACCACGCGCACCGGAACGCCCAGCAGATCCGCGTCGGAGAACATCGCACCCGGACGCACATCTCTGTCGTCGTAGATCACTTCCACATGTTTTTTCTGAAGATCTGCATACAGCTGATCCGCGTATTCTTTGCACTCTGCATCGTCCACACGAAGACAGCAGATATGAACCTCCCATGGCGCGATGGTGATCGGCCAGATCGGGCCATACTCGTCGTGATGCGCCTCGCAGACGGAAGCCGCCAGACGCCCGACGCCGATGCCGTAGCATCCCATGATCGGGTACTGCTCTTCGTTGTTCTTGTCGATATATTTCATGCCCATGCTCTTGGTGTATTTGGTTCCCAGCTGAAAGATATTTCCTACCTCAACGCCGCGGTGTACACGGATCATCGGTTTGCCGCATTTCGGGCAGATGCCGCCGTCACGGATCTTTGTAAAGTCATGGAACTCCGGTTCCTGTCCAAGGTCGCGGGCAAGATTCAGCCCTACATAATGGTAATCTCTCTCATTGGCGCCGCAGGACATATATTCAATTCCCTTCAGAGACTGGTCATACAGAACCGTCACATCCTGATTCAGCTGGTACGGTCCGATAAATCCAGCTACCAGGATGCTGTCATCCTCGATATTCGCCGGATGGATATGATCGCCGATAAAGTTCGTGATCTTCGTCTCATTTGCCTCCATATCTCCGCGCATGAAGACTACGACAAAGCTGTCGTCACTGTTCTTCTGGTAAACAACCGCCTTGCATGTATTTTCAATCGGAAGGTTCAGCGCCTTTGTAACATCTTCGATGGTGCTCAGGTTCGGTGTATAAACTTTCTCCAGTTCCGCCATCGCCCTGTTATTTCCGGAATTGTCCACCAGGTTCTCTGCCGCTTCCATATTTGCCTTATAATCACAGCCGTCACAGATTGCGATGGAGTCCTCTCCGATCGGTGTCAGAAGCATATATTCATGGGAAACGCTTCCTCCCATCATACCGGAATCAGATTTTACCGCAACCACATCCGGAACACCGGCTCTCGCAAAAATACGATGGTACGCATCGTAGCAGATCTGATAGTAACGCTCCAGATCTTCCTGTGATGTATGGAAGGAATAGGCATCCTTCATGGTAAATTCACGTACACGGAGCAGACCTGCTCTCGGTCTCGCCTCATCACGGAATTTTGTCTGAATCTGATAGATCATAAACGGATACTTGGTGTAGGAGTTCGCATATTCTCTTACCAGATGTACCGATGCCTCCTCGTGAGTCATTCCAAGAACCATACTGCTGTTGTTGCGGTCACGGAAACGTACCAGCTCCGCGCCGACACTCTCAAATCTTCCGGACTCCTCCCAGAGTGAACCTGGAAGCACAACCGGGAACATCACTTCCTGACCGTCAATCGCATCCATCTCTTCGCGGATGATCCGCTCGATCTTGGAAGTCACCCGTTTGCCCGGGGTGAACAGAGAATAGATACCGTTTGCCACATACTTGATATATCCGCCCTTGACCATCAGCGCATGGCTGTCGATCACGCAGTCGGCGGGTTTTTCTTTGAATCTTTCACCAACTAATTTTGAAACCTTCATTGCTTTCATCCTCTTCTCATTTTTTTCCAAAGCCACGGCTTTGGACATGTATGGTCTATTATAAACCTGATTACTTCCTTATGTAAATACCTTTTTGATCTTCTTTTATGAATGCGGACGAAAGCAGCCGCCTTCCATCCACACATGCCACCTGCTCCTGACTGCTTTCGTCCGCATAAATTCACATTGAATAAGGAAAGATCAGTATCTCCCTTCCCTCCTAACTGTAGTTTCTGCATCCGCCGTCTGCCCCTGCCGGATTCTTCGAGCTTCCGGAAACGCGAACTTCCAGCGGAACATCCGGTAAACCGGGCGATGTCCGATGTCCAGCAGATAGTAGTCCACTGCTCCGATAAAAAAGATCGCCACCCCTGAGAGCAGAAACCAGTACAAAGTATAGCGGGGGCAGATCAGGTTGGCGCACATGCTCATCCACTCGTCCCGGTAATCCCACATCCGGATCCCCAGAACTTCCAGAGAGAACAGACCGGCGGCCAGCTCCAGAGCAGTAATGATGACCGCTCCGATCATCATCTGCAGGGGGAGCTGTAATTTCCACATGCCATGGCGCAGCAGAAATCCGATCACCACCATAACGATTCCGCCGGTCAGGCCCATCAGCCGGAAGCTGTAGCCGCGGAACGTCACTTCCAGCGCCAGATAAACGCAGTAACCTGTCAAAAATAAAAGCGAATACCGCAGCAACCCTTTCTTCCATCCCAACATACGAATCTCCTTCTTTTCCGCAGAACCTTTTTCTTCTGTTTCTTTTTGTCTTCTGCCCCGCCAGACTTTCCGTGCTGATAAAAAAGCACAAAAAAACAAGAGACACAATCTTATTTCAGTATCTCTTGTTTTCATCTTCAATATTCTGCTCCATGGCTTCTGCCAGATATTGTAACCATTCAGCCAACTGAACCGTTACGGCATCCGCCAATGAAAAATTTACTTTTTCTTATATTAAAGCACTTCCATCTGATGCTGCTGCCGGTATTCCTTCGGCGACACGCCATACTCTCTTTTGAATCTTCGGTAAAAACTGGTGTAATCGGAAAATCCGAACTGCTGGCAGATCTGTCCGATGGGCTCGTCTCCAAGGATGGCGTCTTTGCAGGCATCCAGCCTTTTTCTTGTGATGTACTGATGCGCCGACATTCCTACCTTATCTTTAAACAGATGCGCAATATAATATTTGTTCAGGAAAAACAGGTTGGACAGCCGTTCCAGGGACAGGTCTTCTTCCAGATGGGAGGCGATAAAATTGCAGATTGTCTGGTAAACCTCCTCCTCGCCTTTCGCCACCTTCTTGTGATTCTGCTCGTACACCATACGGTTCATCACCATCAGCAGCTCATTGAGTTTCAGGTAGAGAAACGTCTGCTTGCCGTAACGGTCGCCCCACTGTTCCTCGATCATCCGGAACGCCATGCCCTGCAGCTGATTGGCAAGGATCGGATCGAACTGATACAGATACTGTTTTTTCAGCCTGGCTCTCTGAAACAGATAGCCGTAATCCTCCGACCGCAGCAGCAATCCTTCCAGATAACTCGCTGAAATCCAGAGTACGATCCTGCGGTAAGGCTTTTCTCTGTTCCGGATCCGCAGGAAATGTACAACTCCCGGCGGAATGACCAGAACTTCACCGGGTTTCGGCCAGAAGACCTGTTCCTCGGCATTCATCTCCGCGTCGCCCTCCAGAAAAAAGTAGATTTCGTAATAATTATGGGAATGGGCCCTTACCGGAGACAGATTGTGATCATTATAATAATAAATCTCATAATCTTTCTCCTCCATATACTGGCGTTTTTTCCATTCCGTTTCAAACCGCTTTTTCTTCAATATCCTTTGTCCTCTTTCTGTCTGATATCCCTCTAATTTTTCGTTTAATTTGTATAATTTTCAGGTCGATTGCATATCCTTTTCCTACATAATACCTCATCACCGCAATTTTTGCAATACATAGCACAATTTTGTCTATGGAAACTTTTCAGAATTCAGATAAGATAGAAGTAACAAATGAATGAGCAAAAGAAAGGAGCTTATACACTATGGAAATGACAATGCGCTGGTACGGCAAAGACTACGATACCGTAACTCTGGAGCAGATTCGTCAGAGCTGCTATGTAAAGGGAATCATCACAACTCTTTACAACAAAATGCCGGGAGAGGTATGGACACTGGACGAGATCCTGGCAATGAAGAAAGAAGTTGAGGATGCAGGCCTTCATCTGGCAGGTATCGAGAGCGTTAATGTCAGCGATGCCATCAAGACAGGTGCTCCGGAGCGCGACAAAGATATCGCAGCTTACATCGAAACACTGGAAAACCTTGGAAAAGCTGATATTCACATGGTTTGCTACAACTTCATGCCGGTATTCGACTGGACAAGAACAGAACTGGATCGTATGAGAGCAGACGGATCCACCGTTCTCGCTTACAGCCAGGACAAGATCGACAGCATGGATCCGGAATCCATGTTCTCCAGCATCAAGGATGACATGAACGGTTCCATCATGCCGGGCTGGGAGCCGGAGCGTATGGAGAAAGTAAAAGAGCTGTTCGAGCTGTACAAAGACATCGACGATGACAAACTGCTGGACAACCTGAAATACTTCCTGGAAGCGATCATGCCGGTATGTGACAAGTACGATATCAACATGGCAATCCATCCGGACGATCCCTCCTGGAGCGTATTCGGTCTGCCGCGTATCATCTCTACTCAGGCAAACCTGAAACGTATGATGGAAATGGTTCCGAACAAACACAACGGTGTTACTTTCTGTACCGGTTCCTACGGAACAAACCTGGGCAATGACCTGATCGACACCATCCATATGCTGAAAGGCAGAATCCACTTCGCACACGTTCGTAACCTTCGTTTCAATGACGGTATGCGTGATTTCGAGGAAAGCGCACATCTGAGCGCAGACGGAACTTTCGATATGCATGCGATCATGCGTGCTCTGTATGACATCGGATTCGAAGGACCGATCCGTCCGGACCACGGACGTATGATCTGGGGCGAAAAAGCGATGCCTGGCTATGGTCTGTATGACCGTGCTCTGGGCGCTGCTTATCTGTGCGGCCTCTGGGAGTCCATCGAAAAAGAAGCAAAAGCAAAATAATCTGATCTGAATTTTTATCCAACACGAACACATGGGCTGCAGAAACTGCAGCCCTTCCAAAAATCAAAGAAAGAAGCGTAGATAAATATGAAACTTACATTAGAAGGTATCAAAAACCGCAGTGAGTGGGAAGCAGCCGGCATCGCTCTTCCGTCCTACGACATTGAAAAAGTTGCTGAGAACACAAAAAAATCCCCTGTATGGGTACATTTCGGAGCAGGTAACATCTTCCGTATCTTCATCGGCGGACTGGCTGACACCCTGATCTCCAAAGGCGAGACCGACAAAGGTATCACCTGCGTAGAGACATTCGACTTCGACGTAGTAGACAAGATCTACAAACCATACGACAATCTGGTACTGGCTGTTACCCTGAAGGCTGACGGCTCTACCGAGAAAAAAGTTCTTGGTTCCCTGACCGAAGCAATCAAGGCTCAGTCCAACGTTGCTGAAGAGTGGAACAGACTGAAAGAGATCTTCGTAAGCAAAGAACTGCAGATGATCTCCTTCACCATCACAGAGAAAGGCTATGCGCTGAAAGCTGCTGATGGAACTTACTTCCCGTTCATCCAGGCAGACATCGATAACGGACCGGAAAAAGCTGGTTCCGCTATGGCTGTTGTATGTGCTCTGCTGAACGAGCGTTACAAAGCAGGCAAAGCTCCTCTGGCTGTTGTTTCCATGGATAACTGCTCTCACAACGGTGAGAAACTGCAGAACTCCATCCTGACCATGGCAAAAGAATGGCTGGCAAAAGGATTCGTAGAGGAAGGCTTCGTAGAGTATCTGTCCGATGAGAATCAGGTTTCCTTCCCATGGTCCATGATCGACAAGATCACTCCAAGACCGGCTGATTCTGTATGCGCAGAGCTGCAGAAAGCAGGCGTTGAAGATATCGCTCCGGTGATCACTTCCAAGAGAACCTATATCGCTCCGTTCGTAAACGCTGAGGAGCCGCAGTACCTGGTTATCGAGGACAAGTTCCCGAACGGAAGACCTGCACTGGAAAAAGCCGGCGTTTACATGACCGACAGAGACACCGTAAACAAAGTAGAGCGTATGAAAGTATGCACCTGCCTGAATCCGCTGCACACCGCACTGGCTGTATACGGATGCCTGCTGGGCTATGACCTGATCGCTGACGAGATGAAGAACGAGACTCTGGTAAAACTGGTGAACCGCATCGGATACGTTGAGGGACTTCCGGTTGTTACCGATCCTGGCATTCTCTCTCCGAAAGCATTCATCGACGAAGTTCTGAACGTTCGTATCCCGAACCCGTTCATGCCGGATACCCCGCAGCGTATCGCTACCGATACTTCTCAGAAGCTGGCGATCCGTTTCGGTGAGACCATCAAGGCTTACCAGGCAGACGACAGCCTGAACCTGGATGACCTGAACGCAATCCCGCTGGTATTTGCAGGATGGCTGCGTTACCTGATGGCAGTAGACGATAAGGGCAATGCTTTCGAGCTGAGCGCTGATCCGCTGCTGGATACTGTTTGCCCGTATGTAAAAGACTTCAAACTTGGCGAAGTACCTTCCAAAGAAGAACTGGCTTCCAAGCTGCACGGTCTGCTTTCCAACGCTTCTATCTTCGGCGTTGACCTGTGCGAGATCGGCATGTGCGACAAAGTCCTGACTGCATTCGCTGAAATGCTGGAAGGACCTGGAGCTGTTGCTTCTACTCTGGAAAAACATCTGGCATAACAAACAGAATGACCGATTGCGGAACCTGATTTCAGGTTTCGCAATCATTTCGATACAAGAAGGGAGACCACAATGAAGAATTTTATGGATTCTGATTTCCTGCTGCAGACCGATACCGCGAAAATGCTGTATCATGACGCTGCGGAAACCATGCCGATTTTCGATTACCACAACCATCTGAACCAGAAAGCAATCCTGGAAGACAGCCAGATGGATAACCTGACCCAGGTATGGCTGGGCGGAGACCATTACAAATGGCGCGCAATGCGTGCAATGGGTGTTCCGGAAGAACTGATCACCGGAAACGGCTCCGATTATGACAAATTCCTCGCATGGGCACGTACCATCGAAAATTCCATCGGAAATCCGCTGTATCACTGGACACATCTGGAATTACAGCGTTACTTCGGCATCACTGCTCCGCTTTCCGAAGCTACTGCAAAGCAGATCTGGGACAGCGCAAACGAGCAGATGCGCTCCAAAGAATTCTCCGTACGCAATCTGATCCTGCGTCAGAACGTAAAATATATGTGTACCACAGACGATCCGGCAGACGACCTGGAAGCTCACAAGGCACTGAAGAATGAAAACTTCGGCTGCACCGTACTTCCGACTTTCCGTCCGGAGAAAGCAATGGCGATCGAGAAACCGGGCTATGCGGACTACATCGCAAAACTGTCCGAGGTTTCCGGCGTAGACATCAAGAACGTGGACGATCTGATGAAAGCTCTGGAAAAACGTATGGACTACTTCATCAGCGTAGGCTGCGTTGTTACCGACCACAGCCTGGAAGGCTGCTTCTATCAGCCGGCAACCGTTGAGGACGTTGACCGTGTGATGAAGAAACGTCTGGAAGGCGAGGAACTGACCGCTGCTGAGTGCGGTATGTACAAAGGCTATGTGATGATCGCTCTTGGCAAGATGTACGCACGCAAGAACATCGTTATGCAGTTACATATCGGTGCACTGCGCAACAACTCTTCCCGTCAGCTGGCTGCCATCGGCGTAGACTCCGGCTTCGACAGCATGGATGATATCAAATACGCTTCTTACCTGAGCACAATGCTGAACGAGATGGATAAAGAGAACCTGCTTCCGAAGACAGTTCTCTACTCCCTGAACCCGAACGACAACGAAATGCTTGCCAGCATGGCAGGAAACTTCCAGGGCGGCGGCATCCGTGGAAAGATGCAGTTCGGTACCGCATGGTGGTTCAATGATCACAAACCGGGTATGGAAGCTCAGCTGACCGTACTTTCCAGCATCGGTCTGCTCTCTCCGTTCATCGGAATGCTGACAGACTCCAGAAGCTTCCTCTCCTTCCCGCGTCATGAGTATTTCCGCCGCATTCTGTGTAATGTAGTCGGAAACTGGGTGGAGAACGGCGAGTACCCGAATCATCCGGACTTCCTGAAAGAAATGATCAACAACATCAGTTATAACAACGCTTATAACTATTTCTTCACGAAATAATCATTGCTTTCGGTTATTTCCGAAGCGTGAATTTTATATCCAAGCGCAGGACAAAGCCTGCGGCAGACAGAAACAGATGTCTGCCGCAGGCTCTCTCTGCCCCTTGTTCCCATCGGGATCGGAAATGAAAGGAGGTTTCCAATGAAGCTACGAACAATCCCGCGCAAAGCTATAAAACATGCAACGATTCCGCCGGCGAAACGATCTCTGGAACGGATTTCTTCCGCCGTCCTGGCATTCTTTCTTGCTGTTTCCGGCACAGGTTCTCTCTCCGGCTGCGGCTCCCTGCAGGGCCGTCTCGAAGCCCGGGATCTGCTTGCCGATAAAGATTATCCGGCCATTCAGACCAACGCGGATCTTACCGGTTCCGGGGCGGATGCCATCATGGATTTTTCTGTCCGGATGTTTCAGGAGGAACTGACGAAAGGGAAGGCAAATACACTTCTCTCCCCGGTTTCCGCCCTCTATGCCCTTTCCATGACTGCGAACGGGGCAAGGAACCACACACTGGCACAGATGGAAGAAGTCTTCGGCATGCCGGTCGGGGAATTGAACGAATATCTGTCCTCCTACCTGCAGGCGCTCCCTTCCAGTGAAAAGTCCAGACTGCATCTCGCCGATTCCCTTTGGCTCAAGGACAGTGAAGAACTTCAGATCAACGAAGAATTTCTCCAAACCGCCGCCGGATATTATGACGCCTCTGTCTATCAGGCTGCCTTCGACGATCAGACGATGGAGGATATCAATTTATGGGTGAAAGACCACACAAATGGCATGATTCCCGAAATTCTCTCGGAAATTCCTGAGGATGCGGTCCTGTATCTGATCAACGCCCTCTCCTTTGACGCGGAATGGGCGGATCCTTATATCGAACAGGCATGTTCCGAGGATTTATTCACCTGCGAAGGCGGGGATACCATCAACGCCGTCTTCATGCATTCCCAGGAACATCAGTATTTAGAATCGGAACACGCCACAGGCTTTTTGAAATACTACCACAACGCTGATTACGCCTTTGCAGCTCTCCTTCCGGAAGAAGACATGACCGTCTCCGAATATGCGGATACACTCACCGGAGAAACGCTGCTGGAACTTCTCCGGCAGCCACAGGACATCCCGGTCAATGTCTCCCTGCCGAAATTTGAAACGGAATGTTCCACAGAGCTTTCGGATGTTCTGAAGTCTATGGGTATGACGGACGCATTCGACAGCAGTGCTGCGGATCTCTCCGGCATGGGTTCTTCCCAGGACGGGCCTCTCTACATCAGCAAGGTTCTTCACAAAACATTTCTTACCCTGGATGAACAGGGCACGAAGGCAGGCGCTGCCACTGCCGTTGAAATTGAAAGCGGTTCTTCTGCGGACGATCCACAGGAGCAGAAAGAGGTTATTCTGAACCGTCCTTTCCTTTATCTGATCATAGACTGCACCGCCAATCTTCCGCTCTTTATCGGCACGGCGGATACCGTCACGGAAATATGATCTGTATTCTCCTTTCGATTCTCCTTTAAACAATCCTAAGACACAGCATTCTCTGACCCAACGTTCCCAGACACAGCACTTGAGCCGCCCATACCGGGCGGCTCTATAATTTCCCATCTGTTCCATCACGAATCGCTTTTTATCAATTGAATGCAGGAACCATTCAACTGCCGGAACGATTCCTTTCGAACGTTCCTGCAAACATTTATTTGCAGACAAGAATCTCCACACCCCATGGATTCAGCTCGAACCCTTCATTTTCCTTCCGCTGTTTTCCATCCCATGAGACTGTCCCCGGACGGATGCGAGCGAACCTGCTGAACTTCCGGTGAATAATTCAGATAATAACAGATCTTCTCGCCCATCGGATTGGTTCCTTTCCGCACGATCACCGGATAAGTATTCTCCTCCAAAGATATCCCTGCTTTTTCTGCACAGTACCGGAGAATTCTGCTCAAAAAGGCGTCTGTCGTCTTGCATCCCACATAGACCGCGCTTCCTTTGCCATAACTGTGTTCCGTCACTGCCGCATATTCCTTCCATGCCGGATGTTCATAGGACACCAGCACATGAGCTCCCTGTGGCTGCAGAAGCTCCATAAACACCTCCGCCCGCCTCCACGTAGCGGTTCAGACGGTGCAGAAGCGCTTCCGGAGCCGCGTACAGCGCAGGTACGATCACCCAGTCATATTCCTCAATATTTTCACTGTCCGGCCAGACAAAATCACATTCGATGTTCATCCGGTACAGTGTATCATAGATCCATCTTACAATATCATTATATTTCACCGGCACAGAGGCATCCGGACCGGCATTGACCGGGAACCATTCCAGGGCGGTCAAAGCCTCATTGCTGACCAGGATCGCCGTGGAATTCTTCTTTTTCAGATTTACCAGGTGCTGAGAATATGCGGAAAACTCCCTGCCGATCTGTTTTATTTCTCAAACTCCGCGCCCAGACTTCCGTTGATCGTCCCCCGCACATCCGGGAAATCTTCCCATGCGTTGATCCGGTTGCTCCAGTAATCCAGGCCAAATTCATGATTCATCGCATCCAGGTCATCCTGAAACTTTTCCCTCAGATACTTCACAAAGCCCTGCTGGACATTTTTTCCTGCCGTCCCGTAATACTTTGTCTCATTGTCCAGCTGAAAGCTGATCACACAGCTGCGGTGCGCCGTGTGCTCCATCAGCTTCCGGATTACACGTTCCGCGTAAAACAAATAGACCGGATTGGTAATGTCCATAATCTGACGCGCCCCATAAATGCCCTGTCCCTGTTTTGTCGTGGCAAGCACCTCGGGATACGCCTTCACCATCCAGGTGGGCACCGCATAGGTGGGCGTTCCGATGATCACGGAGATTCCCGCCTGCTCCATGGCGTCCAGCACCCGCTCCACATGGGAAAAATCAAACACCCCATCCTGCGGCTCACAGGTGCTCCAGGTGGATTCCGCGATCCGCACGACATTGATCCCGGCAGCTTTCATCATCTCCACATCTTTTTCCAGCCGGTCCACCGGAAGATACTCCTCGTAATATGCCGCCCCATAAAGTAATCGCTCCATAAAAGCCTCCTCTTACGTTTTTCTTTTATTATAAACAAATTCATTGCCGTAAAAAAGAGAAATTTTCTCTAAATTGCTTGACAGAAACGAGAATTTTATATATAACTGGTACTATAAACGCAACAGTTCCGATGGCTGGACTGTTGCCTATCTGCAGCGGTCGGAATCCTTTTTCCGATTAGCCGGAAAATTCAGCGTTTTGAGCTGGAAACAGGGAGGAAAAATCTATGAAACTTTTAATTGCGATCATGAAAAAAGAAGATAAGGCGGACACCATCGCTGCCCTGAACCAGAAAGGAATCTTTGTCACGGAGCTTGCCACCACCGGCGGTTTTCTTCAGGAGAAGAACACCACTTTGATGATCGGCACCGAAGACGCCAATGCAGCGATTGCCCTGAATGTTCTCCGTGAATACGCAGGACTTCGGAAATCTATCACATATTCCACGCCGCACACAGAAAGCGGAAATGCCTATGCAGGCGCGAACTATTCCGTTCCCATCGATACGTCAGCCGGCGGATGCACCGTATTTGAGCTGACCATGGATCGTCTGGAAAAATTCTGAGTCACACAGCCCGGCTGTCTGCCGCCAAATGCAGACAGCCGGGCTGTTTTTTACCGTTCAGCTGGAATGAAGTTACACTTTTTGATCGCATGGCTGCTCACGTTCCTCCGCTGGCATTCAGATATTCCAGCACGCCGCTGACGACCGCGTCCGTAACTTTTTCCTGATACTCTTTTTCCGTAAGCAGCTCCGCCTCCTCCGGATTGGACAAAAATCCGCACTCACAGATCACAAGCGGCGCATCGGTCCGCTTCAGCAGATAATACGTCGTGTTCCCCTTCGCCTGTCTGTGATTCTCCGAATCCACCTGCTCGATCAGGGCATTCTGCAGACACTCTGCAAGACGTTTTCCTTCGACAGAATCCTCATAGTAGAAAACCTGCGCTCCCTTCACCGCAGGATCGGAATAGCTGTTCTGGTGGATACTGACCACACAGTCCGGCTGCCTTTCATGGATCATTTCCACCCTTCTCTGCAAATCCTGTACCTTTTTGTTGGAAGCATTTTCTTCATACAGACCTTCGTCCTCTTCCCTCGTCATCACCACGGAAATCCCCTGCTTCTCCAGTTTTTCCCTCAGCATCAGGGATATTTCCAGATTGATATCCTTTTCTTTTTCGTCGTTGATCCCGATCTTTCCCGGATCTTCTCCGCCATGTCCCGGATCCACGACCACCAGCTTTTTCTGACCTTCCATATTTTCTACCAGCTTCGCCCCCTCTCTGGACAGACAATAGGCTGCGGCCAGAAAAAGAACCGCCATCAAAAGCTCCATTCTCTTCTTTTTCAGCACAAAAAAATCCCCCGCTGCATATACTTCTACTCATGTATATGCAGGAGGGATGTATTTCAGCCCTGACCGCCGTCCTCGGATTCTTCCTCGTCCTTCAGAAGCCGATGAATTTCATTTTCCAGTTCTTCATCAAAGTCCACACCGTCATCCAGAAACTCTTCTTCCTCCGGCACCTTCTTTGCTTTACTCCCGCTGCTTTTCTCTTCTGTCTTCTTGCCGGATTTTCCCGCTTCTTTTTCTTTCACTGTATCCTCCTGAAGCTGACGGAAAAACGGTTCCAGCTTCTGAGCGGATCTGTCCATGGCATCCTTGACCGTGCGCACTTTCTTATAGCTCTCAAGAAAGCCTTTCTGAAGCTCATTCATCGCCTGCACCATCTGTGCCATCTCGTTCCGGATGATCCGGTAACTGTCACGTCCCTGGGTCATCTGACGCTCCATAAACTGCTGCGCTTCCTGCGCCTGCTGTTCAATCTTTGCCTCGTAGACTGCCACAACCTCTTCTTCTTTCCGGCGGGCTTCCTCTACCATGCGGGCACACTCTTCTTTTGTCTCCCGAAGCATCTGATCGCACTGCTGCTTTGTCTCAGACATCATATTGTCAGAGCGCACCTTTGCGTCATAGACCAGTTTTCCGATGCTGTCATAATTATCGATATAACTCTGGTATTTTTCTTTGATGTCTTTCTGAAGCTGCTCATTCTCTGTTTCTTTATTCTTCAGGCTCTGCCGGAGTTCGCTGATCAGTTTGTCGCGCTCCTCCACCTGCGCCTCCAGTTTTTTCTGCTCCTTGTAAGCTTCGTCCCTTGCTTCCTGAAACTTTGTCAGAACATCCTCCTTGTCAAATCCCCCCATCAGCGTGGTTTTGAACATTTCTTCATCAAATTCTGCTGCCATTTCATACTCCTCCATTCTTTTGTCATCGTCAGCCGTTCCGCCATCGGATCGTCTGCTGTTATTGAGCGATATATTTTGCAATGATATCCCAGACCGTTGCCCGTTCAAATCCAAGCTTCCACTCTGCAACACCAGCAAGACCATAATTGGCGATCAGCTTCATTTTCTCTTCGATGGACTGTTCATCTTCCATCCATATGGTATATCTGGCGGTGTCTGTCTCCGCCATCGCAACATTCTGTCCCACCGACGCATCCCAGGTTTTCGTCATTCCCAGCTGCGCTACATACTGATCTGCTCCATCCATCCCCAGCACCTCGCTGGTCACTCCCACCTGGCCAAAAGTCTCTGTCCACAGGCGGGTGTAAAATGGGATCGCACAGATTATTTTGTCTGCAGGGATATCCTCCAGCATGGTCTGTATCCCCGCTTCCACAAACGGAAGGGAAGCCACCGAACCTGCCTCTTCGCTTCCCGCGTAGTGCTCGTCATAGCCCATCATGATCATATAGTCCACGGTCTTTGCCTGCTCCCCACGGTTATAATACTCTGTAAAAGACTGAGGCACCGCAGTATCCACGGAAACCACAAGATTTACACCGTGAGCCGCGGCGGATAATTCCCGCAGGAACTGAATATAGTGGGGAATCGATGCTTCTGTCAGCTGTTCGAAGTCCACATTGATCCCGTCCAGCCCTGTCTGCTGAGCCGCGAAAATCAGTTGGTTGATAATATTGGTACGCACGGAGTAACTTGCCAGTGCCGTCTCCGTACTGAAATTCTCATTGAAATTGTCGATCAGTCCCCAGACCTCAAGCCCCGCCGCATGTGCCTGATTGACATAATCAGCGCTGGCAAGGCTGGAAAGCGTTCCCGTATTGTCCAGCACGGAAAACCAGGTCGGAGAGATCACATTCACGCCCTTCATATTGGCGGTCACAGAGCCAAACGCCGCGTTTGCCTCCTGGGACGTGGTCTGATGCCATGCCAGGTTGATCTTGTAATCTCTCCTGATCCCGGTAAAGATCAGGCTGGCGTCCTGTACATGAACCGGAGCCTCCTGAGCTTCGGACACATCTTCCTTTTCTATATATCCTGTATACCCGTCCTGTGTCATTACATGAACCCAGTTCTCAAGACTTTCCAGATAATACAGTGGGTCTCCTCCAGAGACGCCTGTAAGAATATCGCTTTTAATCCCTCCCCGGTATCTCACAACGCTCTCATCGGCGGTTACTTCCACCTGAGACAGACCGTCCCATTCGGTCCGCATCACAGCCCGGTTCGGTTCAGTATAAAAGGCATAGTCCATATCTGTATATTGCTGTACATATTCCATCGCAATGTATACAGTGCCGTCTGCGCCTGTCTGCACTGCCGGCTGTCCCTGTGCCGTACTGTATGTAGCATCTCCCGGCGCGATTCTCATCACCCCGGCAGGAATTGTCAGTAAAATTGCCTGGGACTCCTGATCCCAGTAAAAGGCGCTGTTCAGCTGCTGCGAAACAAACGTACTGGAAGCATAAAGCTCTCCCTGGATCATCACTCCTTTTTCCTCACAGATGCTGCCGTTGAGCACCAACGCCGCCTCTGTATCCCCTGTTACCTGAAAATAGGCGTTCCGATCCATCTGTACCCTGCTCGGCGTATATCTTTGCACGAGAAAGGAAACAACTCCTGCAGCCGCGATCAGCACGATCAGCAGAACTACTACCAGAACAGGTGAAATTCTCCCCTTCTTTTTCCTGTCCTTCCGCATATTTTTATCCTCCGTCTTCTCTTTCGATATTTTCCGCATTCTTCGCGGTTTCCCCTCAAAATTCGTCTGATAACATGTTCAGTATAACAAAAAAAGCACCCGTTAGCAACAGTTATGCTCAAGGGACCGATATTTACCATCTTGCCTCCGGGTGCTTTGGACTGTCCTTTGCCGTTTCCGACTCTGTGATATACAAAAACGCCGGACAGACCATCCTGAGGGACTCTCATGGATCTCTGCGGTATCTGTCTGATCCGTTCAGAGACTGTCATTCCGAGAATACCCTTCTTTTTACAGTTACTCAATACAAGAACACAGCCAGCAGTTTTCACGGGATACCGGCTCTTTCTGATAACGGGAAAATACTGAAGAATTTCTGATAATAAGACCAGCAGGAATCACAGGCGGCAAAAGATGCACCTTTTGCCGGAAACCTATACTGCTGTTTCGGTTCTTTCTTTCATTATACCGGAGCCTGGGCAAAATACAAGCCTGCAAATTATGAAAAAAGTGTTAAGTTCTTTACATCTTCGCCCAATGTGCTATACTATACATTAGTAGCCTGATATTTTTAACCTTTACGAGAGGATGTGACGGTTTTGAAAATTGAAAAGCTCAATGACAACCAGATTCGCTGTACTTTAACCAGTGCGGATCTTGCAAACCGAAAAATTAAGCTCAGCGAACTGGCTTACGGAACAGAAAAAGCCAGGAACCTGTTTCAGGATATGATGGTAGAAGCCAACGAACAGTTTGGTTTTAACTATGATAACGCACCGCTGATGGTGGAAGCGATTCCGGTCGCTCCGGACAGTATCGTCCTGATCATCACAAAAGTCGATGATCCCCAGGAACTGGATACCCGCTTCTCCAAATTTGCTCCTTCCAGTGACGAAGGAGACAGTCAGGCACCGGTACAGTATTCCGGCGCAGATGATATTATCGACCTTTTCCAGAAAATCTATGAAGCCCGGACCAAGGCGGAACAGAAGAAAAAAGCTGCTTCCGCAGAGAAAGACACTGCGGAAGCTCCCGCAAAGGATGCCCCTGTGGATCTTGTCCGTACCTTCCGTTTTCATTCGCTGGACGAAGTCATCTCTTCAGCAAACGCACTGAATCACTATTTCTCAGGAAAAAATTCTCTGTACAAGATTGAACCGCAGAACGAATATCAGCTGGTCCTTCATCAATCAGGCTGCTCACCAGAGGATTTCAACAAAATCTGCAATATTCTTTCTGAGTATGGACAGCAAAAAGCGTTTTCCGGCATCGGAGAAGCGTATCTGGCAGAGCACAGCGAGGTTCTGGTCCGCGATACCGCTCTTCAGCAGCTTGCTGAACTTGCCTGACCCATACAAAAAAGCACCGGCTGAGAAGCCAGTGCTTTTTGTTTTTATCCGCCGGAGGAAACAGGAGCAGAAAGCTCTTCCTCCGGCAATATGTTTTCTTTTTACGCTCTTCGTACAGATTAGCCCTCTACGATTGCTTCTGTAGGACAAACACTTGCGCATGTTCCGCAGTCTACACATGTATCAGCGTCGATCACATACTTGCTGTCTCCCTCAGAAATTGCCTCTACCGGACATTCGCCAGCGCATGTTCCGCAGCTTACGCACTCGTCAGTAATTACATATGCCATGTTTTTTTCCTCCTTTTGCTTTTTTCGTCTTTCGACGTACGTTTTTGACCTTTCCGGCAGCCATTCACCATTCATGGTTCAGCCGCTTTTTATCAGGTACTACACACATTTTAAACGATTGCTCCCGGAAATACAAGTACTAAATTACAAACAATTTAATCCCATCTTTGAAGCCTGTATGAAAAGAGGGCTTGCAAATGTTCACTGCCTGGTATTATAATAGAATCTGTCACTGAAAGACAGTCGAAGGAGGAATCAACGATGAAAATTTCCAAAGATATGACAATCGGCGAGCTGATCAGACTGGATCAGAACATTATCGCAATCCTGATGCGCGCAGGAATGCACTGTATCGGATGCCCGTCCGCACAGGGTGAGTCTCTGGCTGAGGCTGCCATGGTACACGGAATAGATGCTGACGTTCTGGAAGCACAGATCAACGATTATCTGTCCACAAAATAATCTGTTCTGAAAAATAATTCAGAAAAAGAAACACGGGGTCTGTATTGAAATCCATACAGCCCCGTTTTTCTATTGGCAATCGTTCCACCCACGGAACAGCCGCCTCTATTTTCTGCCTTTTTTCTTCTTTCTGTCGGACGCTTCCACCGTTGCAGCGGCTTCCTTTCGCGACTGCTGATGTCTTCGGATTGCCTCATCCACACGCTTGTACCGCTCTTCCTGCCGCTTCTTCAGCATCATCTGCCGGAGCAGCCGCTCCAGGATCTCATAAAACTGCGCCTGCCGGTCATCTGTCACCTCGCGCACCTCAACGGTTTCCGGTTCCTCTTCCACCGTCCGGGCGTTTGCCTCCGCCGTCATTTTAGCCGGAAGAATTTCCACTGCCTCCTCCGGAATGCTTTCCTGTACCGCCTGTCCCACTGCCTGCTGCAGCTTGGGCAGCAGATCCCGGATTGCTTTCAGGTGAAGCCCTTTTTTCTTCAGTTCTTTGATGCTCAGAAAAATCTGTATATCTTCCGCCGTATAAAAACGGTGTCCCATGGCATTTCTTCCGATCGTGAGCCCAAGCTCTTCCTCCCAGTAGCGCAGGACATGTGCCTTTTCCCCGGTCAGTCTCTCCGCTTCTGATATCTGGTAGGTCTCATTCTTCATCACTTAACCCCTTTCAGCGCTTCCGCTATGCTTGCCGGATTCCAAACCATCCTGTCTTTTATTATAAAATCCCCGTTCCCATCCCGCAAGAAAATCCGTTCGTCAACTTCTCTCTTTCTCAGACAAAAGATAACAATTCAGCCGACGGAATGGCTACCACATCTGTTCATAAAAAAGTAGCCAAAAAACTTTATAAATTCTCTACTTGCCGTCCTGCCTTCCATCCTCTATACTTCTAATTGACTATTACAATTTTTCTTGAAAGGGGCGTTTTTACAATGAATTTTCAATTGACCGCACAGCAGGAAACCCTTGGGAAGGGACTTGAGATCCTGCTGAACACAAAAGGCCACCGGCTCGCCGGGGACGGAATCCGTATCCTGCCGGAACCACACACCGAAAAGACCCTCACCGTCTCCTGGGACGGTTCCTCCGCTGTGGTAGGTTACTGCCACACCACACACTTTTTCCGTGGAGTCGGTCTGCTTCTCCAGCATCTCTCCGAAGGCTCTTTTTCCTGCACGGAAACGTTATGGCTGGACGAAAACGGGCTGATGCTGGACTGCTCCAGAAACGCCGTTTATAAAACCGAATTTGTCCGGAAATATCTGGAGACCATGGCGTTCGCCGGAATGAACGTTCTGTATCTTTATCTGGAAGACACCTACGAAGTTCCTGAATATCCTTATTTCGGACTTATGCGCGGCCGTTACAGCCAGGAAGAGCTGAAAGCCATCGATTCCTATGCCGCCGTCTTCGGCATAGAGGTTGTGCCATGTATTCAGACACTGGCACATATGCGCACCTTCCTGCGCTGGCCGTCCTCACAGTATCTGAGAGACACGGACAATATCCTGCTCGCCGAGGACGAGCAGACCTGCGATCTGATCCGCGCCATGCTCCGCTCTCTGCGGGAATGTTTTTCCACCCGGCGGATCCACCTGGGTATGGACGAGGCCGAAGGACTCGGCACGGGACGCTATCTGCTGCAGCACGGATACCAGGATCCCATCCAGATTCTTCAGCGCCATCTGGCACGCGTAATGGAATACTGCCGGGAATTCGATTTTCATCCGATGATCTGGAGCGACATGTACTTCAAGCTTGCCGACAAAAACGCGACCTACTACGATCTTCCGGAGGACTATCAATGGAAGGAAGAAGAAAAAGCGCCGGATGACCTGACTTTGGTTTACTGGGATTACTACAACCATGACGAAGCCGTTTACCGGAAAATGGTGCGCCTGCATCAGAGTCTCGCCTCCCACCTTGTGTTTGCCGGCGGCGGCTGGATCTGGAACGGTCTGGCTCCCAACTACAGTAAAGCGATGGATACCACCCTCAAGGCGATGCACGTGCTCCATGACTGCGGTCTGCGCCAGGCTTTCTGCACCCTCTGGTCAGACAACAGCAGCGAGACTCCTCAACTTGCCGCCCTTTTGTCCATGCTATTCTTCTCGGAATTCGGTTTCCACGAAGACGTGGACGAAGATCTTCTGAACCGCCGCCTGCAGTTCCACACCGGAGTGGATCTTTCCGCCTGGATGCTGCTGGATCAACTGGATGCGGTACCTGGAACCGCTCCCGACAACCGCAGGGCCGCCAACCCTTCCAAGCAGCTGTTCTACCAGGATCCTCTGCTGGGACTGTTCGACGCTCAGACCCAGGATCTTGAATTGGACAAGTGGTATCAGGCGCTTGCGGAACAGATGGAGAAAAAACTTCCGGAAATCCCGGAGACGTTCTTGCCTCTGTTCCGGTATTACCACCGTCTTGCCTCCCTGCTCAGCGTGAAATCCACCCTGGGCCAGAAACTCACCCGCGCCTATCTGGACGGTGACCGGGAGACCATCCGGAACCTGTCGGATCAGGCGATCCCAGCCTGCATCGAGGATTCCCGGGCGGTGCTTTCTCTCCGCGAACAACTTTGGATGGATCTCATGCGCCCCCAGGGCTTTGAAGTGGTCAACATCCGTATGAGCGGAGTCACCGCAAGACTGGAGGCTGCAAAACGGCGTCTGGACGCCTGGCTGCAGGGAACCGTCGACCGTCTTCCGGAACTGGAAGACCCGCGCCTGCCTTACGACCCGGATCTGTCCGGCGACGATGCCCTCACCACCCATAATCTCTGGGAACACCTGGTGACCGCATCCAATATGTACGGCGTCTGATAGTCTGATAAACAAAATGTCCTCTGAAACCGTCATAAGATGGCTTCAGAGGACATTTTTACACGTTATCTGTCAGTTCAAGTTAGCGTTTCAGAATCCCGCAGGCGCTTCCGATTTTTCCGCCGGCCTCCAGCCAGCGTTTCGCGCGCCTTTGCAGAGAAGTCTCCTGCGGAACCTCTGCAAGATCCGCATCTTCTTTTCGGAAAATCCACTGCATATACGCTCTGCTCTCCGGATCCACATCCCGGATTTCATATTCCTGCTGGAATTTCAGGATCCTTGAGTTCTCATCCAGCAGCTCCTTCAGATACGGGGACAGCATCCAGGAATCACAGATATAGTCGCAGTCGGCATATTCGGGAAAGTATTTCTTGAAAAACATTTCCGCCTTCCCGTAAGATTCCTGACACAAAGCCGGTTCCAGGCAGGCATCCGACGGAATGTGCACGGAAATCACTTTTTCTCCGTCCTCCTCCGTCATCTCATATTCCAGTTCACCGATCCGGAACAGCTTCAGCCCAGTCTGCCGATGCGTCCACCATTCCCGGTCAAATCCATAGCAGCCAAAACTGGCGTGATGTTCCCTGACAAAGCGGGAAAAAACCGCCATCGTATCAAAATAAATATTCTCCGGAATTCCCAGCGCATCGTACTTTTCTTTCGCTTCCAGCGCTGCTTCCAGATGGTTTCTCAGGTTTTTCAGTCCGCAGTCCTGCAGCGCTCCGTCACCGCACAGCCGCTCTGTAACCTCCTCCGGCATCCGTATCTCCCGGCACAGTTCTTTCATTTTACACTTCATTTTGCTCTCCATATTCCTCTCCAGAACTTCCCGTCTTTTGCATGGCCCGCCGGCTTCTTGTTTCATCGCTGTATATTTGCAAACTTCGTATAATCCGGCAGCCATACAAGATTCACTGTTCCAATCGGGCCGTTACGCTGTTTCGCAATGATGATCTCAGCGATTCCCTTGTCTTCGGAATCTTTGTTATAATAATCATCACGGTAGATAAACATAACCACGTCGGCATCCTGCTCGATGGCTCCGGACTCACGCAGGTCCGACAACATCGGCCGGTGATCGGTTCTCTGTTCCACCGCACGGGACAGCTGGGACAGCGCCACCACCGGAACATTCAATTCTCGTGCCAGCGCCTTCAGAGATCGGGAAATATCTGAGATCTCCTGCTGGCGGGAATCGCTTCCCCTGCCGCTTCCGGTCATCAGCTGCAGATAGTCGATGATGATGATATCCAATCCATGTTCCAGCTTGTATTTCCGGCATTTGGAGCGCATCTCAGCAATGGAGATACCGGGGGTGTCATCGATGATCAAGTTTGACTCTCCGATGATGCCTGCGCTCTCGATCAGCTTGCTCCACTCCTCGTCTTTCAGATTACCGGTACGCAGACTCTGGGAATCCACCTTGGACTCCATCGAAAACAGTCGGTTCATCAGCTGCTCCCGGGACATCTCAAGACTGAAGATCGCAACAGCTTTATCCTTTTTAAACGCCATATACTGGGCGATATTCAAAACGAACGCGGTCTTTCCCATAGAAGGACGTGCCGCCACCAGAATAAAATCGGAAGGCTGAAATCCGGAGGTCTTGTAATCCAGATCTGTAAATCCGGTGGCAAGTCCCGTTACATTTCCTTTGGTCTTGGATGCACGCTCAATATTTTCCAAAGTATTCATGACTACCTGACGGATCGGCACATAGTCTCCGGAATTTCTCTGCTGAAGCAGCTTGAACATCCGCTTCTCCGTTTCCTCCAGGATCACTTCCACCGGCTCCTTATTCAGGTAACATTCGTTCTCAATCTCTTCGCTGAGCTTGATCAGCCTGCGCAGAACTGCCTTTTCACTGACGATCGTCGCGTAATGGCGGACATTTGCCGAAGTGGGCACTGCATTGAGCAGATCCCGGACAAACTCCATGGACGTGATCTCCGGCGGCAGATCTTTCTCCTTCAGGCGATCCTGCAGGGTCACCAGATCCACCGGCTTTCCCTCGTTGAACAGTTCCACCATAGCGTCGAAAATGACTCCATACTGATGCTGGTAGAAGTCATCGCTGGTCAGCATCTCAGATGCTGCCATGATCGCCTCTCTTCCCATCAGCATGGAGCCAACGACAGACTGCTCCGCCTCTATACTGTGCGGCAAAATCCTCTTAATGAGTGCTTCTTCCATCTGTATCTTACGCTTCCTTTACGATAACTTTCAGTTTCGCGGTTACCTTCGGATGCAGCTTGACCGGAACTTCTGTAGTACCGAGCACCTTGATCGGCGTGGAAAGCTGCATTTTTTTCTTTTCAATATCATAGCCAAGCTGCGCTTTTGCAGCCTCCGCGATCTCTTTTGTGGAGACGCTTCCAAAGACCTTTCCGCCTTCTCCCACCTTGATCGCCACGGTCACAGATTTTTCCTCCAGCTCTTTGGCAAAAGCTCTCGCCTCTTCCAGTTTCTCCGCTGCAACTTTATCTTCATGCGCCTTCTGCAGTTTCAGTTCATTCAGGTTTTTTGCAGTTGCCTCAACGCCGAGTTTTTTCGGCAGAAGCAGATTGCGGGCATATCCGTCGCTTACGTTGACGGTCTCCCCCTTTTTTCCAAGTGATTTAACATCTTCCAGTAAGATAACTTTCATTTTCAGATTTCTCCTTCCTCAAGCATTTCTGTCAGTGTGTCTTTCAAAATCCGTTTCGCTTCACTCATACTTCCTTCCAGCTGGCAGCCCGCCATATTCAGATGACCGCCGCCGCCCATACGCTCCATGATGATCTGCACATTGACTTCATCGATGGCTCGGGCGCTGATATAGATCATTCCCCTGTACTCGGTCAGTACAAAAGAAGCCTTCACTCCCACAACATTCAGCAGCTCATTGGCTGCCTGGGAACCCACCACCGTCGGGCTGTCCACATAATCGTGAGGACATTCCGAGATAGCAAAACAGTCCATAAAAATCTCCGCGTTGCTGATGGTCTCGCCTTTCGCCCGGTAATCATTCATATCTTCCCGGAACAGCTTGCGCACACGGGTAACATCCGCACCACACCGGCGCAGGAATGCAGCCGCCTCAAAGGTACGCACACCCGTTTTCTGCTGGAAATTGTCCGTATCGATCATGATGCCGGCGTACAGACTGTCCGCCTCAATATTGCGGATCCTTACACCGTCCGCAAAATACTGCAGGATCTCCGCAACCATTTCACAGGCGGAAGACGCATACGGCTCAACATACGCGAGAACCGCATTGCGGATCACCTCACTGCCCTGGCGGTGATGATCCAGGACAACGATGGTTTTTGTCATATGGAGAATATCTTCACATTCTGTATAGCTGGGACGGTTCACATCCACCACAACCACCAGTGTATTCTCATCCACAAGCTCCCTCGCCTCATGGCAGTTAATGAACATGTCATCGTCGTAATCTGCGCTGTTCAGGAACCCTTCCATCAACGGCCGCACAGAACTGTTGGGACTCTCCAGCACAATATGTGTCCTCTTGTTCAGGGTTTTCGCCGCGCGGTAAATACCGATCGCGGAGCCAAAGGAATCCGCATCTGTATTTTTGTGTCCCATAACCACGACACGTTCCTTGCTGAGCATGAATTCTTTCAATGCATGGGCTTTGACCCTTGCCTTCACTCTGGTGTTTTTCTCCACCGCCTGGGTCTTGCCGCCAAAATACTGAATGTGCTCCCCATCCTTCATGACCACCTGGTCGCCGCCGCGTCCAAGGGCAAGGTCGATGGCGATACGGGCATATTCGGAATTTTTAATATAAGAACCGGCATTATAACCGATACCGATACTGATGGTCACTGCCATTTCATTGCCGATATTGACCGTCTTGACCTCTTCCAGGATATCAAAACGCTTCTCTTTCAGCTCTTCCAGAGATTTTCTCCGCATGACAAGAAGGTATTTGTCCTTCTCCAGCCTCCTGAGCATACCGTCAAACCGGCTGAAATACTGATTCATCTTACGTTCTACCAGCGCAGCCAGCAGAGAGCGGCGCACCGGCTCGATACTCTCCATGACCTCCTCATAATTATCCAGATAAAGAAGTCCGGCAACCATCGTCTCGTCTTCACATTTGCGGATGTACTCATTCAGCTCTGTCTCGTCGAACAGGTACAGGACCTGAATATAACAGCCTTCCACCTGTAACTCCAGCATCCTGCTGCGATCCAGCAGTTCATCGATACATACCGCTTTTACCAGCACACGAAAATCTCTTTTCTCATACGTGATATGAAATTCTTTTTCGTCCTCTTCATTTTTCGGCAGCTTCTCCTGGGTGATCCCGGAAAACACAGAGGTGACCGATTTGTGATACTGCTTCGTCTTGCCGGTCAGTTCTGTAAACGCATTGTTGACCCACAAAAGCTTTCCCTGCATGTCCATGACCACGTACGGAATCTCCAGATCCTGGAGCAGGCGCTTCTGCACCTGACCATACTCTGCGGCAAATGTGATCATCTCATTCATAATTTTGGGTCTGCTCCTGAAATACATGGACAGGACAATCACCACATAGATACCGACACAGACCGTAAACCAGATTCCTGCAGTCACCTGAATAAAATACATCACCACATTCATTGCAATCAGAAGCAGCGACAGCAGGATCGGCCAGATCATGTAGCTCTTCAGCCGCCCGGCAAATTTGATTTTATTGTTATCGTTCATACACAAACACCTTTCAAAAGAGATATTTGTCCATATTACGAATTGTATTATACCACTAATTGCCCGAAAGAAAAAGCTTTTTTTGTCTGACAGCTTTCCCCAGTCCATAAGTTTCGCTGGCGGAACGATTCTTCCAAAGCAGGAGGTCCGCCAGCGGAACGGTTGATTCCTGCTGAAAAAGGCTGCCGCAGATTACTCTGCGGCAGCCTTTTCTTCTTTCCGTTTCCGGTCAATCCCTGTCATTCTGATGTGTATCAGTCATCTACATACGGCATAATTGCCATATGTCTTGCGCGTTTTACTGCTACAGTGACTGCTCTCTGATGTTTTGCACAGGTGCCTGTCACTCTTCTCGGCAGGATTTTTCCACGCTCAGATACATATTTTTTCAGTTTTGCTGCATCCTTGTAGCTGATTTCTTCACCGCCGCAGAAAACACAGACTTTTCTTCTTCTACGCATCGGTTTTCTGGATGCCGGTTTCTCACTGTTATTGTAAGCCATGTTCACACTCTCCTTTATCACGATTAATTAAATGGAAGCTCCTCGTCGATTCCATCCGGAATGTTCATAAACCCATCTGCGGAAATGCTGCCCATATCACGGGGAGCAGCCGCCGGTGCAGGTGCAGGCGCGGAATTGTAAGACGCAGCGTATCCGCCGCCGTTGTGCTCGCTTGCACTCTTGCTCTCCGCAAATTCCTGTTCCTCAACAACAACGTCTGTTGTATAGACCTTCTGGCCTTCGCGGTTGGTATAGCTTCCGGTCTGGATGCGACCGGTGATGGCAATCTTCGTTCCCTGGCGCAGATATTTCTCTGCAAACTCCGCCTGACGTCCGAAAGCAACACAGCCGATAAAATCAGCGGTAGCGTCTCCGTCACGCTTGAAACGTCTGTCCACAGCAAGTGTATAGCGGGCAACCGCTGTTGCGTTCTCACCTGCGGAATATCTCACATCCGGGTCTCTTGTCAGTCTTCCCATTAAAATGACTTTATTCATTGATCTACCTCTTATGCCTCTTTCTTAACAACCAGGTATCTCAGTACATTGTCCATAATACGCATATGGCGCTCGATCTCTGCCGGAGCAGTCGTCTCTGCTTCGAACTGGATGAAATAATAGAAGCCTTCGCGCATGTGCTGGATTTCATAAGCGAGACGTTTTTTGCCCCACTCCTCCACCTCAGAGATGGTTCCGCCGTAACGGGTTACATAGCCTTTCGCTTTCTCTACTACGGCATTGCGCTCTTCTTCCTCAAGCTTTGCGTTTACAACCAGTGCTAATTCGTACTTGTTCATACTTTCCCTCCTTCTGGTCTTTGGCCCCCTGCACGCCAGGGAGCAAGGAATCCGTTTTTGTATATCACAGAACCTGATTCTACCATAAATGCGAAAAAAATACAAGAGTTATGGATTTTTTTCTTTGGGTAAAACGGACGAAAGCTGACAGGGACCGATGGCATGTGTGTTCGGCGGGCGGCTGCCCCTGGTCACTTTCGTCCGCCTTTAACCAAAACATACTTTAGTATTAGAAATACTTGACAAAATTTGAAGAATATGGTTTGATGATAACAGAAAACAACCGAATAATTTTTGGCAAAACCTTCGAAAGATGGCGACGCAAAGCTATAGGGTCTAATCCATGTAACATGAGAATGACAGCCAGTTGCAGTAATAGAATCTTACCGGATTTCCCGATAGATATTGTGCAACGGATAAAACGAATGTTTTATCCGTTTTTTGTTATATTTTATTCCTGTTTTTCCAAATCATTCAATTGCGGAAGATCCACAATCGAAAATTCAAAAGAAAAGGAGAGGATTTTATGACAAGGCATTTGCCGCTGTCTGTGCGGGTACCGATTGAAACAGACAATCCGAGTATTTGCCGAAACGAAGAAACTTGTATCAAATGCGGAATGTGCAAAGAGGTATGTACCAATGTGATCGGCGTTCTTGGGACCTATACCCTGGAGGAGACGGGAGGAAAGGCTATCTGTATCCACTGTGGACAGTGCGCCAACGTCTGTCCGCCGGCGAGCATCACGGAGGTGTATGAATACCCGGATGTGAGAGCCGCCGTCAACGATCCGGAAAAAGTAGTCATTGTCAGCACTTCGCCGTCCGTCCGTGCGGCTCTTGGCGAAGCGTTCGGCATGCAGCCCGGAGAATTTGTTCAGGGCAAAATGGTTGCGCTTCTCCGTGCGCTCGGGGCGGATTATGTATTGGATACCAACTTTGCAGCAGACCTTACCATCGTGGAAGAGGCAAGCGAGCTGATTGAAAGGATTACCAAAAAGACAGCGCCGCTTCCGCAGTTTACCAGCTGCTGTCCGGCATGGGTAAAGTTTGCGGAGACCTACTATCCGGAACTTCTTCCAAACATCTCCACATCCAAAAGCCCGATCGGAATGCAGGGACCGACGATCAAAACGTATTTCGCAAAGAAAATGAGAATCGATCCGACAAAAATTGTCAATGTCGCCTTGACTCCATGCACCGCCAAAAAGTTTGAGATCCGCCGCCAGGAAATGAACGCGGCCGGAAAAATGCTGGGAATCCCGGACATGCGTGATATGGATCATGTGATCACGACCCGTGAACTGGCGCGCTGGGCAAAAGAAGAAGGCATCGATTTCCAGTCTCTGGAAGACAGCGCCTACGATCGTCTGATGGGAGAGGCATCCGGCGCCGGCGTGATTTTCGGAAATACCGGCGGAGTCATGGAAGCAGCGCTGCGAACGGCATATACGTACATCACCGGTGAAAATGCTCCGAAAGATTTCTATACGCTGAAACCTGTCCGGGGTTATGAGGGAATCCGTGAGGCAAGTCTGGAAATCGCCGGGATGCAGATCAATGTAGCCGCCGTACACGGCACGCAAAACACCCGCAAGATAATTGAGCGCGTAAAAGAAGGCACAAAAGAATATCACTTTATTGAAGTGATGACTTGTCCGGGCGGATGTATCGGCGGCGGAGGCCAGCCGCGAAATCTGGAAGCAGACGCCGACGACGTACGCAAAGCCCGAATCGCCGGCCTGTACCGCCGCGACGAGCAGATGACCCTGCGTCTCAGTCACGAAAATCCGGAAATCAAACAGCTTTACCTGGATTTCTATGGAAAACCGCTTAGTGAACTGGCGGAAAAGATGCTTCACACTGCTTATATCAGCAGAGCCGGGGACTTAAAACAAGGCACAAAAAAACAGGAAACGAAGAATGACAAAAAGAAAGGAACAGAAGCAATGACAAAATGGAAATGTAAGATCTGCGGTTATATTTATGAAGGAGAAACTCTTCCGGAGGATTATACCTGCCCGATCTGCAAACAGCCGGCATCTTCTTTCGAAAAGTTAGAAGAAGTACCGTCCGCATCCGGAACCTCTCCCTATGCAGGTACAAAAACAGAAAAGAATCTTCAGGAAGCCTTTGCCGGTGAAAGCCAGGCAAGAAACAAATACACCTTCTTTGCTCAGATCGCCCAGAGAGAAGGATATGAACAGATCGCGGAATTATTCCTGATGACAGCGCGCAACGAACAGGAACATGCCCGCCTCTGGTATCAGGAGCTTGGACATCTGGGAACAAGCGCGGAAAACCTTCTGGCCGCAGCGACCGGCGAAAATTACGAGTGGACCGATATGTATGACCGTATGGCGAAAGACGCCGAGGAAGAAGGCTTCCATGACCTGGCAGAGCGCTTCCGGAAAGTCGGCGCAATCGAAAAACGCCACGAAGAACGTTACAGACAGCTGCTGGAAAATCTGGAAAAGGGACAGGTATTCGAGAAAATCGAAGAAACGGTCTGGGAATGCCGTGTCTGCGGACACATTCATGTGGGAACCTCCGCTCCGGAAATATGCCCTGTCTGCAGCTACAGCCAGTCCTACTTTGAAGTACATAAGAAAAACTATTAAATAAAATCTTTCGACAATACGCGAGGTTCAAAAACCCTGCGGCAAACCACGAGGTTTTTGGTCTTCGCTCCGCTCCGGTCAGCGCTAACCGTGTGCCACCGGCACACAGCACCGCCAAATGGACATGCAAGCATGTCCGCTTGGCTCATTGCCCGCGGGAATAAACAGCGGACAGACACGGGCAGGATCCGAAAGGATCCATAGATGCCCATATCTGTCCGCCGTTTTCATGTTCTATCCGCTAAATTTTCTGCAGGCACTCCGTCTATCGGGAGCGTGCAGACTGCAGAAACACATATTCAGGCATACTCTACTCTTTCTTCCGAAGGCCTCTCGTATTTTTTTCCACCAGCTTCCGCGCGATCATGATCTGGTGTCCGCAGCCGACGCACTTCAGCCTGAAGTCCGCGCCCACGCGAAGAATTTCCCACTCACTGCTGCCGCAAGGATGCGGCTTTTTCAATTTCACAATATCTCCAACTTCGTAATTCATAACTACCTCACTTTTATCCGGGCCATCACCTGCCCGATTGGTTCTTCGATCAGCAGATCCGCATTGCCGTCCACCGGTGTGGCGCTCCGGTTCAGCACGATCAGCGCTTCTCCCTGAAAATATCTGAGCAGCCCCGCCGCCGGATAAACCGCCAGGGACGTTCCCCCTACGATCAATACATCTGCTTCTGAAATAGCATTTACCGACTCTTCCATAATCTTCTGGTCCAGGGCTTCCTCATACAGGACAACGTCCGGTTTCACAATTCCCTTGCAGTGTTTACACCGCGGAACACCATCCGTGTCCCTGATATACTGCGCATCATAAAACGCACCGCAGTTCATACAGTAATTTCTGTGGATGCTGCCATGCAGCTCCAGAACCTTCCGGCTCCCGGCTGCCTGATGGAGACCGTCAATATTCTGGGTCACCACTGCCTTCAGCTTTCCCGCCTGTTCCAGTTCCGCCAGCTTTTTGTGTGCTGCGTTTGGTGCCGCATCCAGCACCAGCATCTTTTCCCGGTAAAAGCGGAAAAATTCCTCCGGATGTCTCATAAAAAAACTGTGACTCAGGATCGTCTCCGGCGGATACTCATACTTTTGATGATACAGCCCGTCCACACTTCTGAAATCCGGAATTCCGCTCTCCGTGGACACACCCGCTCCTCCAAAAAACACCAGCCGGTCACATCGGTTGATGATCTGCTGCAGTCTCTCGATTTTCTCCATTTTTCTCCTCCCCAAGCTGTCCGCTTACGATATCCTTACTCCCTGCACCACAAAACGCTGAGAGGAATCTCTCGCCGCACAGGTGGAAAGTGTAACAATCTTGCTGTTTTCATCCATCGCCGGAACTTCCAGAGGAATCTCGCTTCTGGCTGCCATATCCGCCTGATACTGGGTAAATGCTTCTCCCGGACCGGAAAACAGTGTGTACGCGTCACTTACCGCATCGGTATAAAAGGCGCTGAACGCCTGATACCGGTAATTTCCTTCCGGGGTAAGGATCCAGAAATAGACACTGTCCTTATAGCTCTCCCTCTCCTTGAAAAATTTCAGCTTTCCGAACATGGACTGATTTTTCATATTATGGCCATACACGATGGTATTGCAGTCGGAAAAATCCCCGCTGTTCTGATAATCCACAAATATAGATCCCGCATAGTTGCTGTTTCCTTCATAAGTCGTATGCAGATACTCGTCGTTGTCCGCTCCCTGAACGATGGGATAACTGATATCCAAAGTTTCGATGTACAGCCATCCTTTCACATCCGGATTGATCGCCTGAAGAGACGCAAAATCCACCGTCAGCGGCGGCTGAGCCGACTGTTCCTCCACACTGCTGCTGTCATCTGTCTGGGGCTGTTCCGCAGCCGGCGTCACAGCAGCCGTATACTGCCGCAGCTCATCGTATTCATCCGTGCCCTCCTTGTATGAGAGGAATATCTGGATCAGATTATATACAGAAAAAACAAGTACACACAGCGCCAGGACGAACAGAACCCTCCAGAGAATTTTTCCGGCTGTACTTCCTGATTTTTTCTTTCCTTTTTTTGCCATTTTCTATCTCCTGAACTGTTATTGGCATTGAAAAAATGCCTTTTGCTTCTTATATTTTATTTCATCCTCTTTTCACTTGTCAACCTTTACATTTTCAGCGATTCCAAGTACAATAGTAGATAGAATGTAACTATTCAGTCAGGTCTGCGCATTTACTGCGCAGAGTTACTGTTCATACCTCCGTATATTGGTTCGTAAGATCCGGCGGTCATCTTATGAAAGGAAAGATGTTATGGCAATTCATGTATTAGACGAAGCGAACCGTTGTCTGAACTGTAAAGTTCCCCAGTGTCAGAAAGGCTGCCCCATCCACACACCGATCCCTACCGTCATCCAGCTGATGCTCAACGGAAAACTGGATGAGGCAGGATGGATGCTCTTTGAAAACAACCCTCTGACCACGGTATGCAGTCTGGTCTGCAATCACGAAAACCAGTGTGAAGGCCACTGCGTGCTTGGAAAAAAAGGCGCTCCGGTACATTTTTCAACCATCGAAAACTATATTTCCAGTACCTACAGTTCCAAAATGGTCAAAGGTCCTGCTCCGTCCAATGGAATCCGTGTGGCGATCATCGGTTCCGGTCCTGCCGGCCTGACCATCGCTGTCCTTCTGGCGCGCAAGGGCTATCAGGTCACGATTTTTGAAGGCAAGGACAAGATCGGCGGCGTCCTGCGCTACGGCATTCCGGAATTCCGGCTTCCCAAAAGCATTCTCGATGATTTCGAGTACCGCCATCTGATCCTGAAAGATATCAAAGTTCGTCCGAACACGACCATCGGCGGAGCCATCTCCATTGACGATCTGCTCCGCGACGGCTACAAATCTATTTTTATCGGAACCGGAGTGTGGCGTCCCAACGCGCTGCACATCAAAGGGGAGACCCTGGGTCATGTACACTTTGGGATCAATTACCTGAACAACCCTGACAGTTTCCACCTGGGCAAGCATGTGATCGTGATCGGCGCCGGAAACGCCGCCATGGATGTTGCCCGCACGGCGCTTCGAAAAGGAGTCCGTTCTCTGCAGTGCTTCTCCCGCACCTCCACCGTTGCGGCAAGCAAGCACGAGTACGAGTACGCCGTTCTGGAAGGCGTGGAATTTATTTACAGCAAGATCCCGGTGGAAATCACCGATGACGGCGTCATCTTTGCTGATGCCCTGGAAAAGGAAGACGGTTCTGTGGAACAGATTCCCGGAACTGAGAAGCTTTACCCGGCAGACAGCGTGATCATCTCCATCAGCCAGGGACCGAAAAACAAACTGGTCAACACCACCAAAGGACTGGATGTCAACAGCCGCGGACTTCTTCTGACTGACGAGGAAGGACATACCTCTCGTCCGGAGATCTTCGCCAGCGGCGATGTAGTGAACGGCGCCCGGACGGTTGTTGAAGCGGTTGCACATTTCAAAGTCGTTGCAGAGGCAATGGACGCTTATATGCAGAGTCTTCCAAAAGAAGAAACTGTCACTGAAAAACAGTAACGTTTCAGCCTGCTGAACTTTTGCGGCATCCGCCCATGAAAAATCGCTTCGCGACGAGATGGATGTCCAAAGACACTATATTTTTATACAGTCTGCGCAACAAATGCGCAGACTGTATAAAAAACAAAAGAAATGCCCTCTACATTTCCACCTGACATGGAAACTGTAAAGAGCATCAAAAATTGCGGGAGCAGGATTTGAACCTGCGACCTTCGGGTTATGAGCCCGACGAGCTTCCAGACTGCTCCATCCCGCGCTGTTGTCTTCTGATATTTCTATTATAGTTCCATTTTCCCCGTCTGTCAATGTGAAAGCGTCTAAAAATTTTGACTTTTCCCGATATCCTCCGACCTTTTTTTGATTTTTTCTCAGTATGATCCAAAAATTTCAACATACCCGCCTGCATTTTGCCCGATTCTTCACTTGATTTCCTTTTCGTTTTATGCTAGACTTTTACAGTCTGGAAAGTCAATTGTAAACTTTGACTGTAAACAAGCTGTTTCGGATGTTGGTTGGATTCCCAACAGTTCCGCAGCAGACATCATCTTATGGGAGGACAAGTTATGAAAACTCTGAAAAAGGTGTGCACCCACATCTTTATCGACGGCCTTGGCGGAATGACCCACGGCCTGTTTGCAACTCTGATTATCGGAACGATCCTGCAGCAGATCGGCACCCTGATCGGCGGTTCCGCCGGCGATATGATCTTCCAGATCGGCAAGATCGCCGCAGCCTTGACCAGCGCGGGCATCGGCATCGGCGTCGCCGTGAAATACCGGGAAAGCTCTCTTGTCACGGTATCCGCCGCCATCGCCGGAGTCATCGGCGGCTATGCCAGCCAGCTCCTCGCCGGAACCTTCTTTGTAGACGGAAATGTGATCTTTTCCGGTCCAGGTGAACCTCTGGGAGCTTTCGTCGCAGCTTTCGTCGGCATTACCTTCGGGCATCTGATCTCCGGCAAAACAAAACTGGATATCATCCTGACCCCTGTGGTCACCATCGCCTTTGGCGGCGCTGCTGGACTTCTGGCGGGTCCTCCAGTCTCCCGTCTCATGACCGGTCTTGGAAGCATTATCAACTGGGGAACGGAACAGCAGCCGCTTCTGATGGGTATCATCGTCTCCGTCGTAATGGGAATAGTTCTGACCCTTCCGATCAGCTCTGCCGCACTGGGGATCATCCTGAATCTTTCCGGTCTTGCCGCCGGCGCCGCGACCATCGGCTGCTGCTGCAACATGATCGGATTTGCCGTTGCCAGCTACCGTGAAAACGGATTCGGCGGCTTTATCGCCCAGGGAATCGGAACCTCCATGCTTCAGGTACCCAATATCATGCGCCATCCGCTGATCTGGCTGCCGGCAATCCTGTCCAGCGCCATTCTCGGTCCTGTGGGAACCATGCTGACAAATATGCAGAACAACGCCACCGGTTCCGGAATGGGATCCGCAGGACTGGTCGGACAGCTTACCACTTACGAAACCATGATCGCCTACGATCCAGCCGGCATCGTGCTCGCAAAGATCATACTGCTGCACTTCATTCTTCCTGCTGTGCTGTCCCTGATCTTCTCTGAACTTATGAGAAAGAAAGGATGGATCCGGGAAGGCGATATGGCTCTCGGTCTTTGATCGCTCAAATATCTAAAGATCGCCCAGCTGCCGTTATAACAGCCGCCGGGCGATCTTTATACTATCTTCTTCCCATTCTTTTAAAAAACGAATTGCAGCCAATCCCTGCAGCAGTTATTGCTGGGGTATCATGTGTCGTCTTCTTCTCCGGACTGGATCAGAGTCCCGTACACCACCGGTTCGATCGTCCGCTTCATCAGCAGATGGATCACTTCATCCCCGCCTCTCTCCTTGATATAGCTGAGAAATTTCCCCGTCATTTCCGACATAATACTTTCCAGCCCTTCCATGATCAGCGCGCAGCCCGGCGTTTCGTTCCAGCGCACTTCGATCCGGTCCCCATGGAAATAAATCCTCAAAGTCCTGCGCATCGCCTCTTCCAGAAAGGCAATCCCGATCTTCAGCACCTGGATCCCATCCTCGTTGGACGCAAATTCTACGGTCGCTGCCACCAGATATTTCTCCTGGTTTACTTCCACCGTACTTACCGCAGCGCCGTTTCTGCCAAGTTCTATCCTGTGATGATCCTCTCCTTCTTCCAGCAGAAGGTACAGCCTTCCCTGTTTATAGCAAAAGCCCATCTTCTGTATTCCATTGGAAAAATTATTGTGAAACACCTGCATCGCCAGCGGAAACAGCCCCACATGGACGTCTTCCATCTGATACATCTTTCCGTCCAGAAGCTTCTCCCTGCCATATTCTGCCGCAGCGTTTCTCCTGCCAGGGCAATGATTTTTCCAGCCTCCCCGAAGGATCGGCGCTCTGTCATACTGAATCCCTGCCATCTTCCGCTGCAGGATCGCAAGCTGCCGCTGTTTCCATTCATCCTCCGGAAGATGCTCCGCAGCGCTGAAATCCTTTCCGAAATACTTTCTCAGGATCCGCAGCAGATCGCAGTTCACAAACAACTCATTGCTTCCCGCATTGGTCACCAAAACCATCTCCAGATCCGGAAGAACCAGCACATTCTGTCCGAGCATCCCGTTAAACGCATAGCTGCCGGGACGCTCCTCCATCCAGATCTGATATCCGTATCCATATTTTCCCATTCGTTCATCCGGCATGGAATGAACCGCTGTGGAACGTTCCACCCATCCCTCCGGAAGCACCCGTTTTCCTTCCCAGATACCATCCTGAAGATACAGCTGCCCCAGCTTCGCCGCATCTTCCGGACACAGGAACAGTCCCCAGCCGCCTTTTGTGATCCCCGCCGGACAGCTCTCCCAGAAAATATGCTTAATTCCCAGAGGTTCCCACAGGCGCGGGGTCAGGTATTCCATCATGGACATTCCCGTCCGTTCCGTGACGATCGCAGACAGCATATAAGAATTCATACTGTTGTATTCAAACGTGGTACCCGGAGTCCCACGAACCGGCGCGTCAAGGAAACCGCTGACCCAGTCGTTTCCGGAAATCGCACCCATTTCATTGAAATCCACACCGCTCTGCATGGTCAGCAGGTCTTCCACTGTGATCTCCGGACGCAGGATTTTCTGCAGCAGTCCCACATGCCCTTCAAATATCCTGTGGATATCTTCATCCAGCGATACTTTTCCCTCTGCCTCCAGAAATCCGATTGCCATTCCGGTAATACTTTTGCACATGGAATACGTGACATGCCAGATTCCGCTCTGATACGGCGAAAAATCGCATTCACAGATCTTCTTTCCATGACGGAGGATCATCAGATGATGCATATCCGTCAGCTTGCTGTCTGCCAGCTCCCGGATCATTTTTGCCAAATACTCGCTGGAGATCCCCTGACTCTCCGGAGTCGCTTCCTCAAAGCAGGATCTGCCAAAGGAAGGAGATATCATTGTCTTTTGCGGAACAAAATCCGTCCTGCCCAGATGCCCGGTCGTTCCGTTCATCAGCTCCCATACCATTTCTATCGTATTCAGTTGCTCTCTCGCTGCCATACGCTACCTCCTTTGGAGCTATTTTACCATATCATGCCCTCAAAGTCGACGGAATCGCTAGGTTCTTTTTTATGGTCAAAACCTGACGGTCTCTCATACCCTTCCATCCTCCAAAGCCAGAAAGGAGTCCGCTTTGACAACTAAAATTTGAACTGTATAAAATTTTTTGAATTTTTTCAAAAAAACACTTGCATTCCATCGCAACCTGTGATAATATACATTTGTTGCCAAGTTCGGCAGCAAAAACAACGCCAATCGGCTCCGTGGTCAAGCGGTTAAGACATCGCCCTTTCACGGCGGTAACACGGGTTCGATTCCCGTCGGAGTCATCTTCTGTTTTTCAGAAGTAAATCTCATACAGAATGGCGCAGTAGCCAAGTGGTAAGGCATAGGTCTGCAACACCTCGATTCACCGGTTCAAATCCGGTCTGCGCCTCTTAAAACTCAGGAATTTATTTCCTGAGTTTTTTCGTATCATTTGATTTTCCATAGATATTGTTTTCAAATACAATTACTCTTCTCATATCTTTTCCTATTTCAGAAAAATCTTTTATTGATTCCCTCTCCCCGATACCGTAAAATACAGGCATAAGATTGTAACAGTTCAGCTAGAGCGCGTTTGAAAAACAGCGTTCGCTAAATAACTGGACCAAGCGCGCAGAATGCTTTTTCCAGTGTGCAGTTCAAAAAACGCAGGCGTAGCGGGCTACGCTGAGTTTTTTTGACCTGTGCAATCGGGAAAACAGACAAGCGATTTGGGGTAGTTATTTACGAAACGCTGTACTAGCTGTACGGTTACATAAGATTTACTAAACAGACAGGAGGATTTTTATGGCTTACAAGAAAATTCAGAAACAAGGCTATACTCTTTACCAGAACGAAAATGGCAAGCAGATCGGTACCGCCAACGGAAAAATCCTGGAACAGGACGGGCTGATCTTCAAGGATCTTGCCGGGACCGGTGCGCTGCTTCCCTACGAGGACTGGCGTCTCCCCGCCACTGAACGTGCGCAGGATCTCGCAGAACGGCTTCCGGTAGAGGCGATTGCAGGCCTGATGCTCTACTCCAGCCACCAGGTGATCCCATCGCTTCCCGGTTCCCCTTTTCCTGCCACCTACGGCGGCAAATCTTTTCCGGAAAGCGGCTGTGAGCCCTGGAGCATGAGCGACCAGCAGAAAGAATTTCTTACACAGGACAACATCCGCCATGTACTGGTGACCACCTTTCAGGACACCCGCACCGCGGTTCGCTGGCAAAATTCCATGCAGGCGTGCGCAGAATCACTGCCCTACGGAATTCCCGTAAATTTCTCTTCCGATCCGCGGCATGGTTCCGCCGACAGTGGGGCGGAATATAAAACCGGCGGAGGCGAAGTTTCCAAATGGCCGGAGGGAATCGGTATGGCGGCGCTTTTCGACCCGGAGCGTACCCGTGAGTTTGCCCGTATCATCTCCAGTGAATACCGCGCGCTGGGCATCACTACCGCCCTTGGCCCCCAGATCGATCTGTGCACCGAGCCACGGTGGATGCGTCTTCCCGATACCATGGGACCGGACTGTGAAATGACGATCCGTATGACGAAAGCATACTGTGATGCTCTCCAGACAACGGAAGATTCCGCCGACGGATGGGGCAGCCAGAGCGTCAACGCGATGGTAAAACACTGGCCCGGCGGCGGTACCGGAGAAGGCGGACGTGACGCTCACTATTCTTTCGGCCAGTTTGCTGTCTATCCGGGCGGCCGTTTCGAGGAGCATATGCGTCCTTTCACGGAAGGCGCTTTCGCTCTGGACGGTCCGACGCAAAAGGCCGCTGCCGTTATGCCTTACTACACCGTTTCCTGGAACCAGGACAAAAAGAATCATGAAAATGTGGGAAATTCCTACAGTGAATACATCATCCGGGATCTGCTCCGCGATTCCTGCGGATACGACGGCGTCGTCTGCACTGACTGGGGAATCACTCAGGATCCCGCCGATGACATGGACGCTTTCGGAAGCAGATGCTTCGGAACGGAATCCCTCTCTGTGGCAGAACGCCACCTGCGGATCATCATGAACGGTGTAGACCAGTTTGGGGGAAACAACGACAAAGAACCAATCCTGGAAGCATACCGGATCGGCTGTGAGCGTTATGGCGAATCTGTAATGCGCAGACGTATGGAAGAATCTGCCGTCCGTATCCTCACAAATATCTTCCGGGTCGGTCTGTTTGAAAATCCATATCTGGACGAGGAAGAAAGCGTCCGGACCGTCGGATGTGAGGCATATGTTCAGGCAGGTTATCAGGCGCAGTTGGATTCCGTCGTCCTCCTGAAAAACAAATCGGCGGCGCTTCCTCTGCAGAAACAACTGAAGGTCTATGTTCCAGACCGCCACATCCGCCCCAAAAAGGGATTTATGCGGTTTATGGAAGAAGAACAATTCCTGCATCCGGTTCACAACCGTCTGCTGTCGGAATATTTTCACGCAGTTTCCACACCGGAAGAGGCAGACGCGGCAATCGTCTTTATCGAAAGCCCGTTGACCAACGGCGGCTATGAAAATCATTCCTATGTGCCCATCAGCCTCCAGTACCGCCCTTACCAGGCCGTCAGCGCCCGCGAGACCAGCATCGCCGGAAGCACCTGGTGGCAAAAGGACACCAACCGCTCCTACCTCGGCAAAACGGTACATGCCGCCAATGAAGAGGATCTGGATCTGGTCATCAATACCAAAAAGGCAATGAAAGAAAAACCGGTGATCGTTTGCATTACCATGCACAACCCAACCGTGTGCAGCGAATTTGAACCCTATGCCGACGCAATTCTCTGTGAATTTGGCGTCAGCCGTCAGGCGCTTCTGGATCTCATCATTGGAGCTGCGTCACCGAAAGGCCGTCTGCCGGTACAGCTCCCACTGAATATGGAAACCGTGGAACGCCACTGCGAAGACGTCGCCTTTGACCTTACTCCTTATACCGACGAGGAAGGACACGTTTATGATTACGGATATGGCATCGACTTTTCCGGAGCTTTGCTGAAACAGCAATAGCTCTCCGCAGACTGTGCATCACTGTTTACCAGATACGCATCACCGTTTGCCGAATGCTCATCACTGTCTGCTAAAATAAAACTGCCGCATTCCCTTAAAGGATGTTTGAAAAACATCCAAGTGAATGCGGCAGTTTTTTTATTCGATTTCCCGTCTTCTGAGAATATCAAAACGATCCATTTCTGTCCCAAGATCGATCCAGAGCTTCTGCTTTGGATGCGGAGCGCTGTCCATCGAATTCCCCTCCTCGTCGTAAATGGCTTTTACCGTCACGACCCGGTTCTCTCCGTCCGGCTTCATGATCTCGATCTCTTCCCCGACACTGAACTTGTTTCTCTGTTCGATGCTGTAACGTCCCTGATCATCTTTGTCCCCGACGATTCCCAGATAAGTATAGTCTTTCGCATAAGTATTGCTGTCATAGATCTGTGCCTCATCCGTCGGTTTTCCGTAGAAAAATCCCGTCGTAAACTGACGGTAGGTACAGTTGGAAATCTGGCTGCGGTACCAGTCCAGATGAGCCTCGTACAGCTTTGGATCCTCCAGATAATCGTCAATGGCTTTCCGGTAAGTACGCGCCACCGTAGCCACATAGAGGGCGGTTTTCATTCGTCCCTCGATCTTAAAGCTGTCGATCCCCGCATCGATCAGATCCGGGATATGCTCGATCATGCACAGATCCTTGGAGTTGAAAATATAGGTTCCCCGCTCATTTTCATACACCGGAAAATACTCTCCCGGCCTCGACTCCTCCATCACCGAATATTTCCACCGGCACGGGTGGGTACACGCACCCTGGTTAGCGTCCCTTCCGGTAAAGAAATTGGACAGCAGACATCTTCCGGAGTAGGAAATACACATCGCCCCGTGAACGAATGTCTCAATCTCCATATCCTCAGGGATCCGTCTGCGTATTTCCTTCAGTTCCTCCAGGGAAAGTTCCCGGGCGGAAACCACACGCTTTGCCCCCAAACCATACCAGAACTGGTACGTTCCGTAGTTGGTATTATTCGCCTGTGTGCTGATATGACGCTCAATTTCCGGACATACTTCCTTCGCGATCTGATAAACGCCCGGATCCGAAATGATCAGCGCGTCCGGTCCGATTTCCTTCAGCTCTTCAAAATAAGCCCTGACACCCTCCAGATCTCCGTTATGCGCCAGGATATTGGCGGTGACATAGACACGGACACCGTGCTCATGGGCAAATGCAATTCCTTCCTTGATCTCTTCCATCGAAAAGTTCTTTGCTTTCGCACGCAGTCCAAAAGCTTCTCCGCCGATATAGACAGCATCCGCCCCAAACGTGACGGCTACTTTCAAAACCTCCAGGCTGCTGGCAGGCACCAGCAATTCCGGTTTTCTCATAATTTCCTCCATTCTAACAACAAAAAGGCATCTTTGCGGCATCCGCCGCATCGTTATGCCTTTTTATCTGATGCTTTTATCTTTATACTTCTTGCTCCTGCCGCACCTTTTTCTGCGGCATTTCCTGTTTTACACTGACTGTGATCCCGTCTCCCAGAGGGATAATGGACGTCAGCAGATTCGGATGATGCTTCAGTGTGTAAAGGTATTCCCGCATTCTTTTATGAATGGTACGGTTTCTCCTCTCCACCGCAAAACGGGATTCGATCACATCCCCATCCTGCAGCACGTTGTCCGAAATCAAAACGCCTCCGTCTCTCAGAAGTCTCAGCACTTCCGGCAGAAAATGAATATACTGACCTTTCGCCGCGTCCATAAAGATCAGGTCATACGGACCCTCCAGCGTCTTCATCACTTCCGCCGCATCCCCTTTGAGAAACGTGATGCGGTCTTCGTAACCGGATCTGTGGAAATTCTCCTCCGCCACCTGAAAACGTTTCTCATAATTCTCGATCGTCGTGATCCTTGCCTCCGGCACTCCATATTCCGCCATCAGGATCGCCGAAAACCCTACGGCCGTTCCCACTTCCAGGATCCGCTTGGGTTTCTGCACTGCCAGAAAAACTTTCAGAAAACTCTGCATCTCCCGGCGGATGATCGGAACATGGGCTGCCTTTGCCTCCTGCTCCAGCTTTTCCAGAAACGGCGTATGCCCTGTGTCCAGGGAATTGATATACGCGGTCATGCGTTCCTCTGTTATCATAACTTCTTCCGCTCAGGCGATGCCAGAGCTTCCTCCTCACTGCTGTTCCGCTGTATCTTCTGCCGTTGGCTGGCCTTCCGTATTCTCTCGCGCCAGGATTTGAATCATTTCATCCACCGTCTGCGATGTATTCAAAATATAGGTGCCCGGCTGCAGGGAATCTTTAAATCCGGAAAACACAACCTGTGCCTGGAAAACACTCAGGCTTTCGTCGATCAGCCCATTCTCGATCAGCATCTCACCGATTTCTCTCACTCCCATGTTTTCCGTCACTTCTACCGTAATATCCTGACCGTTTTCTTCCGACGCCACCGGCTGCTGAACGAAAATGTCGTACCCGAAATCGTATGCCGTTTTACCCGCAAACACAAGCAGTAAAAGCAGGCAGATATAGATCAATGTCTTTAGTATCCCCCTCGCCCCGGTCACTGCGGCATGATAGCCGGCATCCTTCTTCTTTGTGCCCATAGGTACTCCTTCCTGTCAATATTCAGGTACAAATACATGGATTTCATCCGTAATACGCTGCTGAACCTTCTGGATCATCTTACAGACGGCCAGTTCCGCTTCCAGATATGCGTTTGCCTTCTGATTTTTCCTCAGATCATAAAAATCATGTTCCAGGGAATCCACCGCATCGAACAGATCCACATCCTCCGCCTGCTGCAGGCGGTAATTCCGTATGCGATAATCGTCAATCTTTCTTTTCAGTTCCGGATCCTTCGAAATCTCCTGTTCCATCCACAGGTAATTCTGATATTCTTTACTCTCCTGCATTTCAAGAACCAGACTGTCCAGACATTCTGACACCTTATCCATCTTTTAAGCCTCCATGATAATCGGCAGGATCATCGGCCTTCTCTTGGTACGTTTCCATACAAAGTCTCCAAGAGCATCCTTGATCGTCGATTTTATCTTGCCCCAGTCGGAAATATGGCGGTTCAGGCATGAATCCAGCGCTTCCTCCACCACTTCACGCGCATCGCCCATCAGATCCTCGGACTCACGCACATATACAAAACCGCGGGAAACAATATCCGGTCCCGCCAGAAGCTGATTGCTCCGCTTCTCCAATGTGAGCACAACGACCATGATACCGTCTTCCGACAGATGCTGACGGTCTCTCAGAACAATATTTCCCACATCACCGACGCCCAGACCGTCTACCATGATCGCTCCCGTCGGAGCCTGTCCTGCTGCCAGTTCTGCTCCATTGCCATCCAAAGACAACACATCTCCGGAATGCATCAAAAAGATATTTTCTTTCGGAATTCCAAGGCTCTCGGCAATTCCCGCATGCGCTTTCAGGTGGCGGTATTCACCGTGAACCGGAATGGAATATTTGGGTTTCACAAGAGAATAGATCAGTTTGATCTCTTCCTGACAGGCATGTCCGGATACGTGGACATCCTGAAAAATAACATCTGCGCCCTGTTCGGACAGGTCATTGATAATATTGGACACAGCCTTTTCGTTGCCCGGAATCGGGTTGGAACTGAAAATAACCGTATCTCCCGGTTTGATCGACACTTTTTTGTGAAGATGTGACGCCATTCTGGACAGCGCCGCCATGGACTCTCCCTGGCTTCCTGTGGTGATCAGAACCAGCTGTTCATCGGGATAATTTTTCATCTGCTCAATATCGATCAGCGTATTCTCCGGAATGCGAAGATATCCCAACTCCTGTGCCGTAGAAATCACGTTTACCATACTGCGGCCTTCCACAACGACCTTGCGGCCGAATTTATATGCCGAGTTGATAATCTGCTGCACGCGGTCCACATTGGAAGCAAACGTAGCGATAATGATACGGCTGTTTCTGTGACCAGCGAACAGATTGTCAATGGTACGTCCTACCGTTCGTTCGGACATGGTAAAGCCCGGACGCTCCGCATTGGTACTGTCGCACATCAACGCCAGCACACCCTTCTTCCCGATCTCCGCGAATCTCTGCAGATCGATGGCATCGCCGAATACCGGCGTATAATCCACTTTAAAGTCTCCGGTATGGACGACAATACCCGCCGGAGAATAAATTGCAAGCGCTGCCGCGTCTGCAATACTGTGATTGGTCTTGATAAATTCAATCCGGAACGCTCCCAGATTGATGGACTGACCGTGACGGATCGTCTTGCGCTTTGTCGTCCGGAGCAGTCCATGCTCCTTCAGCTTGTTTTCAATCAGTCCGATGGTCAGCTTTGTCGCGTAAATAGGAACATTGACTTCCCTCAGGATATAAGGCAGCGCTCCGATATGGTCCTCATGGCCATGGGTGATGACAAAGCCTTTTACCTTCTCAATGTTATTTTTCAGATAGGTCACATCCGGGATTACCAGGTCGATCCCCAGCATGTCGTCCTCCGGAAAGGACAGACCACAATCCACGACAACAATACTGTCTTCATACTCGAAGGCAGTAATATTCATTCCGATCTGCTCAAGGCCGCCCAGCGGAATGATCTTTAATTTACTTGTATTATCCTTCTTCAACTAGCACCTCCGTCCGGAAGGGCTTCCCCCTTCCTGTTTTTCCGAACACAAAGAATGTCATGTCTGCTGCCATTTTTATTTTTCAAGCTCGACATCGTCGTCCAGCATCTGGGAAAACACTCCGGATACGGCTTCAAACTCAACCTCGTCGTCCACCATCACATATTCGCTTTCCTCTTTCTGGGCGGATGGGAGTTCTTTTAAGATGTAGGCGTTCGCCTCATCATTCATAGAATCTGAGACCAGAAGATAATTCACACCGTTGATCCTGGTCTGTTCCTCTATGTAAAATTCCTCTTTCGTTCCGTCTTCTGCTGTAAATATAATTTTTTCCATACAATATTCCTTTTCGGCCGCTTCCGTTTCCAGGCATGCGGTTCTCATTTTTCCTGCTTCTTCATCGCCAGATAATCCAGATATCCCTGCAGTATAAATACAGCCGCAAGCATATCCACATATTCCTTCCGGTTCTCTCTCCGTATTCCCGTTTCCATCATGGTCCTGTCCGCCTCCACGGTGGTCAGACGTTCATCCCACATGACAACAGGCAGGCCTGTCCTTCTTTTCAGCATTTCCTGAAATTCCAGCGATTTTTCGGCCCGCTCTCCGATATCGTTATTCATATGTTTCGGCAGACCAAGCACAATGGTCTCCACCTGATACTGAGCAGCCAGCTCTTCGATCCTCGCCAATGTCTGCCGCAGCTTATTCTCCGATTTTCTTCGGATAATCTCCACTCCCTGGGCAGTCAAACCAAGAGGATCGCTGACAGCTACCCCTACCGTTTTTGAACCAAAGTCCAATCCCATAATCCGCATATCAGACTACTTCCTCTTCCAGGATTCGTTTTTGATATACTCTTTCAGAAGCTCTTCCACAAGCTCATCGCGCTCTACCTTCATGATCATGCTGCGCGCGCCTTTATAACTGGTGATATAAGTCGGATCTCCGGACATAATATATCCTACGATCTGGTTGACCGGGTTATAACCCTTCTCAGCCATCGCATTATATACTACATTCAGAACCTCCTTTACCTGGACTTCCGGCTCTGTTTTTACTTTAAAATATTGTGTGTTACTTATTCCTGACATAGTTTCTTCACGTCCTCAATTTATTGATATCATTTTTTATTCTAATATACTTTACATAAAAATTCAATGGCTATTTTCCAATTTTATTCTTCCCCGGTATTTCCGGAACTATACAAAACAGCGCCCAAAGCCCGAAAACAGGCTTTAGGCGCTGTCATTTACAAGGTAATAATTCCAAACTGAGACAGATTGTAAGAGATCAAAATGATCAGAAGAAATACCGGCGCAATATATTTGATCATCACTTCGTAAATGCGTTTTCTTCCGAATTTCTCGCCGTTTCTCGTCACCTCGTCGGTGATCGTCTTTGTGCCGATGAACCATCCCACCATAATGCAAGTGAACAGTGCAACCAGCGGCATCATCACGCTGTTGCTGAGATAATCGAAAAATGTGAGCAGATCCATTCCCAGAATCTTAATACCGGACCAGATACCATTTCCCAGAGAAACCGGAATTCCCGCCAGCAACGCGAAAATCAAAGTTCCAGTACACGCTGCTTTCCTGCCGATTCCGAATTTCTCCATCAGCACGGAGACGATCGCCTCCATCACTGACACCGAACTGGTCAGCGCCGCAAACAATACCAGCAGGAAAAACATGAAACCAATCACTCTTCCACCTGCCATATCACCAAAAACCTTTGGCAGCGTCACAAACATCAATCCGGGACCGCTGGAAGACATTGCCTCCTCGCCGCTGAAGACATAAACCGACGGCACCACCATCAGTCCTGCCAACAGAGCCACAACCGTATCAAAAATCTCAATCTGATTGACGGATTTTGTCAGGCTGACATCCGGTTTCGTATAAGATCCATAAGTAACCATGATACCCATAGCAAGACTCATGGAAAAAAACATCTGGCCCATTGCCGCGCAGATGGTCTTAAACGAGAATTTTGAAAAATCGGGAAGCAGATAATATTTTGCTCCTTCCAGCGCCCCCGGCAGTGTCAAAATATAGATGGCAATTCCAATACTCAGCAAAACCAGAAGCGGCATCAGAAAACGGCTGAGCTTTTCGATTCCCTTCTCTACACCGCCCATAACGATCAGCCACGTAGCAGCCAGATAAATCACAAAAAAGATCAGCGGAGACACTGTATCTCCGGTAAAGGCTCCGAAAAAACCATCACTGGCTGCTTCCTGAGTGAATCCCTGAATATAAACGGCCATATACTTCAGTACCCATCCGCCGATCACACAGTAATAAGGCAGAATGACCACAGGTACCAATGCCGCAAGATATCCCAGAAACTTAAATTTCTTACACAGTTTCTGATATGCCATCACAGGACTGCTGCCCGTCTTTCGTCCAATGGCAATCTCCGTTGTCATCAGTGCAAAACCAAAGGTCAGCGCCAGAACGATGTACACCAGAATAAAAATGCCGCCGCCATACTGTGCCGCCAGCGGAGGAAATCTCCAGAGATTCCCAAGTCCGACCGCACTCCCGGCCGCCGCCAGGACAAATCCCAGCCTCCCGGTAAAACTGCCACGATTCTTTTCCATACTCTTTCCTCCCTAACTCCTCTTTCGGAAACCGGAATTGCTTCCACACTCTGCCGCAGCGTCCTCGGCAGCAAAATGTTTCCTGTACTTTCTTTTTTTCGCTTAAAAGAATGCTATAGACCAGCATAGCACAGTAAAATATTTCAGTCAACGATTTTACACAAAAAGATCCGGGGATCTGCAAAGCGGTAATGCCATGCAGGTCTGCGGATCTTTTTATCTGTCAGAAAAAAGTTTTTACTTATTTGTTTTCTTTAGAAAGACGCTCCTGACGACGTTTCTCCAGAATCTCACCGTTCTTGATCACTACACTCTTGGACAACGGATATGCAAACAGCAGAAGCAGCGCTACAATAACATACATTACGCCAGGTCCAAAGTTTGCAAGGCTGTAGATTGCCTCATTGACTTCCGGTGCCTGAACAGACGCTCCGGATACAAACCCAATCGCCTCAAGGGCAAATCCACTCAGACCACCGGCAAGCGCCTGTCCGATCTTACGTGCAAAAGAGTAAACTCCGTACACAGTTCCGTCTTCACGGTGTCCGCTCTTCACTTCCATATCATCGATAACGTCGGTGATATAAGACCAGATTACCATATTAAAATAGTACATGCCAAGCATTCCGAAGAATACGATCACCAGGTACAGATATGCATTCTGAATTTTCAGGAAGCCAAGCAGAATGTAAATCAAACCGGATACCAACATTCCGACTGTACCCGCCTCTTTCTTTCCGAATCTGGCTGTAATTCTTCCAACGACTACCGCCATGATCAGGACAATCGGAAGTGCGATCATACCTGCGACTGACAGTGCGTTTCTGTCATTGAACCAGTTGATGTACAGGTACTGATTCATGCTCTGTCCAAGCATTGTGCTCAGAAGTAAAACGATTGCTGCCGCGATCAATGCCAAAAGCGCACGGCTGCTCACCAACGCTTTTACGCTCTCTGCTGCTGTTGGTGCTTTTTCATTTGGATCTTTCTCAATTTTCACACGCTCGGTAGTCATTTTGTAGCAGAGAATATAGCTGATGATCGCCAGAACGGAAAATACTGCCGCCGCAATGGTAAATGCAGTTCCGCTTGCCACCTGCTGTCCGTCTACTTCATGATAAATTACCTGCGGTACAATGATACCGATCGCTACACCTGCAAAGCTTGCTCCCATGGAACGGAAGGTAGACAGTTCTGCTCGCTGCGCCGGATTGCTTGTGATTGCAGACGCCATGGAACCATACGGGATATTGATGGATGTGTAAGCGAAAGATCCCCACAGAATATAGGTAGCAAACATATACACGATTCTTAACCACATCGGGGCGTTTGCCATGCCCGACTGATACATCAGGAAGGCTGCAATTGCAACAAATCCACACATTCTGCGGATCCACGGTTTGAATTTTCCGTCTTTTGCTGGTTTTACCCGGTCAATCAGGACACCCATACCGATATCGGTAAATGCATCGATAAATCTTGCTACCAGGAACAGAATACCGACCATGGACGCCGGAATTCCCAGTACGTTGGTGTAGAACACCATAAGGTAGGAACTGGCAAATGTGAACGTGAAGTCATTTCCCAGGTCACCAAACATGTAGCCAATCTTATCTCTCATACCGAATGGCTTCACATTGTTGTTTTGTACACTCATGCTTTCATTCCTCTCTTCTTTTAGCTTTTTTGGCATATTGTTGAACACAACGTAATATACTATACACGTTCCACAATGGTTTTGCAATCACTTTCGCAGATTCCACAAAATACACAAATCTTTTTCGTGTATTTTGTATAAGTCATACGCACAATTTTTTTATGCGCCCTAATTTTTTTATCCTTTTTCCTCCCTCTTTTTTGATTTTACCCAATTTTCACAAAAAAAATCTGCCGGCACCCTCAGGCAGGGGCATTTTTCAAATGTATTTCTCTGAAATGTTCCCCTGCCGGTGCCGACAGTAAACTTATTTATGCTTTTTTCAGTTTTTCAGAATATTTTTCAAATATTTCCATCATATATTCGGAATTATTTTTTCGTCTGCAGACGTTCCTCATGCACGTTCCAGACGGATCACATGGAAACTCTTATCCTTAAGAACCGCTTTCAGGATTCCTCCGTCCAGCTTTTCATTTTCCACTTTCACCGGAGCGACATTGTCCGGATGTTCTTCGGTATTGACCGCTTTTACATCCTAGTGAGCCAGCATGATATGTTCTTTCACCTGATACCCCTCAAACTGCCGCAGGTCGCAGGTAAGTTCCATGAAATCTTCCAGATCTTTGTTTACCGCAAAGATTGTCAGTGTCTCCGTCTCTTCATTCATAACGCACACAGCATCCAGATAAGGCGCATCCCCATGTCTGCTCTCATACACAGGCACATGTACCAATGTATTCAGAACCGTTCCCCTTCCGTAATTGCTGATCAGCGCAAACGGATGGTAAATGGTCTGCATCCATGCCCCGGTATCCGAAGTCATGATCGGCGCAATAACGTTGACCAACTGCGCCAGGCATGCAATCTTTACACGGTCCGCATGGCGGAGCATGGTGATCATCATTCCGGCAACCAGAAGCGCATCCTCAAAATTATAAACATCTTCCAGCTGATGCGGTGCCTTGCACCAACGCTCCAGCTTTTTATCCTGTTCGTTGGAGTGATACCACACGTTCCACTCATCAAAGGACAGGTTGATCGTTTTTTTCTTCCGTTTTTTTGCCTTTACCGCATCGCAGATGGACAGGACTTCACTGATAAACTGATCCATATCCACCGTATTTGCCAGGAATTCCGCCGTATTGTCTTCCTGATTTCCGTAATACTGATGCAGGGACAGATAGTCTACCTGATCGTAACTCTCGGACAGAACGGTATCCTCCCAGGTTCCAAAGGTCGTCATTGCGTGAGAAGCGCTTCCACATGCCACCAGCTCAATGTCCGGATCCACCATCTTCATGATCCGTCCTGCTTCCGCCGCAATCCTTCCATACTCTTCCGCCGTTTTATGTCCCATCTGCCATGGACCGTCCATCTCGTTGCCCAGACACCATAATTTGATATCGTGCGGCTGCTCATAGCCATGCTTTCTCCGCAGGTCGCTGTAATAGCTTCCGCCCTTTAAATTACAGTACTCCACAAGATTTTTTGCGTCCTCCGGTCCTCTTGTCCCGAGATTGACCGCCATCATCGCGGAAGTATCCGCTTTCTTCGTCCAGTCCATAAATTCATTCAGCCCAAACTGATTCGTCTCGATCACGTTCCACGCCAGTTCAATCTTCTCCGGACGCTCCTCCTTCGGTCCCACGCCGTCTTCCCAGTGATAACCGGAAACAAAATTTCCGCCGGGATAACGTACCACCGGCACATTCAGCCGCCGGATCAGATCGATCACATCTTTTCTCAGTCCCTGCTCATCCGCAAAAGGGCTGCCCGGCTGATAGATTCCCTCATACACCGCACGTCCGAGATGCTCAATAAAAGAACCGTAGATCCGCTTGTCCACCTCTCCAATCAGATAATGTCTGTCAATACAAAGTTCTGCTTTTTTCATCTGCCTTACACTCCTTGATCCATAACTTTTCAACGATGGCAAACGTTTTGTCAGTAAACGGTTGCCAATGATGTTCTTATTATAACACTTTCCGATGGGATGAAAATTGCCTAACTTCTTCTCTTATTGACTTTTCTTCCGGTCTGTTCTGTGCTATATTGGTTGTGATCCTGCCGTTATCCTATGCAGGAAATTTCGTACAGATGGAGCGTTTTTATGTTTACCGTTGAATACTGCGGGTATCATACCCATAATCCACATTATGATATTATTGACCGTCCTTCCGGCTCCTCCAGTTATCTTTTTCTTCTGGTGCTTTCTCCGATGATTTTTACTTTTCCGGACCGCCCTGCGGAAAAAGCCCAGCCGGGTGCCTGTATTTTATATGCTCCGGGCTATCCTCAGTATTATCAGGCGGAGCGGGAGTTTTTCAACAGTTATGTTCATTTTTTTGCCCCGGCGGAAGCCGTACAAACATACCAGATTCCCGAAAACTGCATTTTTTATCCGGAAAACACGGAGGATATCCACTGGATCCTGAAAAGCATCTACCATGAATTTATCCGTGGGCTGGAGCATCACGAAGAAATGGCGGATTCGTACATCCGGCAGCTGCTGATCACACTGCACCGCAGTCAGCAGCAGTCCGAATCTTCCGTCATCCGCCAGAATATCTATCCCGATCTCCTGTCCCTTCGCACAAACATGCTGCAGAACTGCAGCCAGGAGTGGAATCTGGATAAATTATGCGATACTTTAAATATAGGAAAAAGCCAGTTTTACAAATATTATTCCCTGTACTTCCACAGCACGCCAAAAGACGATCTGATCCAGGCAAGGCTCCAGAAAGCCCGCTATCTTCTGACCAACGACGCGGTGACCATCCAACAGGCCGCCTACGCGTCCGGCTTTCAGAATCTCTGCCATTTCAGCCGAATCTTCAAAAAGTTCTGCGGCTGTACGCCGGGAGAATATCGAAAGCAGCTCCGCCAATAGCGGAGCACAAAAAAAGCTGTTCAAATCAACTGAACAGCTTTCTCTTCAAGCGCGAGACGGGATTCGAACCCGCGACCCCAACCTTGGCAAGGTTGTACTCCACCCCTGAGCCACTCGCGCATATTGTATATTTGTCTTTGTTTTGCATCTCTGCAACTGACAAGACATAATATACAATAAAACCTTTTTTTTGTCAACAGGTTTTTTAAAAGTTTTTCGAATTTTTTCGAAAAACTGATTTTCCTGACTTTTTACTGTCGATCCCGGAGCTAATCCGGACCACCATACTCAACTTTTCCTTTCTCACGCTTTCAGGATCGCGCTCAGCACATACTGATTGTTCGGAAAGTTTTTCTGCGAAATATCTCCCAGACGGATCAGATCCACATCCAGCCAAAGTTCCTCTGCCACGACCATCATATTGGCAAACATGATCCCGAAATTGACTTCATCCCATTTTTTCAGTTTCTCCACACTGTATTTCTTGGAAAAAATATGGATGCGGTTATCGTACACCACAAACCGCCACGGCTGACTGTTGAGGGTGGACGGCGCAAGGCGCGCCGCCTCCAGGATCTGGTTCATCCACTGACGCGGCACCTCTTTAAAAACACACAGTTCATCCAATGGCAGGCGCTTTGCCTCAGACTGTTTTCTGGTATGGGATCCTCTGCTCTTCCCAAAAGCAATCAGCCCCACCAGACGCTTTCCGTTTTTCTCTGTTTCCCCTTTTCTTACCTTGCTGCTTCCGATAAAGCAGGTTCCAAGCCCTATGCTGCACAGATAGAGAACCATCTGCTCCATCAGATAGCCTGCGTTCATCAGATAACGTTCTGATTCCTCCGAATAAAATGCGAGATAATACGGCGCTTTGACGCTGAACAGACTGAGCATCCGCTCCTGTCCCTTTCGATTGTCCAGGATCGCCATATCCGTGGAAATTCCGGAAAACAATCCCGGTGTTTCCTGGTAATGCTCCCAGATCTTGTCCAGGATCTGAGGCGGCAGCGTCTCCATCGAATAACTTCTCACAGATTTTCTTACAAAAATAGCCTCATATAAATTCATACTCTCACCCTAATTTAAATACTCTGTAACATTATTGTAACAGATATCTGTTCTTTTTCAAGGGAAAACTTTTATTTTTCATAAAAGTTTCACAGATAATTTTCCTCTTTTTTGTATATCTTGCCGCGCCTATGATATGCGCTCCAGTTCAGTAAGATAGGCTTCAAACACCTCCAGTGCATCTCTGACCGGTTCCTGCGCCGTCATGTCCACGCCGCAGATTTTCAGCAGATCGATGGGATCCATGGAACTTCCCCCGCTGAGAAATCTCTTGTATTTCTCCAGAATTCCCGGCTCTCCATTGAGGATTTTCCGGCTGATGGCGATTGCCGCGGAAAATCCCGTCGCATACTGATAAACATAGAACGGCGTATAGAAATGCGGGATCCTTGCCCATTCCATCGCGATCTCCGGGTCTACTTCCACGCCCGGCCCGAAATATTTCCGGTTCAGTTCATAATACATTTCGCAAAGTCCCTCGGCGCTCAGGCTGCCTTTCGCCGCCATCTCTTCATGGGCCAGTTTTTCAAATTCAGCGAACATGGTCTGGCGGTAAAGGGTGGATTTAAACTGATCCAGGAAATAGTTGATCAGATACGCCTTCTCCCCGTCATCTTTGGCATGTTCCAGCAGATAGTGGATCAGCAGCGCCTCGTTGCAGGTAGATGCCACTTCCGCCACAAAAATCCGGTACCCTGCGTAAGTAAACGGCTGAGCCGCATCAGAATAATAGCTGTGGATCGCGTGGCCCATCTCATGCGCCAGCGTAAAGACCGCGTTCAGGTTTCCATTGTAATTCAGCAGGACATACGGATGGGTTCCGTAAGCGCCCCAGGAATACGCGCCGCTGCGTTTTCCCTGGTTTTCATATACATCGATCCAGCCGTTGTCAAAGCCTTCCTCCAGCAGTCGGACATAATCCTCGCCAAGCACGGAAAGTCCTTCCTTTACAATCTTTTTCGCTTCCTCAAACGGTATCTCCTTTTCCGGACGTTCCACAAGCGGAACATAAACGTCATATAAATGAAGATCCTCCAGATGCAGAAGTTTTTTCCGAAGCTCCATATACTGATACATCGCCGGCAATTTTTCATGTACCGCAGCGATCAGGTTGTCGTAGACAGATACCGGGATATTCCCTCCATCCAGCGCCGCTTCCAGAGCGGATCCGTAATGGCGCATCCCGGCGTAAAACTGTGCCTGCTTGAGATTTGCCGAAAACGTGGCGGAAAGCATGTTTTTATGGTCTTCATAGACACGGTACAGTTTCCGGAACGCTTCCTTTCTGACACTCCGGTCTTTGCTTTCCATCAGAACCCCGTAGGAACCGGCAGTCAGCGGAACTTCCTTTCCATCCGCGTCCGTAACGGTACCGAATTTTGCGTCGGCGTTATTGAATGCCATAAAAATCTGCTGCGGACCATCCGCCATCTCCTGTGTTTTCGCCATCACAGTCTCCAGTTCCGGAGAAAGCACATGTTCGCGGACTCTCAGCTCCTCTTCCAGCATCCGGCGGTAGTGTTCCAACTCCGGCAGCTGCTTCATAAACGTTTCAATCTTCTCCTCTCCCATTTCCAGGATCTCCGGGCTGACAAAGGAAAGGGCGTCCGCCGCCTGTGCCGCTGCCGTCTGCGCCCTTCCCGCCATCTCCTGATACCGGCGGTTTCCCATATCCTGATGATATCTCTGGCTGGCATAGACAACCACCCGCTCGATCATCAGCTGGATCTCATCCTGCTTCTGCAGCGCCTGATAAAACTCCCGGGGACCGGCGGCAAAGGTTCCCTTCCTGCTGCGGAAATCTTCCGCCTCTTCTTTCAGTTTCAAAAAAGACGCTTCCCAGGCTTCATCACTGGGAAACATATCTTCCATCTTCCAGCAGTCTTTTGGATCTGCCTCTTCTCTTTTCTTTATTTCCCGCATCTGCGCGCTCCTTCCTAACATCACAGCCATTCCGTCAACAAAGAGGCTGCCATGTATAAATTCTCCTCACCTGAATAGTGTACCACACTTTTCCCTCAGGATTCAAAAATTTTTCGTTTAGATATCTTGACATTTTTGTTACATGGTCGTATTATTGTATTAGATGATTAATACATTCATACAACAGAAAGGAGAATGCATATGGCGTGGGCACTGGATTCAGGAAGACCGATTTACGCACAGATCATAGAACGGGTACAGCTGGATATCATCACCGGACATTATAAACCTGGGGAAAAGCTGCCTTCTGTGCGGGATCTGGCTTCCGAAGCGGCGGTCAATCCCAACACGATGCAGAAAGCTCTTTCCGAGCTGGAACAGAGCGGGCTGCTCTACACACAGAGGACCAGCGGACGCTTTATCACAGAAGATACGGAACTGATCCAGCGGATGAAAACCACACTTGCTACCATGCAGGTACGTGAGTTTATCCATAAAATGAGACAGATCGGACTGGACGACACGGAAATATTCCAGTTGATCCAGACAATTATGAAGGAGGAGGCTGTATATGAGTGAATTACTGATCTGCCGGGAACTGACGAAAAATTTCGGAAACAAACCGGCGCTTGACCATCTGAACCTGACACTGGAACGCGGCAGGATCGTGGGACTTCTCGGACCCAACGGCAGCGGAAAGACCACACTGCTCAAACTGATCAACGGGCTGCTGGTCCCTACCGAAGGCGAAGTCCTGATCGACGGCTTCAAACCCGGTGTCGAAACAAAAACCATCGTTTCCTATCTGCCGGACCGCATGTACCTTGGCAACTGGATGAAGGTCTGCGACCTTCTGGAATACTACGCAGACTTTTACGCAGACTTTGACCGCTCCCGCGCCGACGGAATGCTGGAATCCCTGCATATCCGCCCGTCCGACCGGCTGCGCACCATGTCAAAGGGTACCAAAGAAAAAGTCCAGCTGATCCTCACTATGAGCCGACGGGCACAGCTTTACTGTCTGGATGAGCCGATCGCAGGCGTGGACCCGGCAGCCAGAGATTACATTCTTTCAACAATCTTAAACAACTATGATGAAAACGCGACCATCCTGATCTCCACGCATCTGATCTCAGATATCGAAAACATACTGGATGAGGTTCTTTTCCTGAAAGACGGCCAGCTGAAGCTGCAGTCTTCCGTCGATGAGATCCGCCTGACGGAAGGAACCAGCGTTGACGCATTATTCAGGGAGGTGTTCAAATGCTGAAAAAATGTCTGAAACATGAATGGAAAGCCAGCTGGAAGGGAATGGCGGGAATCAACGGCGCGGCGCTTGCCCTTGGGCTTCTGGGAAGCCTTGGCATTCTCGGAACCCTTCACAATATGAGGATCCCGGATCTTGTAGTTGTTCTTTACATGTTCGCCTATATCGTCATTCTGGTCGCCTCTTCCATCGTAACCTACGTTCTGATGGCAGGGCGCTACTACAAAAGTATTTTTACCGACGAAGGCTACCTGACCAACACGCTTCCGGTCACCAGCGACCAAAAGATCCTGTCAAGATTCCTGATTTTCCTTTTCTGGGGACTGGTCAACATCCTTTGTATCTTCGGATCTCTGGCTCTGCTGATGGCTCCTCTGATTTCGGAAGGACTTGCAGAAACCAACATGACCATGGATATTGTCATGCAAGCAATAAATAGGGCTTTCACGGAAGTTGCATTGGAACTGGGCTTCTCCGGTCTTCCGATGATGTCCCTTTTTCTGACCGGCATCGGTCTTGCGGGAATTGTATATTCCATTATGGCCATCTACTTCTGCATCAGCCTGGGAAGCCTGTTTTCTTCCCACAAAATCCTTGCAGCAGTTTTAATTTACTTCGGACTGAACATGGTGCTGCAGGTGATAACTTCCGGCACTACCTTTATCACCGGAATCATCAGCAATGATCTGGCTGGGTCATTTCCTCTGGTTCTTCTTCTGAATGCCTTTATGGAACTGGCTCTTGCGGTTGTCTTCTATTTCATCAACCGATATATTATGGACAAAAAACTGAATCTTCAGTAAAAGATTATTTCATATGTTTTTTCCGGTATTCCGCCGGCGTCTGGCCGCAGGATTTTTTGAAACTCTGGGAAAAATAGCTCTGGGAAGAGAACCCGCACTGAGAGGCAATCGCCGCCACCGTCATATCCGTGGAGACAAGGAGTTCCTGACTGGTGGTGATCCTTTTCTGGTTCAGGTAACTCATCGGGGACTGGCCATAGTATTTTGTGAACGCATGGGCGAAATAGTATTTGTTCAGCCCTGCAATGGCTGCCAATGACTCCAGCGTAATCTCATCCTGGTAATTAAAATCTATAAACCGACGGGCTCTGCTGCATTCGCGGCTCACCCGCTCGGTCGGCAGAAGTTCTGCTTTTTCCCTGGTCCTGCGCATCAGCCGGATGATCAGCGCGCCCAGAAGATACTGGCAGACCTGGGCATACTTCTCCTGTTCTTTACTCATTTCCTCCTGGATCGTCCGGAAATAAAAGGAAATATCTCCATTATCTCCCCCGGACTCCCGGTTGTGAAACACCAGATACTGGCGGTGATCCTCCAGCCGAAAACAAAGCCGCTCCACACCGAGCACAATATACTCCAGCGGATGTTCTCTGCTGGAGTATTCTGTATGGACAATGTTTGGATTGACCACGATCAGGTCATTTTTCCTGATCGGAAATGTCTCCTCTTCCACGCAGAACGTTCCCTCTCCGTCCGCCACAAAGAAAAGCTCCGCGAAATAATGCGCGTGAGGGTAACTGTTCCAGTCTTTTTCATATTTTGAATGTGTCGCATACAGCAGCCGATACTCCATCATAAAATCGGTGTCCGGCGGCACCGCATATCGAATATTCCCCATAACACACCTCCTGTCCCGATTGTCGCACAAAATCTTCTGTGACGCAATATCAAGAAAAGCAAGATTACTAAAAAACTCAACAAGAACTACGGTTGCCTTCTTTCTCCGCACATTCTATACTGAAAGCATAGAAACACGAACTGCGGAACGAGATCCGCAAGACAGGCAAAAAAAAGAAAGGAGCCTCTGTCATGAACAAAAGCAAAGGACTTGTAACCATCCCTACCGACGTGGACGTAGTTTCCGGCACTCTGGAACTGATGGAACGCTGGGGCGCAGACGCCCTGCGCGACTGCGACGGAACGGATTTCCCTCAGGAACTGCGGGATGTGGACGCGAAAATCTATTCCACCTACTACACCACGCGAAAAGATAACGACTGGGCAAGACAAAATCCTGACGAGATCCAGCAGATGTATCTGATGACCCCGTTTTACACCGCCAGCGGAACCAGCCTTTCGATCCACCTGATGAAAGGACTGTACCCGGATATGCTCACGCCAAACACCCGCGATGATATCAAACGCTGGTGGGAAGTCGTTGACCGGACAACGGGAAAGGTTGTCTCCCCGACGCACTGGAGCTATTGCGAAGAAACCGGAGACGTTACCATCGAAACCGTTCCGTTTCACGAATATACCGTGAGTTTCCTGGCTTATATCATGTGGGATCCGGTACATATGTACAATGCGGTGACCAATTCCTGGAAAGGCGTGGAGCATCAGATCACCTTCGATGTACGCCAGCCGAAAACCCATGCATTCACGATGAAGCGCCTGAGGAAATTCATTGAGGAACATCCTTATGTCAATGTCCTCCGCTTCACGACTTTCTTCCATCAGTTCACCCTCGTCTTCGATGAACTGGCACGGGAAAAATATGTGGACTGGTATGGCTATTCCGCATCGGTCAGCCCATACATCCTCCAGCAGTTTGAGGAGGAAGTGGGATACCCGTTCCGCCCGGAATACATCATCGACCAGGGTTATTACAACAACCAGTACCGGATCCCCAGCAAAGAATACCAGGACTTCCAGGCATTCCAGCGCCGTGAAGTGGCAAAGATCGTCCGTGAGATGGTGGACATCACCCACGAATACGGAAAAGAAGCCATGATGTTCCTGGGCGACCACTGGATCGGCACCGAACCATTTATGGAAGAATTCCAGACTCTCGGCCTGGATGCGGTAGTCGGCAGCGTCGGAAACGGATCCACGCTGCGTCTGATCAGCGATATCCCGGGCGTCAAATATACCGAAGGCCGCCTGCTCCCGTATTTCTTCCCGGATGTCTTCTGCGAAGGCGGAGATCCGGTCAAAGAGGCAAAATACAACTGGGTGACCGCCCGCAGAGCCATCCTGCGCAAACCCATCGACCGTATCGGCTACGGCGGCTATCTGAAGCTGGCGATGCAGTTCCCGGACTTCCTGGACTATGTGGAGCAGGTCTGCAATGAATTCCGTGAACTTTACCAGAACGTCAAGGGCACCGTTCCTTACTGCTTCAAGAAAGTTGCGGTCCTGAACTGCTGGGGCAAAATGCGCGCCTGGGGCTGCCATATGGTCCATCACGCACTGTATCAGAAACAGAACTACTCCTATGCGGGAGTGATCGAAGCGCTTTCCGGCGCACCGTTCGACGTGGTCTTCCTCAGTTTCCAGGATCTTCTGGACAACCCGGACATCCTGAAAGATATCGACGTGATCATCAACGTGGGAGATGCAGATACGGCACATACAGGCGGAGAATGGTGGATCCACCCGCAGATCCAGGAAATGATCCGCAGATTCGTCTACGAAGGCGGCGGAATCATCGGCGTGGGAGAGCCTTCCGGCCACCAGTACCAGGGACATTTCTTCCAGCTTGCCAATGTCTTCGGCGTGGAGGAAGAACACGGCTTTACGCTCGGCTATGACAAGTACAACTGGGAGGAACACTCTCACTTTATCCTTGAGGATGTGACCGGTGACGTTGACTTTGGAGAGGGAAAAAAGAACATCTACGCACTGGAACATGCCGAGATCCTCGTCCAGAGAGACAAAGAAGTGCAGATGGCGGTCAACACTTTCGGAAAAGGCCGCGCCGTTTATATCAGCGGACTTCCGTACAGCTTTGAAAACAGCAGGATCCTCCACCGCGCGATCCTCTGGAGCTCTTCCGATGAGGAGGCACTGCTCCGCTGGTTCAGCACCAATTACAATGTTGACGTACACGCTTATCCGGAAAACGGAAAATACTGCGTGGTAAACAATACCGACGATGTACAGGAAACCACCATCTACCGTGGAGACGGCAGCAGTTTTGAAAAAACCATGCAGCCAAACGAGATTATCTGGTATGAAATCTGAGAAAGGACCGGGAAATTATGGAAAAACCAGTATTAGTGATCATGGCAGCCGGAATGGGAAGCAGATACGGCGGCCTGAAACAGATCGACCCTATCGATGCCGAAGGGCATATGATCATCGACTTCTCCATTTACGACGCAAAACAGGCAGGCTTTGAGAAGGTCGTATTTATCATCAAGAAAGAAAACGAACAGATCTTCCGTGAAAAGATCGGCGACCGTATTGCCGGACATATGGAGATTGCTTACGCCTTTCAGGAACTGAACGATCTTCCGGAAGGATTTGAAGTTCCGGAAGGACGTGTCAAGCCCTGGGGAACCGCCCATGCGGTCCTCGCCGTCCGGGACATCGTCCATGGCCCGTTCGCAGTCATCAATGCTGACGATTACTATGGACGCCATGCGTTTGAAGTCATTTATCAGTATCTGACCACCCACCAGGACGACAGCCTCTACCGTTACACGATGGTTGCCTACCGTCTGAAAAACACTGTCACAGAAAACGGTTCTGTTGCCCGCGGCGTATGTACACTGAACGACGCCCACGAACTCACCGCCGTTACCGAACGGACAAAGATCGAACATCGTCCGGACGGAATCGCCTACACCGAGGACGACGGCGCCACCTGGATCCCGCTTCCGGAAAACACCCTGGTCTCCATGAATATGTGGGGATTTACGGAAAGCATCCTGAAAGAGATCCGCAATGGATTCCCGGAATTCCTGAAAAAAGGCCTGGAGGAAAATCCGCTGAAGTGCGAGTATTTCCTTCCGTCCGTCGTGACCACGCTGCTGGAGGAACACAAAGCCTCCGTCTCCGTACTGGAATCCGAGGACAAATGGTACGGTGTCACCTACCGCGAGGATAAACCAACGGTCGTTCAGGCGATCCAGTCCATGAAGGACAGCGGATTTTACCCTGTTCATCTCTGGGATTGAAAGAATCAGAAAGGGTAACCGTTCATCCGGCTGAACAGTTACCAGAAAGGAGCTTTTCACGATGAAACCGGAAAAGAACGCGCAGCTTCAGGAAGCCATCCGTAATTTTCAGTTTGAAGGCGCCCTGGTGAAAGCTGAACCGTATGGAAACGGCCATATCAACGACACCTATCTCCTGGTCTATGAAATCGGTGAGATGGGGATCGTAAAAATTATTCTTCAGAAAATGAACCGCTCGGTCTTCACGAAACCTGTGGAGGTCATGGAAAACATCCTGGGCGTAACCTCTCACCTTCGGAAAAAGATCATGGAACGGGGCGGCGATCCGGAACGCGAGACGCTGAACGTCATCCCTGCCCTGGATCAGAAGCCTTATTATGTGGACTCCACCGGAGAATACTGGAGAGCCTACCGCTTTATCACAGACGCAACCAGCTTTGACCGCGTGGAGCGTCCAGAAGATTTCTATGAAAGCGCGCTGGCATTCGGAAACTTCCAGCGTCTTCTTGCCGACTATCCTGCAGAGACCCTTCACGAGACGATTCCCGGATTTCACGACACAGAGGCACGGTTCCAAGTCTTCAAAAAAGCTGTAGAGCAGGATGTCTGCCGCCGTGCCGCCTCTGTACAGAGAGATGTTGAATTCGTCCTTGCCCACGAGGAACTTGCCGGCATCTTTAACAAACTGCTTGCCAAAAAAGAAATCCCTCTGCGTGTCACCCACAACGACACAAAGCTGAACAATATCATGATCGACAACAAGACCCGCAAAGGAATCTGTGTCATCGATCTGGATACCGTCATGCCGGGACTTGCGATGAATGATTTCGGCGACTCCATCCGTTTCGGCGCAAGCACCGCCGATGAAGACGAGCCGGATCTGAACAAAGTCTTCTGTGATATGAACCTCTATGAAATGTATGTCAAAGGCTTTCTCGAGGGATGTGCCGGACAGCTCACGGAACAGGAGATCCTCCTGATGCCCGTCGGCGCCAAGGTTATGACTTTTGAATGCGGAATGCGCTTTCTCACCGATTATCTGGAGGGCGATCACTATTTCAAGATTCACCGGGAAAACCATAATCTCGACCGCTGCCGGACACAGTTCAAGCTGGTGGAGAATATGGAGAAAAAGTGGGATACCATGAACCGGATCATTCAGAAATATATGTAAGCAACAGGCTGCGCTGAGTATTAGAGTTAGGGCTGCGTGAAACAGGCAAAATTTCACGCAGCCCCCTTTTTATTTCTGTTCTGTTTTTCTTCCTGCTTTTCTTGCCCTGCTTCTTACTTTTCTCTTACTGAATAAATGCAGGTCAGAACAATCATCAGAATACCCAGTCCGAAAAATGCCGCCGGAACGGAAAACGCATTTGCCGCCGCTCCGCACACCGGGCTCAGAACCGCCATCCAGACACTGTACATCATACTTCCCACAGAAATGATCGTAGCCCGTATCTCGCTGGCGGCTTCTCTCTGATTTTCATTCTCCAGACGAAGCGCTGTCATTTCATTCATACAGTTGGCAGCACCAGCAGCAACGATAACCGGCAGCAGATGGTTTCCGCCACTGAAGATCACAGCGATCCCTGCCAGACATCCTCCTGTCATTACCACTGTCCTGGTACGCAGATTCCTGGTGCGCTCTCCCAGAACGGCTCCTGCCACACTGAACAGAGAGATAAAAAACAGCGGAATGCCGATCAATCGCTCGTTCAGTCCGATCGCTGCCAGGTGTTCCTGCAAAATCATAGATACCAGATAGCAGCCCGCGCTGATTCCTCCGGACACCACCATCCGCTCCCGGATCTTCGGATGTTCCATCAGAAAACGGGCACTCCGCCGGAAATGACGCAGCAGCTCCCCTCCCATGGTTCGAAATGTTATCTGAGAATGCTTTTTTCTGCTCCGGATTCCCGCTTCCTTCAGCTGCAAAGCAACCACGGTACATAAAAGCCCCTGTCCCACAGCCAGCAGATATGCCAGCCGGTAACCAAGGCTGACCGTGATCACACTGATCAGTCCTGTAACCGCATACAACCCCTGATAAATAGATTCCTGACGGGAGGATACTTTCAGGTACTGATCCTCCGCTCCTGCTTCCAGCAGACTGTCATAAGTCAGCGCTTCTCTTGTCCCGGAAACCAGATTGTAACTGAGCGCATTCAGACCCATCGCCAGCAGGATCATCAGGAAAAAATCTGTCGCGATCATACAGAATGCCGACAACGCGGAAACGATCCCTGCTGCCGCCAGCGTCTTCTTTCTCCCGATCAGGTCCGAGAGCATACCGCTTGGAATCTCACAGCACATACTCACCACATGGAACACACCTTCTGCAATTCCTGCCTCCGCCAGAGAAAATCCCCTCTGGATCAGGAAAAGAACCCAGACCAGATCCACGATCTGGAGGCCGCTGATCATTTCATAAATATATAACGTACGGATTTGTTTTTTGATATTCATTTTTGCATCATCCTTCTTTGTAATTGATTGAATCTTGAATGATGCCCATTTTCAGAATCTCAGAATGGAATGGAAAAGATTTGAATTCCAGAAAATAAAACCGCAGATTCCTCTGATTTTACCTAAAAATGGGCGCACTGATAGCCTGAAATGCAAAAATGTTGCCTTTTTTGATCATAAGACAGATTGCTTTCCAGCCCATGGTGCGCCTCCTTGACTTGTTTCTCAGAAATTCTTTATTGCCGTTCATACAGAGATCACAGCAATTTTTCCATGTAATATTATCATGTATTTACGATAAGTGCAAGATAAATCATTCTACGGTCACTGATTTGGCAAGATTTCTTGGCTTATCCACATCCAACCCTCTTGCCAGAGAAATATAAAAAGCCAGCACGGCATTTTTTTCTGGAAAACAAGGATAAATTATGTTATACTTCATTCACACTCGAAAGAACATTCGTTCTTTCCATTATTCAACGGCATATCGCCGAAACAACCCAATACTTCAAACAAATTTGCAGAGCATACGGAAAACAGCTTTTGTTACGGTAAAGTTTATGATAAAATACTACTATACAGTCGTGCTCTTTTCTGTGTGTCCGACAGTCTGCCGGGACGGTTCCATGATCCGTTTCTGCACACAGAAAGGAGAAAACGCATGAAGAAACCTGATGAAAACTTTATTATGCTGCCCACTGTAGATTTCTGTTTTAAGGAACTGATGATGAATCCCAAAGTGAGGACAGGGTTTATCGCCGCTTTACTGGATCTTTCCCCTGACGAAATTCAAGATACTGAAATCGTCCCAACGGAACTCCCCCGTGATTATCCCGAAGAAAAACTGGGAATTTTGGATGTCCATGTCCGGATGCGGGATGGGCGGCACCTGAACCTGGAAATGCAGGTACAGTTCTTCGAGTATTGGGACTCCAGAATTCTGTTCTATCTGAGCAAAATGTTTTCCGGTCAGTTGAAAAAAGGGGATTCCTACGAAAAACTCAGAAAATGTATCCACGTCAGCATCCTGGATTTTTCCTGGTTTGACGATGACCTGTACTATCACACCATCCATCTTTACGATGACGGGACAAAAGAACGCTATTCGGATCTCCTGGAATTACAGTTCCTGGAATTGAAAAAACTGCCGCCGGAAGCGCAATCGGAAAAGGGAATCCTGCGCTGGATGCGGTTTCTGCATGGCAAAAACCGAAAGGAGTTTGAACATATGGCTGGTACAGATGAATATATTCAGGAAGCATATGACACATTGGTGCAGATGAGTGCGGATGAAAAAAAGCAAATGGAATATGAGGCACGTGAAAAGGCGCTCCGGGATTATCAGTCTCAGATGAAAAGTGCGGAGAATGCTGGTTTCAAAAAGGGAGAACAAACTGGGTTCCAGAAAGGCGAGCAGGCTGGATTCCAGAAAGGCGAGCAATCTGGGTTAGAAAAAGCAAAACGCATATTTCAACTGAATGCCCAGGGAAAAACCATCACGGAAATTGCAGACATTTGCCAGATGACAGAACCTGAAGTGAGGGATATTCTGTATTAACTTTTCTTACCTGACATTCTTGAAAACGCAGATTTGTCGCACGCTGTTCTCGAAAAAAATACCCCGGAAGGGAATGCAGACTTTCTGTCCGCATTCCCTTCCGGGGCATCTTGCTTTCACTCACAGCACGCTCTGAAAGCTTTGCAGTTTTTCCATGAGCGATGATCACATCTTACGGAATCTCTGATATCTGTGTTCTGTGAGTTCTTCTGTATTACAGTTTGTATATTTCTCCAGGAATTCTTCGATATCCTGTTCCAGCGCGTCGCATACGATCGGGAAGTTTTCCCGTGTCAGATGTTCCGGCTCGTCAATAATCTTCTCGATAATTCCCAGACGCTTCAGATCCTGAGCGGTCAGCTTCATAACCTGAGCCGCTTCCTTCGCACGTTTGCTGTCTTTCCAAAGGATCGACGCAAACCCTTCCGGGGAAAGTACCGAATAGATGGCATTTTCCATCATCCATACCTCGTCTCCCACCGCCAGCGCCAGTGCGCCGCCGCTGCCGCCTTCACCGATGACAAGGGACAGAATCGGTGTCTTCAGATCCGACATCTCAAAAAGATTTCTCGCAATCGCCTCGCCCTGGCCCCGTTCCTCGGCTTCCATGCCGCAGAACGCTCCCGGCGTATCTACAAAGCAGATGACCGGACGGTGGAATTTCTCCGCCTGTTTCATCAGACGCAGCGCTTTCCGGTATCCTTCGGGATATGGCATTCCAAAGTTTCTCTTGACATTTTCTTTGGTCGTCGTTCCCTTTGCCTCAGCGATAACCGTTACCGGACGGTCATGGAACCAGGCGATACCTCCCACGATTGCCGGATCATCCCGAAAGCCGCGGTCTCCATGGAACTCCTGAAAGCCTTCAAACAGCGCCTGGATATAGTCTGTCCCCACAGGACGATCCTTTTTCCGTGCTTTTTCCACACGCTCCCAGGCGGTGAGACCGCTTTCTGTATCTTTCAGTTCATCCGGAATTCCGCCTTCCATTTTCTCATGCAGTTCTTCCGATGTGTTCTCTGCGTTTGCGGCGTTATCCTGTTCCGCTCCGTGGAGCCGGAGGATCTCCGCCAGCGTCTCCCTGGACGTCTCTCTCTCCAGGATTGCGTCAATAAATCCATGTTCCAGAAGGAATTCCGCCCGCTGGAAGCCTTTCGGAAGCTTCTGCCCGATCGTCTGCTCGATGACACGGGGACCTGCAAATCCGATCAGCGCATTGGGTTCGGCCAGGATAATGTCTCCCAGCATCGCCCAGCTGGCGGTCACGCCTCCGGTGGTCGGTTCCGTCAGAACCGTGATATACAGCAGTCCCGCCTCGCTGTGACGTTTCAGGGCTGCGGAAGTCTTTGCCATCTGCATCAGGGAGACGATTCCTTCCTGCATTCTCGCACCGCCGGAACATGCATAGAGGATCAACGGAAGCCTTTCCTCTGTGGCACGTTCCACTGCGCGGGCAATTTTCTCTCCGACTACTTCTCCCATACTCGCCATCATGAAGCGTCCGTCGCAGATGCCGAGTACCACGTCCATTCCCTGAATCTTCGCCTTGCCTGTCAGCACCGCCTCCGCAAGATTGGTCTTCTCCTGAAGCGCGTGAACTTTCTCTTCATATCCCTTGAACTGCAGGGGATTTGAGGTCTGCAGATCATGATCCCATTCCTCGAAACTGCCCTCGTCGGCGATCATCTCCACTCTTCTCCAGGCATGGACCCGGAAATAGTTATGGCATTTTGGACAGATATAATAATTCCTCTTTACGTCCTCCGTAAAGATGGCAGACTTACAGGCGTTGCACTTTTTCAGGATGCCCTGCGGCGCTTCCGGCCGTCTTGCCTCGTTTGAACCATCGCCATCGAAAAGGACGGCGGCCTTTGACCTCGTCTTTTTAAAATATCTTTCCAGATTCATGCCTTAACCCAGCCTTTCTATAAATTCAATATCAATCTTTCCGTCGATATAGTCCGGATGATTGAGGATTTCATATTGATAATCCACGTTGGTATCGATTCCTTCAATCACCACTTCCCCAAGGGCCGTCTGCATTTTTGCGATGGCTTCCTCCCTGGTATTTCCATGTACGATCAGTTTTGCCAGCATGGAGTCATAATATGCCGGCACCGTATAACCGTTATAAATTGCCGTATCCACGCGCACGCCAAAGCCGCCCGGCAGGTATACGTCCGTGATGGTTCCCGGGCAGGGACGGAAATTCTTTTCCGGATTTTCCGCATTGATCCGGCATTCAATCGCATGTCCTTTCAGTACAATGTCCTTCTGTTTCACAGACAGCGGAAGGCCCGATGCCACACGGATCTGTTCTTTGATCAGGTCGATCCCGGTCACCCACTCAGTCACCGGATGTTCCACCTGGATACGGGTATTCATCTCCATAAAGTAGAAGTTTCCGTCCGGCTCCAGAAGGAACTCGATGGTTCCTGCATTTTCATAATGCGCCGCTTTTGCCGCACGGACCGCAGCGTCGCCCATTTTCTTTCTCAGCTTATCGTCCAGCGCCACGCAGGGAGACTCTTCGATCAGTTTCTGATGGTTTCGCTGAACCGAACAGTCACGCTCGCCCAGGTGCACCACATTTCCAAAGCTATCCGCCATGATCTGGAATTCCACATGGCGGGGATGGCGGATAAAACGCTCCACATACATCGTTCCATCGCCGAAAGCCATCATCGCTTCCTTCTGTGCGGTTGCGAAGGATGACGCAAACTCATCTGCGCTTTCCGCTGTCCGCATTCCCTTGCCGCCGCCGCCAAGAGCAGCCTTGATCATCACCGGATAGCCGATCTTCTCTGCGATCTTCAGTCCGTCTTCCACCTCGTAAATCGGTTCTTTACTGCCCGGAACCACAGGAACATTTGCCGCCATCATCGTGTTGCGCGCCTCAGATTTATTGCCCAGCTTTTCGATGACCTCCGGCGCAGGCCCGATGTAGGTGATATGGCATTTCCTGCAAAGTTCCGCAAATCGGCTGTTCTCGGACAGGAAACCGAAGCCCGGATGGATCGCGTCCGCTCCGGATACCAGTGTAGCGCTCAGAATGCGCTCCATATTCAGATAACTGTCCTTGGAGGGTGCAGGTCCGATGCAGATGGCTTCGTCTGCAAGCTGTGTGTGCAGCGCCTCACGGTCTGCCTCCGAATAGACAGCGACGGTCTCAATCCCCATCTCACGGCAGGCACGGATGATCCGCACGGCAATCTCCCCGCGGTTGGCAATCAGTACTTTCTTAATCATTCTGCATCTCCTACCATAAATGTCAGTTCTCCGCTTGCCACCACTTTTCCATCAACAGTTGCAACGGCTTCTCCAACGCCCAGAGGACCTTTGCGGCGGATGATCTTCGTCTCCAGACGCAGTTTATCCCCAGGTTTTACTTTTCCTTTGAAACGGCATTTGTTGATTCCACCAAAGAACGCGATCTTCCCTTTGTTCTCTTCCAGAGAAAGGATCGCCACAGCTCCGGTTTGTGCCAGCGCCTCAACGATCAGCACGCCCGGCATCACCGGTTCCTGCGGAAAATGTCCCGCAAAGAAATCTTCCCGGTAAGTTACACATTTATAACCCACCGCATATTCCCCCGGCACGAAATCTTCAATTTCGTCCACCAGAAGGAACGGATGGCGGTGAGGAATGATCTCCATGATCTGCTTTGTATTCAGGCTGTTCATCCCATTACCTCCTCAGGCGATGCAGAACAGAGGCATTCCATACTCTACCGTATCTCCGTTCTGTACCAGAATGGCGGTTACGACACCGTCATAATCGCTTTCAATTTCATTCATCAGTTTCATCGCTTCCACGATTCCAAGAGTCTGTCCTTTCTTCACATGGTCACCGACCTTGACGAACGGCTCAGCGTCCTCTGCCGGCGCTGCGTAGAAAGTACCCACCAGCGGAGAAGTGACCATATTTCCCTCTTTCAGAGCTTCCTCAGCCACTGCTGTCCCTGCCGGAACGGTATCTGCTGCCGCAGAAGCAGCCACTGCCGCTCCCGCCGGTGAAGCCACTGCTGCCGCGGAAACTGCCGCCGGCGTTCCTGCCGGTGCGGAAACGCCCGCAAGAACTGTTGTCTCAGCTGCCGCTGCTGTTCCGGCTGCCGGAAGAGCTGCTGCAGCGCCGGCTGTCACATTACCTGCAGCCACAGGAGAAACACCTGCCGGAGCCGCCCCCGCCTCACGTTCCATATCAATCTTCACTCCGTTTGCTTCATAGTGGAAAGCAGTCAGGGAAGAATTGGAAACTGTCTCTATGATTCTGATCATCTGTTCAAATTCCATACCATTACTCCTCGTATTTTTTGATCAGCAGGCTCGCATTGTGTCCACCGAATCCCAGGGAATTGCTCATCGCATATTCCACCGGCTTCTCCACCGGAGCGCCGATCGCGTAATTCAGATCACATTCTTCCTCGGATTCCACGGAACCGATGGTCTGATGGATAAATCCGTCCTGAATGGATTTTACGCAGGTGACAAATTCCACACCGCCGGCTGCGCCCAGCAGATGACCGATCATGGATTTTGTCGAGTTGATCACAACATCCTTTGCCGCGTCGCCGAAGGCTGCTTTGACTGCTCTGGTCTCCACCAGATCGTTCAGATGTGTGCTGGTGCCGTGTGCGTTGATATACGTCACATCCGACGGCTGGATACCCGCCTCGTTCATTGCCAGTTCCATCGCTTTCGCAGCGCCGCTTCCGTCCTCGATGGGGGCGGTAATATGATTGGCGTCACAGGTTGCGCCGTATCCTACCAGTTCCGCATAGATTTTCGCGTTTCTTGCCTTTGCATGCTCCAGCTCTTCCAGGATAACGATTCCTGCGCCTTCGCCCATCACGAAACCGTTGCGGTCCTTATCAAACGGAATAGAAGCTCTCGCCGGATCTTCCGAATCGGACAGTGCAGTCAGGCTGGTAAAACTTGCCACGCCCAGCGGACAGATGCTGCCCTCTGCACCTCCCGCCACACATACGTCCGCATCCCCGTACTGGATCGCGCGGAATGCGTCTCCGATGGAATGGGTGCTGCTGGCACATGCCGTCACAACGCTGGTACATTTACCTTTCGCTCCCAGGTCAATGGCAACGTTTCCTGCCGCCATATTGGCGATCATCATAGGAACCGTGAACGGATTTACTTTGGACGGCTTTCCCGCCTGGATCTTTGCCTCTGCCGCCTCGCTGGTCTCCAGGTCACCGATGCCGGAACCGATGATCACGCCTACGCGGTAAGGATCCTCGTTCGCCATATCCAGCCCTGCGTCCGCGAAAGCCTCACGGGATGCCGCAATGGCATAGTGGGAAAAACGTCCCATTCTCTTTGCTGTCTTGAAATCCAGGTAATCCTTCGCGTTGAAGTCCTTGACCTCCGCCGCCAGATGTACCTTATATTCTGAGGTATCAAAACGGGTGATCGGTCCGATCCCGCATTTTCCCTCTTTTACACTCTTCCAGAATTCATCTACATTATTTCCGATCGGGGTTACTGCGCCCAATCCGGTTACAACTACTCTTCTTTTCATTTCTTACCTTTCCTTCCTGCAGCGCGCCGTTTCTTTCCCATATATCGCACCGCCCGGTACGACACTTTCAAACGGGCTTATAACTCTTACATCGCCATTCCGCCGTCCACATGGATGACCTGGCCTGTGATATATTTTGCCTGATCGGATGCCAGGAATGCGGCAAGATTCGCCACGTCCTCCGCCGCTCCGAAATGTCCCATCGGGATCTGTGCCGCAGTCGCTTCCCGGATCTTGTCGGAAAGTACGGCAGTCATATCCGTCTCAATAAAGCCCGGTGCGATGGCATTGACTGTGATGCCGCGGGATGCCAGTTCTTTTGCCGCTGTCTTTGTCAGGCCGATCACGCCCGCTTTGGATGCCGCGTAGTTCGCCTGTCCTGCATTTCCGGCAACGCCTACCACGGAAGACATATTGATGATATGTCCGCTCTTCTGGCGGAGCATCGTTCTGGTGACGAAACGGATGCAGTTGAATGTTCCCTTCAGGTTGGTATCCACCACCTTATCAAAATCTTCCTCCGACATTTTCATCAGAAGACCGTCTCTTGTTACGCCTGCGTTGTTGACGAGGATGTCTACCCGTCCGTAACGCTCGGTTACTTCCTTGAAAAATGCCTCACAGGCGGAGAAATCAGAAACGTCGCACTGGATCGCGCAGGCGGTTCCTCCCGCCGCTTCGATTTCCTGAACCACCTCTTCTGCCTTTTCTCTGGAGCCGTTATAATTGATCACAACCGCCGCTTTCTCCTGCGCAAGTCTGAGAGCGATCGCTCTTCCGATTCCGCGGGAAGCGCCGGTAACTACTGCTACTTTTCCTTCCAACATATCTTTCCCTTTCTGCTCTGCATCATTTCTGCCGTCATGCCTGTGCAAGCTCTTCACAAACCTTCTGCATCTCTTCCCATGTGCGGATGTTGTATCCTTTCACCTGGCGGTCGATCTTGCGCAGGAATCCGTTCAATGTGCGTCCAGGTCCGATTTCCACAAAGGTATCGACACCGGCTGCGATCATCTTCTCCACGCTCTGCTGCCAGCGCACGGAGGAGGAAACCTGACGGATCAGCAGTTCTTCTGTCTGTGCAATATCGTCAACGTACTCTGCAGTCACATTGGTTACATAAGGTACTTTCAGCGGAGACATTTTCATTCCCGCGAAGATTTCCTTCAGTCCCTCTCCCGCCGGCTGCATCAGAGGAGAATGGAACGGGCCGCTGACATTCAGCGGAAGCACACGTTTTGCGCCGGCTTCCTGAAGCGCTTTGGACGCTTCCTCCACCGGAGCCTTATAACCGGTGATCACGATCTGTCCCGGACAGTTATAGTTGGCGATCCATACGCCCTCACGGCCTTCCAGAACCTTCTCAATGGAAGGACCGTCCATGCCAAGAACTGCCGCCATGCTTCCCTGTCCTGCCGGAACAGCTTCCTGCATCAGGATTCCTCTTTTTCTGACCAGCCGCATGGCATCGGAAAGTTCCATTCCTCCTGCGGACACGATCGCGCAGTATTCGCCAAGGCTCAATCCTGCCGTCACCTGCGGAGCCACACCCTGTTCGCGCACCACGCGCTCCATCGCCATACACGCAGTCAGCAGGGCGATCTGTGTGTATTCCGTAATGTTCAGTTCATCATTTTCCTCAAAACAGAGTTTCTTCATATCCAGTCCCAACAGGCTTTCTGCCTGATCGAACACTTCTCTGGCACTGGCGGAATTCTCATAAAAATCTTTTCCCATCCCCGGTTCCTGTGCGCCCTGTCCAGGGAAAATAAATGCTATTTGGCTCATGGTCCATACTCCTTATCTTCTTATAAATCCCGAAAAAAGAGGGAACATCATCTCTCTTTCTTCGGGATTCTATGTCTCTGCTCTATAACGCTTTTTACTGATGGTCTTCCAGATATTTCACAACATCTCCGACAGTCTTCATCTGCTCCAGATCCTCAGTCGGAATCTCTACGCCGCAGGACTCTTCCAGAGACATTACCATCTCAAACAGGTCCAGAGAATCTGCCCCCAGATCATCTTTGAAGGATGTTTCCTCTGTAATGGTGTTGATATCTGCTCCCAGTGATTCTGCTACGGTCTCTTTTACTTTTTCTAACATTTGCTTTCTTCTCCTTTTGATTTTCCATTTGATTTATGTGTAATCCGACACAGCGGAAATTACCACTCAAAAACACATGCGCCCCAGGTCAGCCCGGCGCCAAAACCCGACATCACCAGCTTCTGGCCTCTTTCCAGTTTTCCGCTCCGGTTCATTTCGTCCAGAAGGATCGGAATGCTTGCCGCAGAGGTGTTACCGTATTCTTCCATATTGGAAGGGAAACGTTCCATACCGATCCTGAGACGTTTTGCAACGCCCTCAATGATACGGATATTCGCCTGATGCAGCAGGAACCAGGAAATATCATCCGCAGAAATCTCTGCTTTTTCCAGCACCTCCCGCACCGCCTCCGGAACCTTCGTAAGCGCGAACTTAAATACTTCCCTTCCATCCATCTGAATATAAGTGGATGGATCCTGAGACAGATCTTTGTCTCCTTCCTTGTGGCGGCTGTCGCAGGTCAGCGTCCAGCCTTTCGCTCCATCGGAATGAAGCACGGTCTGCAGACAGGAAGCTGTCTCATCCGCCTGAAGGACTGCTGCCCCTGCACCGTCTCCAAAGAGAATACAGGTACCTCTGTCCTTCCAGTTCACCAGTCTGCTCAGGCATTCCGCGCCGATCAGAAGCACGGTTTTTGCCATTCCCGACTGAATGTATGCCTGGCCGATCTGATAGACAGACAGGAATCCGGTACAGGCTGCCGATACGTCAAGGCCTGCGGCATGAACCGCTCCGATCTCTTTCTGGATCGAGCAGGCCGCTGACGGAAAGATTACATTGGAAGTGGAAGTTCCCACAAGGATCAGGTCCACTTCTTCCGGAGAAATCCCTGCGTTTTCAAGGGCCTTCTCAGCGGCTTTCGCTCCCATGGATACCACGGTATCCTGCTCGGCGATATGTCTTCTTGCAACTCCGGTTCTTTCCCGTATCCACTCATCACTGGTATCAACGATTTTCGCCAGATCGTCATTGCTCACTGTTTTCTCCGGCACATAGGAACCGGTTCCGCAAATCTTACCTATCATTTTTTCCTGCCTCACTGTAAAACGCATTTGGAAATTTTGCTGTCTCAGTTCATTTTCAAATGCGCTTTCTTCTTTTCCTTGTTTTTCGATTGTTTTGACACTCAAAGTATATACACTTTCTTTTCTTTTGTCAAGACGAATTTTATACTCTTCCTTTTTGCATCTTTCTCACCAGTTTTGCCAGATAATGCCCCGCCCAGACGAACAGTCCCATGACCGCCAGATAATCCAGGAAAAAGAAGATCAGCGGCTCTTCAAAATCGAAGAAGACAAAGGGATTCTGCAAAGACATGTATCCCGGAAGTCCCCGGCGGATGAAGGCATAGGCTCCATAGACCGCAATGCAGATTCCGAGGATCCGCAGGATGATCCTGCGCGGCCGGGAAGGTTCTTTGCAGAGTCTGCCTGCCATTCCCATCATCATGTTCCAGTGGAAGCCCAGATGCAGGGATAACCAATCTCCTCTATCCAGTCAGCCACATCTCCTGCGGCATCGGGTACATCCCGTTCATTGATGGTGAATCCGTCTTCCACAACTTCCGCATCCGGTTCCAGTTCCTGAATTGTCTCAATGGTTCCGGAGAAGCGGCTTCCATTGTGTACATTGAACGGAATGATCGTTTTTCCTGAAAAATCATATTCTTCAAAAAAGCTGTACATTACCATCGGCATATCCGCCCACCAGTTGGGATAGCCGACAAAAATGGTATCAAACTGATCCAGGTTTTCAATCTGGGATGTGAGTTCCGGACGGGCATTTTCATCCTGCTCCTCCGCGGCATAATCGATCAGTTCTCTTCCATCCGCCGGATAGACCACCGACGTACGGATGGAAAACAGATCGCCGCCTGTATTTTCCTGGATCATCTCAGCGATCGCCTGAAGGCGCCCCACCGCCTCACCGTTGACCATCGAATAGCTTGCGGATGAAACTGCATCCACACCACTGTTTTCCGCCGCGGTAAAATAAGCAATCAGAATTTTCCCATCGCCGGACGCTGCCGTTTCACCCTCCGCCGCCTGACCGGCTGTCTGGCTCTGCGTCTCATCCGTATCGCCGGAAGTTCCGCAGGCTCCAAGGGAAAGCATCATGGCTGACGCCAGCCCCGCCGCCAGAATTTTTTTTCTAAAATGAATCATTGTACAAATTCTCCTTTTCTTTGTCTGTAATACAAGAACAGAGACCCATGCACGGGCCTCTGTTCTTTCCGGGTCACACTTTTCGGGTTTTGCCCATGTTGGTCAGCATTTCAACGGTTGCAGGATCATAATGGGAGAAGAAAAGGCTTTCACCCTCGTCCAGTTTTCGGATGGCTTCCATATCCTCCTCACTCAGGGTGAAGTCGAACACATTGAGGTTCTGCTCCATGCGTTCCCTGTGCGTGGATTTCGGAATGACCACCACATCACTCTGCAGCAGGAAGCGCAGAGCCGTCTGGGCGGAAGATTTGCCATATTTTGCACCAATCTCGGTCAACACCGGATTGGTAAAGAAATCCTTCCGGCCTTCCGCAAAAGGTCCCCAGGATTCATGCTGTACGCCGTACTTTTTCATATATTCGTGAGCAACCTTCTGCTGCTGGAATACATGTGTCTCCACCTGATTAACTGCCGGAACCACATCCACAAACTGACACAGATCGATGAGGCGGTCCGGATAGAAGTTGGACACACCGATGGCACGGAGTTTTCCGGCTTTGTAAGCTTCCTCAATCGCGCGGTATGTTCCATAATAATCACTGAACGGCTGATGGATCAGAAGCAGGTCGATGTAATCGCTCTGCAGACGTTTCAAAGACGCATCGATGGATTCTTTCGCCTTCTCATATCCGGCATTGGAAATCCAAACTTTCGTCGTGAGGAAAAGCTCTTCCCGCGGTACGCCGCATTTTTTCACGGCATTGCCTACCGCTTCTTCGTTTCCATAAGACTGTGCCGTATCAATTGCCCGGTATCCGACGGAAATCGCATCCAGCACACAGCGCTCGCATTCTTCGTTCGACAACTGATAAACGCCATAGCCCAGCTGCGGCATTTTTACACCATTATTCAGAGTTACATACTGCATAACAAAACTTCCTTTCTCCGTTTGTCTATATTTCTTTCAACCGTTGTAACAGTTCAGCCTACTGAACGGTTCCCAAACATTCCCTTTCCTGCTGTTCCGCGGCATCACAGCGGTACCGCAGCCACAGAGCATTTCCATCCAGCGGCTTCGCTTCCAGGAAGGAAAACGGCACCGGGCTTCCCTTGGACAGAAAGCCTGCCTGTTCAAAAATGGATACTGCGGTATTGCTTCCGTCCGCTACCGGAGCGATCACAAGACTCAGCTCATCGATCAGCCCCTCCTGCAGAAAGAACCAGTTGGTCACCCCGCCTCCTGCGATCATCAGCCGGTCGATTCCAAAAAGTTCCCGCAGTTTGCGAAGAAGTTCTGTGCCGTTCACCCGGTCTTTCCCGGCAAACACATAGGAAACTCCTGTCTGTTGCAGATACGCCAGATAAGCCGCAGAAACCCGTTCCGTCAATACCTCGATCACATGGGCAGCAGGCCGTCCTTTTTTCTCAATGATATTGGAATGGAAGCCCAGAATCCCCTGGGGATCCATGGAGACAATGAAATTCCCCACAGCCTTTCCATCCTCATTGACATAATCCTCTCCCACATGGCCGCACGTTCCGATCTTCTCGGAATGCCCGCTGTCTTCCGGAAATTCCGGTGCTTTCCCGTCCGCATATCCGCCCAGCATCGTGGTCGTTCCATATACGGTCGCCTGACAGTGGTAAAATCCCCGGAGCTTCCCGTAGGCGGCAATCGCCGGGGCGCTTTCAGGCGCCCCGAAAAACGCTCCGTCGATCTTGCCGTCCAGGGACGCCAGCATATGGCAGACAACAAATGGTCGTTTCATCCTGTTCCTCCCTGTTCTTACTTCAGAGCCGCACCGTCACGGAAAGCGTTGCCCACCTTCTCACCCAGTACATGGTATGCATTGTGTACCGGCTCAAAGGAAATCGGACGGAATTTTGCCATATCCAAGTTTCCATCTTCTCCCAGCACGCTCTCATCCACACTGACATTGACGATCTCGCCGATGACATTTCCATCCTCGTTGATCCTGATCAGCTTACACTCCAAAGCAACCGGAAGTTCATCGATCAGGGGAGCTTCCACAAAAGCGCTCTTTGTCACATGCAGGCCGGATTTCTCCATCTTGCCGGACTCATTATTTGCGGACACAAGTCCCACATAATCACAGGGAACCACGTGTGCCGCGTCCGCAAAGCTGACGGTAAATGCGCCCTGCGCCCGGATGTTTGCGGTGGTCTTATGGCCTGCGCTCAGGCACAGAACCACTTTGTTGGAATCGTAGAGACCGCCCCATGCGGCATTCATCGCGTCAGCGGTTCCGTCTTCGTTGTAAGTACCGATGATCAGCACTGGCTGCGGATACAGCCAGGGCTTTGCTCCAAAATCTTTTCTCATTTTTTTCCCACTCCTTATTTCTGCTTCTTTTTATTTCTCTATTATTTCTGTTCATCGACCGGAGGCACCATCTCGGCATACTTCTGAAGCAGCTCCGGTGTGCTCACATAGTAACGCTTCTGCTGATCCATCGCAGCGATCCTGTCCATTTCCTCATCCGTGAGCGTGAAGTCAAACAGATCAAAATTATCCTTGATATGATCCGGATTTTTGGAGCCCGGAATCACGATGTTTCCGCTCTGGATATGCCAACGCAGAATGATCTGTGCGTTGCTCTTATGATATTTTTCTGCCAGTTCTGTGAATACAGACTCCTGGATCAGTGCTTTGTCTCCGTGTCCCAGCGGATACCATGCCTGAATGACCATTCCCTCCTGCTGCAGGAATTTTTTCAGCTGCTTCTCCTGAGAATAAGGATGTACCTCTGTCTGAAGAATTGCCGGTTTCACCTCACAGATCTCCAGGATTTCCCGGATCATCTTCTCGCTGAAATTGGACAGCCCGATGGCTTTCACTTTTCCTCCTTTGTAAGCTTTTTCCATCTGACGGTAGCCTGCGATGTAATTTCCTGCCGGCTGGTGGATCAGAAGCAGGTCGATATAATCGGTATCCAGGCGCTCCAGTGTCTTCTCCACTGCGTCCTCCTGCTCATAAAATGCCGGCCACAGCTTGGTCTCCAGGAAAATCTCCTCTCTTGGCACTCCGGATTTCTTCATCGCGCGTCCCACCGCTTTTTCGTTGACATAAGCGTTTGCCGTATCGATCAGGCGATAACCGTTTTCCAGGGCGCTGAGTACCGATGCCTCTGCTTCATCCGGTGACAGTAAAAAGGTTCCGATACCTGCCATTGGCATTTTTACTCCATTGTTTAATGTTACATACTCCATACGACAACATCCTTTCTGTTTTATATTTTATTTCTTCTGTCCGGACAGCTTTGTGCCGCCGAACACTTCTGACATTTCCATACTGTCCAGCGCATGATCCAGAGCCTGTACCTCTTTCGCGGAAAGAACAATGTCGGCTGCTTCTGCATTTTCTTTCATGCGCTCCGGTTTTCGGGTGCCTGGGATTGGCACGATCCACGGCTTCTTGCAAAGCATCCAGGCGAGAGAAATCTGTGCCGGGGTAGCTTTTTTCTGCTCTGCCATGCTTTGAAGCAGCTCCAGCAGTTCCTTGTTCTGATCTACCGCCTCATCGGTGAACTGAGGCATCGAAGCCCGGTAATCATTTTTCGGATCGAACGCTTCCCCTTTTCCATATCTTCCGGTAAGGAATCCGTTGGCCATCGGTGAAAATGCCACCAGACCCACATTCATCTCCTCCAATACCGGAAACAGAGGCTCATAATGACGTGCCATCATAGAATAACGGTTCTGTACAGCTGTCACCGGACAGGCGGTATTGGCACGCCGCAGATATTCCTCATTTGTTTCTGAAATTCCCCAATGGGTGATCTTCCCTTCCCGGATCAATTCCTTCATGGCCTCTGCAACTTCTTCCGGGGAAACCTGCGGATCGATCCGGTGCTGGAAATACAGATCGATGTGATCCGTTTTTAAGCGCTTCAGGGAACCTTCCACCGACTGGCGGATGGTTTCCGGTCTGGAATCCGGGATCAGCGGAAGCGGCACCTTACCGCTTTCAAAATCGAACCGCATGCCAAACTTGGTCGCGATGACCACCTGATTTCTCATCGGAGCCAGGGCTTCGCCCACCAACTGCTCATTGATATGGGGATCTTCCGGCGTTCCGTATACCTCCGCCGTGTCAAAAAATGTGTAGCCCATTTCCGCCGCCTGACGGATCCGGCGGATTGCTTCCTTTTCTTCCGTGGGAGCTCCGTATGCGTGAGAGAATCCCATACATCCAAGCCCTACAGCGGAAACTCTTAAATCTTTTCCCAATGTTCTTATCTGCATCTTACTTTCACTCTCCTTATGGTTTTATTATACCTCCGGCTGTTATAAAGCAGAAGTTTCCATTGGTTTGTCAGTAAAAACCCGAAGGTTATCATATACCCGGATCTGAACCTCTCTCCTTTCCATCACTGCTTACAGATTCAAACTGTCGATCCAGCTCTGCACATCCTCCTGGCTGACACCGGAAGAAGCAGAAGTCGCAAACGGAATTACCGTCTTTCCTGTAAAGTCATTGTTTTCCACAAAAGAATCCACCGGCCATGCGGCAATTCTCCACCAGATCGGATACCCGATAAATACTGTGTCATAGGAGTCCCAGTTTTCAACCGTTGTTGATACAAGCTCTACCTCTCTTTGATCTTCATTTTCATGTTCTACAGACACACGGCTGTTTTCGTCCGACCAGTTCAGATCCTCATCTGTATATGGCTCCACCGGCTCCAGTTCAAACAGATCGCCGCCGGTTGCCTGTGCGATATAATTGGCGGCCTCCTCCGTATTTCCTGTTGCCGAATAATATACCACCAGAGTATTTCCTCCTTCGGACGCCGGCTGCTCAGACTCTGCCTGCACCGAAGCTGACTGTGAAGCATCTTCCCCGGAACTCTGTGCCGGTACCGATGCCGAAGCTGCAGAAGCATCTGATGCGTTTCCCTCCTCTGTGGAAGCCGAGGAATTTCCCCCGCTGCATGCGGCAAGACTGAAGGCGAGAACCAAATCCATACAACATGCGGCTAATTTTTTTGCTTTCATAAAAACTTCTCCTTTCGCTCAAAAACACTCGTTGAAGATCTCCTGAATTTCTTCATGTGTCATCCTTCTGTAGCTGCCCGCTGAAATGCCGCAGGAACCGGCAATTTCTTTCAGCATGGCTTTATCAGCAATACCCAGATCCCTCAGGGTTGTGGGCAGGCCAATCTCTCTGATAAACTCTTCCAGCGCATCCAGTCCCGCCAGCGCCAGCGCCTCGTCGCTTCTGCCGTCACGGGGGATTTCCCAGACATTCTCTGCAAATCGCGCAAACTTTGACAGCCCGTCTTTATAAATATGACGGTAATAAACGGGCTGCAGCACTGCAAGGCCAAATCCGTGATTGCAGTCGGTGTAAGCTCCCAGCTGATGCTCCATATTGTGGCACTGGAAGTCTCCTTTCTTTCCCAGCTTGATGATACGGTTTTCTCCCATAGTGGAATCCCAGAGCAGATTGCTGCGCGCCGTGTAATCCTCAGGATTTTGGATGGCTGCCCGCAGATTGCGGATCACACTCTTCATCAGCGCCTCCATGATGTCATCGGATACATTGTCCTCGTCAGGCTCACTGAAATACGTCTCCATCATATGGCTCAGGATATCGAATCCGCCGGATACCATCTGTTTTACCGGTACACTGTACGTGTAAACCGGATCCATCAGTGCAAATTTGGGATTGAGCTTCGGGTAATCCCTGCCGGCTTTTATCTTCTTTTCCTCGTGGGTGATCACTGCGCCGCCATTGCATTCGCTGCCGGTGCCCGCCACGGTGACAATCACCCCCAGCGGGACAGGTTCCACCTCGATCACTCCCGGATGCATCCAGAAATCTTCCCAGATATCGCCCTCGTACCGCGCCGCAAGAGATACCGCCTTACAGCAGTCCATCACTGAGCCGCCGCCGATCCCAAGGATCATCTCCACGTTGTTTTCCCTGACCAGCCTTGCTCCCTCCTGCACTTTGGCATAGGTGGGGTTCGGCATGATATCGGAAAATTCCACGATTTCTTTTCCAGCATCCCACAGGATTCCGACAACTTCCTCATACACACCGTTGCGTTTGACAGAACCTCTTCCGTATGCCACCATTACGGTCGTGTAAGGTTTCACCAGGCAGCGAAGATACTCTTTGACACATCCTCTTCCAAAGTAAACCTTTGTGTCATTTTGAAAGATAAAGTTATTCATAAAATACTTCCTTCCTTTGTTGTTATGCTTCTTCCATCCGGTGCAGCCATCCCGCTGGCGGAACGGCTTTCACATCTGCGCTTCCCAGAACTCCACCGCCTGGTCCAGCCATCCTTCCGCCACAGTGCCGGTTCCAAGCCCGAATCCGTGCCGCAATCCGGGATAATGATGAAATTCCGTAGGAATCCCCATGGATTCCAGCGTCTCAAGTCTGCGCTGCATCGTACGCCAGCTGGCGATCCCGTCGCTTTTCCCTACACAGGCAAACGCGTTATATCCCCGCTTGGACAATTCCAGCGCATGGGGAAAGCTGTCCTGCATGGCTCCCACATAGGCAAATCCTCCGCCCGCATTGCATACCGCAAATTTTGCTCCCGGTTCTCCTTTGAAAAAGAACAGACCGGTATCTTCCTTTTCCGGGTCAGCCGCTTTTTCTTCCTCTGTGTAAATGTCATAAAAAACGGTGTCTCCCGCCTCCGCATGCTCTTTCAGATAATTGACGATCTCCACGGTCTTCGCCGGATCTATATTGTTGTACCAGGTCAGCTGAAGATCTCCCAGCGTGTCCCCGCTGTAATACCAGCTGTCCACCGGAAAGATCAGCCTGCCGTAAGATCCGAACGCCGGATCGCTGATCACCTCTGAAATCTTTGTGTCCTCCGTAAACCATTCCGTTGTGTTCTGATTTTCCGATGCTTCCGCATGTTCATTTTCCCGTTCTGTACCGCAGCCGGCAAGACAGAGGATCAGGCAAAGGAACACAGCCATAAAAACCGTATTCTTCATATCTTTTCTTCTCCTTTTCTTTCTGGCTTTATTATAAAAAAAACGAGACTTCCAAAGAAGTCTCGTTTCGTTATGTTGCTTATACCTGGGGGTTAACAGTAGCAGGTTATTGACCATTCACTGTTTTACCGCCTTTTCCACCGCGCGGAGAAATTCCGCTACGGCAAAAGATGGATTTGGAGAATGCAGAAGTCCAAAAGGAATCGTATATCCCCAGTCCACCGGAAGGATTTTCAGCAGCGGATGCACATATCTCCAGTTCTCCACTGCCATCAGTACACAATTATTGTTCTCACATTGATTGAACGCAGCCACATCATAAAAATCAAAATCCACAATATGTATCTGGGGATGATTTTTCCACAGATCATCCCGCAGAAGATCCACATAATGGCTCCAGTCCCGGCGCATGAGCATCAGATTTTCTCCATACAGATCCTGCACCGTCAGACTGTTTTTCTGCGCCAGGCGGTGATGGACGGAAACTGCGCAGCAGATCGGCTCCCTGGAAATCTCCAGTCCTTTGCACTGACGGAGATTCAGCATCGTCTCATCAAAAATTCCGGCGACCACATCAATGTTCTGTCCCAGATTTCCAAGGATCTCCCTGGCATTTTCCGGTGTGTTGTCGAAAGGGATCAGCTGAAACTTAATGTTCGGACAGTAAGCCTGCAGCTTAGGCCACAGATCCACCAGCACCTGCGCCGGCGTCATCGGAGAAGTCCCGATCCGGATCACATTCGCCGTTTCCTGCATCGCGTTTTTCGCGCGGGTCACAGAGTCTTTGCAGTATTGAATGATATATTTTGTGTCCTGATACAGAGACTGCCCGGCTTTTGTCAGCACCAGACCGCGGTGAGTGCGGACGAACAGCTGCAGATCCAGATTTTCCTCCAGCAGATTGATCTGTTTGATGACAGCCGGCGGAGAAATGTACAGTTTCTCAGCCGCTTTATTGAAGCTGCCGGCTTCTGCCACGCACAGAAAGGTGTCAAGTTGGGGGTTGTACATGGGAATCACCTTCTTTCTGATTCTGCATCTCTTCGTTTTTAATTTCCCAGTGGATCAAAATGGTGAGTACCGCACGAAGAGCAATGATTCCTCCTACAAACAGCAGTTCCTCCATTTCCCGCACTTCAACGGTACGTAGGATCTCGCTGCCAAGTTTAAATTCCAGTCCCATGGCAAGTCCCTTGGCGAGATCCAGGCGGGTACTCGGGTTTCGTCGGATATAATTAAGGATCCCACGGATGCCAGCGCACAGGATTACTCCCACACCAATGTACTCAAAAATCAGAATCGCAAACTCCACAATAAGATGCAGGATCTCCTGCAGCACTCCCATCATCTGTCACACCTCTGTTTCTATGATAATAATTTAGACTGCCACTTTTTTTCACAAGTATACTGTTATTTCATTCCAAGCCGCTGCGTGACCGCCCCGCTTTTCCGCCGCTTATATCTGAACGATCAGATACGCCACGGCTGCAGCCATCACCTGCAGGATCACAAATCTTGCCACCACCTGGGTGTCTGACCATCCTTTATTTTTTCTCATATGGTCATGGATCGGCGTTCTCGTATTTTTCAAAATCGCAATCTTCAAAAATCTGAGCAGGAAAACCTTGATCAGTCCAAGACCTCCGTCAATGATCAGCACTGCCGCCACCAGCAGATAAATAAACGGATGCTGGGACTTCATTGCAATAATCGCTATGTAAAAACCAAGGGCTCTGGAACCTGCATCTCCCATCAGCATACTGCTCGGCGAAGAATTGAAATACAGATAAGCCAGCAGAACAGCCGCGAACAGGAAATCTGCCACTGCGTATTTTCCCAGCGTCTCCGGGAAGATCACATTGAACGCTACCAGCACCACGATGCAGAGGCTGGCGCACAGGCCGTCTACTCCGTCGGAACAGTTGGTTACATTGACTGAAACCCAGATCAGGATGATTCCCAGAATTCCGTACACGATCTTCGGGATCTCCACTTCCATGGAACCGAAATAGATCGTGGAAGAATTGTAATTCAGGAATGTCACCACGGTCACGATGGAGATGACCAGATCGATCAGTCCCTTTTTGTATTCATTCCAGGGCTTGTCTGACGCGTCATCCAGATACCCGCTGAGCATCATGCAGACCAGCAGGATCCCGTAAACAATCAGCTCCGTATCCACCGGAACAAAAAGCACGACGCCGATCAGAAAACAGATCACAAACAGCAGCCCGACGCCCCTTGTTTTTCCACGGGAAAGCGCGCCGTTCACCGCAAATGCTCTGCCCTGATCCCGTGGCAGAAACGGCAGCGGAAACCGCAGCGCCAGAAACGTGATCAGGAATGTCACAAGGATTCCAAGCATTCCTATTTGATTGGTTGTCATAAAGTCATTCAAAATACCATACATAAACTTTTTCTTCCTGCCATTGGGCAGCTCTCCTTTTCCTCTTCTGTTCATCTACCGCAGAATTGACGCGGTTTCTTTCCTTATATATACCACAGATTCCCTTTTTGCACAACATTTTTCATGACCGCACGGTTATTCTTGACAAACTGTATACATCCTCCTATACTATGTAATAGTTTACAAGTAAACAATGTCTTCCAGAAGGAGGTGCCCTCTTTGAAGAACACGGTAGAGAATATGCTGAATTTCTATTCTCAGATCCGCAAGGTCTACATCAATGAATTTACCAGGCGCTTTCAGGAGAAAACTTTTTCTCCCAACGAACTGGATATTCTGGTTTTTCTGTCCAACAATCCCTCGATCAACACCGCCAGCCAGCTCTGTACCTGTCTCAATGTTTCCAAGGCGCTGATCTGCCGGAGCGTGGACAATCTGAGCAGTAAAGAGCTGCTGATCTGCCGTCCGGACGAGAACGACCGAAGGATCCAGCATCTTTTGCTGACCCCGAAAGCCAGCCCGATCATCGATCAGATCCGTTGTGTCTGTGAATCCATGGACAAAGAACTGCTTCAGGGAATCAGTCCCGAAGAGATTGCCCAGATGGAAGATACCATGAACCGGATTTTGGAACGGTTTGTGAAAAAAGCGAAAGGAGAATAAATCATGGCTTCAAAACTTTCCAGAGAGGTAGACCTTGGCAAAGAACCGATCGGCAGTCTTTTGTTCACCCTTGCCGTTCCTGCGATCACCTCTCAGGTCGTAAACGTACTCTATAATATGGTAGACCGTATGTATATCGGTCACATCGAGGGAATAGGCGCGACAGCTCTTACGGGCGTCGGCGTTGCATTTCCTATCATCATGATCATCTCAGCCTTTGCCGCCCTGATGGGAATGGGCGGTGCGCCGCGCGCAAGTATCCTGATGGGAAAGAAGAATAATGAGGGAGCGGAACAGATCCTCGGAAACTGTTTCAGCGCCCTGTTCCTGACTTCCATTGTCCTGACCATTGTGGTACTGGTCTTCCAGGAACCGCTGCTTATGCTGTTTGGTGCCAGCAGCAACACTATCGGATACGCCAAAGATTACATGAGTATCTATGCCCTCGGAACCATCTTCGTACAGATGACCCTGGGACTGAACAACTTTATCTCCGCTCAGGGATTTTCCAAGATCAGTATGCTGACGGTCATCATCGGCGCTGTGACGAACATCGTCCTGGATCCGATCTTCATCTTCGGTTTCCATATGGGTGTCAGCGGCGCAGCTCTGGCTACGATCATTTCCCAGGCGGTGAGCGCCGTCTGGGCGATCCGTTTCCTTTCCGGAAAAACGACGGTGCTGAAACTGCGCAAAAAGAATTTCCGGATACAGCCCTCCGTGCTCCTTCCCTGTATCGCACTCGGCATTGCTCCGTTTATCATGCAGGCGACAGAAAGTATCCTGACACTCTGCTTCAACTCTTCTCTGCTGAAATACGGCGGAGACCTGGCGGTCGGAGCCATGACGATCCTTTCCAGTGTTATGCAGTTCGCAATGCTGCCTCTGCAGGGTCTGACTCAGGGCGGTCAGCCGATCATCAGTTACAATTACGGTGCAAATAACGCGGAACGTGTAAAAAAAGCGTTTAAGCTGATGCTGACCTGCTGTCTGATCTACTCAGCCGCTCTCTGGGCGCTGATTGAACTTTTTCCTGGAATGTTCGTGGCAATCTTCACCAACGATCCGGAACTGACGGAACTGACTACCTGGGCGCTGCGCATTTATATGGCAGGACTTGTGGTATTCGGGGCACAGATCGGCTGCCAGCAGACATTTATCGCATTCGGAAATTCCAAGATTTCTGCTTTCCTTGCAATGTTCCGTAAGATCATCGTACTGATCCCGCTGATCTACATACTTCCGATTTTCATGGAAGACAATGTACTGGCAGTCTTTCTTGCGGAACCGATTGCAGATATCATCGCCGTACTGACGACCGTCACCTTGTTCTCCATTTATTTCAAAAAACTGCTTCGCAGTATGCGCGATCAGGACAAAGAAAAAAATCATAACCTGGATGACTGATCAAGAACATCATAACATCCGGTAAACAGACTGCAAAAAACCCGGGTGCGGAAACTTCTGAACGGTTTCCGCACCCGGAGTTTTTTTCTGAAACAAAACATTCATTTTCATCCACGGATCATTTTTTCATAAAAACTTCTCTGTTCAGTGCCTTCTCTCTGGACGCAATGATTGTCGTACACACAGCGTCCCCGGTAATATTCACCGCGGTACGTGCCATATCCAGTACACGGTCAATGCCCATGATGATACCGATTCCCTCCACAGGAAGTCCCACGGAAACGAACACCATGGAGAGCGTGACCAAACCGACGCTTGGAATTCCCGCCGTTCCGACGGAGGCGATCGTCGCCGTTGCGATCACCGTCAGATAATCCGACGGAGTCAGCGTAATACCAAACGCCTGTGCCACAAACACCACGGCAACGCCCTGCATGATCGCGGTGCCGTCCATGTTAATGGTCGCTCCCAGAGGAATGGTAAACGACGAGATTTTCCTGGAGACACCCATCTCCTGATCCAGTGTCTCGATGGACATCGGGATCGTCGCATTGGAAGTTGCGGTGGAAAAGGCGAATCCCATGACCGGAAGGAATTTTTTCACGAACCGCATCGGATTCAGTCTGGTGAACAGATACAGCAGAATCTGGTAAACGCCAAGGCACTGGAGCAGCAGCGCGATCATCACGCATGCCATATACTTCAGCAGAGAGCCGAAAGCGTCCACGCCGATTCCGGAGAACGTCTTCGCGATCAGGCAGAAGACACCTACCGGCGCCACCTTCATCACCGCCATCGTCATGTCCATCATCAGATCGTTAAACTGGCTGATAAACTGTGCGACCGTATCTGCCTTTTCTCCTCTTTTCGCCAGGAGCACACCGACAAACAGTGCAAAAATAATGATCTGCAGCATATCTCCGTTTGCCATCGCCTCTATGGGATTTTTCGGAATAATATTCAAAAGAGTATCCGCAAAACTGAGGGATTCCGCAGCCGTTGTCTGCTCGGTCATTTCAAAGGAACTGATATCCAGTCCGATTCCGGGATTGATCAGATTCGCCACTCCCAGGGCAAGGGTGATCGCAAGCGCAGTGGTCGCAAGGTAAAATACGATGGCTTTGATCCCGACCTTTCCCAGGCTCTTGGAATCTCCCATCGCCATGCTTCCGCAGACCAGCGAGCAAAATACCAGCGGTACCACCAGCATCTGCATCAGGCGGATGAATCCGTTCCCCAGCACATAAAAAATACCGTTTACAAAGATGGTATCTCTCACATATCCCGCCGGGACCCAGTAATGGAAAATACTTCCCACACAGATTCCAAGCAGAAGGCTGATAAAAATCCATGTAGTAAGTCCTGGTTTCTTTCTGGTTTTCTTTTCTTTTTCCATGATCTGTTCCGTATGCTTCATTCAATTCCTCCCTTGTCTCATGATTTCCTGCAACAGTTCAGCCAGCTGAGCTGTCACGATTTCTTTCCATTCTGCCGGATTCCACGGATATACTCTTCCAGCGCCGCCTCCCAGGGCTGCATCATCTCGATCCCGCTGATCCTGAGCATCAGATTGTCCAGAACCGCATATCTTGGGCGCAGAAGATTCCGGCGCACCGCCATCTCCTCAATCTTCGCTTCTTTTCCGGAAAGCTGTGCAATCTTCCGCGCGAATTCATAACGGCTGCACACACCCTGACAGGTTGCGTGATACGTTCCATAAGCTTCCTCCTCCAGCAGCCGCAGGATCATTCTGGCTGCTTCCAGCGCGCTGGTGGGAGACGCGTAACCCTGTTCTACCTGGATTGTTTCGCCATTTTCTATTTTTCTCAGCACATCCGTCACAAAATTTTTTCCTTCCCCGTATACCCAGGAGCTTCTGAGGATCAGATATTTGGGCGCAATGCTCCGGACAAAATTTTCTCCCGCCAGCTTGGACTTTCCATAGACACTGTTGGGCACAGGCGTATCAAATTCATCGTACGGCTGCTCCGTGGTTCCGTCGAACACATCGTCCGTGGAAATCTGTACCATCCTGGAGCGAAAACTTCTCGCCGCGACGCTGAGATTACGTGCTCCCAGCGCATTGATCCGGAACGCATCGTCCTTATTCTCCTCACACGCCAGAATATCCGTCATACCCACGCAGTTGACAATAATCTCCGGACGGTTCATTTCCATAAACAGCCGGACAGAGTCCCCATCCGTAATATCCACATCCCCGATATCAGTCGGAATCAGCTCTACTTCCTCCGCTTTTTCCAAAAGCCGCACAAAATCGCGGCCCACCTGTCCGCCGGCCCCGGCGACCCAGATCCTTTCTCTGTTTTTAAACATCATCTTTGTCACACAACCTTTCAAACGATATATCTTCCGGCAAAAAAATCAGCATCATCCGGCTATGCTTTTCAGTATAGTCAGCTGATGCTGTTTTATTCCGATCGGGGCGCAAAAAACGCGCCTGCCTATTTTATCACAATCTTTTCTGCTTTTCAATTCTTTTTTGGCAAAGCGGGCTTTTGGGTGACAAAGCGGACGAAAGCAGTCCGGGTTTGTAACCCTGCGTCTGTCCCGTCCTCCGTGGCTTCGGGACGCTAAGATTTTCTCACGCTTTTCCAGATGCCCGCCATACACGCCTCCCATCTGCCCCGGACTGCTTTCTGGTCTTTGGCACCGGAAGAATATCAGCCTTTTAGTCGCATCTTGAACTCAGCATTCATCTAAACATCCGATAACCATACGTTATTCGCAGCGTTCATTTTACATCGTTCCCAATCGTACAATTCAAAAACACTATAGCAAGATACATCTGTATTTCTAACTGCACATTCTAAAAGCACTCTATATGAACGTGGTAATTGTTGCGTTTTCAATATTTGGGGAAGCAATTCAAATGTATTATTAGAAAAATCTGATGCAATCATAAATAACTTCTGATTACCGCAATAATCTACGGCTCTGCAAACATATGAATCTTCTGATACCACCCCTCTCACGGATTTTTTCTGACTACGTAAACTTGAATTAGATAACAAGATTACCGGAAGGAATGCTAAAACACAAGTATAATACGAAATAGTTGCATCAAATAATTTTCCGGATGCCACAGCCAGAAATCAGCCAGGGGCGGGTGGGAGGCGTGGACGGCGGGCATCTGAAAAGATGCGAGAAAATCTTAACGTTCCGAAGTTCCGGAGGACGGGTCAGGCGAAGTGCCTCACGCACTGAGCCTGAGGAGCGCTGAGATGGGAAAGCATAAAGCTTTCCTGTCGAATCGCTCCGGTGCCCGTCCGGAGGGACTCCGGAACGATTAGATTTTCCGCATCTTTTCAGCCGCCCGCCGTCCACGCCTCCCACCTGGCCCTGGCTGATTTCGTCCGCTTGCCTCCATAAACGAAATTGCAGATGCCTGTTCTCATAACACGACAAACGCATGAATGAATAAATTGTGAACACCCATCCTGATTTTCTGGTATACTCAAAGAAAAAAGGATGGGGTTCTTCTATGAAAGCACTTTTAGATTATGTAAGCACAGTAACAGACTGCAGACAGGAAAAAAA
>JACJJN010000099.1 GCA_016899975.1 Lacrimispora saccharolytica | reverse complement strand
AGAGAAATATCATCCATGAACAGGCAACAGCATCCCGTGGACAGGAGGTTTGTAAATGAAGTACACCAAGGAACAGCGTCTGGACATCGCCAAGCGCGTATATGATGGGGAATTGACTGTTGAAGAAGCTGCAGTCAAATACGACCTCAACCCATCCAGTGTGAAAGGTTATCTCCGACTTTATCGTGCCGAAACGGGGCTTCCGCCCAGAACGCGCACTAAGAAAGCTGGAAAAGTCACACAGTCTATTGAAACTCCGAAAGATTCCAGTCTCAAGGAATATGAATCCATGTCAAAAGAAGAACTCATTGATGCTCTCGTCATGGCACGGATCAACGAAGCCCGTTTAAAAAAAGGTTACTCAGTGAAAGGAAGTGGTGTGAAGAAGGAGTATCTTCCTATCGGCAACGAGAATATCAAGTGATATTGGAGTTGTCTGGCGATTTTCCTGTCAATCTTCTCTGTGAGAAGATGGGAATACAAAGAAGCAGCTTCTACAACTGGAAGCATACTCTCGCTCATCCGGCAAAGCGTACGAAAGCGTTACTCAACAACTTGTCGCTGTTCGAGGAATATCATCTTCGTTATCCTTCTCATGGATACAGATGGCTAAATGCCAAGATCCGTCTGGATACAGGCATTGTCATGTCAGATCCTTATGCGCACAAATGCTGCAAGATTCTCGGAGTAAAGAGCGAGGCGAAACACTACAAGTATAAGAAGCCCGGAAATCCGTTTAAGATATATCCGAACCTGCTCATGAGCGAAATGCAGATTGACAGACCCTTGCAATGTGTTGTCAGTGACATGACAGCTTTCTATGTGAAGGGTATTTACTATGAGCTTACCCTGTACATGGAT
>JACJJN010000098.1 GCA_016899975.1 Lacrimispora saccharolytica | reverse complement strand
TGCGCCTCCAGCGCACCATAGAGATCCCTTGTCTCAGGTTCCGGCTGCTGCTTCAGGCACTCAGCAAGATCGGATAATACCGGAGACACCGGATGCCGTTTGCTGAATGCATCTTTGTACACTTGGTCGACGCAACGATAAATCAAGGATTTATGGAAGGAATTTGGGATCAATCCAATCATAATGGAATAAAAGAAAGCTTCCATAAATTCCATCTGCTCACTGATAAACAGCTGCCTTTCCTTTTCATTTCCTGTTTTGAATAATTTTTCCGGAATCTCCAGTGGATTCAAGCAGAATTCTGAAGCAAACAAGTCATAAAAATTGCCGCCAAACTGTTTGGTGATCCCCTGCATTTCATTCTGCGGATCGATCACAAAAATATCATCGTCACTGCAGATCAGGGTCTGCCCAATCTCTGTAAGCTTTAAAAGCATGCTTTTTCCACTGCCACTGTGTCCAAAAATGACACCGTTTCCATTTTTCAGGCTTGTCCGGTCTCCGATAATGGGATTCCCGGATTTTTTATTGATCCCATAATATTTACCACCCGGCTGGATCAGGTCCCAGGCGTAGAATGGCTGGAACGCCACATAGGAGGTAGTCAGCAGCGGACGCATCTGCTTGACGCGCCGCGCACCGATCGGCAGCAGGGTATTCAGTGCCTGCAGCTGCTGGTCATAATAGGTGGTCAGCTGGATCCCCAATCCTGCGCACCGGATCCTTACTTCCTCGGTATTGGCTTTCAGTTCCTCTCTGCTGTTTGCCCGGACCATCAGTAAGATGCCTACATAAAACCCGTTCTCGTCGTTCTTCTCAATCTGTTCCAGATAAGCTTCGATCTCCTTTTTCTTTTTCCGCTTGAGGAAAGATGGAATTCCTGTCAGGTTTCCATTGCGGGCATTCGCTTCCAATTCCTGGCTGATCTGCATATCGTTGTTCGTATTGGAATT
>JACJJN010000097.1 GCA_016899975.1 Lacrimispora saccharolytica | reverse complement strand
CACACGGGCTGTCCCATCGGAAGCGTTCAGGATCGCTTCAATGGCTGCGTCATCAAAAACGGGATCTGTACAGCCGGCTTTTTTCAGTTTCCATTCAATATAAGCGCGCCCTTCTTCCTTTGAGTACCCGTCAATGTTGTAGTTCATAATGATACGCTGGCGGAGCGGTTCATGAATGGAAAGCTGGAGCGTATTGTTCAACTGAGGCAGTCCAACCAGAAGGATCACTGCCCGGTCCCGGGAATCCATCTCAAAGTTGAACAGGATCTTCAGATCATTCAGGACGGCGTTTTTGATATAGTTCGCTTCATCAATGATGATCACAGGAGTTTTCCTTTTATCCAGCGCAAGACGGTTGATCTCCTCCTGGATGATATGAAAGTTTTCTGTTTTGCGGTAGGAAGCCTGCGCACCAAGAGACACGGCAAGATTCCGGTAGAAGTCATTCACTGTAACTGTGGAGAGGCTGGTATAGATCACCTTATACAAAGAAGGATTCAGCCCGGCAGACCAGGAACGTACCAAGGTTGTCTTTCCCCGGCCAGGAGCGCCGGTAAGAAGGCCGAAGCCTTTGGTCCTTGCAAGGTAATCCAGCCGGAACTTCGCTTCCGTATATTCAGAACCTTCAAAAAGGATCTCTTTAGAATTCTTTAAAAATGGGTTGAATTCAAGGCCATAACGCGTAGTGAGCTCCATCAGTCCTCACCTCCCGTCAGACGCACCTTGTCACGTTTTACAAAGGCGTTGTCATGCTTATTGAGAAGGCGGATCGGTGTAAGGGAACCATCGGCCTCCACAATGAAGATGTCCTTCATGTCCGGTGTATAGCGCAGAGTGATGCGCTGCTTTGCAAAACGATAATCTACTTCATACTCTACCTGATCGATCACGATGACCGAGTCCGCCGATACTCTGCGTTCGATCTCAAGAAGGAAAGAGGAATCGATCTGTTCCTCAGGCAGGCGGCTGATCAGTTCCGGTTCCTGAAAGAAGCGATCCTGCGGGGAGAGCCCTTTCAGCGAGGAATGAG
>JACJJN010000096.1 GCA_016899975.1 Lacrimispora saccharolytica | reverse complement strand
AGATGCAACTATTCCTATATCTGTAACACAATCTCAACTTACCATAAGGAGCCAGCACAGAGTACGGTACCACAGAGCAAAATCAAAGAAGAGGCTGCAGCAGCCGTGTCCGGCACTTACAAAGATGACGACAGCAAGTATTCCCTTAAGAACCTGCTGAAGCGTCAGGAAACGGAGGCCGGCCATGAAGAGTGAAACCAACGATATCTATGAGATGTTGGACACACTATCTCTGCCGGTGGCTGCCCAGCGCTTTGTGGAACTGTCTGAAAGCCCTGAATTCGGCAGCTATACCGCTTTGCAGTTCATTCGTGAAGTCCTGGAGCCTCAGTACATAGAAACCCTCAATAAGCGGTTTGAAACAAATCTGCGGCTTAGCAGCCTGATCAACAAAGGGGCTGTGACTGACAACCTGAAAACCGGAAACGGGCGCATCTATAATGATGCCACGGTTGAACAGGTTCTGACATTCCACTTTGCTGAGAACCGGCAGAATGTGGGGGTCTATGGAGTCACCGGCGCTGGCAAGTCCTATTTTCTGTCTGCCTGTTGTGTAGAAGCATGCAGGCGCAACTATCGCTGTAAGTTTGTAGACTATAGTGATCTGCTGGACGAACTGATCGTTCTCAACCGGCAGGAAGATCTGAATAAGTACCGTAAGAGGATCAGGTACTATGCACGGATCCAGCTGTTGTTCATTGATGATTTCGCTATCAGCCGGTATTCCGAGGAAGGGATCAAGATCCTATACCATCTCATAAAACTTCGGGATGACCTTGGGACCTCCACCCTCTTCACCTGTCAGTATTCACCAGATGAGTGGGGAAACCAGCTGAGTGACGAGAAGGAGTGTTACGGTAAGCTTGACGGAATCCGGCGAAGGCTGACGACAGGATTTACCGTACTGATTGAGAAGGCATAGCCTTCGGTGACAACGATCAATACTGATCAGCAGGGCGGAGCCCCTCTTGCCCTGCCGATCTCTAAAGCCGACCGCTTAATATGGCCTTGACTGGCCGGGAAATGCGGCCCTGCTGGCCGCGGAAAGTGGCTGTTTGCA
>JACJJN010000095.1 GCA_016899975.1 Lacrimispora saccharolytica | reverse complement strand
AGTTTCAAATGTGCCGCGGTTTTCTTCTACAAGGGACGACACCAGGGCTTTACGGCCTTTTACCATTATAACGAAGGCATATCCGCCTTCCTCCATGTAGCGTATGTTGTCTTTGCTAAAGTAACCGCGGTCAAGTATGAAGCCTACCTTTTTATAGCCATACTCCGTCACCTTATCCACCATATGCACAAACTGGGAGACATCCGTTATGGAGCCGGGATATTCCTCATAAAACAGAGGCACCCGGTTGGTCTTATCAAAGGCTATGGCAAGGTTAAAGATAGGAATACCCTTATTATCCTTTGCTTTGCCATACTCTATGAGATCTATGTCACCGGCATTACAGTTTTTATTTGAGGAGTCATATGAAATATATATCCTTTGCTTATGATCCCTTCTTTTATTCCAGTCGTCAAGAAACCCTATCATCTGTTCCTTAGTGACGGAAGAGAAGAACCGGCATACCTTTGAATCGCTGTATATCCTCATACCATCCGAGAACAAAGGGTGGCAAAAAGCATAGTCAGGATAGTGCTGTCCGGCGTTATCCTCTTCCACTATAAGATAGGATAAAAGATCCATAAAAAGACCACAGTCCTCAGGAAACCATTTTTCCAGAAGTTTTGGAAGCTTATACTCGTTCAGGACATAACGGATCACCACATAAGGACCTATTCTGAGACAACAGCTTCTATACGTCTCAGGCAGTTCTTCGGGAAGCATCGCTTCAGGAAAGTACTGCTGAAACTTCTCGTTAGGAAACATCTTTGTTGGATCGGAAGGATCAACCTTCCCGATGATCGTCCTTTTGGGTATGGCATACTTCTTATCAGGCTTATATTCTGCCCCGTACTGGAAGAGCACATAGGAAGATCCGCCCTTAGCCTTGGTCAGGATTTTCCCTTTTTCCGAGGGGATCTGGACAACGAAATTGTAGTACATGCAGTTCCTCCTTTTCAGTGTAACCGTTGCACTAAAATTATATCACTAAATCGGAGGTTTGGCAAGCAAAAATCGCGTAAAATAAGGCTTTAAGCGACTTTTTACGTTCAAAACAGAACTTTAGTGTAACTCGCATGCAAAGTTAGCA
>JACJJN010000094.1 GCA_016899975.1 Lacrimispora saccharolytica | reverse complement strand
CTAGTGGTGCATCCTTTTAGAATCAGTACTTTAACAATGTAGACTATTCTGTTATACTCTTTTAAAAAACGGTATAGGAGGATGCTAAGATGCCACGCTACAAGGTTACTCTGACAGAGGAGGAAACACAACAGTTAAAAGCGATCATTCGAAAAGGCGGAAAGGGGTATCGCATCCGGCATGCACAGATCCTTTTAAAACTGGATGAAAAGCCAGAAAATAAATCCTGGACTTATGACCGGATCAAAGAGGCATTTGGAGCATCCCACAGCACGACTGCTAACATTGCAAAGCGCTTCGTTATGGAAGGTCTGGATGCCGCTTTGGAAAGAAAAAAGCAACAAAACCGAAGACGTAAAGTGACCGGCGAAGTGGAGGCACATATCTGTGCGATCGCCTGTTCGGAACCGCCGGAAGGTGCTGGTCACTGGACCATGCAGGCAATCGCAGATGAATTGATCCGTCTGGAAGTTGTGGATTACATTACAGATACTACCGTCTGTAATGTAATGAAAAAAATGAGATCAAACCGTGGCTCGTTGAGGAATGGTGCATTCCAAGAGCAGATGCGGAGTTTGTAGCAAAAATGGAAGATGTGCTGGATGTTTATCAGCGTCCTTATGATCTACGCAGGCCGGTTGTCTGCATTGATGAAACGAACAAACAGCTGATCAAAGAAGAGCGGCTGCCCTGCAAGCCTGGCTCTCCGGAAAAGGTAGATTCCGTATATATCCGGAATGGGGTGGCAAATGTCTTCATGATCTCGGAACCTCTGGCGGGAAAAAGAGATACCGTTGTGACAAAGACCCGAACGGCTGTGGATTTTGCAAATATCTTAAAATATACTGCCGATGAATTATATGCGGAAGCAGAAAAAATCGTCCTTGTCACCGATAATCTCAATACGCATTCCCCTGCGTCGTTATACAAAGCATTTTCGCCAGAAGAGGCACGCAGGCTGGCGGAACGCTATGAGTGGCATTACACGCCGGTACATGGAAGCTGGCTGGATATGGCAGAAATAGAAATAGGGATCATGAGCCGTCAGGCATTATCCAAACCATTACCAGATTTAGAAAGCTTTAGAGAACAGGTCCGGAACTGGACAATCAAAAGAAATGCAAAACAGTCGAAAATAAACTGGCAGTTTACAACGCAGGATGCAAGGATAAAGTTATCCAGGTTATATCCGACAATACTTTAAAAACTAGGTGGATGCACCACTAG
>JACJJN010000093.1 GCA_016899975.1 Lacrimispora saccharolytica | reverse complement strand
AATGAGCTGAACAAAGCTTATCTGACCTACCGAAAATTCGGCGGCATTTGTACAATCTGTCTCCAAAATGTATCCGCAGCAATGGCAAATGATACAATCCTGGAGATTGTTTCGAATTCTGATTTTAAGGTATTCCTGGATCAGGGCGGTGATGACCGAAACCAGCTGTCAAAGATTCTGGCAATGTCGGACCAGGAGTTTCATGCGTTGGCAGACCCGGAACCTGGACAGTGCCTGATCGTATGGGGAGATAAAATCCTGCAGTGTGATTCTAAGATCAGCAGAGACAACCCTCTGTATCAGTTCTATACCACAAACTTTCATGAGGCAGCAAGAGAAAATCGAAATGTTTTCTATGAATTCCCGGAATCGGAGGAGTTTGGATATACGGAGGAGGAAGATGATATCTCTATTGAAACGATCAGTCGGGAAGAAGTTCCAGAGGAAATACAGGCATATCCGGAAATCTCTCGGGAGGAAGAAAAGCTGATCCGGTGCGTGGAGGAAGCGCAGAAATGCGGGGAAGAACTGCATGCGTACGAGGCTGCCCTGCTTTGCGGCACGGAAGTAACGGCAGCGGAACGTTTGTTGGAGGGCCTATGCGCTCGCGGGATCCTGACCAATGAAAATGGAAGCTACAGGAGGACAGCAGCAGTATGAAAATAAAAAGACAAGAGGAAAGGGTGATTAAGAAAAAAGAAGAAACGGAGATACCCGTTGAAAATGATACGGTGCTTCCCTTCTTTGGAAAGCGAAACGGGGAAGGGAAACCGTCGGGTAAAGCGACGGAAACAGGCAGTTCCGGAAACGGAATGGGAGGGTGGGGAAAGAAAGGAATTCTATGGAAAACGGCAGGGTACGTGCAGAAGACAGCCCAGACCGTACAGCAGCTCTCTGATACAGGAGAGGAAGAACAAAATCCATACTTAGATGAGCGCGTGATCCAGATGCTTTCTTATGTTTCTGCGTCTGAGAAAAATTCCAAACAAAAGGTTCCCGTGTCAGAGTCTGACACGGAAAAACCGAACGGAAGGAGTACCGATGCAAAACGAGAGTCAACAGGGTACCGTTCTGGGAGTGAAAAAATGGCTTACAGCCAGGAAGAAAGGGATGCGCCAGCAAACCAAAAACAGGAGTTTCCGTATGCGAAAACAGATGACTACGCTGCAGAAGCGATGGACCAAACGGCATATCGCACAAACTGGTGGGCTGGTCGGAACGCGGAAAATGCAAAAAGTGTCGCAAAAAAAGGGAAAATAAGCGAACGCCCAGAAGAAAAAACATCCGAACAGTTCCAGGGAAGGA
>JACJJN010000092.1 GCA_016899975.1 Lacrimispora saccharolytica | reverse complement strand
GAAACCGTTGAAGGTTTCTTTGATATATGGGCACCAGTCTTTCTCATAAAGGCTGTTTTTGAACGCCTTCCAGACGCAGGGATCCTGCAAAGTACTGCAGGAGGATGAAAAAACAAGTTCCCCCTTTTGGTAACAGGCGTCCAGGAGAGAAAGATATTTCCCCTTGAACTTATCCCTGAGTACCCGGACAGGGATAAAAAACTTAGCGGAGGATCTACGGATCCTGTGGTCAGTAGTAAGCCCGCCGCCGGAGATAATACAGTGCATATGGACATGGTAGCCCAGTTCCTGGTTCCAGGTGTGGAGGACCTGTATGATCCCGGGTTGTGCGCCAAGATATTTTCTGTCAGCAGATAATTCAAGTATGGTCTGGGCACAGCATTTGTGGAGAAGGCCGTACAGAAGCTTCTGGTTGCAGAACATCAGGGGATTGAGTTCATGGGGGAGTGTAAATACCACATGGAAGTAAGGGGCGTCCATCACTTCCGCCCTGCGCTGATCCACCCAGACCTCTTTCAGGACTGCCTGGCAGTTGGGGCAGTTACGGTTGCGGCAGGAGTTCTTGTGGAACTCCATATGTCCGCATTCGGTGCATTCGCTGACGTTAATGCCAAGCTTGCCGGATTTACAGGCGAGGATGGCACGGGAAGCTTTCTTGTGTTCATCGGACTGAAAATGACCGGCGTGACAGTAATCCTCGTAAGAATCCTGCCAGATCTTCTGGATCTTAAAGTTACTCAAGGGAACCACCTCCGATCCGGTCAAAAGGGGACATCACATTTCTGGCCTGGTAAGAAGCCAGATGGATATAGAGCAAAGTGGAGTTCAGGGATTTATGTCCCATAAGGTTTTTGATCGTCAGGAGGTCAGCGCCGTTTTCATAGAGATGGGTACCAAACGCATGCCGGAAAGAATGGCAGGTGATCCGGTGTTCCCAGCCGAGGGAATCTTCATGTGCGCGCATATGGCGCATGATATAAAAGGTATCAATCGGGCGGGAAGGATCCGTCTGTTTTGGAAAAAGCCAGCCGGTTGGGCGGTTATAAGCAAACCAGTATTCCGTAAGGATGTCCAGTGCTTTCTGAGAGAGAATCGCATAACGGTCCGAGCGGTTTTTGGAATGTGTGACATGGATGCGCATATTTTTCCGCTGGATGTCACAATAACGCAGGCTGCAGACCTCGCCGACCCTGAGGCCGGAAGAATACATGAGGGAGACCATGGCTTTCGGTTTTAGGTCAGGGAGAGAAGAGATAAAAAGTTCCGCTTCCTTCTGAGTTGGGACAAAGGGCAGATAAGAATCAAACTTTCTCATGGGA
>JACJJN010000091.1 GCA_016899975.1 Lacrimispora saccharolytica | reverse complement strand
TGGTGTGGTATAAAAAAAGTTGACAGTTTATTCTCAAGGATTTCATAATAGAATCATGAGAATAAGGAGGTATTCAAAGTGGCACGTAAATATGACCATGAATACAAAGTACAGGCAGCAAAGCTTGCCAAAGAAATCGGTGGCGCTAAGGCTGCTAAAGAATTAGGAATCCCTGAAGGAACCATCCATACTTGGCTGAAAGCTGTAAGGGCCGGTAAGTTAGATATCGGGGAAGGTTCCCAGACCCCTGCCAGTGCAATGAGCCTGTCAGAAGAGATTACTATGCTGCGTAAGCGGGTGAAGGAGCAGGATAAAGAAATTCGCCGCTTGAAGGAAGAAAACGAATTTCTGGAGGAAGCCAGCGCTTTTTTCGCCGCCAGCCGTCGGAAGTCAGCAAAAACCAGAGAATGATATTTCTGGCTTTGAAAACAGAGGACGGCAGGATTACCGGAAAAATCTCATTTTATTGCCGGATGCTTGGTATCAGCCGGCAAGGTTTCTATAAATATCTTGCGAATAAAGACCGTCCTTGGAAGTACCAGGACTTGGCGGATGCCATGAAAGAAATCATCAACGAGGACGAATGTAACGATACTTACGGACGGATCCGGATGTATCAGGCACTGTTGCTGAAACAGCCGGAGGGAGTCCATATCCCAAGTGAGCGGACTGTATACCGGGTTATGGATCAAATCGGTCTGAGTCATCGGCCAAGGAGAAAACCGAATGGACTCACAAAGGCAGACCGGGAAGCCATGAAATCGGATGATCTGCTGAAGCGGGATTTCCATTCCGATGCCCCATTAGAAAAGTGCATTACAGATATCACAGAGATCCCGGCTTCCAATGGAAAACTGTATGTATCTGCGATTTTCGATTGCTTTGATCTTAGCGTCCTCGGTCTGGCAATGGAAACAAACATGAAAGCAGATTTGTGTATCCGAACACTGGAAAACGCCCTGACTGCTTATCCCACGCTGGAAGGTGCTGTTATCCACAGTGACCGTGGGACACAGTATACCAGCGAAGTCTATCGTCAAGCTATCCAGAAATACCATATCCATCAAAGCATGAACAGTGCGGGAGGGCGCTGCCATGATAATGCACGCTGCGAGAGTATGTGGGCCAGAATGAAGACAGAGCTCCTTTATGACCGTTATGATACAAAGCAGATGACGGTAGAGGAATTAAAGGTACTCATTTGGAGATACTTCCTCAGCTACTGGAATAACCGGAGGATCTGCTCTGCCAATGGAGGGGTTCCTCCCATGGTAAAACGTAGGCAGTATTATGAGACTTTGGAGCTGGTGGCATAGTCAGTGATATCCTTGAGAA
>JACJJN010000090.1 GCA_016899975.1 Lacrimispora saccharolytica | reverse complement strand
AAAGCGGACAGGGGCAGGTGGTCTGCGTGTGCGGCGGGCGGCTGCCCATGTCCGCTTTCTGGGTATTGAGGGCGGATGGGTGCAAGCGGGATGGTTGTGTGAAATGACAATTTTTTTGAGGAATGCATTCGTAATCATAATAAAAGCCTAGGGAACGGCGTGGCAGGCGGATGTGACAGTTCGGGGGTGTGGTGCATATATTGAAAGGAAAGGTAGTACAGGGAGTTTTGTATGGCTTATAAAATTGTTGTTGATGCGGGGCATGGGGGCGCAGATCCGGGCGCGGTCTATGACGGGCGTCAGGAAAAAGATGATACCCTCTCACTTGCGCTGAAAGTGGGAGAGCTGTTAAGAGATTATGGAATTGACGTAGTTTTCACGAGAACCACCGATGTCTATCAGACACCGTTCGAGAAGGCTCAGATTGCCAACAACGCAGACGCTGATTTCTTTCTCTCCATCCACCGCAATTCCTCCGAAGATCCCAACCAGTACGAAGGAGTGGAAACACTGGTCTATGACCGTTCCGGAGTTAAGCTTGAGATGGCAGAAGCGATCAACCAGGCGTTGGAGGATCTTGGCTTCAAAAATCTTGGCGTCAAGGAACGTCCGGGTCTCGTAGTGCTCCGGCGCACCAAAATGCCGGCAGTTCTCATCGAAGCCGGCTTTCTGAACAACGACGGAGACAACGCGTTGTTCGATCAGACGGAGGATGAAATCGCACAGGGAATCGCAGATGCTGTGGCTTCCACGCTGGGAATCGCGGCAGTTCCTCCGGCTGTCGACGGAATGGCTCCAGGAAGTTCCGGTTTACCAGGTATGAGCACTCCTGTACCTGGATCTTCCGGTATGAACGGTTCTGTCCCGGGAGCTTCCGGTATGAATGACTCCGTTCCTGGATCTTCCGGTATGAACGTTTCCGCACCCGGATCTTCGATTTCCGGTCAGGATCAGACGGAATTTCCGGAAAACCTCTACCGGGTTCAGGTTGGACTTTACCGGATCCGCCAGAATGCCGACAACATGCTCTATGAACTTCAGGAAAAGGGCTACCCTGCTTTTATTCTGAACGAGGATGGGTTTTATAAAGTACAGGTGGGAGCTTACCGGCAGCTGGGAAATGCCATTAAAATGGAACGGAATCTGCGAAGAGCAGGATATTCTACCTTTATCACAACGTGAATGTGAACGAAAGCGGTCCGGGGCAGAAGGCTTGTGCATGCGACGACTGCGCAAGCCTTCTGTCCCGGATCGCTTTCTGGTAGTTGGGAGAATGGCGTTTTTCACCTATCTAAAATCTGAGAAGGTAATAAATAAGGATTCCGATTGTTGTTACCAGAAAAATGTGAAGTGGTAAACTAAAACTGGACACAGGGGTGCAAAAACTGGACACGATGATATAATCTATGTAAAGAGAAATATCATCCATGAACAGGCAACAGCATCCCGTGGACAGGAGGTTTGTAAATGAAGTACACCAAGGAACAGC
>JACJJN010000008.1 GCA_016899975.1 Lacrimispora saccharolytica | reverse complement strand
GGTTCCTCCCATGGTAAAACGTAGGCAGTATTATGAGACTTTGGAGCTGGTGGCATAGTCAGTGATATCCTTGAGAAAAATGTGTCAACTAATCTTGACAATATCAGGTCAACCGGGTGTGCGAAAAATCGCTTATGTATGCGTTCCAACAGCAAAAACGGCTGATCGATGATTACATGATCAAGTATGTAGTGGAACACGAAATGCTTGGGACCGTAACCGGATAGAGAAGGTGCCGTCCGGAATCCGGACGGCCCATACATCAACTATCACGGTGACAGTAAACTTAGCAGTTTAAAGACAACTCATGAGAGCAGTCTGGTGACAGCTCATGAAATCAGCAACATTACATTGAAAGTAGAATCCAGACCTTTTCAGAGTTGCTATGGAGATATGCAAGAACAAGTGACCAGGAGTTGCGCACTAAACTGTTAAGGTATAAGCTGGCATTTCAACCTAATAAACATATAGAGATATGGGGGCGATTGTGTAACACATTTATGGATAAATTTCAGGGTGATGTCAGGAAACTGTTTTGGGATAATGATAATTCCGTAAAAAAGATCAAAGAGTATATTCTAAAAAACAAAAAGGGGTTCCCATATTTATCTGGTACTAAGATTTTGAATTATTGGCTATATGTGATGATCCAATATACAGATGCAAAGTTGGAAGACAGGCAGTACATTACAGTCGCACCAGACACACATGTTATACAGGCAAGTGAAAAATTAGGATTGATTACTCATGATGAGGCAAAAAATCCTAATATACGAGAGAAAGTAAGCTCACTATGGGAAGAAGTATTTAGGAACACGGAGAGATATCCAATAGATATTCATACTCCTCTTTGGCTGTGGAGCAGAGGCGGCTTTAAGGTGAAAGTAGGTGAATACAATGCAGAATCATCTCAAAGTATTTTGAAAATAACTTAAAGATATCTTACAATTTCTTGTAATTGATATGGTTGTTTTACAACTTTTCAGAGGAAAAACCAACATATAAGGAGAAATGCAAACATGATAAAAATACTTTTCGTGTGCCACGGCAACATCTGCCGCTCCCCCATGGCAGAATTCTTAATGAAAGATCTGGTTCAGAAAAAAGGAATTTCCAACCAATTCCTGATTGCTTCCGCTGCAACCAGCAATGAAGAAATCGGCAATCCACCCCATTACGGTACCCGTCAGAAACTTTCCAGCCTTGGCATTTCCTGCTGCGGAAAGCAGGCGCGCAGGATGACTTCCAGGGATTTTGACGATTACGATTATCTGCTGGGAATGGACAGCTGGAACATCCGCAATATGAAACGCTTTGCCAGAAACGCAGAAGACGAGAAGAAAATTTCCCGCCTTCTGGATTTTTCCGACCATCCCAGGGATATCGCCGATCCATGGTATACCGGGGATTTTGAGACCACTTATAATGATATTATGGAAGGATTGGAAGGTCTCTTGACGCATCTTGGTTTTTGAGACGACCTGTCTTCAGACAATCTCACAGAAAAACAGCCTTCCCGCCGACAATTATCTGTCGACGGAAAGGCTGTCATTTTTTACTTCATATCAAATGTGAAGATTCAATTACTCTTCTACCTGCGGACCTGCAGATACCAGAGCTTTTCCTGCTTCATTTCCTTCATATTTCTTGAAGTTGTTGATGAATCTCTGTGCAAGATCTTTTGCTTTTGTCTCCCACTCGGAAGCATCAGCGTAAGTATCGCGCGGATCCAGGATCTCAGTAGCTACGCCCGGCAGTTCGGTCGGAACTTCAATGTTGAAGTACGGGATCTTCTTGGTCGGAGCTTTCAGGATATCGCCGTTCAGGATTGCATCGATGATACCACGGGTATCACGAATGGAGATACGTTTTCCGGTTCCGTTCCATCCGGTATTAACCAGGTAAGCTTTCGCGCCGCTCTGCTCCATTCTCTTAACCAGTTCCTCAGCATATTTGGTCGGATGCAGTTCCAGGAACGCCTGTCCGAAGCATGCAGAGAAGGTAGGAGTTGGCTCAGTGATTCCACGCTCGGTACCAGCCAGTTTTGCTGTGAATCCGGACAGGAAGTAGTACTGTGTCTGCTCCGGAGTCAGGATAGATACTGGAGGCAGTACGCCGAATGCGTCTGCGGACAGGAAGATTACTTCCTTAGCAGCCGGTGCGGAAGATACCGGACGAACGATATTTTCGATGTGATCGATCGGATAAGATACACGGGTATTCTCTGTCACGCTCTTATCGTTGAAATCAATCTTTCCTTCAGCATCCAGAGTTACGTTTTCAAGCAGAGCATTTCTCTTGATTGCATTGTAGATGTCCGGCTCGGACTCTTTGTCCAGGTTGATAACTTTTGCGTAGCATCCGCCTTCGAAGTTGAATACTCCGTTGTCATCCCAGCCGTGCTCGTCATCACCGATCAGAAGACGTTTCGGGTCTGTGGACAGAGTTGTTTTACCTGTTCCGGAAAGGCCGAAGAAGATTGCTGTGTTTTCACCGTTCATATCGGTGTTTGCGGAGCAGTGCATGGAAGCGATGCCCTTCAGCGGCAGGTAGTAGTTCATCATAGAGAACATACCTTTCTTCATCTCTCCGCCGTACCATGTATTAACGATAACCTGCTCACGGCTTGTAATGTTGAACATTACAGCTGTCTCGGAGTTCAGTCCCAGCTCTTTGTAGTTTTCTACTTTTGCTTTGGAAGCGTTGTATACGATAAAGTCAGGCTCGAAGTTCTCCAGCTCTTCTGCTGTCGGCTGGATGAACATATTTGTTACGAAATGTGCCTGCCAAGCAACTTCAACGATGAAACGGATTGCCATACGGGTATCTTTGTTTGCACCGCAGAATGCGTCTACAACATACAGTTTCTTGTTGGACAGCTCTTTCAGCGCGATATCTTTTACTGTGTTCCAAGCTTCCTCGGTAGCCGGATGGTTGTCGTTCTTGTATTCGTCAGAAGTCCACCATACAGTGTCTTTGGAATTTTCATCCATTACGATGAACTTGTCTTTCGGGGAACGTCCGGTATACTCGCCTGTCATAACGTTCACTGCACCCAGTTCGCTTACCTGTCCTTTTTCGAATCCTTCCAGATCGGTTCTGGTTTCTTCTTCAAATAACAGTTCATAGGACGGATTGTGTACAATCTCTGTAGTGCCTGTGATGCCATACTTGCTTAAATTGATTTCTGCCATCTTGCGTTTAACCTCTTTTCTTAAAATTAGTAAATAATAAGTCTTGGATACAGACTTTATTATCTCGCAGGAAAACGAAACCTACTGTTTTTCCTAATACTAATTATACATAATAAATCAATTAAATCAATAAAAATCGTCTAATTTTTTCAAAAAAATGTTAAAAATCTAACTAACTCGTCTTTCCAGTTTCCGGAATCTGCAGCATGCCAGGGTGTATTCGAGCAGTTTTCAAATCTCTCTCCAGATGCCCTGGGTTTCAAACTCTGCCGCCGAAGCCCGCGCCGCCCGGACAATATTCTGGTCGTATCCTATCATTTCCAGCAGCGCGATGGCATTGCGGCTGGTGGCTCTGCCCTCTTTCAGGAGATAGTTGAACCGGACGTCATGTTCGGTAATCTCCTCTTCAAAATGATAATTGGTATACAGCCGGTCCAGGATATAGGAAAGCTCGATATCATGGGTTGCGGCAAAGCATATGACCCTTGGATTTCTCAGATAAGCAAGTACCTGGGAAGATGCCGCGATCCGCTCGATGGTATTGGTTCCCCGAAGCACCTCATCAACAATACAGAGAACCGAAACCTCCTTCCGGCTTTCCTCCAGGATCCGTTTCAGCGATTTGATCTCTACAATGTAATAGCTTTCTCCGCTCTGCAGATCATCGTGCAGCGCCATGGATGTCATAACCTTGCACATACTTGCCCGGTAACTGTGCGAAAGGCTGGTATGGATGGACTGCGCCAGGATCATGTTGATCGCGACGTTTTTCAGGAACGTGGACTTTCCGGACGCATTGGAACCCGTCACCAGAATCCCTCCGTCCGCATAGATGCTGTTTGCCACAGGGTTGGCGATCAGCGGATGATACAGGTCTGTCACGTCCATTGACGCCGCATGCCTGCCGTCTGTAAATTGAGGAATGCAGTAATAGGGAAGATATTCCCGGTAGGACGCCGCCGCAATCATTGCATCCAGGATTCCCAGCGTCTCTGTGAGTTTCTCCAATTCCTCCCGTTTCCGCTGCATCTCCTTCAGAACCGAATAAAACTGAATCAGATCCAGCATAAAAAAGGAATTGATATAGGAGTACAGAACGCTCATAAAATCCCCTTCCGTCCCCTTCGTCGTCACCAGGGTAACGCATTTCTTTCGGATGCCGTGCAGTTTTTTCTCGTTTTCTCTCAGACATTTCAGATACTGCTCCAGTTCCGGAATCTTTTCTTTTCCCAGTGCCTCCGATGACTTCAGGATCCGCAGCATGCATCCCAGACATTTCAGATAGATCTCGACCTTGTTTCCTTCGACGGTATGCACGGAAATATTGACGATCACCGCCGCGACAAAAAGCCCAACTCCTGCCGCCGGCTTCACCAGCAGGCATACAATGCTGGCTACGGCAAGCAGAAAGCACGCAAAGTATCTGGCTCTGCTGCGGATTGGGATTTCTGTCAATGCCTGTAAATGGTCCGAAACAGAACGCCCGCTGACTTTTCCTGCCTGCAGCAGGCCTTTCTGTACATTTTCCCGTTCCTTCGCATGGTTTCTGAAGAACTCAATGACACGTTCCCGCTCCTCCAGCGTCTCCGGCTGAAATTCCGGAAGCCGGAGCATCGCATAGAGATATTCCTCACCGCAGGCGGAGCACGTGTTGTTCAGAAGCATATACACCCGCTCCATATCCAGATCATTCCATGTGATATCGTCGATCATAAAACGCCCATTCTGATGATTTCTTGCGTAATGAGAAATGCTCTCCAGTTCTTCCGATGTATATTCCCGCTCCGGCACCTGTCCCCAGTTCTGACGGAGCTGTTCCACCTGACGCTGCTTTGCCCGCATTCTCTCACGGACCGCGGCGACCACTAGAACCACTGCCAGCAGCGCAAACATCCATGCCCATAAATACTGTTCGTCCATCTTTCTTCCTCCTGCCTGTATGTGCTGATTTCCCGCTCATGAACTTCCGAACATTTTTTCTTTTTTCGATTCATCCCGTTCAGAATTCGCGAATGGTAGAATGGTAACTATCGTCATTCTATCACGCACATCCCGGCAGGGCAATTTATTTTTCCGCTGTTACCAAAAAATGTACAACCAGGCGTTCTTTCGCAGCCCCTGAGCCCGTGCAGGTGGAAAGGGTAAAAACCTGCTTTCCGCGGTCCGGTATCCGTCCGCAGTCATACATGGACTGCTTCGCAGTTCTCTCCTGCCACTCGGTATACGCGTCTGTCTCTAACTGATATCCGATGGTATATGCGTCACTGTCACTGTTTGTCTGGTACACACTGTACACGGTTCCGCATCGGGATCCTTTCGGCGTATAAACGTAGACGTGCGGATACTTCCTTGCAAACGTCTCCTGGCAGTAAGAAGATAACTCCCCGAACCTTTGCCCTGACCGCATATTATGACCGAAAAAAAGGACATGGGCATCCGTAAGATCCTCCCCTGTTTCCGGCGGAACAAAGATAGCTCCCAGAGAATTTTCCGTTTTTCCGGCAGTATGTGTCAGATAATAATGATTGTCCGTTCCCCGGCAGACAGGCTCATCGATCTGTGTTCCCGGAAGATAGATCCACCCCACAATATCCGGATTGACCCGCTGCAGTCCCTCAAAATCAAACTGGCGCTGCAGCGGATCGCCGTCCGGTTCCATCCGTTCTTGCTGCTCCGGATCTGCTTCCGGTTCCAAGCCTGTTTCTTCCGGTCCTGCCGGATCTTCTCGTTTCATATAAGAATCGATCCATCTCTCCTTTTCCTGCTCTGCCTGCAGGTTCTGCCACCACACAGGAAGATACATCATCCCCGCCGCCAGAATCCCTGCAGCCGCCGGAATCATCCAGCGTTTTCTTTTGCGTCTCTTTTTCATTACACATCCTCTCACGGTTTCAGCGGTATCACATTTTCCACCGCGTCATTATGAGAATAATCATCCCACCGGTACTTTTCGTTTTCAAATACAATCCTGGTACCCGACGGTTTCTTCTCCAGGTTGGCTGTCACACGGAAAATCTCCGAAGGTCGTTTCCCTTCCCCAGGCTCCTGCAGTTTTTCTATGGTCACATTTTCTGTTCCCGTTGCCTGCACCAGCCCATAGCGCAGCACTTCCTGCTCTGTCACCTGATAAGCGTTTCCCATGGGAATTTTTGTCAGGCGTACAGACACTTCCACCATCCCCTGCCCGTCCGTATGGGCGGTTACGTATTCCTTTGTGAACTTTGCCATTTGCTGGTACTGATGCTCTTTTCCAAAAAGATCCGTTCCCTTCACGGTAAAAAAGAACGTCGGTTCTCCGTGCGCCCAGGTGATTTCATCTGCCCGGATTTTCTTGACGATTTCCATTTCCGTATACTTCAAATCCTTCATCACGATCTTCTGCACACCCGCTTTCTTTTCCAGGGTAAAAGTAAGGGGTTCCGCAAGCTGGTATCCATCCGGTGCCTGTACTTCTGTCAGCCGGTAAGTTCCTTCCTTCAGTTTATTGATTCCATGAGCTTCCCTGCCGGATTTCCATCTGGCCACTTCTCTGTTTTCCGAATCGTACAGAACCAGCTGCGCTCCGGCGATCAGCGCTCCGGTGGATGCATCTGCTTTTGCCACTTCCAGACGAATATAATCGTTTTCGACGGTTCGTGTCACAGAAGCTTTTCCATCTATGGTTCCATCTCCCTGGACTGTAAATTCCAGAACAGTTTCATTGATCAGATAGCCTTCCAGTGTTTCCGTTTCGCGGACACAGTAAGTTCCCGGCGCCAGCCCCTGCAGGAAAATTTTGCCGTCTTTGTCAGTCGTATATGTTTTTCCCGTAGCTTCCTGCGCCGCCTTGTTCCAAACTTTAAACACGACTCCCGGAAGTACGGTGCCGTCTCCTTTGCTTATTTTCTGGATAATCATTTGATTCCGGATATTCTGTACCTTTACGGACACGTCCTTATTTCCGCTGCTCAGGATCACTTCCTGCTGTTTTCCATTCAGAACATACCCGGGTGCAGGCTGTTTTTCCCGGATCAGATAGGTTCCAAGTTCCAGTTCTTTGGAAACCGCGCTTCCATCCTTTACCGTCACCGTATCTACGACAGTTCCTCCTTTTACCAGGATTGTTCCTCCCACAGTACGGATATCCGCCTTTGCTACGATCTGAAAAACAGCTCCTGTAATTGGCTGACCGGTCCCCGCATCGGTTTTATTGATCGTGATCCGTCCCTTGACTCTGGTATTTTCCGCCTGATATTTCCAGGTGACAGTTCCAGGTTCTGTCAGAGTGAATGCCTGCTCCCAGCTTCCCGTATAGCCGGACGGATTCTGCACCTCCTGCACTTTGAACCTTCCCTGATTTTTCTCGGAATACTTCAGTCCAAACAGACGGTAATCTTTCTCCGCACGATCCCAGTTCAGGCTGCCGACACTTTGCCACCCGTTTCCCGTCCATTCGTAACAGGTAAACGCTGCCCCTTCCAATGCTTCCCGTGTCTGTCCGTCCAGTTTTTCCACGATAACGTTTCCTTTTTTTTCGAATTGTATGACCGTTTCGGCGGTATAGCCGAACTCCGACGATACCCAGGCGGTAAAGCTTTCTTCTGTGGCGTCTGTACGGCCGGCGCCTTTATAATACTCATGGAGATACCCTTTGGCCGCATTCGGCAGACCCGCCCATTTCGACACATCCCATTTCCGATACGGATAATCTTTGGACTTGGGATTTACCACATCTACAAAAAACTGCATATTGGTTTCCGATCCTTCAAACGTATATGTTATCCATCCGTGTGCCTGATTTGGCTGTGTCTCTGAGCTGTCCGCCCAGATAATCTGCGTAGCTGTGTCGTATCCCATTCTTGCCGCGGCCTCTTTCGTATAGTAAATTTCTCCTCCGTTTTCCCGGATTCTGAATCCCTGGCAGAAATCAAGATCGTTCAGAGTATAATGGCCTTTCAGAGAGATGGGGTTCCCCTGATCGTTATAATAGGAAAATTTTACCGAAATATTCTGCACACAGATAATATTGATCTGCGGGAGCCGGGTGTCGCCGCCCATTGTAATGTAGGCATTTGCATAATCAGGATACGGAAGATTGGTAAAATTGGTCCAGTCCGTCAGTGTGACCCTCAGGTTCACCGTTTCCCCGCCATATTCACCGACATTCTTCAATTCCACATACAGCTTGCCCTTCTTGTCATTGGTAAGGACGGCGCTTCTGGTGTTCGTCCAGTTTGTCGTGTCTGCATAAGGATAATACCTGCTGATATACCTTACATCCGCCTCGGAATTCCTGCAGTACAGATTGTCCCATTCACCGACGAAGCGGATCTGCGTCTGATCGGATACCGTAGGAACGAATTTATAATCACCGTCCACCGTATATCCGGAAGTTATTTCATGACCGTTCCCCATACTTGAAAGATCCGCATAACCTGCCGCCGCATTAACGGAATCCGCAAAGAATAGATCCGCAAAGAGAAGAATTCCTATAAAGACCATGACGCGCAGATAGTAACCTGCATGATGTTTCCAATTTCTTTTCATGTTTTCCTCCTTCCTGACGCACTTGCTGCGTCATCAAGGTAGATTTGGAAGTTTACTTCCAAACTTTTCCTCCCTTCTCTCCAGTATCCATGTACTGACAGCTGCCAGCCCAGCCAGAAGAAGCGGTACCGCGACAAATGGATCGCTAAGTCCTGTCTTTGGCGCGGTCAGCTGCTGAATGGCAGGTCCCGGTTCCTGTATCTCTTCCTCCTCACCCCGCACGGAAAATACCCAGTTGACAGAAGTTTCCCTCCGGGCATATGCATTATCCAGTTTTGCCGGAAGCGTTAAAGTGAAATGAATGCTTCCCTCTTCTCCCGGCTGATACCGTCCGAGGCTGACCGGATGCTGCAGAGTTTCCGCTCCCAGCGTACCAGAGTACAGCATTGTTCCTTCCTTCTGGATCACCAGCTGGAACTGTTCAAGTAATTCTCTCTCCTCTTCCGTCAGCTCCCCGGGAATTTCCGTACGAAAGAAAAATTCCGCCTCCGTATCCGTGGTATTTCGGATCGCTGCCGTATCGCTCAGGGAATCGCCCGGCATCGCGGTGCCGAGATTCGTAAAGAAGTCTTCCGGAACCGCAACCAGATTCCTTGCGGTGCCTTCATAAGAAACCATCATGGTCTGGTAACTTTTCTGTACCTCCATCACCGTTCCGTCCTGCTCATGAACACAGAGTTCCGTTTCCTGGTCACCCCAGGGCTGTTCCGACTGAAAATCCGGAGTGAAATTGTCCGACTGGATTGCCTCCGCCGATATGGTGATACCCAAACGCTGATCGGAGGACGTTTCTGTCCATTCCTCCGGAATCGTCACGGTCTGAAAAACATCCGCGGATTCTCCCGTGTCCAGAGGATCCGTCAAATAGTAATACTCACCTGCCCGGATCCATGCTTCTGGCATGCCGGAGATATCCTGCTCCGACAGGACCAGCGTTTCACCGGTACATACAATCTTCACACGGACATAACAGGGCTGTGCATAATTTGTGATCCTCGGTATTTTCGATATCTTCTGAGACGGAAGAACCAGCCTTCCGTCAGGGTCCGCATAAAGACTTTCCTTTCCATCCTTCACCTCATACTCCTGAATCCCGATATTGATATCTCCGGTGGAAATATGGTTCCGGACGGAAACCGTATCCTGATAATAGGCATACGTCCCTGAAACGCCAAACAAACAGGTGCTGATAATCCCTGCCGCGATCCATCTTTTTCTTTTCATGCGCTGCCACCTCCCCGGTAATACTCCCATGCCTTCTGGTAATCCTCATAAAGCACAGTTCCATCAAAAGCCTGCACCGATTCTTCATAAACCGTAACCGTCACGCTGTCTGCCTCCGGATTTCCTTCGATCCTGACACCGGCAAACAGATCTTCCGTGCTGCTGCCCGGTTCCACAACATTCCTGTAGTAATAATATCCGTCCTTTCCATCCGTCCAGCCTGTAGTATTCAATCCTTTCAGTGTGACGCTTCCTTCACTGACAGCCACGGAAATCCGGATATAACAGGGCACTGCTCCATAATTCTTAACACGTACTTTTTTTACGATCGTCTCTCCCGGCGCCGCCGGAGTAGGTGTCGGAAATTCTTCTTCTATTCCGGTCTCATTGTATCCTGCGGTTATCTGATTGATTCTTTCCTCGTGATCCGTCAGATACGCAGAAGTCCCGGATACCGCACAAAAAAGGGTCAGAACACAGATTCCACAGCCCACAGTGATTCCGGCTGTTCTCCTTTTTTTCTTTTTTCTCATATGCATCCTGCCTTTCCGGCAGGCCGGCATAACGCCGGTCCGCCCATCATCTCCAAATACACCTTATTCCTCCTGTGCTTTGTCCGGCTGAGATTCCGCATCCTCCTTCGCTTCATTGGACTGCAGGGTCTGCTCTTCTTTTGCTTCGCCGGACTGCTGCACCTGCTCTTCTTTGGTTTCCCCCGGCTGCGCCGCCTGTTCTTCTTCTGCCTCATCGGACTGCGGCGCCGTCACCTCTCCGTCCTGGCCTTCGTTCTGGTTGACGTATTTCTCCCATGCATCTGCCGCCTGCTCCGGGACGCTGGCGCCTTCCCCGGTATTCAGTGCCTGGATCGCGTAGAAATTCACCGGAATATCCAGCTGCTTTTCCTCCAGCTGTCCTTCCACCACATTCGCAAAAGTTACACTTTCAAACAACGGCACCGTCGTCTTTTCCGGAGCAAGGATCTCATTGTAGCTGTAAGTATATACCATGCTGTTATCCACCCTTTTCTGATACATCAACGTCCACCGGTTCGAAAGCTGGTTCATCGCAAACAATTCCGTTTCCTTTGCTACCCCTCCGTTCTGGCGTTTTCCCTGCTCATCCACAGTGATGACCTTTGCGATCGGAATGGACACATCCATATAGACGTAGGCGTCATTTTTCCCGGTATTGGTGATCTGCGGATCCTTCGCAATCTCTTCCGTCGGTATAATGTCCTCCGTTTTTCCTCCTGGATCCGGCGTATAATTCGGTTCTTTCCCCTCAATCTCCACTCTTCCGACGGTAAACTGATTGGAAATCTCGTCTTTGTCCGTAAGATAAGCCACGGTACTTCCCGCTGCCAATAATCCACAGAGCGCTACCGCTCCGATCAACGCTGCTTTTCTGTTTTTCTTCATATCATTTTCTCCCTTCATAATTCAGGCGAACCTTTTTCTCTCTTTCTGTTCGGACGAAAACAGGAAAAGAAGGATCAGAACGGTGATTCCTCCACTGATAATAAGGATTCGGTATTTCTGCATCCAAAGCACCCCGTATCCCAGATAAGGGATACAGAAAACAACCGTTCCGACAATCTGCTCCTGCTGCAGCAGATCATAATCCGCTTCCTGATTGGCATCTCCTTTCGTCTGATACCCATGTTCCTTCAACCCCGTGACACGATGCGTAACTGTCCTTCCACTTTTCTGAAACGTAACAATTTCTCCAATTTTCACATTCGTTCTCTCCGTATCTGCCACAACCAGGCTTCCCACCGGAAGCTTCGGTTCCATAGAACCGGACAGAACGACATAAAAACGAAATCTGAAAAAACCGCATACCAGAAGGATGGACAACAGGAGTATCGAAAACAGATAAAAAAGAATTATGTGTCTGCTTTTTCCCTGCTTCCGCCTTTTGTCTTCTTTGATTTTCTTCTTCATTTTTTAAATTTTTGGATTTTACGGCGCAGTGAAAACTGCTGATAACTTGAACGAATCACTCACAACACCCGGAGCATGTATGAACATCCATTCCTGTATGTTTCAAATATGCCCGGAAGCGTAAAAACCCGAAAGAATTTCAGGTGAATTTCTATTCTTTTCTGATACTCTGATAAACAACCGGGAAATTCCGGCAAAGAATGCCTGTTGGCATATAGAATGATAGAATGTAAAATGTAATTTAAGCCTATCACACTTGCCTCTGAAAAGCAAGCAAAAGATTGAAACAAATCCACAAAGATTGAAACAAAAACGTCCGCAGCAAAACCTGCAGGCAAAACACCTGCAGGCAGCTAAGCTAATCGAAACGACGCCGGATCTCCGTCTCCCCTTCCAGCAACGCCTGCCGCACTTCCGGGGTATCTCCCAGCGTTTCCAGAAACACCTGGTATTCCTGACGGATTCCCTGTCCGTGAAGGACGCAGTAAGCCCCAGCGTCACTGCCGGCGGCCATAAGAACGCCCAGCGCCCGGGCTTTCCGGATGTTGTCCGTCTGCGTTTTATAAATCCGCTCCAGGACACGGTCATTGTACCTTCCATTTCCGATCAGGTTCTTTACGGTAACCGTCGTCGGCACCCAGACAGCATGGTGTTCCGCCATACACTGAAGGCTTTCCTCGTTCTGAAAATTCCCATGCTCCACCGAATCCACGCCAGCCTCCACAGCGTCGATCACCGCCTGTGCGCCGTTGGTGTGAGCCATCACGGAATACCCCGCATCGTGAGCCATGGCGACCATCCAGAACACCTCTTCCCTGGGCAGCGGCTCTCCGGTCACGCTTCCGTCCGCGGAAAAATCCATGATCCCTGTGGTCATGATCTTGACGAAATTCCCTCCATTTCTTCGAAGTTCCCGCAGCAGTTCCCGGTATTCTTCCCGGCTGCCGTATCCGCGGCCGACGATTTTTCCATAGCGCCCCTCCCGGTGGATCGCAAACCCCGGCGTCCGGTAGGTGATCCCGTATTCCGGCGCCAGCTCTCTTGCCAGCAGTCCGGCGCCGTAGGGATCGCCTCCATCTCTCACAAAGTTCACCTGTTCTCTCTGATACGCTTCCAGATGTTCCCTGATCAATCTCTCATCCGGACCGTTCCTGTGGGCTTCAGCCGCCTCTTTATAATTTTTACCATCCATAAAAATATGTGCATGACACTCTGCCGACATTGCTCTTTCTTCCTTCTCTTTCTCCGCCTTTTTCAACAAGAACATTCCTTCAGGCGTACTCCACATTGATCTCGGATTCCATAAACGCTTCCCTGCGGCCCAGTTTCCAGTTCCGCTCGGAAATGCAGATATGGTATCCGCATCCGTTGGGTACCTGCCATCCAAAGTAGTCTCTTGCGGGAATGCCATAGGTACTCATGATACTCATGATCGTGCCTCCGTGTACCACACAGGCAACGTTTTTATAATGCCTGCGGATACAGGTGTCCACCATATTGTCAAAACCTTTCACACATCTTTTCTGAAACTGGTCCGGGCTCTCCCCATTGGGGAATGCCAGGGTTGCCATGGAATCCACCCATTTCTGATATTCCGGATTGGACTGCAGTTCCTGATAATTTTTGTTCTCAAAATCCCCGAAATTACATTCCCGGAACTCCGGAATCTGTACCCTCCGCGCGTAAGGATAAAGCAATTCGGCAGACTGGATGCAGCGAGTCATGGGGCTGACAAACACCAGATCCACCGTATCCATCACCCGGTCGGACATCTGCCGTATCCCCTCTTCACAGAGAGGCTCATCCGTCACACCAATATATCTTCCAAACGTATTTCCGTAGGTTTTCCCATGTCGGATCAATGCTATCTTTATCACTTTTTTATCACCATCCCGATTCCGCAGACTACGCGGTGTACTTCCTCTGCCTTCCCTGCAAGCTCCGTGCAGATCCTGCCTGTTTTTTCTCTCCACAGACGGTCGAAGGCATCCACCGGGACCACACCGTATCCCAGTTCATTTGTCACAATACAGATTTCCGGATTTTTTTCCGCTGCTTCCAGCACCAGGCGGTCCGCCTCCTGTCCTTCCTCCAGCAGCCGCCGGATCAGCAGATGAAAATCATAGACTCCCCGGCACTGCGCCAGATCTTCCAGCGTACAGAATGCTCCGTCCACCCATCCGTCCGGAATCTGAAACGTCTCTTTCGCATAGTTCAGTTTTCCCTGATATGCGCCTCCTATCACCATATTCATAAAAATTTCTCCATTCCCAGGCCGCACAATGCCAGCCAGATCATTCCGGCCGCCTCACCCACCGACACAAACCAGCCTGCCAGATCGCCGGTGATCCCTCCAAAATATTTTTCGCTCATCCGCCGGTAATACATCCATACCAGCGCTTCCACAACAGCCGCCGTCACGAAAACCGGATCCAGCAGAATAAGAAACAGGCATGCCGCCGCCAGATAGATGATCATCACTGCCGTCACCGTCCGCCGCTGCGCCTGTTTTCCGAAAGCCGCAGCCGTTCCCTTGGGGTTCGCATTGGGAAACCAAAGGACGGACAGCGCACTGAAACACCGGGAGATCCAGAACAGACAGCAGAATGCCGGAAGCACCCGTGCTGAGATTTCCCCGGCGGCTCCCAGACATGCCACAAACCAGAAACCACCCATGATAATCGCAAATGCTCCCGCATGGGGATCCTTGAGGATTTCCAGACGCCGTTCCTTCTCTCTCCAGGAACTGAGGGCGTCCATCGTATCCAGGAATCCATCCAGATGAATCCCTCCGGTGATCACCACCGGAATCAGCACCATCACCGCAGCCTGGAACAATTCTCCCGCAGACAAAAATTCCAATGCCTTCCAGCAGACAAATTCCAGCAGCCCGATCACCAGACCGATCCATGGAAAAAAGCACATGGCGTATTTCATACTTTCTTTGTCCCAGTCGGCAGCAGGCATCGGAATTTTTGAGTACATGGCAAATGCAACCTTAAAGTTATTCCACAGCATTTTCATTATCTCTTTACCTCCAGCGGAATTCCGTACACAACCTCCGTCACCTGTTCCGCCATTTTCGCCAGACGGCAGTTCACCGTTCCCAGCACCCGCTGGTATTCTCTGGTCTCACTGGCGTATTCACAGCCGTCAGAGAAAATCTCATTGGAAACGATCACCAGATTCCGCGCCTGTCTCCGCAGCCGCTCCACACCCTGGATGATCCTGTCCGCCACATCTCCTTCCGGCGGATCCTGCCGGAACATTTCGTTCGCCGTCAGGTTGGACATACATTCCAGAAGGACATCCGCGCCTTCCGGAAGTTCCACCGTCTCCAGATCACGGTAACATTCTATGGTCGTAAAGTTTTTTTCCGCCCGCATCCTGCGGTGGCGCTGGATCCTGCGATGGCTCTCCTCATCATAGGGATCCATCGTGGCGATATAGATCCTGCAGTCCCCCTGCATCGCCAGGATCTGTTCCTCCGCATATGCCGACTTCCCGCTCCCGCTTCCGCCTGTAATCAAATGCATCATGTTCGTGTATCCTTTCTCCGGTCTCTTAACTCAGCGGGACATACGCCTCGATGTGCGTACTCTCAAACGTCGCCATCTCACGGTAAACCGCCAGCGCCATATCCAGAACCGGGAAAAGCATCACCGCGCCGGTTCCTTCTCCCAGGCACATCTCACAGTGCAGAAGCGCTTCTTTGTCCAGTTCTTTCAGCAGCATTCCGGCAGCCGGCTCTTTGGAAACATGGGACGCCAGGATATAACCGGAGGCGAGCGGCGCAAGGCGCACAGCGATCAGGGCAGCGACCGCCGAGATAAATCCATCGATCACAACCGGTACATGGTGAGCGGCTCCCGCCAGAAATACACCTGCCATTCCGGCGATGTCAAAACCTCCGACCTTGGACAGCACATCCACAGGGTCTGACGGATCCGGATGATGAAGGTCGATCGCCTGACGGATCACCTGGATTTTTTTCTGCAGTCCTGCGCTGGAAAGCCCCGCGCCCCGTCCGGTTACCGTTTCCGGATCTTTTCCAAGAAGCACAGACGCAATGGCGCTGCTGCTGGTCGTATTTCCGATGCCCATCTCTCCGGTAGCAAGGATCTGATATCCATCCTTAATCTTTTCCTCCGCGGCATGGATTCCCGCTTCCAGAGCGCGGACCGCCTCTTCCCGGGACATTGCAGGTTCTTTCGCCATATTTTTGGTCCCGTATGCGATCTTACAGCTGGGGATACAGGTATCCTGCGCCACTCCGATGTCGTAAGGGAAAATATCCGCTCCCGCGTGGCGGCAGAGAACGCCCGCCGTTGCCCGTACCTGAAGGAAGTTTTCCGCTACGGCTTTCGTTACCTCCTGTCCGCACTGAGTTACCCCTTCTTCCACAACGCCGTTGTCCGCACAAAAGATCATCAGAGCTTTCCGGTCCAGAGAAACTCTGGGGTTTCCGGTGATCCCGGCAATCTGCACGATGGTCTCCTCCAGTTTTCCAAGACTGCGAAGAGGTTTTGCGATACTGTCCCAATGCTGCCATGCCTGTTCCATCGCTTTTTCATCCAGCGGCTCGATCGCCGCAATCGTCTGTTCTAAGGTCATTGTTCCATCCTCCCGTAAAAATAAGGGTGCCTCAGTAATTTGAGACACCCTTCATTATTTATGATTTTCTCACCCAGTCCACAAAGAAAATATGAGAACTGGAGCGTTTCTGACCGGTGGAAGTCGTCCATTCATAGGTGTATACATAGGACTGGCATTTTACCGGATCCAGATTTAACTGTTCAAAAGCTGCAGGTGTCATAAAATACAGATAATCAAAATCTGCTCTTGTATCCCCGAAATTCGGAACCACTCGATTGGTACCATTGGTCTTATATGCCGTCATGATCCGGTCGGATTCATCCACCGCCGTATAAGCGCCTGTACTGTTCAGTTCCTGCAGAATGCTCGTGCTGCCGCTGCTGATCCCTTCCAGGTATCTGGTCAGAGAACCGTTCCGGGCCGGCTCAAACTGCTGTTGTCTGTAAATCGCAGTTTTCAGAGAATAGCCGTATTCATCCATACGGTTGCGGATTACCATCGCCACAGCGGTCATTCCCGTTGTTCTCTGATTTCCCGCTTCCGCCTCGCAGATTGCCGCCATCAGATCCCGGTCGCTGACCTGCGGATCGGTAAAATACTGATGCTCCATGACATAGTAAATGCCATTGACTGAATCTTTTGCCCGCACATACCTCGGACTCGCGTAGTTGCAGGCTCCGGTGCCGGAAAAGCTGTAATAGTAATCGCTGCCGTCTTTCTGTGTCTTATAATAGGTATCCGTCAGCATGGCTCCGTTGCTTCCCGCATAATAGAAACCAATGGCAGGTTCCTGGCTGGAAGGCTTTTTGGACGTATCAAACCACTGATTGCGGTAAGCCCTTCCCTGCCCGTCAAAGCTGTACCAGTCACTGCCGATCTGGAACCACTGTCCGGTGAGCACAGAACCGTCGGATGTTCCGTAATAAATATTCCCATCGGATGGATCGGTGAATTTTTCATTGTGGAAAGCGGCTCCCCAGCCACGGAAATAATATCGCTTCCCGCCTTTCTCGATCCATACATTGGTTGCCATGGAACCGTCTTCCAGGCCGTAATAAATATTCCCGTCTGCCGGATCCCGAAAAATCTCATTGCGGAAAGCGGCTCCCCAGCCGCGGAAATAATACCACTTTCCATTGATTTTGATCCAGACGTTCTTCGCCATGGAACCGTCTTCCAGACCGTAATAGACATTTCCGTCTGCCGGATCCGTAAATTTCTCATTGCGGAAACCGGCTCCCCAACCACGGAAATAATACCACTTTCCGTTAATCATCACCCATTCACTTTTTACGATGGAACCATCCTCAGTGCCGTAATAAATATTTCCATCTGCCGGATCTGTGAACTTTTCATTGCGGAAGGCAGCTCCCCAGCCGCGAAAATAATAGTCTTTTCCATTGATCTTGATCCAGGCATTCTTCGCCATGGAACCGTCGGCCAGACCGTAATAGATATTTCCATCCGCCGGATCTGTAAACTTCTCGTTGCGGAAGGCGGCTCCCCAGCCGCGAAAATAGTAATATTTCCCATCAATCTGAATCCATGCGTTCTTGGCAATGGAACCGTCGGCCAGTCCGTAATAAATATTTCCATCCGCCGGATCCGTAAACTTCTCATTGCGGAAGGCAGCTCCCCAGCCGCGGAAATAATAGTCTTTTCCGTCTGATTTTATCCAGACATTCTTCGCCATGGAACCGTCGGCCAGACCGTAATAGATATTCCCATCTGCCGGATCTGTGAAGATCTCGTTGCGGAAAGCAGCTCCCCAGCTACGGAAATAATACCACTTTCCGTCGATCTGCTTCCAACCTGTCGCCATGGAGCCGTCCGGATTCAGATAATAGAGATGTCCGCCTTCTTCCAACCATCCGGTCACACGGTTGCCATTGGCATCGTAATAATACCAGACGCCGTTTTCCTGCTGCCACTGCTGATACAGGGTCATTACCTGCGGAATCTGGGCAGGATCTATTGTCTGCTCTGCTTCCGGTGTCTCTGCCGGCCCCGTCGATTCCGGAGTTGCTGTCGGCTGCTCTGCCTCCGTCGGTTCCGGAGTCACTGTCGGCTGCGCCGCTTCCGTTGGCTCAGGGGTCGGTGTCGGCTGTGCCGCATCCGTCGGTTCCGGGGTCGCTGTCGGCTGCGCTGCTTCCGATGGCTCAGGGGTCACTGTCGGCTGTGCCGCCTCCGTCGGTTCCGGAGCTGCTGTCGGCTGTGCTGCCCCCGTCGGTTCCGGGGTCGCTGCCGGCTGCGCTGCTTCCGGTGTCCCCGTCGGCGCTGACTCTGTCACTGCCGGCTGAGGACTTTCCGATGCCGATGCAGCGGCGATAGCGGAAGCTCCCATGGAAACGGTAATGGCAGCAGCGATCAGGGCACTTACGATTTTTCTTTTCATTATGTACTCTACTCCCTTAAGTCTGCATATAATTTCAGTCAAAAGCTATAACCGCCCAGTCCTCCGCCTTCCGGCGAATTTTCGGACTGAACGGTCAAAAAGTTTCTCATAAAGAATAACACAGTCCCTTATATGTGTCAAATCATCAGATTCCAAGAATTTTTTTCACGATTTCCGGCATTTCATCCGCTTCGCAGACCGTCTGATGGCGTACCGGAGCCGTGCGGATTTCCTCGATCGCCCTTGGAATCTCCGTGTTGGAAATCTGAGAGAGGACATCCATCTGCTCAAAATCTCCGAGGCTGTCATAGGCAGAATCTATCGCATGCAGAACACTGCGGGTAAATTTATAAGGACTTGCGGTGGATGCCAGAATGACCGGTGTCGTATCACCGCTTTCTTTCCGATACTTATTGTACACAGAAGCCGCAACCGCTGTGTGAGTATCGATGACATAACCGGTATCCTGATACAGGGAAGCGATCGTTTCCGCAGTCTCTGCCTCATCGGCATAATCGCCGTAGAAATCTTTCAGCTGCTCCTTCATCGCTTCATCGATCTCATAGGTTCCGCTTTTCTGAAGCTGTTCCATACATGCGCGCGTCTTTTCCGGAGACTGTCCGGCAATCCAGTAGAGCAAACGCTCAAGATTACTGGAGATCAGGATATCCATGGACGGGGAAGAGGTCAGGATAAATTCCCGGTTTCTGTCATAGACCCCTGTCCGGAAGAAATCTACCAGGACCTTATTCTCGTTGGAAGCACAGATCAGCTTTCCGATCGAAAGTCCCATCTGTTTTGCGTAAAATGCCGCGAGAATATTTCCAAAGTTTCCGGTAGGAACCGTCACATTGACTTTTTCTCCATCTTTGATCTCTCCGTTTTTCACCAGGGAAGCATAGGCATAGACATAGTAAACCACCTGCGGGATCAATCTTCCGATATTGATGGAATTGGCGGAGCTGAACTGAAAACCGGACGCAGCCAGTTCTCCGGCAAACGCCTTGTCATTAAAGATGTTCTTGACTCCCGTCTGCGCATCGTCAAAGTTTCCGTGTATCGCCACAACATGGGTATTTTCCCCTTTCTGCGTCACCATCTGTTTCTCCTGAACCGGGCTGACTCCGTCCTTCGGGTAAAAGACGATGATCCTGGTTCCCGGAACATCGGCAAATCCTGCCATCGCGGCTTTTCCGGTATCTCCGGAGGTCGCAGTGAGGATTACAATCTCATTTTTTGCATTGTTCTTTCTGGCAGCCGTCGTCAGAAGGTGAGGCAGAATGGAAAGAGCCATATCCTTGAACGCAATCGTCGCGCCATGGAACAGTTCCAGAAAATAAATTCCTTCCGCTTTTGTCAGGGGAGCAATTTCTTCTGTGTCGAACTTTTCATCATATGCTCTGGCGATACAGTCTTTCAGTTCTTCCTCTGTAAAGTCTGTAAAGAAACGGCTCATAACTTCATACGCCACTTCCTGATAGCTCATTTGCGCCAGAGTTTCCATCGGAATATCCAGGGCTGGAATCCGGTCAGGCACAAACAGCCCTCCGTCCTGTGCCAGACCTTTCAGGATCGCCTGTGACGCAGTCACACCGTTCTCTCCACCGCGGGTGCTTTTGTATAAGATTTCCATACTATCTCGTCTCCTTCTTTCATTTTGGCTGCCGTCTCCGGCAACATTAATCTCATTATACTGAATCACTTCAAAAAAAACAACTGCTAAATCAAAGAGGAAAATCTGACAGAAAATTTTTTTCAGAATTTCATGATCTGTTTAATCTTTTCGGAAACGCGCGAAACTCTCACAGGACAGGAAAAAGAGAGCGCGAACACTTTCAAATAAAAGTTCTTCGCGCTCCCTTTCTCTATTACATATTGTTGATCGCAGTCACAAGAGCATCGATACTTGCCCGGATAATATCCGGATCAACACCTGCGCCCCAGGACAGAGAACCGTCCGGTTTTCTGACTCCGACATAAGCGATTGCCTTGGAACTGGAACTCTGCTCCAGCGCGTGCTCTGTATAGGAAATCAGATCATATTCCAGATGGTATGCCTTCTTCAGCGCATTGCTCACTGCGTTCAGACGGCCGTTTCCTTCCGCTTCCGTCGTTATGTACTCGCCGCCCTCATAATTGGAAGTCACCTGTGTGGAAATGTTGCCTTCCGGAAGCTGTTTGAAATGTACGCCGTTGATATTGTACGGTGTTGTCACATTTTCGAAGGTATCCTTGAACAGCTGGAAGATTTCTTCCGGAACCAGTTCCTTGTGAAGGTGATCGGACACTGCCTTTGCTGTGTAGCTCATCGCCTCGCGCATCTTTGCCGGAAGGTTCAGTCCATATTTCGTCTCCAGAATATATCCGACACCGCCCTTACCGGACTGGCTGTTGATACGGATCACGTCCGCGTCATAGTTTCTTCCAATATCCGTCGGGTCGATTGGAAGATACGGAACGGTCCAGGTATCCGGATGTTTCTCGTCGATCCAATGCATACCTTTTGCGATCGCATCCTGGTGGGAACCGGAAAATGCCGCAAACACCAGAGCGCCGCAGTAAGGGCTTCTCGCATCAATTTTCATTCCGGTATATTCTTCGTACTTTTCACAGATTGCCGGCATATTGGAAAAATCAAGTTCCGGATCCACACCTTGCATATACATGTTCATGCCCAGGGTCACCACATCCACATTTCCGGTACGTTCGCCGTTTCCGAAGAGGGTTCCCTCGATACGGTCCGCACCTGCCAGGATTCCCATCTCCGCATCCGAGACACCGCTTCCCCTGTCATTGTGCGGATGCAGGGAAAGCACAACGTTTTCACGGTATTTCAGGTTTTTGCTCATGTATTCCACCTGGCTTGCATAAACGTGAGGCATGGACAGCTGTACGGTGCTCGGAAGGTTGATGATCGCTTTGCGGTCTGCCGTCGGCTGCCATACGTCCAGGACAGCGTTGCATACTTCCAGTGCATATTCCGGCTCTGTTCCGGTAAAACTTTCCGGACTGTACTCAAACCGGTAATTCTCTCCGGCTTCCTCTGTCAGCTCTTTCAGAAGTTTTGCACCCTCCACCGCAATCTTCAGGATATCCTCCTTGGATTTTTTAAATACCTGCTGACGCTGTGCATAGGAGGTAGAATTGTAAACGTGAACGATGGCATTTTTGCATCCGCGCAGTGCATCGAAGGTTTTGCGGATGATATGCTCTCTTGCCTGGGTCAGAACCTGGACCGTCACATCATCCGGAATCAGGTCTTTCTCGATCAATGTACGCAGGAATTCGTACTCCGTCTCAGAAGCCGCCGGGAAACCAACTTCAATCTCCTTGAATCCGATTTCTACCAGCATTTTGAAAAATTCAATCTTCTGCTCCAGGCTCATCGGAATCACAAGCGCCTGATTTCCATCACGCAGATCCACGCTGCACCAGACCGGCGCTTTTTCCACATACTCTTTGGATGCCCAGTCCATACACGGAACCGGCGGCATGTAATACTGTCTCTGATACTTCTTTGGATTCATCATTTTTCTTTCCTCCTGTTTTCCAGCTATTTTGAGATATCAAGAAAGAATCCTGCTTTGCAGGATTCTCCGCCTGCGGCGGGTCGCTCAAGCGACATCTTCCACTCATCCGCAGTGCGATCCTCGAGGAGCGTTTTTATTTCATAGGAAAACAGTTTCCTATGAAATAAAAAAAGTCCTTCGCTCTCATACATTCATCGAAATGTATTTAAGAGACGAAAGACTACCATTCTCACGCGGTACCACTCTTTTTTCACAGCCTGTGCTGTACACTCTGCAGATACGGATTTCCCTGAAATCTTATATCCTTCCCCTGTAACGGTGGGACTCCGTCTGCGTTTACTCTCCCTGCATTCAGGATTTCAGGCAGCTGCTCCAAGGTCAGTTCCAACGGATCCTTCTGCTGCTTCGCATCACCCAACAGCTTTCTGAAAACCGGTATCCGGTGTAATACTCCTCTTCTTCGCTTTGTGTTATGACTTGCTAAAATAGTATCATTTTATCCACCGGCTGTCAACTGCTTTTTTCCAATGGATTCTGAACAATCGGGGCAACAGGATTTGAACCTGCGACCTCACGGCCCCCAGCCGTGCGCGCTACCAAGCTACGCCATACCCCGTAACGACCTGTTTATTATAACAGAAGAAATGCAAAAAAGCAATACTGTAGTTTTTTGTTTTCTGCAATCAGGGTCAGCACTTTCACTTTTTCCTTAACCAGAGCGTTTTGGGAAGCAGTCAGCGGAACGGCAAAACAGAAAACACATTACATGGTCTTCAGATACCCGCCCAGACGTTTCATCATCTCGTGGCTGAGAAGCCCGATCAGCAGGCCGGTGACAAGACCGGAGAGCAGAAGAAACGGCAGGTAGTAAATGATCCTTACATTTTCCACCAGAACTGCCGCCACACAGATCTGCCCGATATTGTGTGTCACTCCTCCGGCGACACTGACGCCATATACGGTGAAGCCGCCGTATCTTTTTGCCAGACACATGAATCCAAGACTGAGCAGGCCCCCTGCCAGGGAAAAGGCAATGCTGAAAAGATTTCCAAACAGAAATCCCACCACGACGATCCGGACCAGCTGTACGATCAACGCATCCCTGGGGCTAAAAAAATACAGAGTCAGGACGACCGCCAGATTTGCCAGTCCCAGCTTCATTCCGGGCACAAAGAAAAATACCGGGATCAGGGACTCCACATACCCAAGCAGGATTGCCCCTGCCGAGCACATTCCAAGAAGCGCGACTTTCTTTCCCATTGCCAGTTACCTCCACTCCATCCTGATCATTTGTTTGCTGTCGACAAAAAACTGGTCGTCTCACCGTATCCTGGAAGGAACGAATTCTCCAAAGAAGCATCGGACACGATCGTATCGGGCTGCCCTTCGTCCTCACCGCCAAGAATGGTCAAGGTTACACGGTTCGGAAGACATACGACAGTCTCATTGTTTCTGCTGATCTTGCTGTGGTGTACGCACAGTTGATCCGGGCAGTCCGCCCATTCCATCCACGCGGCTCCGTTTTCGATCCGGCAGATGTTTTTTTCACCGATTTCTATGGTCTGGTCCGTGTCCAGATCATAAATCCCATAGACCTCTCCGTTTACGGCAATTTCCACCTGGGCGCCCTGCCCGGTCTGAGTCAGCATCAACGCAAAACCCGCCAGCGCCGCAATCAGCACCAGAACCACCAGCGCTGCGTCTCTCCTGTTCATATGCTATCCTCTTCCATCCTTTCCGGCATGTGCTTCTGTTTTCGAGTACCTTTCACTCCGCATACTGAATCTCAACGTCCTCAAACTGTGACGCCAGTTCTTCCCCAGCTTCCTCGCCGATCAGCAGACAGGAAGTGCTCAGTGCGTCTCCCAGCAGAGAACTGTCGCTGATGATCGTCACCTGTGCCGCTTCCACATCCTTCGGATATCCGGTGGATGGATCCAGCAGATGATGGTACAGGATTCCGTCCTGTTCAAAATTTCTTTCATAAGTCCCGGACGAAACCACCGACTTGTCCGCCACCTCGATGGTCCGCAGAATCACGCCCCGCTCCTGGTGGGGATCCTGGATTCCCACTCGCCAGGGATTTCCATCCAGTCTCGTTCCTACCGCCATCACATTTCCGCCGAGATTGATCAGCGCATTGTCCACACCGTTCTCAACCAGATATTCCTTCAGCTTATCCGCAGCGTATCCTTTTGCCAGCGCCCCCAGATCAATCTGGGTATCCTCTCTCTCAAAATGAAGAACATTTCCCTCAAGGGAAAGAGAACTCCCATCCACTTTCTCAACGGCTGCCGCCAGCGCTGCCTCATCCGGAACATGAGGATCATCCCCGGTGAAATTCCAGAGATCCAGAACCGGAGCAATGGTAATATCAAGGGCTCCATCGGTCAGCTCATAGAATGTAAGGCCTGTCTCCAGCACTTCCAGCATCCAGTCCGATACCGTCACTTCCGATTCTGTCCTGTGATTGATCCGGTACAGCTCGCTGTCCGTTCTTGTCCTGCTGAAGGTTTCCTCAATCTTCTCACACACCTCGAAGGCCCCGTCCAAAAGCTCTTCGTGTTCCTCCGGGACAGAAATCTCAATGATGGTATTAAAATAGAAGCCTTCCTTCGAAACCGTATTCTGACTGGGCTCTTCCTCCGTGCATCCTGTCAGAAGTGACAGGATACACAGAAAAACCGCCATGAAACTTATCCGTCTCATTTCTGAATCGTTCCTCTTGGGCAGACTTCCATACATGTTCCACAGTTTGTACATTTACTGTAGTCAATATGCGCTACTCCGTTCTCCACTTTAATCGCATCGGACGGGCAGTTCTTTTCACATTTCTTACATCCGATACAGCCAATCTCGCAGGCATCCATCACTGTCTTGCCCTTATCGCTGGACATACATTTTACATGATAATCCGCGCCGGCATAAGGAACCAGTTCGATCAGATGTTTCGGACACACATTGATGCAGGCGCCGCAGGCCTTACATGCCTCTTTGTCCACGACTGCCACACCGTTCACGATATGGATCGCGTCAAACGCACATGCCTTCACACAGGAGCCATAGCCCATACATCCATAATTACAGCGTTTCGGACCGCCGCCCGGAACAAACGGCACCATGGTACAGTCTTCCACACCGGTATAAGCATAATCTGTTTTTGACTTTTCACAGTCACCACCGCATTTTACAAACGCGGTCATCCTGACAGTATCTCCGACTTCCTGTCCCATGATCTCTCCGATGGCTTTGGCACATGCCGCGCCGCCCACCGGACAGACAGTGACCGGAGCCTCTCCTTTTACGACCGCAGCCGCCGCGCCATCACAGCCCGGATATCCGCAGCCGCCGCAGTTATTTCCCGGAAGGACTTCTCTTACACGTTCCTCCCGCTCATCTACCTCTACCGCAAATTTCTTTCCGGCAACTCCAAGCAGAAGTCCGATGATCAGACCGGCTCCGCCTACGACCAGAACAGAAATCAACACAATCTGCATACTCATTTCGCTGCTCCTTTCCTAGATGATTCCAGCAAAGCCTGTGAATGCAATGGACATCAGCATCGCTGTCAGAAGCACGATCGGCATTCCCTGGAAAGCTTTCGGGACATCGTTGTACTCCATTTTCTCACGAAGACCTGCCATCAGAACGATCGCGATAGTAAAACCGACCGCCGTTGCGAATCCGTTGACCACACCTTCCAGAATGCTGTAATTTTCCTGTACGTTCGTGATCGCGACACCCAGCACTGCACAGTTGGTGGTGATCAGAGGAAGATAAACACCCAGCGCCTGATACAGCGGCGGGAGCACTTTCTTCATGAACATTTCAACCAGCTGCACCAGAGCAGCGATCACCAGAATGAATACGATGGTCTGCAGGTATTCCGTTCCTGTAGCAACCAGGACAAATTTATAAATCAGGCTGGTGATCAGGGATGAAATGGTAAGTACGAAGATAACCGCGCCGCCCATTCCGGCTGCCGTATTGATCTTCTTGGATACACCAAGGAAAGGACAAAGTCCCAGGAACTGGCTCAGTACCACGTTGTTTACAATGGCGGAGCCAATCGCTATCATCAATAATTCTCTCATTCCAGCCCCTCCTTATAATTTCTTGCCGCCGCAGACAGTATTTCCGCAGCTTCCGCAGCCCTGACCGCAGGAAGACTGCTGTACTGGCTGTCCTTTGGCTGCTTTTTTATTCTTCACATAGTTCTGTACCGCTACCAGAAGCGCCAGAACCAGGAATGCTCCCGGAGCCATGATAAAAATGGTCACCGGCTCATAGGAAGCCGGAAGGATCTGGAAACCAAACAGCTGTCCGGCGCCGATCAGTTCACGGACCGCGCCGATACTTGTCAGTCCGATGGTAAATCCGATACCCATTCCAAGGCCGTCAAAGATGGATGGGATCACTTTGTTCTTGCCTGCGAATGCTTCCGCACGTCCCAGGATAATACAGTTTACAACGATCAGCGGAATATAAATTCCAAGAGCGTCATACAGTTCCGGAATATAGCCTTCCAGCAGAAGCTGAACGATTGTTACGAAAGAAGCCACGACACCGATGTAAGCCGGCATACGCACTCCGTCGGGAATCATCTTCCGGAGAAGAGAGATCATCATATTGGACAATGTCAGAATCACAAGAGTGGTAAGTCCCATACCGATACCGTTGGTCGCGGAGGTTGTTACCGCCAGAGTCGGACACATACCGATCATCATAACAAAGGTAGGATTTTCTTTTATGATACCATTATATAACCGTTCAACCGGTGAATTTGTTTTCATCAGCCAATCCCTCCTTCACTTAATAACTGAAACACACAGAGACCTGCGTTGACACCGTTGGTTACCGCATTGGTCGTGATGGTAGCGCCGCTCAGCGCATCGATCTCTCCTTCCTGGGTTGCTCCCGTTTTGGAGTAACTGAACTCAGGAACATTCTGATCCTTGAACTGGTCTTTGAAGCTGTCAGTATCCGCGTTCATTCCAAGGCCAGCAGTCTCACTGATGCTCAGGAAAGAGATGCCAAGGGTGGTTCCATCCAGAGCAACGCCCATGGAAAACTGGATATCTCCGCCGTATCCCTCAGCGCTTGTCACAGTAATAACGTAACCGGCAGTTTCACCGGACGCATCCAGCGCTTCATATACTTCATCAACGGTCTGTGCCGTATAGCCAGCCTCATCCAGGGCTGCACGGAAGTCTTCCGTGTTTCCTGTGATGTCCATCGCCTCAAAGGAATCCGCATCCGGGAAAACTTCCACGCATGCTTCCTGTTTCTCCTTCAGCTGCTGCTGTGCGATCGGCTCTTTTGTCACTTCGTAGACAACGCCAAGAAGCAGACCGATGACTACAGTGATGGCGGTAAGAGCCAGCGCATTCTTGATAATCTTACTCATGACTTCTTACCTCCTTTCTGCTTAACGATGCCAAAACCTCCCGGAAGTGTCAGACGTTCGATGATCGGCACCAGAAGGTTGGTAAAGATGATCGCATAGGAAACTCCTTCCGCGGAACCGCCGAAAATACGGAACACGCCGGTCAGGATACCCAGGATCACCCCATAGACATACTGTCCTTTGCCGGTCACCGGACGGGTTACATAATCTGTCGCCATAAACCATGCGCCAAGCATCAGACCTCCGCCGCAAAGCTCTGCAGCCACATAGCTGAGGTCGAAACCATGGCCGCCGAACAGAAGCGCGAATACCGCAAAGGTTCCGATATAGGTCAGCGGGATCCGAAGATCGATGATCTTCATGACAACCAGAATAATACCGCCGATCAGAAGGAGCAGGGCGGAAGTCTCACCGATGGTTCCGCGGGTATTTCCAAGGAACATGCTCATCAGGTCCCAGGAACCGCCTGCTTTGATCTCAGCCAGAGGCGTCGCACCGGAAACCGTGTCCACCAGTTTCGCGGTTACCGAGTCGCTGGTGCTGAAATCGGTCATTCTTGCCGCAAAAGAAATCATCAGGAAACATCTTGCCGCCAGCGCCGGGTTCATAATATTCTGACCCAGACCGCCGAACAGCTGTTTTACTACAAGGATTGCAAATACGCCACCCAGCACAGCCATCCACCATGTAGCACCGGACGGCAGGTTCAGAGCCAGCAGAAGGCCGGTTACCATGGCACTGCCATCCTTGATGGTGATCGGTTTGTGCATCAGACGTTCATAAATATATTCTGTTGCCACACAGGTTACCACAGAACAGACGATCAGGATCAGAGCCGGAACTCCGAACAGATAAACGCCCATGCAGGTCGCAGGCAGAAGCGCGATCAGTACCATGTACATGATCCAGTCTGTCGTTATCTTGGAACGGATGTGCGGGGAAGAAGAAACATGTAACAGATTGCTCATCATTCACCCTCCTTAACCTTTCTTTCTCTTTGCGAGCATGATCTTTCTCATGGAACTGATGGACTGTGTCAGCTGGCGTTTTGCCGGACAGACAAAACTGCAGCATCCGCACTCGCAGCATTCCATTCCATGATAAGCCAGGAACTGCTCTTCATTTCCATGCTCCGCAAATTCCGCAAGACGTACCGGAAGAATCTGACCCGGACATACCTTTGCACATCTTCCGCAGTTGATGCAGGCGGTAGGCTGATTCTTCGCCACCTCATCTTCGGTCATGGCAAGGATCGCGGACGAAGTCTTGATCACAGGAACATTCATTGTGAACAGTGCTTTCCCCATCATCGGACCTCCGGAAATGATCTTTTCCGGCTCATTTTTGAATCCGCCGGCCGCATCCGCCACTTCCTGATGCAGCATTCCGATCGGAACCAGGAAGTTCTGCGGATTTTTCACTGCATCTCCAGTTATTGTCATGATGCGCTCCATCAGCGGTTTTCCTTTCAGGACAGCCTGGGAAATCGCGACAACGGTATCCACGTTGTCCACAATACATCCGGCGTCCGCCGGAAGCATCGAAGAGTTGATCTTTCTTCCGGTAACCGCGTAGATCAGCATACGCTCAGCACCCTGAGGATATTTGGTCTTCAGCGTCTTGACCTCAATCCGGGAATCACCTTTCGTACACTCTTCCATTTTGCGGATACAATCCGGTTTGTTGTCCTCGATACAGATACATCCTTTGGCTTTCGGGAAAATTTTCAAAATCACCTGAAGTCCTGCCACCAATTTTTCCGGCTCCTCCAGCATACGGCGGTAATCACTGGTCAGATACGGTTCACACTCCGCACCGTTTACCAATATGTAATCAATGGCTTCCGGATTCTTCGGCGCCAGTTTTACGTGGGTCGGGAAGCCTGCTCCGCCCATTCCGACAATACCTGCCTGAGTGATCCGTTTCAGGATCTCCTCTTTCGTCAGGCTGTCCAGCGACGCCTCCTCATAACTTACTTCCTCCATCTGTCCGTCGTTCTCGACAACGATACAGTCCGCCAGGTTGCCGCCTGGCATACGCATTTTTTCAATTCCCTTTACGGTTCCCGATACGGTCGCATGCACCGGCGCAGATACAAATCCGCCCGCCTCTGCGATCATCTGTCCGCGGCGGACATGGTCCCCCTTGGAAACTACCGGTTTTGCCGGTGCGCCGATGTGCTGGGATGTTGAATAATACAACACCGGACCTGCCTGAATGGCCGTGATCGGTTTTTCCTTGGACAGTGCCTTTCCGTCATCCGGATGGATTCCGCCCCGGAATGTCAAAAATCCCATACTCAAAAGCCCTCCTTTTCCTTTTCCTTTTCCTCTAAGGAACACACGGTCAGAAAATATCCGCATCTCCAGATATCCTCTGACCGTCTTTTTCCTTTGGAAGATGTCAGCGGCTACTTCACACACCTGCGCCTTTCCGGAATCCCACCGTCCCAGCGCTGTTCTCCTGTGCTTTTCACAAAATCACACGATTTTGCGCCTGACACCGCTTATATAAAAATATTATAGCATGTGCCGTCAGGTACCGCCACCATTGTTTATTAAATAACAATTTCTCCCTGAAAATCTTTCTAAAACAGATAAAAATTGTAGATAAAAGCGTGTTTGAACACCATTTTCTGCAGGATGTGTGTCACAAATTGCAGAAATGTATGTTCAAACACGCTATCTCATGGTTATCTCACAGCTATCTCATAAGCTGCTTACTGAAATGTATTTCTTCTATATATAATAGATTCCTTATTTGCTGCTCTGGCTGTTGATATAGTTGATCAGTCCCTCGGCGCGGATGATCTTCTGCATAAACTCCGGAAACGCCTGACCCTGATACTTGGTTCCTTTCGTATGGTCATAGATGATGCCCGTGTCGAAATCCACTTCCACATCGTCTCCTGCCTCAATGGCTTTCGCCGCCTCCGGACATTCAATGATCGGAAGTCCGATGTTGATGGCATTGCGGTAGAAGATCCGCGCAAATGTCTCCGCGATCACACAGGAAACACCGGAAGCCTTGATCGCAATGGGCGCATGCTCTCTGGAGGAACCGCAGCCAAAGTTTTTGTTTGCCACGATCAGATCGCCTTTCTGAACCTTTTTGACAAACTCTTTATCGATATCCTCCATGCAGTGTGTTGCCAGCTCCGCCGGATCTGAGGAATTCAGATAGCGGGCAGGAATGATCACATCGGTATCTACATTATCTCCATATTTGAATACATTTCCCTGAACCTTCATCTTCTCTTCCTCCTTATAATCCCAGTTCTTCCGGTGCGGAAATCTTTCCGGTCACGGCGCTCGCCGCCGCTACCGCCGGGCTCGCCAGATACACCTCAGAATCCACATGGCCCATACGGCCTACAAAGTTTCGGTTGGTGGTGGAGATACATCTCTCACCTTCCGCCAGAATACCCATATATCCGCCAAGGCACGGACCGCAGGTCGGCGTGGACACAACCGCTCCCGCCTCAATAAAGATCTTCAGCAGTCCTTCCTCCAGCGCCTGCAGATAAATCGCCTGGGTTGCCGGGATCACGATACAGCGCAGCCCCTTCTTTACTTTTCTTCCCTTCAGGATTTCCGCAGCTTCTCTCAGATCCTGGATCCTTCCATTGGTACAGGAACCGATCACCGCTTGATCCACTTTCACGTCCTCTGTGATCTCATCGATGGTCTTTGTGTTCTCCGGCAGGTGCGGGAACGCGATGGTCGGTCTCAGTTCGCTGAGGTCGACGGTGATTTCTCTTTCGTATACCGCATCCGGATCTGCCTCAAAAATCTTGTACGGACGTTTGGAATGCTCGTTCATGTATTCGATGGTTTTTTCATCTACCGGGAAGATTCCATTCTTTCCGCCCGCCTCGATCGCCATATTGGCGATGGTAAAGCGGTCGTCCATGGACAGATGCTTCACACCTTCACCCACAAATTCCATAGACTGATACAGCGCGCCGTCCACGCCGATCATACCGATGATATGCAAGATCACATCCTTTCCGCTGACCCATTTGGATGGCTTTCCGATCAGATTGCATTTGATCGCAGAAGGAACCTTGAACCATGCCTTTCCGGTCACCATGCCCGCTGCCATATCTGTACTTCCGACACCGGTGGAAAATGCCCCCAGCGCACCGTAAGTACAGGTATGGGAATCCGCGCCAATGATCACGTCACCTGCAACCGTCAGTCCTTTTTCCGGAAGCAGCGCATGTTCGATTCCCATCTCTCCCACATCGAAATAATTGGTGATCTCGTGACGACAGGCAAATTCACGGACACATTTGCAGTGCTCCGCGGATTTGATGTCCTTGTTCGGAATAAAGTGATCCATAACCAGAGCGATTTTATCTTTGTCAAACACTTCCTGCTGGTTGAATTTATCCATCTCATGAATCGCTACCGGAGAGGTAATATCATTGCCCAGCACCAGATCCAGCTTTGCTTCGATCAGCTGGCCCGCCTCTACTTTTTCCAGCCCGGCTGCCGCCGCCAGAATTTTCTGTGTCATTGTCATTCCCATAACCCGATGACCTCCTTTGATTGTTATTGCTATTATAACACGCTTTCTGCTATAATTGAAATATATATTGAGAATACTTAATATAACTATAAGTCATATTATTTTATCTTCTGTCTGCCCTGCTGCAGGCTGGAGCATGACGGAAAGTTCTTCCTGAATTTTCAAACACGCTTTAAAATAATTATTTCTTGCAAAAGGAGCATCTTATGAATCAGAATCTTTCTCTTTATCAGATTTTCTATGTCACCGCCCGCCATGGAAATATTTCCCATGCGGCAAAAGAACTTTTTATCAGCCAGCCGGCGATCAGCAAATCCATACGAAAACTGGAGGAAGCCCTGCAGGTTCCACTGTTCACCCGCAGTTCCCGCGGCGTCGCGCTGACCGAGGATGGAAAACTTCTCTATGAACAGGTTCAGGAAGCTTTCCGCTCCATCGATCTCGCCGAGGAGACACTGCGCCACCGTCATGCCCTGGGAATCTCTCAGCTTCGCATCGGCGTCAGTACAACCCTGTGCCGGTACATCCTGCTTCCCTATCTCCAACGATTTATCCAGGAGTACCCGCACGTAAAGGTCACCATCCACTGCCAGTCCTCCTATCAGACCATAGAACTTCTGGAAAACCGCCAGATCGATCTGGGGCTGATCGGGCGTCCCGCCGGAAAACTCGCCTGCCACTACCAACCGCTGCAGAGTATCCAGGACACCTTCGTCTGCACCCATACCTATCTTGAAAACCTCCAGATCCGCGAAGGCAGCAAAAACCTGACCGAAACCCTGAAAGCAAACGCCACCTTTATGCTCCCTGACGATGCCAACATAACCCGCCAGCATATCGACGCCGCTCTGAAAAACGGCGGGATCGAACTGAACTCCTTCCTGGAAGTCAGTACCATGGACATGCTCATCGAGTTTGCAAAGATCGGGCTTGGCATCGCCTGCGTCATACGGGAAGCCGTACAGAAAGAACTGGACACCGGACTTCTCACGGAAATCACCCTTGGTCCCAGAATTCCAACGCGTGAAATCGGCTTTATCTGCCGCAGAACGGAACAGGAGATTCCCGCAATTCAGGCTTTCCTGCACATGTTCCCTGTACTTGCCCGCACGCCATGAACCCACGGATCTCGATGCGGAAACCGCAAAAGCAGCTCCTCCTTCCGCTGTTCCATGATTTTTCAATCATCGGTTTTTCCATGCATTCCCTGATCATGGGGCATCTCGGATCGGATGCCACCGCCGCAGCTTCCATCACATCCGTTGCCCAGGAACTGATCACCTGTGTCTGCAAAGGATTTTCCTCCGGTGCCGGAATCATGGTCGGAAACATTGTCTGCGGCATTTTCCCTGTAGGCGGTGATTCGGTATACGATGCAAAGAGCGTTTTCTTTGCGTCATGGTGCTTCGCCCTGCCGCTGGCGCTTTTAGGCACTTTCGTATTTCACTGGCCGGTGATCATCGTATACATTTTGATGTGCTCCGACGAAATTATAAAACTGCCCTGGCTGTATCCACGGTACCGGAAATATCTGTGGCTGAAAAACCTGACAAGGGAAGAAAAAGATTCCTGAAATACATATTTCTTGTTTTTTTATTTAAAGAATCCTGCTTTGCAGGATTCTCCGCCTGCGGCGGGTCGCACAAGCGACATCTTCCACTCCGCCGCAGTGCGATGCCCGCGGAGCGTTTTTCTTTCATGGAAAGCAATTTCCCATGAAAGAAAAAAATCTCCGCATGACACCATGCGGAGATTTTTTTGAAAACCGATCGGAAGATTTTCCAATCAGTTGTTGATCAGTTTGTTTGCGTCGCTCCAGCTGTACAGCTTGCGGATTTCTTTTCCGACTTTCTCTGCCGGATGCTCGGATGCCAGCTTCTTCATCGCTCTGAAGTGTGCCTGTCCGCCTGCGGACATCTCAAGCAGGAAGTCTTTCGCGAAGGTTCCGTCCTGGATATCGCTCAGGACTTTCTTCATTGCTTTCCTGGTATCTTCGGTGATGATCTTTGGTCCTGTGATGTAATCACCGTATTCCGCAGTATTGGAAATGGAATATCTCATGCCTTCGAAACCGGACTCATAAATCAGGTCTACGATCAGTTTCATCTCATGGATACACTCGAAATATGCGTTTCTCGGATCATATCCTGCCTCGCACAGGGTCTCGAAACCAGCCTGCATCAGTGCGCATACACCGCCGCACAGAACTGCCTGCTCACCGAACAGGTCTGTCTCGGTCTCTGTACGGAAGGTTGTCTCCAGAACACCTGCTCTCGCTCCGCCGATTCCCAGCGCATATGCCAGAGCCAGATCCAGTGCTTTTCCGGTGTAATCCTGCTCAACCGCTACCAGACACGGAGTACCTTTTCCAGCCAGATACTCACTTCTTACGGTATGGCCCGGAGCCTTTGGAGCGATCATGGTTACGTCTACATTTGCCGGAGGTTTGATCTGTCCGAAATGAATATTAAAGCCGTGTGCAAACATCAGCATGTTGCCCTCTTCCAGATTCGGCTCGATGTCATTTTTGTAAAGAGCCGCCTGTTTCTCATCGTTGATCAGGATCATGATGATATCTGCCTGCTTTGCAGCCTCTGCCGCCGTATATACGGTCAGCCCCTGAGCTTCTGCCTTTGCCCAGGACTTGCTTCCCTCGTAAAGACCGATGATAACGTCGCATCCGGACTCTTTCAGGTTCAGCGCGTGTGCATGTCCCTGGGAGCCATAGCCGATAATCGCTATTTTCTTGCCCTCCAGCAGGCTCAAATTACAATCTTCCTGGTAATAAATCTTTGCTGCCATTGTTACTTCCTCCACCTTTTAGATAAATTATATTGTCAGGGGCATGGCAGAACTGCCGTTCCATAGCGATCCGCCAGCGGATCCTCCGGCCGGTATTCCTTTTGCAACATGCCCTCCAGCAAACGATAAGATTTTTACAGATACCGTACGTCATGGGTACCTCTGGAAAGTCCGGTAATACCCGTACGAGCCAGTTCAAGGATCTCATAATCCTCCAGCAGTTCCATAAAGCCTTCCAATTTGGATTTGGATCCCGTCAGTTCGATGATCAGGCTTTCCGTTCCCACATCAACAATCTTTGCGCGGAATACATCGGAAATCATGATAAGATTCTGACGTTCCTCTTTGTTTGCGCGAACTTTGATCAGCATCAGTTCTCTGTGAACGCTTTCATTTGGTTTCAACATCTTGATATCGATCACATCCACCAGTTTTTCCAGCTGTTTGGTGATCTGTTCCAGAATCAGTTCATCCCCGTGATAGACAACCGTCATACGGGAATAGGCGGGATCTGCCGTCGTGCCTACAGTGAGGCTGTCGATATTGTAGCCTCTTCGGCTGAACAGCCCGGACACACGGCTGAGTACACCGGACGTGTTATCAACTAATAACGATAAAATTCTCTGCTGTTCCATCTGTCAAACCTACTTTCCTCAATATCTTATGCACTATATTAGCAACTTCAATCTCCTTTGTCAATGAAAATTGCAAAGTAAATACAATCCTCGGCAGAAAATATTATGTTTCCGCCGGGATTTTATGCTAATTTATGCTGTTTAAATTCAATTTTCTCCGGGCATCTTCCATGCATGATGATCCGTGTGAAGCAGTCTGTGCGCCTTTTCCGAGAGCGGCGCGCCGAGGTACTTCTGATAACACTCCTGGATGGAAGGGTTCTCATGAGAGAACCTCAGTGGATTCTGCTGATCCAGCCAATAGAGCACTTCTCCCCGCACATCTGCCAGTTCCACACCGTCATGAATCGGCTGCCCGCCTCCGCCGGCACATCCTCCCGGGCATGCCATAACCTCCACGAAATCATAGGATACCTCTCCTTTCCGGAGCGCCTCCATCAGCTTTCTCGCGTTGCCGAACCCATGGACCACCGCTACATGCAGCGTCTTTCCGGCGAGCTCAAAGGAAGCCTCTTTCCATCCCTGCATTCCGCGCACCGCAGCAAACGCGTCCGGATCCGGATTCTTTCCGGTTACCAGCCAGCTCGCCGTCCGCAGTGCAGCTTCCATCACTCCGCCGGTAGCTCCAAAGATCACACCGGCTCCCGATGCCGTTCCCAGCGGCTGGTCAAATTCTTCCTCCGGAAGCAGCTCCGGCAGGATCTGCTCTGCCCGGAACAGGCGTGCCACCTCTCTGGTCGTCAGCACCACATCCACATCCTGACCGGCGCCGGCATCGTTCATGGACGGATACGCGCATTCCTGCTTTTTTGCAAGACAAGGCATGATGGAGACACAGAAAATGGAAGCGGGATCCACCCCGAGCAGCTCCGCATAATAGCTTTTTGCTATCGCGCCAAACATCTGCTGAGGTGATTTCGCACTGGAAAGCTGGTCCACCATATCCGGATATTGGGATTTCAGGAAACGTACCCAGCCAGGACAGCAGGAAGTGAACATCGGAAGTTTACTCTCTTTCTCCTCAGAAAGTCTCTGAACGAATTCGCTTCCTTCTTCCATAATCGTCAGGTCCGCGGAAAAATCCGTATCAAAAATATAATCGAATCCCATCTGCCGCAATCCAGCCACCAGCCGTTTCACCGTGGCTTTCTCCGGCGAAATTCCAAGTCCCTCGCCCCATGCCGCGCGCACAGAAGGAGCGATCTGTACGACCGTGATCTTATTTTCGTCCGCCAGCGCATGTACCACCTGACCGATATCATCCCTTTCATGCAGCGCGCCTACCGGACAATGGGTCACACACTGCCCGCACAGCGAACAGTCCGCTTCGGAAATCACCCGGTTTCCCGACACATCCACCGTTGTACGGGATCCGGTGCTCGCCACATCCCAGATATGAAGATCCTGGATTTTATCGCACACCTGAATACAGCGCATACATTTAATACATTTTGCAGCATTTCTCTGAAGGGGAAATTTTCTATCCCAGTTATTTTCCGGTATCTCTTTTTCAAAGGGAACCTCCAGGATCCCGAGATCGTTCGCCAGACGCTGAAGGGAACAGTTTCCGCTGCGGATGCAGACTGCACAGTTGCTGTCATGCTGGGAAAGGATCAGTTTGACATTGGTTCTTCGTGCCTCCATGGCTTTCGGACTGTTGGTATGGATCACCATCCCTTCCTGTACCCGGTTGTTGCAGGCAGTGACAAGCTTTGCGTATCCTTCCACCTCCACCGCACAGACGCGGCAGGCGCCGATCTCATTGATATCCTTCAGATAGCACAGCGTCGGAATCCGGATTCCCGCGGATACGGCAGCCTGAAGAATTGTATTGTTTTCCTGTGTCTCAATGCATTGTCCATTGATCGTAATCTTTACCATTTCTCTACTCTGCCTCCTTTGAAAATTCCGAATCCGAAATGATCGCAGCGCAGACATCTGCCGGCTTCCTGCTGTGCCTCTTCTAAGGTCATCGGACATTCCATCAGTTCAAAATCTTTGACTCGTTCCGCAGCGCTGCGCTCTTTCATATTGACTCGTCCGCAGCCCGGCCGGTCGTCCAGTCTTACGCTCGGGATCTCCACATCCGCCGAGATCACATGGTGGCCGCCCAGATATTCATCGATATTTGCCGCCGCCACTTTACCGGCAGCAATTGCACGGATTACCGTGGCAGGACCTGTAACGCAGTCTCCGCCGGCAAATACACCTTCACTGTCCCGCACGCCGCTCCAATCCATCGCCTCGATCGCTCCGCCGCGCCGGATCGGGATTCCGTATTTTTCAAACTCCCGGCTCTCAATTCCCTGGCCGATCGCTACCAGCACGAGGTCACAGGGCAGCCGGAGAGGTTCTGTCGCAGCGCTGTACGGCGCCGGACGTCCGCGGGAGATCTGTCCGATTACCTGGGGCTGTACCCAGAGTGCACAGACTTTTCCCTGTGTATCCTGCTCGATCCTGAGCGGCGCATGCAGTTCCAGAAGTTCGCATCCTTCCTCCATGGCGCCCTCCACTTCCTCCGGGATGGCAGTCATATCAGTCTTTCTCCTCCGGTATACGATCTGGACACGGTCTGCCCCCAGCCGGACCGCAGAACGAGCCACATCCATCGCCACATTTCCGCCTCCGATCACCGCGACTTTCCTGCCGGTGTAATCCGGCATTTCTCCGTCACCGATGCCGCGGAGCATTTCCACTGCAGAAACAACCCCTTCGGCTTCCTCTCCCTCGATTCCGATTTTCCGGTCAATATGTGCGCCGATTGCCAGATACACCGCGTCGAACTCTTCCCGTATTTTGGCAATGGATGGATTTTCACCCACGCAGGTCTCCGTATGTACCTCGATGCCCAGACTCAGGATCTGTCTGATTTCACGATCCAGGATGTCTCTCGGAAGACGATAATTGGGGATTCCGTACCGCAGCATTCCTCCCAATTGTTTCCTCTGCTCATAGATCACCACATGGTGCCCCATCAGCGCCAGATAATAGGCCGCGCTCAATCCTCCAGGGCCTCCTCCGATCACCGCCACCCGCTTTCCGGTGGAAGCCGCCGGCTTCGGTACAGGAACTTCCCCCGCATGCTCCACGGCAAACCGCTTCAACCCGCGGATATTGATCGGATCATCCATCATTGTCCTGCGGCACCGGGTTTCACAGGGATGTTCACAGATCAATCCGCAGACTGCCGGAAGCGGGTTATCCTTACGGATCAGACGGACCGCATCTGCGTACCTCCCTTCTTTCACCAACGCCACATAACCTGGGATATCCACACCTGCCGGGCACTGCGCCACACAAGGAACCGGCTGGTCCAGAGACATGGAACAACGTCCGGTCTGAATATGGCTCTCAAAATCGCTGCGGAACCCACGGACCGCTTTCAGTACCATACGGGCTGCCTCATACCCGATGGCACAATCAGCAGAATAAAAAATGCTCTGTGCCGTTTTTTCAATCACCTGGATCGTATCCATATCCGCATGATGATCCAGAACAGAATCCAACAGCTTTTCCAGCTGCCCCAACCCGACTCTGCATGGTACACATTTTCCACAGGACTGGGCATGACACATCTTGAGAAAAGAACTGGCAAGATCCACCGGGCACAATCCCGGAGGGCTGGCTGTAATTCTTCGTTCCAGATCTTTATAAAGACCTTCAATCGTCATCTGAGCCCGATTTTCAGTAATAATACTTAGTCTGCTCATAGTTGCTCTGTGCCTCCTTCTTCAAATCTTTTGTAACAGTTCAGCCCTGCTGAACCGTTACATGCAAAATCCATTTAAAATCGCCTTCGGCGATGGGATTTTGCACTCCTGAATCATGTTCTTACGGTCTGCGCAGCATGTGCGCAGACCTGGGCTGAACTGATACAATCTTTTACTTTCTTTTTATTATATAGGCGCATTTCCTAAAAAGCAAGAAAAGACAGACAAAAACACGAAAACGGATTTCTATTCAGCAGATTTCTGAATCCTTTGCCGATTTTTCGTATTTCTGTCTGTCTTCTTTTAAAGAAATTTCACAGTGCTTTTGTCAATCTGTAACAATTCAGCCAATGGAACCATTACATCAATTCTGCGTATTATCATCCTTCTGGCTGCTGTCTTTTCCACCGATCTTGCCCATAACCATTACGCAGAGCATGATGATCAGGATCGTCACAAAAATTCCAAGCATACCCTTACCCATAATTTCAAGAGCTGCTATTACGGTTCCCAAATCAAAACCATTCATTATCTATTCCTCCTTACAGCATACTTGTTACCAGGTTAATGATCATACCTCCGGCGATAACGGACGCAATCTGTCCGGATACGTTTGCACCGGCTGCATGCATCAGGATAACGTTGCTCGGATCTTCCTGCATTGCAATTTTCTGAACAACACGGGAAGACATCGGGAATGCAGAGATACCTGCGCCGCCGATCATAGGATTGATCTTCTTTTTCAGGAACAGATTGATGAATTTCGCCAGCAGAACACCACCGATGGTATCCATAACGAATGCGAACAGACCGATTACCATGATCATGATCGTCTGGAAGGTTACGAAATTCTCAGCCTGCATACTGAAAGAAATAGTGATTCCCAGAAGCAGTGTGATCAAGTTTGCGAGATTGTTCTGTGCGGTATCGGACATGGTTCCCAGAACACCACACTCACGAATCAGGTTACCAAACATCAGGAAGCCAACAAGAGCAACAGAGGTCGGTGCGATCATGCCAACAACGATCGTAACAACGATTGGGAATGCGATACGCATCTGACGGCTGACATTCTGCGGATTGTAATCCATATGAATGCGGCGCTCTTTCTTTGTGGTAACCAGTTTGATGGCTGCCGGCTGAATGATCGGAACCAGAGCCATGTAAGAATAGGCCGCCACCGCGATCGGCCCAATGTAGTTTGAATTCATGATCTGTGATACCAGGATGGAAGTCGGACCGTCTGCAGCACCGATGATACCGATGGATGCCGCGTCTTTCAGGTCGAATCCCAGCAGTGCCGCAAGCAGAACCGCTGCGAAAATACCGAACTGAGCGCCCGCGCCAAACAGGAACATGACCGGATTGGACAACAGCGGACCAAAGTCGATCATTGCTCCGATACCGATAAACAGCAGGATCGGCATTGCCTCGGAAGCATCAATACCGACATTGAACAGCCACTCGATAATACCATGAGACTCGATGCCTCCCTGCAGCACCTGGTCAAGCACGCCGGAAAACGGCAGATTGACCATGATTGCTCCAAATCCCATCGGCAGCAGCAGTGAAGGCTCGTACTCCTTCTTGATCGCCAGCCAGATCAACAGAATTCCCACTGCATACATGACTACCTGTTTCCAGGTCAGGGCCATAATGCCTTCAATCAAAAACTCCATATACGTTTCTCCTTCTTTATGAAATTATAAAAGAATCATAGCCGTCAAAAAGCGGAATTTCCTACAAAAAGAGACTCTTATTACAGCGATTTTGAATTCAACTGCAATAAAAGTCTTGCTATTTCAATCTTCCGCGGATTGCAGTCCGGAATTTATTTGAAAACTTCTTCCTGCAAGTTTCAAATACATTCCTCCCTCAACCGGTATGGCGCAGGAAAATCCATCTTAAATGGCAGCTACTCCCCTTTATCTTTTCTAATTATAAACATTTTATAAATTTCTGTCAATTCTTTTCCCAGTATTTTCATCCATCCCGTTTTTTTTGGCACGATGTATAAAAATTTACATAAATTCTGTACAATTCGCTGAAATACATTTTCGAAAAACACGAAAATGACCGAAAAAATTTGTCTTCCCTTTCAGAGGGCGCTCAGATTTCTTTTCCCGCCAGGATCTCTTTATAATCTTTATAATTTTCCTCCAGCAGCTGCGGTGTATTCAGTCCGTAAGGACATTTCTTCATACAGGCTCCGCAGTGCAGACATCCTTCAATCTTCTTCATCATCTCCTGCGCCTGAGGGGTGAGCTGTGCAGCGGACGGAGCACGGCGGATCAACAGACTCATACGGGCACAGGTATTGATCTCAATTCCAGCCGGGCATGGCATACAATATCCACAGGCTCTGCAGAAGTTTCCGGAAAGTTCTTTGCGGTCTTTTTCAATCTGCGCTTCCAGTTCCGGCGTCATCTGCGGCGGACAGTCTACATATTCCAGAAATTCATCCAGTTCCTTCTCTCTCTGTACACCCCAGATCGGAAGTACGTGGTCAAACTGTGCCAGATACGCATAAGCAGCCGCGGAATTGTTGATCAGTCCTCCGGAAAGCGCTTTCATTGCCAGAAATCCCATCTGTTTTTCCTTACATTTTTCCACAATCTTCAGATCCTGCTCCGTGGCAAGATAACAGAATGGAAACTGCAGCGTCTCGTAAAGACCGGACTCCAGGATCTCATCCGCCACTTTCAGACGGTGGTTGGTAATGCCGATATGGCGGATTTTTCCCTGCGCCTTCGCCTCCAGCATTGCCTCATACAGACCGGTTCCATCTCCTGGTTTCGGGCAGAATGCAGGATTGTGGAACTGATACAGGTCGATATAATCTGTATTGAGCATTTTCAGGCTGGTTTCCAGATCTTTCCAGAACTGATCCGCATTCTGCGCCATCGTCTTGGAAGAAATGTATACCTTGTCCCTCATATGCGAGAACGCAGCACCCAGCTTTTCCTCACTGTCCGTGTAAGCTCTTGCCGTGTCAAAAAAGTGCATCCCGCCGTCATAGGCTCTCCGCAGAAGTTTTACAGCATCCTCTTTGCTGATCCTCTGGATCGGGAGAGCGCCAAAACCATTCTTGTTGACTGTGATCCCGGTTTTTCCAAGCGTTACTTCTGTCATTTGTTTTCCCTCTCTTCCTTTGAAATTCTTATCTGTCCCTTTCCATTTCCTCGCAAGATTCAAAATGGATGTCTTTATTTTACCACATCAAAAGTATAACCGCAAAGAGTTCTGGTTATAGTAAAAGAAAAAAGAAAGGGATTCCATATGACAACTGATTTCAATTCCAGCAAAACCAGAAAAAACCTGATGCGCGCCTTCGCGGGAGAAAGCCAGGCGAGAAACCGCTATACTTTTGCCGCCTCCTGCGCCAAAAAGAACGGGCTTGCCGTTATGGAAGCCGTCTTCCGCTTCACTGCCAGCCAGGAAGAAGAACATGCGGAAATTTTCTACAATCATCTTTCCTCCCTTGCGGGAACCTCCATCACCATTGACGGCACATATCCGGTGGATCTGTCGGAAGATGTGGCACAGCTTCTTCGCTTTGCACAGCACAACGAATTTGAAGAACATGACGATGTGTACAAAGCTTTCGAAAAGACCGCGCGGGAAGAAGGATTTTTATCCGTTGCTTCCTCTTTCCATATGATCGGCGCTGTGGAAAAGCTCCACGGGGAACGCTTCGGACTGTTCGCGGATCTTCTGGAACAGAACAAACTGTTTGTCTCCGATGTGGAAACCTCCTGGATGTGTCTGTCCTGCGGCCATATCTACCAGGGAACAACCGTTCCGGAGAAATGTCCGAACTGTCATCATGACCGTGGATACTTCGTCCGCCTTGAACTTGCGCCTTATACGGCGCTGAATCTGATCAACCGTTCAGACATCTGAACGATTACGCATATTACGCAGCTGCAGAATTGACATTTTTCAACCAAAAAATGCCGCGGCTCAGAGGTTCTGTCTGTTGCTGCGGCAGCTTCTGCGAAAATCTTCTATTTTTATGGGTTCCGATCATTCATCCCGGAAAACAATCTCTCCGGTCTTGTCATTCATGGATTCGATGATTGCAAGAGATTCCACACGGATTCCTTTGCGGCGCAGTTCGTCTCCTCCCGGCTGGAATCCTTTTTCAATTACAATACCAGCGCCTACCAGTTCTGCGCCGGACATGGTTACCAGTTCAGCAAGTCCTTCCAGCGCTTTTCCGTTCGCCATAAAATCGTCGATGATCAGCACCTTGTCGCCTTTTCCAAGGAATTCCTTCGCTACAATGATGTCGTAGATCCGTCCATGAGTAAAAGATTCTACTTTCGTTGTCCAGGTATCACCGGCAATGTTTTTGGTCTGCGTCTTCTTTGCGAATACCACCGGTACGTCAAAGGACTGTGCGACAATACAGGCGATACCGATTCCAGACGCTTCAATGGTAAGGATCTTATTGATCTCCTCCCCCTGAAAACGCTTCTGAAATTCTTTTCCGATCTCCTGGAACAGATGGATGTCCATCTGGTGATTGAGGAAACTGTCCACCTTCAGCACATTTCCTTCCTTGACTTTTCCGTCCTTTCTGATTCTCTCTTTCAACAGCTCCATGAATAGAAACCTCCGTGCTTTCTTTTTGATTTCCTACTATTGTATCTTTTTTTCTATTTCTTTGCAAGCACTTCTGTCGTTACGACAGAAAAAAGTGTCCAAGAAACGCGAAAATCATCAGAAACTCCATCTCATGGCGCACCAGAAACGACCCGCTCCGAAGACCTTTCCAGCGGATTTTGATCCGCAGCAGCTTCATCAAAAGCAGCCAGAGCAGAAAACCGGCGGCTGCTCCTGCGGTATTCATCAACAGATCTTCCAAGTCTGTGGCGCGGAAGTTGAAAAGCTGCCCAAGTTCAAGAACAAGCGAACATAGGAACCCGGCAGTCAGTACGCGGCCGAAACTGCGGAACCTGTCCCAAAGTACAGGAAGCAGAAAGCCAAGAGGAAGAAACATCACCAAATTGAGAACCATCGGAAAAGTAAGCCCCGACGCAAATGGAATCCAGGAAATGTCCGCCATCACCGGAAGTTTTCCCACCGCCCGGACAGCTTCCTCCAACGTCACGGACCCGGTGACAGAAAATACCAGAGAAGTATACAGGATCAGCAGATACGCCCATACAAAGTGGAACGTCCTAAAAGACTCCTTTGCTTTTCGTCCCTGATACACCATGAGAATATGAAATAAAATACAGAAAGGGAATACACTGAGTACAGATTTCAGTAAATACATACGTGTTTTGTCTCCTTTTTCTTTTCTCTGTTCAAACACATTCTAGGATAAAAGAAATTTCTTAAATTCATATACGCGTTTTTCTTAAAAGTTCATGATTTTTTCACGGAGAGATTTTGAAAAGTTTCAGATTCTCTTTATAAAACCTTTAAGTTCTGTACACACTTTGCACACATTTTCCCTTTATACTTGGTATTGTAAACAAGAGGACGGCAATGATTCATCTTCGGATGCATTGTTGTTGGTCCTCGCCTAACAAACACCTAACTTTTTTATAAATCTTCTTTTTCACAGGGGTCGATGTTCCGCATCGGCCCTTCCTCCATGTTATGGGCTTTTCGGAACATGTATGAAAATTGTTTTCTACATTGTCTTTTCTCCTATTTTATGATATCTTTTTTTCTGTCAAACAAGTCAAATACCCCGCAGCAAGCTACGGGGCATCAAACATGCAGCGCAGCAGAGCTGCGGGGTATCTGACCCTCGCGGCAGTCGCCAAATGGACATGCAAGCATGTCCGCTTGGCTCGTTGCCAGCGGGAATGAAAAAACGTGCAGCAGGAGGTTTTTATATGGAATACACGGTTTCAGCTCTCAGCAAGGATGCGGAGAGCATCCGCACAGAAGTTTTTATCGAGGAACAGGGGTTTTCTAATGAATTTGACGAGACAGACTGCATAGCAGAACATATCGTATTTTATGAAAATGGAACTCCGGCTGCCGTATGCCGTTTTTATCCGGATCATGAAGAGGGCGTATTTGTCGCCGGAAGAATTGCTGTGCGCAGAGAATTCCGGGGATGTCATCTAGGAAGTTTTCTTATGGATACTTTGGATCAGGAGATCCGCAAAAGAGGCGGACGGAAAATTCTGCTCTCCGCTCAGGAACAGGCAGTTCCCTTTTATCAGAAAAACGGTTATCACTGTGTCGGGGAGTCCTATCTTGACGAATTTTGTCCGCATATTCAGATGATCAAAGAACTCTGAACATAGGGAGAGGGCAGCGCTGCTGAGGCGCTGCCCTCCTTTTCTTTTCAGCCATTCAGCGGATATTTATCCGTCAGGCTTTTCACCAGCTCCAAAGCCTTTTCCCTGTTCTTCTCCGCATCCTGAAGCATCAGCGCGATCGCCTCGGCAATCACGTCCATATCTTCCGTATTCATTCCCCGTGCGGTCACCGCAGGCGTTCCAAGTCGCAGACCGCTGGTCACAAATGGTGACTGTGGATCGTTGGGAATCGTATTCTTATTTGCCGTAATGTTTACGCTGTCCAGCAGAAGCTCCACTTCTTTTCCGGTTTTTCCCATTGCCGCCAGATCTACCAGCATCAGGTGATTGTCCGTTCCTCCGGATACGATCTGGACACCGCGTTTCATAAGCCCTGCGCAGAGAGCCTGTGCGTTCTCCACCACATTCTTTCCGTACTCTTTAAACTCATCGCTGAGCACCTCTTTGAAGCAGACTGCCTTTGCCGCGATCACATGCATCAGAGGTCCTCCCTGAATACCCGGAAAAACCGCTTTGTTCAGCTTGTGCTCCTTTGCAAATTCCTCGCTGGAGAGGATCAGTCCGCCGCGGGGTCCGCGGAGCGTCTTGTGCGTTGTAGTCGTCGTCACATGAGCATAGGGAATCGGACTCGGATGCTGCCCGGATGCCACAAGACCTGCAATATGCGCCATATCCACCATCAGATAAGCGCCCACTTCATCGGCGATCTCACGGAACCGTTTGAAATCGATGATTCTCGCGTATGCGCTGGCTCCCGCCACGATCAGTTTCGGCCGATTCTCTTTCGCCAGACGTTCTACTTCATCATAGTCGATCACACCGTCCCCGTTGACTCCATAAGGAACAATTCTGAAATATGCACCGGACATATTTGCCGGACTTCCATGGGTCAGGTGGCCTCCATGCGCCAGATTCATTCCCATCACCGTATCGCCGGGCTTCAGCAGCGCAAAAAAGACCGCCATGTTCGCCTGAGCGCCGGAATGAGGCTGCACGTTTGCGTAGGTGCATCCGAAGATTTTTTTTGCCCGTTCGATGGCAAGCGCTTCCACTTCGTCCACCCACTGGCATCCGCCGTAAAACCGTTTTCCCGGATATCCTTCCGCATATTTGTTTGTGAGTACACTTCCCATCGCTGCCATCACAGCTTTGGATACCCAGTTCTCGGATGCGATCAGCTCAATGTGGCTGTTCTGCCGCTCCTGCTCCTTCACGATCAGGTCTGCAATCTCCGGATCCACCGTCCTTACTTCCTCTAATGAATACATAATCTGTTCCTCCTGGAAATACTTTTGTTTTTGTGACACGCACATTATGAGTACATATTAGTCAATAGAATGGGCTTTGTCAAGAGAAAGTTTCAGCTTTATTCCCTGTGCGTACCGCGGATCACCGGAATCCCCTTCTCTTCTATCATCTGACAGATTTCCATCAGCCGTTCGCACTCTTTCCGCTCTCCGTTTTCGGTCTTCTGAAAACGGCAGACACCCACATGCACCGCTTCAATCCCTTCCTGGCTCAGCCGCTCTACTTTTTCCAATATGCCCGGATCCTGACGGGGTTCCGCCGCCCCGTCTTTCGGGCATCCATTACATTTCATAAAAGCAAGCAGCCGAACATCTGCTCCGTATTTTTCAAAAAAATACCGGCGCTCCGCAAAAGCCCGCAGGCAGGAAACACCGGCACAGACCTGTCCGGCGCGCAGACAGGTCAGGATTCCTATATTCTTCATGAAAATTTTTTCCCTTCCGTAAACAAAATATGCATTTTCCCGTTTCGATCCCGGACAATTTCTGACTCCACCTGGTAGACCCGTCGGATTGTCTCCGGCGTCAGAAGTTCCTCCGGCGTGCCGCTGCCCACGATCTCGCCATCCTTCAGAATGTACAGACGGTCGCAGTACATAGCGGCAATATTCAAATCATGAATTGCTGACAAAACAGTCACATTCAGCCCCCGAACCAGTTCCATCAACTGCAGCTGGTGGGTGATATCCAGATGATTGGTCGGTTCATCCAGGATCAGGCAGGGCGTCTGCTGCGCCAGCGCCCGCGCCAGGATCACCCTCTGCTGCTCGCCGCCGGACAGCGTGGAAAAATTCCGGTCGGCAAATTCGTACATTCCAACTGTTTTCAGCGCCTGATCCACAATCTCGAAATCTTTCGCCCCGTCCTTCTCCAGCATCTTTTTATGAGGCGCCCGCCCCATCATCACCACTTCGCGGACGGAAAATTCAAAATTATAATAATTATGCTGGGCGACGACCGCCACCTTTCGGGCAGAATTCCTGATCTTCATTTCATGCAGCTCCTGATCGCCCAGCCAGATGCAGCCGCCATCAGGCTTCAATACCCGGTAAATACATTTGAGCAGCGTGGATTTTCCGCTCCCGTTTGGACCGATGATCCCCACGAACTCTCCGGTGTGGGTCTCCAGGGAGATTCCTTTCAGTATCCTTGCCGCTCCGTAGGACAGAGTCGTGTCCTCTGTGCGTATTTCCATTATTCTGCTCCTCCAAATCCATGAGATTTCCGTATCATCAGATAAATAAAGCAGGGAGCGCCCACCAGGGAGACCAAAATGCCGATAGGCATCTCAGAATTTTCCAGAATGACCCGGCACAGCACGTCGCACCAGATCAGGAAGATCGCTCCGCAAAGCGCACAGAGAGGGATTAGCTTCCGGTGATCCGTACCGAACAACAGGCGCACCGCATGGGGGATGATCAATCCCACAAACCCAATCATTCCTGCCGCATACACCGCAAATCCCACGATCACCGACACCAGGATCATATAACACATCCGCACGTTCTGCAGATTCGTTCCCAACGTGATCGCTGTCTCATCTCCGTACAGCATCAGATTCAGATTCCTGTACTGAGTCCAGAACAGAAGGCATCCGATCATGATCACAGGAAAGATCACCTTCACATTTTCCCACTTGGCGCCGGCAAGACTGCCCATCGCCCAGTAAGTCACTGACTGGGACGCGCCCTTGTCGTTGGCGATATACAGCACAAAGCTGGAAAACGCGGAAAAGACCGCACTGACCGCCATGCCGGCAAGAATCAGTTTTGCCGCTCCCGGCCTCCCTCCGATATTGGAAATAAACAATACCAGAAAGGAAGCCGCCAGCGCGCCGAAAAACGCCATGATCCCCACAGAGTTGCTCCCGAACACCGTTCCGATCCCCAGCATGATGGCAAGGGTAGCGCCCAGGGTGGCGCCGGAAGAAATTCCAAGCACATAGGGATCCGCCAGGGAATTTTTCACCACTGCCTGCATCACTGCGCCGCATACAGCCAGACCCATTCCCACAGCCACCGCCAGAACCGCCCGCGGAAAACGGATCAGCCAGACAACGTCATGGATCGCGCCTGTTCCATATTCCTCCAGGCTCTGTATATGGAACACCTCATAGAGGACCACCTGATAGACTTCCCGCACGGAGATATCCGCATTGCCAAAGGTGATGGATATCAGTACGGAGAAGACCAGAAGCGCCAGCAGTGCCGCCGTCACCAGCAGATACCATGACGCGTGCTCCATCCACTTTTTTTCATTGACGTTTTTCTTCTTTCTCACCGTTTACTCTCCCAGATCAAGCTTCGGATACAATCCTTTTGCAAATGTCTCGATTCCATCCTGTGTGCGCGTTGCGCTGGCATACATCTCACTCAGCATGATCGGAACCACCCGGTCATTCTGAACCGCCTGCAGACTCTGCAAAGACTCGTCTCCGATAATCGTATTCAGGTTCTCATTCTTTACCTCTTCCGGATCATCTCCCGTATAAGGCATGTAAACAACAAAAATCACATCGGGATCTGCCGCGATCAGATCTTCTTTTCCCAGGGAACTGCCGTCCGGATTCGCCAGAACGCCGCCAAGCTGTGTCACCATGTCTCCTCCCAGGCTGGCCGCTCCATAGTTGCGGAAGCTGCCGTCCCCTGCTTCAAGGATCAGAGTCGTCGGCTTTTCTTCCATATCCGCCGTCTTTTCCTTTACGCTCTCGATCGTATCCCGCATCTCCTGGACGATCGCGTTGGCTCTGTCCTGTACGTCAAAAATCTTACCGATATTCAGGATGTCCGTATATTCATTTTCCAGCGTACGGCTGTAAGCTTCATCACTGGGGCGGGTGTTGCTGTTCATGTAAATGTTCGTTCCCTTGTCCACCCATCCCTGGGCGTCTCCAAGTGTCTTCTCTCCGAACAGAGAGCCCCAGGAAAAGATCATATCCGGTTCCATCATCGTGATCGTCTCAAGGGATGGGGTGAATTCATCCAGATAATTGATCGTGGAGAACGCGCTCTTCTGATCGTCCGGCACTTCGTTGTCCAGTCCTGCCGCTCCGGCAATATGATCCTCCAGCCCCAGTGCCAGCATCGTTTCGATACTTCCCTGGTAGACAGCCAGAACTTTCTCCGGTGCTTTTTCATAGGTCGTTGTCAGTTCCTGTCCGTCTGAGCCGTAAGTTGTGATCGTGAGGGGATACTGGGTTTTCTCTCCCTCAGCCGTCTGGTCCGTCTCAGAGGAAGCGGACGATGCCCCGCTGCTGTCAGAGCCGGAAGAGTCGGACGGCGCTGCGCTGTTGTCAGATACCTGATTTTCCTGTACAATCTGGGACGCATCTTTTCGCTCAGCGTCTCCGCTGTTATTGCCGCCGCTCCGGCAGGCGCCAAGGCTCATCACCATTCCGGCAGCCAGAACGACTGCCGTCAGTCTTTTCGTCAGTTTTCCATGTTTCATTTTCTTCGTTTCTCCTTTTCAGTATTTCCTTTTTGGAATCACTGTATCGTCGAAACCGTGAATCTCACGGGGTCCCGCACCCTCCGCCGTGCCTTAACTGATACAGCACATTTGTCCAGGAACCGCAGACTTTCTGCAGCCGTTTCCACAGTTCCTTCGGGACTTCCTTTTTTTCAGGATCTCTCCCAAGTTTTTCGCGGATCTCCCGAAGCTTCTCCAGATCGCTTACTGTCCTTTCGTCGGGATTTACCAGAAGATAACAGCAGTCGTAAAGAGCCCGGCTATGCTGCCGGGAACGGGACGTTTTCCGGTAATCAATATAAGTAGAGGAAAACGGATGGATCCGTACCACCGGTTCCAGCCCCACTTGATAGAGCGCATTTCTCCAGCTTTTACAGCTTGCCGTAAGTATTTCCTGTACCTCTCTCGGAACCTCGCTTTTTCTCGGAGGTCTTCCCGTCTCTTCCGCCTTCCTTCGAATTTCCATCAGATAGTTTCTGGATCTTTCATCCAGATCTTCCACCTGATATACCGCGTATTTTTCAAAAAACTCCCCAGAAAGACCGGCATCCTGTACGACAATGCTCCAGTTTTTCTGGTATTTTTTCAATTCTGCGCACAATTCCGGAACGTCGGAGGGATGAGGAATCCGGCATAATTTCTTCGCCTCCTGGCGCAATTCTCCCAGCAGACGGTGATATCTTCTTCTTTCCTCCTCCATCTGGTTCCAGGAACTGCCGCCGGAACCGGAAGAGCGCTTTAACCCCGCTGCCTCCAGGGCGTAGGGCCACTTTCCGAACCTTTTCCGAAGGTATTCTCTCAACACCCAGAACACCTCTTTCTGAGACGGAGAATGATCCAGTTCCTTCGCCCTTTCCCGCAGCAGCCTCAAAAGGCATTCATCTTCCAGGCTCTCATAAAACTGCCTGCCCTTTCGCGACTCCAGAGAATACTCCTGATACAGGATACCGGAAACATTCTGACTGTTTTCCTCCATATCTCTGGCAGACGCAGCAATTTCCTGCAGTTTCCGAAGTTTTTCTCTCTGCCCGGACTCCTTGTTTTTTTCAACTTTCATGATTTCCTCCATCTGACGCATCTGCTGTGTTATCAAAATTTAAGAAAGAATCCTGCTTTCAGGATTCTCCGCCTTCGGCGGATCGCATAAGCGACCTCTTCCACTCCGCCGCAGTGTGATCCTCGCGGAGCCTTTTTCTTTCATAGGAAAGTACTTCCTATGAAAGAAAAAAACCCATTCCTTCCGGAACAGGTATCTGCAAAATTGTAAAAAACAGACTGCCACCTGGGAATTTCCTGCATGATTAATACGACCATCTCACCGACTTGTGCCACCACTCACGGCATCTGTGCCGGACTTTCACCGGACTTATGATTAAGAGTTACTGTACCGCTTTTACATTCCTCATCGCATCTGTTTTTTATTCTATTATCCTTCTGCTCATCCTCTGGTACGGCAATTGCCCCGCAATGCACACTACCGCCCTTTGAATGAACCTTATTCATTATACTTCTGTGTTTTCATCTTGTCAATGACGGATGTGTTTTCGTAATAGTTCCGCCCAGGTCTGCGCACATACTGCGCAGACCGTAAGAACGTGATTCAGGAGTGCAAAATCCCATCGCCGACGGCGATTTTCAATGGATTTTGCATGTAACGGTTCAGCAAGGCTGAACTGTTACGTGTTTTCATCCTGTTAGTGGCGATACGCCTTGTCTTTCTCTTCCTGATAGGCTATAATAAAAGTTATTCACCCATATTTTACAGGAGGCATTTCATGAAACCAAACAAAAAGGATCTCCGTCTGATCCAGATCTTTATTCTCGCAGCGCTTTTCATTCTTGGCATCAAATATTTCGACGTGCTTCTGAGTATAATCGGAAGACTCTGGGGCATCATCCTTCCCCTGATTGTCGGCGCCGCTATCGCCTTTACGTTAAACATCCCTATGAAAGCTCTGGAAAAACGTTATTTTCCACAGAGTACGAATAAATATATCATAAAAAGCCGCAGACCTGTCTGTATTTTTCTTTCCATCATTTTTATTCTCCTTGCGGCAGCATTTATTATTCGGATGGTGATCCCTGAACTGATCAATGCATTCTCTCTGATCATCAAGGAAGTGATTGCATATCTTCAGATTGGACAGGAATGGCTGATGGAAAACTCCGAAGATTTTCCTTCTTACCTCAATCAATTCGTCAGGAAAGAAGTGAACATCCAGGATACGGTTCAGAAAGTGATGAACTTTATCATCCAGGGTGTCAGCGGAATTCTGGGATCTGCCTTCAATGTCTTCGGTTCTGTAGCGGGCATTGTGATGGACTCTGTCTTTGCTGTCATCTTTGCTCTTTATCTGCTGTTTGGAAAGGAAAAGCTGATCAGCCAGTTCCGCAGACTCTGCAGCCGTTATCTTGGACGCAGTTTTACCATCCGTTTGGGATATATCCTCAACATCTTAAACACGAAATTCCAGAACTTCATTATCGGTCAGTTTCTTGAAGCGATCATTCTCGGCGTGCTCTGTACGATTGGCATGACACTTTTCCGTTTCCCGTACGCTCTGATGGTCGGCGCAACGATCGCGGCCACCGCCCTGATTCCAATCCTGGGTGCATATCTGGGCGCAGCCATCGGCGCTTTTATGATTTTTACGGTCAATCCGCTTCAGGCACTTGGATTTATCGTTTTTATTGTAGTGCTTCAGCAGATAGAAGGCAATGTGATCTACCCAAGAACCGTCGGTTCCTCCATCGGACTCCCCGGCATCTGGGTGATCGCCGCTGTCACTGTCGGCGGAGGATTTGCCGGAATCCCGGGCATGCTCCTTGGCGTTCCGCTTGCCGCTTCTGTTTACCAGCTGATCCGCGATGACGTACATCGGGCAGAACGGAAAAAGAAAGTGGTTCGGGCACCCCAGATCAGAAACGATTCCGACACTCCGAAAGAGCAACAGGAACCCATTCAGGAAAAAAATAACTTTTCATAACAAAAGGCGTATGCTGCAAGTTTCTCCTGCAGGCATACGCCTTTCGCTATCATGTCAAATTGTTTCCCACGTTTTTTCAGGAAACTCTCCCGTTTTCCATCTCATAGACTACATCGGCAATGCCCATCGTGGATTTCCGGTGAGAGACCAGAACAACCGTTTTTTCCCGGCACGTCTCATTCAGAGAGTGCAGGATAATTCCTTCGTTCAGAGAATCCAGATTACTGGTCGGCTCGTCCAGCAGAAGGAACGGCGCATCATGGAGAAAGGCGCGGGCAATCCCGATCCGCTGGCGTTCGCCTCCGGAAAGCGTATCTCCCAGTTCTCCGACCTCCGTATCATAACCGTTCGGCAGAGAAAGAATAAACTCATGGATCGAAGCCTTTTTCGCCGCCTCCATGATCTCCTCCCGGGAAGCACCCGGTTTTCCCACCGCAATGTTGTTGGCAATCGAATCATGGAACAGGTAAGTCTCCTGTGTCACGTAGGATTCCATATTCCTCAGATTTGCCGTGTTGATCTTCCGGATATTTTCATCGGAAATCTTCACCGTACCGCTCTGTACATCCCAGAACCGCATCAGAAGTTTCAGAAGTGTAGATTTTCCGGAACCGCTGCTTCCATGAATGCCCACGATCTGGCCCGGCCGGAAATCGATGGAATAATCTTTCAGGATCTGCTCGTCCTCATAAGAGAAATCCACATGTTCACAGGACGCGCCGGAAAATTCCACCTGGCATCCGTCCGTGATCTCCTTCACCTGCGATTCCTCTTCCAGAATGGAAAGGACACGCTCCCCGCTGGCGAGAGTCTGATTCAGATTGTTGGAAAGGCTGGACAACGCCACCACCGGACCGAAAGAGCCCATCATCGCGATCGTACAGATCACCACCGCGTCAAATCCCACCTGACCGTTCTGATACAGATACATCGTCAGAAACAGCATCGCAAAGGAAAAGACCAGGATCATCAGGTTGGTGACCCCTCGCTGGGACGCCTCCATTTTGCTCAGATCCCTCTGCATCTCCCCCAGTTTCCGGGAGCGCTCGCTCATCTGTTCCTTACGTGTTTCTCCCTGTCCATACTGGATCGTCTCATCGAGACCGCGCAGGGAATCCAGCACAAAGCTGTTCAGATTTCCGAATTCTGTCCGGAATTCCATTCCCTTCGTTCCTCCACGCTTTCCATTCCAAATAGGAAGGACTGCTCCGACAACCCCATAAGCCGCCAGCGCCAGCACGCCTGCCAGAGGATGCCAGCTTCCGATAAACAAGGTCATCACCAGGGAGGTGAGGATCGCGATGGCGATCGGTGAGATCGTATGGGCATAAAAGACTTCCAGCAGCTCAATATCTGTTGTGATGATGGAGATCAGGTTTCCCTTATCTCTTCCTTCCAGCTTCGCCGGACAGAGGGTACGCAGAGCGGCAAACACCTTATGGCGGATGATTGCCAGCAGCTTAAACGCGATAAAGTGATTGCAGTATTGTTCCATATAATGAAACACACCTCGAAGAACCGCAAGGACAACCAGAAGGACAAAGATTCCCGTAAAAGAAATTCCGTCAAACAGACCGCCCTGCAGCTGCACAGGCATCTGTGACACCAGGCCGCGCACCATGGCGCTTCCGGCAAGGATCGTCAGAAAAATGGCGCAAAGGTAGCCGATCACGCCCAGCACGATCGCCGCCAGCATGATATGGATCAGCGGTTTCACAAGACCAATCAGGCTTCCCATGATCTGGATTCCGTTTCTTCTTTTCTTCATCTTGACGCCCTCCTTCTGTAATTTTCCAGCTTCTGCTGGCTCTCAAACAGCTTCTGATAGCTTCCGTCCTTCTGCATCAGTTCCTGGTGTGTGCCGGCTTCCCGGATTTCGCCCTGAACCATCATATAGATGCAGTCAGATGTCACCACATTGGCAAGGCGGTGGGAGATCAGCAGAACCGTGCGGGTCTTCGCCAGCTCACGGATCACCTCCATGATCATCTCCTCACTCTCCACATCGATATTGGAGGTTGCCTCGTCAAAAATATAAACCGGAGTATCATGCAGGAGCGCTCTGGCAAGCGCGAGCCTCTGACACTGGCCGCCAGAGAAATTGCTTCCCTTTTCCTGGATCTTGGTATCCAGTCCCTCCTGTGCCTCAAGGAATCCCCAGAGATTCACTTTTCTCAGCACTGCGATCATTTCCTGCCGGTTTGCGTCCGGCTTGCCCATCCGCAGATTTTCTTCCACCGTTCCTTTAAACAGATAACTGTTATGAGCCACACGGGTCACTGATTTCATCAGGCTCTCCTCGGACACCTCAGAAAGCTCCACACCTCCCAGGCGCACACTCCCCTGATAGCCCCTGTTTCTTCCCATCAGCACCGCTGCAGCCGTACTTTTTCCGCATCCGGATTCTCCTACCAGAGAAACCATAGACCCTGCCGGGATCCGGAAACTGATCTCTTTCAGGATCTGCCGGTCTTCCTCATAGGAGAACGATACATTCTCAAAATCTACATCCAGACTGCTTCCACCCGACTCCTTCGTCCCTTTCTCCGGTTCCGGCAAATCCAGAAGGCAGAAAATTTTGTCGCTTGCCGCCATTCCGTTCATGGCAATATGGAAGAAAGAGCCAAGCAGACGCAGCGGGATGAAAAATTCCGAAGCCAGCAGGATGATCGTCAGCGCTCCCGCAAAGCTCAGCGTTCCGGACAGATATTCACTCACCGCTACGATCATTCCTGCCGCCGCTCCCCCATACGCCACAATGTCCATGACACTGGTGGAATTCAGCTGCATGGTCAGCACCTTCATCGTGATATTTCGGAACCGTTCCGCCTTTTGGTCCATCTCCTCAGCTTTCTGACCATCCGCCTGATAAATTTTCAGGGTAGTCAGCCCCTGAAGATTTTCCAGAAAACTGTCACCCAGTCCTGTATAAACGCCCCAGTACCTGCTCAGCAATCTTTTTGCAAACTTCTGCACCGCAACAATCGAAATCGGGATCAGCGGCACACAGATCAGCAGTACCACGCTTGCCTTCAGGCTCACAAAGCTCAGAACCGCAAACAGTGTCACAGGAGCCAGCAGGCTGTAAAACAGCTGAGGCAGATAACGCCCGAAATACGTTTCCAGCTGTTCCACTCCCTCGGCAGCCATCTGCACCACCTCAGAAGTCGCTGTCTGTTCCCTGTAGGACGCCCCGAGGCGCAGCAGCTTGTCATAAATCTTTTCTCTCAGTATTCTCTTCACATCTACGCTGGCCGCAAAGGACGCATGTGCCGCCCCCCTGTCACAGCCAAATCGAATCAGTGCCGCAGCGGCAAACACAGCCGCTGTCCGGACCATATCCTGTGTCTGAAGGTTCCCTGTCACCGCTCCTTCCAGCAGAGCCGTGATGGAAAACACAACTGCGATCTGACACAGCAGCGCGAACCACTGCCACAGGACATTGTACACAATATACTTTCCTGCATGAGAAAGCAGTTGGATCAATCTTGTCTTTATCATGTCAATCTCCGTTCTTCTTTTGTTCTCTTTTGCTGCATATTACATGCCAAAGCGCCAGTCCCGGCCGGTGCAGGAGCATCCTCGGCCCGGAATACCGCATAACTCTGCGGATGTTTTCCCGCATTTCAGGCTTGTAGCAATGTACCTTACAATTGCTGCAGAAGGTCTTCTTTTCCATAAAGGGACACTGGGCGCTGCGCGCCTTTGCGTATTCCAGCAGTTCCTGGCATTCGGAACACAGAACGCCTTTCGCCGGCTGTCTGTGATTTCCTCTGCAGTACAGATGGATCATCTGTTCCACCGCTTCCTGCTCTTTTTTCCTTTTTCTTTCCAGATCCTGCGTTTTCATTTCCCTGAATTTCCTTCCTTCTGAAGTCCCACGGCAATATGCCGTTGTAGCCGCTGTATCGGTACTTTTTTTGCAGCTATACATACAGCAAGTTAGTTTCTATGAACTAACTCATCGTATTTTTTATCATATTTTTCTCTTTCTGTCAACAAAAAGGAACTGCAAAAACTATACGATCAAACGACAATCGCGTAAACGATATGAATGACCACCAGAAGGCATACCACTGCGGCAAGACCGCTGTGTATCCGGTTCCAGGATCTTGTTTTCATCTTTTTGCGGAACAGGGTCAGCAGGATCAGGATCAAAAGAACCATCCACGCCAGCTTTCCTGTCACCATTCCCGGCTTATTCCCCGCCAGGATTCCATGGACAAAAGCCGCAGCCAGAAGAACCACTCCATACAGTGTGTGGCATCCAACAATTTTTTTCACCCATGGATTTCTTTGGGCAAAGGCTGTCTTTTTCAACGGTGCAATCATACAGCCGATCAACAGCAATACGGATACAGCGGCCAACAGTCTTTCCAGAATCATCAAATTAAAAATCCTCCGTTTTTCTCATAGGTTATTTAAGACTAACTCTTATGATTATAACAGAGGATTCTGATTTGTAAAGTTTTTTTGTTATCCCTTCTCTTTTCAAACACGCTCCAGCAGCTCTTTGCTGAGTTCCAGGATCGCAGGACCGTATTTTTTCCTGCACTTCTTTTCCAGATATTTCATAACCGGGTAAGCCGCAGCCATCAGAGCCAATCCAAGAATTCCTACCAGAATCCCCGAAACCTGAAAGTTCCATACGAGAACCAGGCTCATCCCTGTGCCAAAGATCAGCATTCCTCCGATTCCCAGCACCAGTGCCGCCGTCATGCTGACCGATCTGGCTTTTCTGTCCAGTTTCCGAAGCTGCTCCAGTTTTGTCTCGCGGGAATCTTTCTCCTCATACCGGGTGCGGATTGCCTCCACTTCCCGGCGAAACTTTTGATTTTCTTCTGCGGAGTAAGTATAGGAAAAACCCTCCTCCGCCTTCTGTCTTTCTTCCATCTATGTTCTCTCCTTCTGTCACTGTGATAACCGGATACGTACCGTAAATACCGTTCCCTGTCCCCGGCGGCTCTCCACGGAAATATCCCCTTTGACAAGATCCATCACACGGCGCACCATCGCAAGTCCCAGGCCGTTGCCCTCCTGTTTATGAGAAGAATCCCCCTGATAAAACTTATCAAAAATATGCTGTCCGGTTTTTTCATCCATGCCGCAGCCGGTATCCGCTACCTGCACCACAGCAAAGCCGTCCTCATTGTGCAGGGATACGCGGATCGTTCCTCCCGGATCGGTGAATTTTATCGCATTTGAAATCAGGTTGTTCCACACGATTTCCAGCAGCTCATCGTCCCCAAAGAGATCCAGATCGTCAATATCGATCTCCAGTTCCAGATCCTTTTCCTCCCATTTTTCCTCAAAATTCAGCAGGCAGCACCGAAGCTGTTCCCCCAGCGGATACCTTTTTGATTTCGGGTAAATCTCCTGATTTTCCAACCGGTTCAGACGCAGGATATTCATGACCAGTCCCGACAGCCGCCGTGCAGTATCTGCAATAATCTTCTGATATTCCCTTCTCTGTTCCTCATCAAGGGCGGTACTCTGGAGCATGGACGCATAGTTCTGGATCACCGCCAGAGGCGTTTTCAGTTCATGGGAAACATTGGAGATAAAGTCCGTCTGCAGTGTCTCCACATGACTGAGTTCCTCCGCCATCTGATTGATGCCCTCCAGGATCATATCAAACTCATCCCGCCGCTTTCCTTGGTGCCGGATGGGCGCACGATAGGAAAAATCTCCTCTGGAGATACATTCCACCGCCTCCATAATTTCATGGACCGGCTTTTCAATCGTGATCTTTTTCCGGATCCCATCGATCAGGCAGATCAGAAAAGCCAGAAGAAGCATATTTCCGATACTCATAAGCGGAAGCAGGATTTCGCTGTGGGCTCCGGTATAGCGATGGAGGATACTGCCGTACAACAGCAGGGAGCAGCTGCACACAAACACCGTCAACAGCAGGAACATTCCATAGGTTTTCCATGAGAAAATACTGTGAGTAATCCCTCTTGCCTTCCGTATTTCTTTTTTACTTTCCATTTTCATGCAGTACCGCCTTATACCCCAGCCCATGCACCGTCACAATCTCAAAGGCAGTGCAGGCTTTGAATTTATTCCTCAGCCGTGTAATATAGACGTCCACGGTTCGTGAATCGGATTCTGTCTCATAGCCCCAGAATTCATCCATCAGCTGTGCCCTGGTAAATGTTTTCTTCGGATAGGAAAGCAGCTTGTAAAGAATATCAAATTCACGGACGGTCAGCGGCACCTCCTCTTCGTCCACATAAGCGGTCCGCTCCTCCGAGTCCATCACCAGATTTCCCACACACAGGCGTTTCGAACTGGCAATGCCCGCTCTGCGGAGCAGCGCCTCCACGCGCAGCAGCAGTTCATCCAGCTCGATCGGCTTCACCAGATAATCGTCGATCCCGATCCGGAATCCTTTCCGCTTTGACGCCATATCATCCAGCGCCGTCACAAACAGGATCGGAACCTCCCTGTCCTGCTGACGAACCGCATCGGCAAATTCAAATCCATCCATTCCAGGCATCATTACATCTGTAATGATCATATCAAAAGGTTCATGTTCCATCGCTTCAAAAGCCTCTGCGGCGCTGCCGCATCTGATCGGCTGATAGCCATAATCTGACAGCAGACGGCATACCAGGCGATTCAGCCGGACATCATCCTCCACTACTAATATCTTTACCATCTCATATCCTCCTGACCTGCTCTTATCTTCGATCGTATTTTGATTTTCAAACATACTAACACAGAAATATGAATAAAATGTTAAACTTCCAAAAAAGAAAAAGGGGCTGTGAAATAACGTAAATCCGTTTTTTCACAACCTCTTTTCAGCGCATGTTTCTCAGAGAATCGTTTCCATTCCCACTTTCTGGGGCTTCAGCCCGCATTTCTCATAAAACTTCATAGCCCCCTCGTTCAAAGTCCAGACATTCAGGGTCACATTGTAGCATCCGCTCTCCCTGGCAAAGGCGAGCACCGCCTCATACAGGGACTTTCCGATATGCTGCCCGCGGATGGTCTCGTCCACACACAGATCATCGATATACAGCGTCCGGATATCCGTCAGGATGTTGTCGTCGAGGTGCTGCTGAAAGATGCAGAACGCATACCCGAGCACCCGTTCCTGTTCATCCACCGCCACAAAGATCGGCCGGGAATCGTCATGGATCAATTTCCTCAGCTGTTTGTCCGTGTATTTTTTCTTTCCCGCCCGGAACAGATCCGGACGGCCCTGATGATGCACCATATTTACCTGGACCAGCAAACGGTTGATATCTTTCATATCGCACTCCTGTGCTCTTCTTATCTCTACCATTCCTCAACACTCCTCTTTTCCTATGATGGCTATCTTCTGATAGCGGCATACTTTCCAATCCTTTTGCCAAGAACCAAAGCCAGAAGAATCTTCAGCACATCCGGCAGCAGGAACGGAAACACACACCATCCCAGTACGGTGAGCAGCCCCACCGGACCTGTGGACGCCATATAAACAACCATAAACCAGGCGGTCCCGAACGCATAGCAGACCAGCAGCCCCAGAATCATGATCAAAACCTGCATCCAGGGTTTTCTTCCTGCAAGCTTCTCCATGCCCCACATCACCAGTGCAGAACCCAGAAAACCGATAATATAGCCTCCGCTTGCCCCCGCCAGCGCTCCGATCCCGCCCTGGAATCCGGCAAACACCGGAAGTCCGACGACTCCCATCAGGATATAGACCAGGACCGCCAGGGTTCCCCGTCTCCCGCCAAGCACGGTAAATGCGAAAAATACCGCAAAGGTCTGCATGGTAAACGGCACGGCTGCCGGAATGGATATCCAGGAACATACCGCCATGATTCCGGCAAACACTGCTATGTATACAAGATCCGCCGCTGTTAGTTTCTTGTTCTTTTCCATCGTTGATGTACGCATCTTCAGACACCCTCCTTTTTTCCGCAGATTCCTTTCCCTGGAGCGTGTTTGAATCTTCCTTCACTTTTCAAACATCCTCTGAAATCCTGCGATATCTTCCATGAGAATATCACAGAGCCTTTCTAATGTCAACCTGTTTTTGTTATTAGTTTACAATTCCAGGTTTACCTTTATACAACCGCGTACATGATCATCATCATTGCTATCCCCAGCAGAATGCTGACCGAATTGATCTGCGCCGCTTTCGCGCCGTCTCCGCCTGCGTTCTCCGTCAGAAGCGGGGCAATACTTGCCACCGGAGCCATCAGCAGCACACAGATTGCCTGGCGGATATCATGGGGGAACGGTACCAGAAATACCACTGCGGCAGACAGCAGGATCAGCACCAGATACCGGAGGCTGAAAAATTTCACCAGCATTTTCCGGTTCTTCTTATCCATATTCCACTCAAACAGAATGCCGATGCTCAGCATTGCCAGAAATGCATTGGCATTGCCTGCCACACTTGCAAGCTTCAGCACAGGTTCCGGGAGACGCAGCTGCAACGCCGCCAGCACGATCATGATCAGATAAGCATCTGTGACCGGAGAACAGAAGATCTTTTTCAGCAGAAGCTTCGCGGAAAATCCGCCGCCGTTTCCTTTTCTGCTCTCTGCCAGGGAATAATCCACACCATACAGAAAAATTGCGACCGCAATATCAAACAGGCAGAGCGCCGCAAATCCGTTGGTGGAGATCAGGCCTGTCAGAAACGGGATCGCAAAATTGCCAACATTAAAACTGTTAAAACTGAACAGATACTGCAGTTTTCCGTCGGCGTCACTCTTTCGGGAAGCGGCCATTCCCACCGCCAGCAGGACGGTACACGTCACAAATCCGATCAGAAAACACCAGAGAAAGGAGGTCTGCAGTTCCAGATCTTTCAGACCATTGACTGCCGTCGCGGGCATCGTTATGTACAGGATCACCGATTTCAGGAATTTTGTATCCTCCACCTTAAAGATCCCTGCCTTTTTGAATCCGTACCCCAGAAACAAAAGGGCCAGATATACCACTGTCTGTGTAAATACGTTACTCATAATTCATAGCTCTCCTTCTTCCCTTCCTGCTGAATCTCACACACCATCAGCACATTTTCAGACACACGGAAATGTACCGTAAGTCCCGCAAAGCTCAGACCGTAAACCCGTTCCGGATCTTTTTGATAGGCAGGCCGCGGGTCATTGGCGAGGACCCCGGCAAGCGCAGCCCGTTTCTGCTCCGGAACCTTTTCCAGCCACTGTTCCGGAATTTCCACCTGAAGCCCATAATCTTCAAACTGACGGGAGAATCCGCCGCAGGCATCAGGATGGCTGTCCACATGGGGCAGGTACGGTTTGATATCCAGGATCGGCGTTCCGTTCATCAAATCCGCGCCCCGGACACGGAGCACATAGCCGTACTCCGGATGCTGTTCGATGGCTTCCAGACGTACACTGGACAGCCCGATGGGATTCGGCCGGAACGGGGAACGTGTGGCAAAAACGCCCATCCTTGTATTTCCGCCAAGACGAGGCGGTCTCACGGTCGGGGACCACTTCTCCAACACCGATTCGGAAAATTCCCAGATCAGCCAGATATGAGAATATTCCTCCAGCCCGCGCAGCGCCTCGGGATTCCGGTATTCCGGTTCAAAAATGATCAACGCTTCCAGTTCCTCCACCAGCCCGCTCTGGCGCGGAATCCCGAACTTTTCCGGAAAATCATTCCGGATACGCGCAATCCTGTGAAACGGAGGGAGCAGATTCTTTTCCTCTTTGCTGTCTCCTGTTTTCGTTTCCTCAGCTTCCTGCATCTCTCTTTCCTCCTGATTTTTCTCTTCGCTTCGTTACGCTTCTTTTTTCATCACTTTCCACTCTTCCTTTTTTCACGAAAATCCGGACAAAACTTACCCTTTATTATACTCCCTGTATCCCCTGTATCGTCAAGTATCCTGCCGCCAGATTCCGATAATTTTTGTTACCAGATTCCGGTCAATTCTCTCCGATACCGGAAAAAGAACAGAAGCAGCGAAACGAGCACGCTGACCGCAGTTCCCGCAAGGAACAGATTCCGGTTCACCCACCCGTCGGCGCTGCAGATTCCGAAGCTGAATCCTTTCTTCAGCGGGTACAGCAGACGGACATTCCGCCGGTTCAGCAGATCGATCGCCATATGAGAAAGCATCGCAATGGAAAAATACGGCGTCATAGCGGGATAAATAAACGCGGTGATCTGTCCCAGCAGGATCCAGCCCAGGAACGAATGCATAAACGAGCGGTGAGGCTGATTCTTTCCAAAGGTGCAGACTGCAAGAAAGGCGGCAAACCCGAGGATCAGACGGAAAATGCTGCTCTCCCTGTCAAAATTCCGGATAATTCCAAGATCCCACCATGCCTCGGCAATGCCCACTGCCGCCACGGCCAGAACAGAAACCGCTGTGATCCGATTGAGCGTTTCCCGCGAGTCGGAGGTTGTCACGTCGATATCGCTGATCACCGAACCCACCGCCGCCGCCCCGATACAGAGCACCCAGTCTCTCAATCTCGCCGGCTGTGTCACGCACAGGGCTGCCGCTGTTCCTACCGCCCAGTGCGTTCTGCCCGTCAAATCCGTTTCTCCTTCCTGCATAACTGTCCGGATTTTATTGGTTCTTTTTTTCTTTTCATCCCTTGTTTCTCCCCTTTCTTAGCAAAACACTTGTTCGCCCATTTAGTATACCCTTTTCCATCTGGCATGACAAGCATTTTCCGCTCCCTTGACTGGGTTTTCTTTTTCCTGTATACTGAATAAGAAAAGAGCATCTGCGAATCATATGGATATGATTCGCAGATGCTTTTTTTCTTTCAATCAGAACAGGAGGTATCTTATTTCATGAAACAGAATCATTTCACGTCCGGCACAGTAAAAAAATGGGGTCTTTCTCTCCTGACAGACATACTCGGCGGCATGCTCATCGCAGTGGGGACCTACAATTTTGCCGCCATGGCTCACTTTCCGATGGCGGGGCTCAACGGTATCGCGCTCATTTTTTACCATCTGTTCGGGCTTCCCATCGGACGCGTGGTCCTGTTCCTGAACATCCCTATCGCGATCCTCTGTTTCCGCATCCTCGGACGGGACTTTTTCCTGCGTTCCATCCAGACGATCATCATAAGCTCCCTTCTCATTGACTACATTGCCCCTCTGTTCCCGGTCTACAGCGGCGACCGGATGCTGGCGGCCATCTGTACAGGAATCTTTTCAGGGCTTGGGTACGCACTGATCTATATGAGAGATTCCTCCACCGGCGGTGCGGACTTCATTATGCTCTCCATCAAAGCCCTGCATCCGCATTTATCCCTGGGCAAGATCGCGTTTGTGATGGATACTGTCATTGTTGTGACCGGAACCCTGCTGGTCTCCCGCGATATGGACAGCCTGATCTACGGAATGATCATCACGTTCCTTCTGTCCGCCGTGGTGGACAAAGTCATGTACGGTATCGATTCCGGTAAAATGACTCTGATCGTCACCGATCACGCAAAGAAAGTGGCGGAAGAGATCAACGAAGTCACAGGCCGGGGCGCAACATTTCTGAAAGCCGAAGGAAGCTATTCCTGTGAAGAAAAAGACGTTGTCATGTGCGCCTGCAACAATAAACAGATGTACCTGATCCGAAGCGCTGTCAAAAAGCTGGATCCGGATGCCTTTATCATTATCATGGAGTCTAATGAGGTGGTAGGAGAAGGCTTCAAAACGCACTGAATGACCCGTAACCGTTCCGCTGGTCAAACAATTGCAAAGACCCATGCCACGACTGAGTCTCTGCTTTCTTTTTCCCCGGTTCTGTGCTACAATTTATAGCAGAAATTCTATGAAAAGGAGCGGAAATACGGCATTTCCAAAAGAGGGCATGAAAGTATTAAAAAACAAGGTCATTTATACCGGAGACGGAAAAATAGAATCCGGCTATATCCGGTATGACACAAAAATCGTGGAAACGGGTGATATGAGAAATTTTCTTCCGAGAAAAGGCGATGAGGAGGTTTGCCCGGAAGCGGCCGCTGTCATTCCTGGTTTTATCGACGTACACAGCCATGGAGGATACGGATCTGACAGCATGGACGCCTCCCCGGAAGAGATCGACGAAATGGTGCGGCAGATGACTGCAAAGGAAGGCATCACCTCCTACTTCTGCACCACGATGACCCAGTCCTGTGAACAGATTGCGCAGGCGATGACAAATATCCGCCTGGCCGCTGAAAAGAATCCCGTCATCCAGGGCATCCATCTGGAAGGTCCGTTTGTCTCGGTCAAATACAAAGGAGCACAGAACGAAGCTTATATCAAAAAACCGGACGCAGAACTCCTGTCCCGCTGGAACGAACTGAGCGGCGGCAGGATCCGCGTGGTAACTTACGCCCCGGAAGAGGCGTCCCCGGAGTTTGAAGACTGGTGCCTGTCCAACAGCATCATCCCAAGCGCCGGCCATTCCTGTGCCACTTATGACCAGCTCTGTCTCAGCAGGGCACGTCATATCACCCATCTCTACAACGCACAGCGCGGCCTGAACCACAGGGAACCAGGTGTCACCGGCTACGGGCTCCTGACCGACGGTGTAATGACGGAACTGATCTGCGACGGCATCCATATCCGTCCTGAGATGGTTCAGCTGGCACTCAAAGTAAAGGGAAGCAGCGGTATTGAACTGATCACCGATTCCATGAGAGCCAAAGGAATGCCGGACGGGGAAAGTGAGCTTGGAGGACAGACGGTTTACGTCAAAGACGGAACCGCCCGGCTTGCAGACGGCACCATTGCCGGCAGTGTCCTCAGCTATATCCGCGCGTTCCAGAACATCATGCGTTTCACAGGTATAGGCATCGAAGAAGCAGTCCGGATGACTTCCGTCAATCAGGCAAGGGAATTCGGTCTGACCCAGAAGGGAGGCATCACGGTCGGCAAGGACGCAGACTTTGTTCTCCTTGATCCGGAATGTAACCTGAAAGGAACTGTTTCTCTGGGAACGCTGGTTCTTCCATAATTCAAAGAAAGAAAGCGAACATAAAACGGGATTGTATGATTCAGAACTCCGCGAAAGCGAATTTTTCTGAACCACACAATCCCGTTTTTGTTTTCTCTTATGCCGCTCTGCCAGGCGGTAGTTTCATATCTGTTACTGTCCTGTCACAAGGATTTCACCTTTTGTGTCCGGAATATCCCGGATGATCTCACCCACCGCCGGGACGGTGATTCTGCCGGACAGAGGATTTTTAATGCTGAGTACCGGTGTGGTAATCACCGCTTCCACCTCCGACCGCTCAAAAGCCAGATCCGTATCGATCATTTCACAGTTGATCAGCTTCAGTCCCTTACAGTAGCACAGAGGCTGTGTGCCAATGATCCTGCAGTTTTCAAAGGTGACATTTTCACAGTACCACGCCAGATACTCTCCTTTTACGGTACTGTTCCGCACGAGAATATTTTTGGCATGCCAAAAAGCATCTTTCGTATCGAACTGGCAGTTTTCAAATACAGAGTTCTCAATATACTGGAAGGAATATTTTCCCTTCATCTGTACGTTCCGGAAATGAAGATCTGTGGAGCGCATCATAAAATACTCACTCTCAGCCGTACAGTCCTCCATTTTTATACCATGCACCGACCAGCCGAATTCCGGAGAAATGATATCACAGCCCCGCATGGCAACTTCTCCGCATTCCCGCAGAGCCTTAATTCCATGCAGTTTTGTATCCGTAATTTCCACATGATCTGAATACCACAGCGCCGCCCGGCAGAGTTCTGTCATCTCGGAAAGATATATTTTCAGCCCATGGTCATGCCAGAATGGATACCGCAGATTGAAAAAACAGCTCTCCACCTGCACATCGGAGCACTCTTTGAAAGCGCTCTCTCCGTCCGCCGGACCATCAAAAGCACAGTCCTTTACCAGAATCTCCCTGCTGCCGTACAGCGCGCGTTCTTCGTCAAATCTTTTGTTTTCTATTATGTTCATATCTCTTGCCTCTTTCCATTGGGTATTGCTGTTTTAATATTAATATAATACATGGATTTAGGAATAGCAAATACTTATTGGCTATGGTACTTCATAGCTTTTTTTCATAATAACCCTCCGTCTGCATCAGCCCTGCACCTCTGCATCCGATCTCCGCGTCATACCTCTGCATCCGAATCCCCTGTCCCTCGTTCCGTCAATAAGATCTTCCGTTTTGCCAGATAATAGAGAATCCCCAGCCCATCGGCCAAAAACCAGCCGATCGGCACAGACCACCAGATTCCCATAACGCCAAAAGCAGGCACCGCGGACAGTGCATAAGCCAACACCACCCGATTTCCAAGAGATACTACGGTAAGTACCACAGACATACCGGGCTTTCCAAGCGCACGGTACAGTCCATAAAGCAAAAACAGAAGACCGATCAGGAAGTAGAAGACTCCTTCAATCCGGAGATAGTGTACACCTTCGGCGATAACCGCCGTCTCTTCCGCGTCAATAAACAAAGTCATCAATGGCTCCGCAAAGACAAAAACGCAGGTAGAGATCAGTAAACTGAAACTCACAGAAGTCAGAACTGCCACACGAATCCCCTTTTTGATCCGTTCCGTCTGCCTTGCGCCATAATTCTGTGCGGTAAAAATCGAGAACGCATTGCCAAAATCCTGAACCGGCAGGTACGCAAAGGCGTCTATTTTTACCGCTGCGGCAAAAGCCGCCATGATGGTGGTGCCAAAGCTGTTCACCAGCCCCTGGACGGCAAGGATGCCAAGATTCATAATGGACTGCTGCAGACAGGTCAATGCAGAATAGCTGGTAATTTCTTTCACACGGCTCATCCTGAGGCGAACCGTCCGGTCGATTCTTAAGAGTTCCGGAAACTTCATCCATGTATAGACGGCAATTCCAATCCCGGATACATACTGGGAGATCACCGTAGCTTCCGCTGCACCTGCCACCCCTCGATCCAGACCCGCGACAAACCATAAGTCCAGCGCTATGTTTAAAATTGCCGAAACAGCCAGAAACAGAAGCGGCACCAAGGAATTTCCAAGAGAACGCAGCAGCGAAGCAAAAAAATTGTACAAAAAAATACCGATCAGCCCTGCAAAAATAACTTCCAGATACTCCCGCATCATAACAACCAGATCCTCCGGCGTACGAAGCGCCCATATGATCCAGTCGATTCCAAGGAACACGGCAACATTTAAAAGAACCGTGACAACCCCAAGCAGCGCAAACGAAGCAAAAATTCCTTCTCTCAGCCCGATTTGATCCTTTTTTCCAAAGCGCATGGAAAATACCGTTCCGCTTCCCATCGCCAGCCCAAGCAAAATGGAAGTCAGAAAGGTCATCAGGGAAAACGCAGAACCTACGGCAGCCAGCGCTCCGGCTCCGAGAAACCGCCCCACGATCAATGTATCGGCAATATTGTAGCACTGCTGCAGCAAATTTCCGAGAATCATGGGTATTGCAAAGCGCAGCATGGTTTTCATGACAGGTCCATGAGTCAGATCTGTGTTCATCCTCTCTCCTCACTTTCGTTATGCAAGTTTTAAATTAACATTCGTAATTCATTATACGTTTATCTCATCATACTGTCAATATTATTCCATCCTTCTGCTTGACTTCTTGTGTTAAACCGCTGTATAGTAGCTATAGGTAAAATGTTGTTAACACCAGGAAGGAGGTTCTGACAGATGTTTTTCGACGGTCTGGATGAATTAGACCAGAAAATTTTAGAGCTGCTGATCCAAAACGCCCGGATCTCTTATTCCGATATTGGTGAAAAAATAGGACTGTCCCGGGTAGCGGTACGAACACGCGTACAGGCGCTGGAACAGAAAGGGATTATTGAGGAATACACGACGATCATCAACCCGCAGAAAATCAGCGGAGCGGTTTCCTGCTATTTTGAAATTGAGCTGTCTCCGGACACCCTGATGGAAGCTGCCGCGATCCTGAAGCAAAACGACACGATCACGCAGATTTACCGCGTGACAGGAAAAAGCAAGCTCCACGTTCACGCGGTTGCTTCGTCGAACGAAGAGATGGAAAAATTAATGTACCAAACCATAGACAAACTGCCCGGACTGCGGGAATGTACTTGTAATATGATCTTCTCCAGGATCAAGGACATCAAAGGTCTGCGGCTGTAAGAACTCTGACGCCGCGAAATATCCGAAACAAGACATCGAAAAAAGGACGCCCTGAAAAAACCAGTGCGTCCTTTTTCCTGTCATTTTTTGTTTGCCATCCGCCTGTACAAAACTTAGATCAGATCCAGAATTCCCCGGATATCTTTCACCACATAATCAGCGCCCGCTTCCAGATAGGTCTGCTCTGCCTTTTTGTCTGCCGCTTCCCGTGCTTCCGGGGTCAGCGCCTCGTATTCTTCCTGTGTCAGTCCCATCACAGAACTTCCCTCCAGGATTCCTACGGTTACCAGGCCCGCATTCTTTCCTTCCAGAATGTCGGCAACGGTGTCTCCCACTTTCATGACTCTGGATACGTCCTTCAGTTCCAGTTTTTCCATATTCCGGAAAATCATGTAAGGATACGGTCTGCCCTTTTTGTTTGTGGAATCCGGGCTGAACCAGCAGTCCGGAGCATATCCAAGCTCTGCGGCTTTTGGCACAACAAACGCCATCATCTCATCGGTATAGCCTGTGGTGGAACCGATCTTCAGACCCATCTCTCTCAGTTTGTTTACGGTTTCCACCACGTAAGGCTTCGGCTCCGCATAATTATGTACGATTTCCAGGATCTTGCTCTCACTGAGCTCATAAACCTCCTGAACATCTTCCTCGGTCCATTTTCTTCCCTGCTTCTCTTCCCACAGTCCTGAAATCCGGTCCATGGACAGCATGGTTCTTACATGATCAATCTTCAGCATACCCATCGGTTTCCTTACTTCTTCCAGCGTAGGGGTGATCCCATACTGCTCAAAAGCCTCAATAAACGCTTTCACCGGAGCAAAGCATCCGTAATCCACGGTCGTTCCCGCCCAGTCAAAAATAATTCCATCGAACTTCATCGTTTTATTTCTCCTCCAAAAATTCTTTGATGATACTGCAGAGCTTTTCGATATCCTCTTTGTAAATTTCACCGATATTTCCGATACGGAACGTATCTGCGTCTGTTACCTTGCCCGGATAGATGGCATATCCTCTGTCCTTAATATACTGATACATTTCCTGGAAAGAGAAATTGTGGTGTTCCGGATACAGAAAGGTGGTGATGATCGGTCCCTGATGCTCGCTGCCGATATAAGGATGGATTCCCATCTCAGCCATCCTCTGGATCAGCAGATGGTTGTTCTCCTCATAACGTTTTGCCCTTGCCGGAATTCCGCCTTCTTCTTCCATTTCCTTCAATGCCTGTGCAAACGCCAGCACCACATGGGTCGGGGAAGTGAATCTCCACTTTCCATCCTTATTCATGGTCTCCCACTGATCGTAGAGATCCAGAGACAGGCTTCTTGCCTTCCCTTTGCTCTCCATCAGTTTTTCCCTGTTGCAGATGATAAAGGAAAATCCCGGAACGCCCTGGATACACTTGTTGGCGCTGCTGATGATAAAGTCGATTCCCAGCTCTCCCACCGGAATATCCACGCCGCCAAAGCTGGACATTGCGTCTACAATGAAGGTTTTTCCTGCTGCCTTTACTACTTTTGCCACGGAAGCAATGTCATTTAAGATACCGGAGGTAGTCTCACTGTGTACCATGGAAACATGAGTAATTTCCGGATGCTCCTTCAGGATCTCTCTGATTTTCTCCGCAGATGGGATCTGGTGATATTCCACTTCATACATCAGGTAAGGAATTCCCGCATGTTCCGCGATATCTCCCATTCTCTCCCCATAAGCGCCGTTTGCCGCGATCAGAAGTTTGTCGTTCTCCCCGATCACACTGGTGAGCACAGACTCCACGCCGAAGGTTCCGCTTCCCTGCATCAGGACTACGGTATATTCCGGTTCGCTCACATGAGCAAGCTTCAGCAGTTTTTCCCTGATGGAAAGGGTGATCTGCTTGTAATCATCGTCCCATGTGCAGTGATCAAAAAGCATTTCTTTTTTTACCGTATCCGTAGTCGTCAAAGGACCCGGTGTGAGCAGTTTATAGTTTGGCATTGTTATTCTTCTCCTTCTATCTATATTTGTTATCTCTTTTTATTACTTGCAGCTCTCAGACAGTTCCTGGTGCTTCTCCAGAAGATCCAAAGTCAGCGGTTCCGGGAAGGTCTTCGGATTTGCGGAACTGTTTGCCTCATCGGTGGTTTCACCTTCGTAAACGGCATTTGGATAATATTTCTGCAGTTCTTCTCTTCCCTTGGTGATAATACATTCCGCCATTTCCTGTGCCAGAGGATTGGTGTCTTCCCCTTTATCCACCACTGCCACAGACTCTGTCAGAGAGAAATTTCCTTCTGCCGGATCCACAAAGTCAACGGGAAGTCCCTCTGCTTTGTCCGCAACCGCCTGCTGGCGAAGACCGAATCCTACAGCCACTTCCCCTGCACGGACTTTTTTCAGAGGAGCGGAACCGGAAGATTCAATATGAGGGCCTGCGTTATCATAGATACCGGTCAAGACTTCCTTCGCGCCGTCCTCTCCATATTCACTTACAAGCGCCTGTACCAGCAGCCATGCTGTTGAGGAACTCTTGATATCTGTCACAGATACCAGATCTTTATATTCCGGATTGGTCAGATCTTTCAGGGAAGTCGGCATTGTCAGCCCATTCTCTTTCATCACCTCTGTGTTCACGATGATCGTACCCTCCTGAGAAGTGATCGGCGCACAGTAGTCTTTCTGATCTGCGCTGTTGAGCAGCGTGTAATCAAACTCCAGAGGCTGGAACATATTCTGGTCTTCCTGTGCCGCGTCAATATAGAATGTACTCAGAGTCAGCATATCCGCTTCGATGTCGGTTCCCTCTGCCATTACCTTGCCTCCCAGTTCAGAGGTTCCAAAGGTCTGGAAAATATATTGTCCTTCATATCCGTTTTCATCCAGCGTTTTTTTCATGGCTTCCACCGCCTCATCGTCGGCGTTGGAATAAATGATCACCTCGTCGCCGGAAGAGCCGGAACCGCCGGTTCCGCCACAGCCGGTCAGGGAAAGGCTTCCCGCCAGAATTGCTGCTGCCATAAGAATCATGGATACTTTTTTTGCTTTCATTTTCTATTTCTCCTTTTTTCCTTCTTTTCTTTTTATGACAAATCCCAAAACTCCCTTGACGATCAGATTCGTTCCCAGGATAAGCAGGGACAGTACAAACACCTCGTTAAATTTGGTATAATACTGCAGTTCTTTGATCTTGGTCGTGATAACCATTGTCCTTGCGCCGGCGATAAAGATTACGGCGCTGACGGTTACCATGGCGTTTACAAAGTAATAACTGAATACCTCTAAAATCGTGGAGGTCATATTCGGCGTAACGATCCGGACAATCGTTTTGATCCATGTATCTCCCATTAAGGACGCGGTGGTCTCCCATGAGCTGTTCAGTTTGGACAGGGAATTCCGCATCATCAGGTATGGGGTGGAGAAAAAATGCACCACATTACACAGGATGATCAGAAAGAATGTATTCTGAAGAGCGGTTCCCGAAAAGATAAACATAAATGCGATACCGATCACCATTCCGGGAATCGTATTCGTCACCAGGGCGATGGCATCTATCACGCCTTTCAGCCTGCCGTTCAGCCCGCTTCTTGCTGTCGCCAGCGCAGCTCCGTAGGTCACCAGAAGTCCCAGAAGCGCGGTGCAGAAAGCCACAAAAATGGAGTTCTGATACACACCGAAGAGGCTCTGGTCATTGAACACCGCCTGGAAGTGTTCCAGGGTAAAGCTGATCTGGTAGGGCCATTCCTGTACCAGAGGCACCACAAAGATCACAGCAAAAACCGACAGGATGCAAAGGATGATCACGGCAGAACCCACGCCGCAGATTCCGTCTCTCAGAGGATTCTTCTTCAGCTCAATCTGAGAAATCTTCGTGTATCTCACATTGTACCGCTCCAGATATTTCAGAAGCGCAATGCTGACAACCGACGGGATCAGCATCATCATCGCAACGACCGCTCCACGGTTGAAATTGGGAATGCTTCCGAGCATCTCGTTATAGAGAACCGTAGCCACCACTTCGTATTCTCCGCCTACAGAAGCCGGAATGCCGTAGTCTGTAAAGCAGAGGAAGAAGCACTGCACCATGGACGCTGCCAGTGTTCCCAGCAGGGGACGGATGATCGTCTGCCAGAAGATCTGGATCGGCTTGTCTCCCATGACTCTGGACACGATCATAAACTTCTTGTCGATAAATCCCATGGTATTCAGGATCAGCATAAAGGATATGGGAAGCGTATAAATCACATATCCGAACAGCAGTCCGTTGAATCCATAGATATCAAATAGTTGTCTTCCGAAAAGCCGGGTGAGCAAGCCCTGCTTTCCAAAAGAATAAATGATGGCAAAGCCATAGGTGATCGTAGGCAGGAGCATTGGGAGCACCGCCAGCGTGCGGATCACCGTCTTGAATTTTCCCGGCAAATTTGTATATTGTATACTGTATGCCATAAAAAAAGCAAGGACTGTGGAAATCAAAGCACTGGAAATTGACACAGCCACACTGTTCCCCAGAGCCTGAAGAAAACCTTGTCCTGTAAGAACTTCCACATAATTGCTGATCCCTGCCCCTGCCTCTCCCAGGAAAGACTCCAGCAGGAGTCTTACAATGGGAACTGCAAGGAATACGGCAAAGATCGCAAGAACCAAAACATAGATAACTTTAATTTCTCTTTCTTTTCTTATCATTGTCTTATACCGCCTGTACACTGTTTGTCAGATTCTGATGGAACAATGCGAAAATATTGTTTCTCTTGATCTCAAGCTGATTCAGGATAAATTCCTTTACGAAATTGTTGGAAGGAGCGGTAATGATCTCCTCCGGCGCACCGTACTGGGAGATGTGTCCCTGATTGACAATCAGCACCTTGTCGGAAAGCGTAAGGGCTTCCTCCGGGTCATGAGTGACAATGATCGTCGTCAGATGGAAATCTCTTGCGATCTCCTTGATCTTCTCCTTGATGGATTCTTTGATCACACCGTCCAGAGCGCTCAGCGGCTCGTCCAGCAGCAGGATTTTCGGCTTCATGACCATCGTTCTCGCCAGTGCCACACGCTGTTTCTGACCGCCGGAAAGCTGGTCAATCTTTTTATTCAGATGTTCTTTCAAGCCCAGAAGCTCAATAAACTCATCCACCTCTTCTTTGGAAGAAATATCCGGCTTGTTCCGCAGTCCGTAAGTAATGTTCTTATATACATTCAAATTCGGAAACAGGGCGTAATCCTGAAATACGATATTGAATCCCCGCTCCTCCATCGGCACGTTGGTAATATCCTTTCCGTCAAAAAGGATCCGTCCCTGATCTGCAGGTGTAAGCCCCAGCACCAGATTCAGCAGCGTAGTCTTTCCGCATCCGGAAGGTCCCAGAATGGATACGATCTCTCCATCCTGAATTTTCAGATTGATATCTTCCAGAATCGTTACATGATCATAAGATTTTTTTATATGTCTAAGTTCCAGCATTTTCTTTTCTCCTTCCTCTCGTTACTTTTTGGAGTACTACATCTTGTGTCCTTGTCGTTTGCCCGACTGACAGCTTGTATTATACGAGGTGAAAAAAAGGCTTTCAATCAAACTCCAGTGAACTTCGTGTTAAGGCAATGTAAATCAAAAAAAGAGATTCTGTAGAAAATCTACAAAATCTCTTCATTTTCTCCATACGCCCTTTTTGCGACAATGGCGCTGGTCTTGTTCAGTTTTTTGGAACATCTGTCATAATCTCTGTTCAGGACACCTGCATAGATCATATCCACCAGGGCAAGCTGGGAGATTCTGGAAAATATGGTATCCCCGTATAAAAACTGCCGGTTGCTGGCACAGAGAAGGATATCCGCATATTTCGCGATCATGGAATTCTCAAAATTGGTCAGTGCCAGGGTAACAGCACCCGCTTTCTTCGCCAGCGCCAGCATTTCCACCGTATGCTTTGAACAGCCGGAATAGGAAATTCCGATCGCCAGGTCTTTCTTGGTCAGATTCGCTGCGCTGACGTTCTGGAGGTAGTAATCTCCGTAAAATCTGCAGTTCAGCCCCAGATAGGTAAGCTTTGTCAGCAGATCATTGGCGGTACAGATGGAATTTTCCACACTGTATATGACGATATTTTCCGCCGCAACCACTGCTTCCACAGCCTTCCGGTACTCTTTCACAGATACATTCCTAAGAGTCTCCTCCAGCATTTCCACAGAGGTCGTCACAATCTTTCCTGGAATGTCCTCCAGGCGGTCTTTTCTCGATAACGGAAATCCGTACAGACCCGCTTTCTCGCTGTCTTCGGGCTGTTCCTTTGCCTCTTCCTGCACCAGCGCGTACTTAAAGTCCTTGAATCCTTCATATCCTGCAGCTTTTACGAAACGGATCACCGTAGGCTGGCTGACCCCTGTCTCCTGTGCCACCGTCTCCATCAGCAGCTTGCTTGCCTTTCCCTCATACTGCAGGATATAGTCAGCCACTTTCTGCTCCGAAGGCCGCAGGCCTGCATAAATCTGCCGGATCCTGATTTTTACCAAATTGTTGTTCATTTTTCTTCGTAGAAAACCTACAGTTTTTTCTCCTTTCTCACCACTTCTTCATTTTACAAACGCTGCGGTCTGTAACCTCCCCTAAATAAATTGTACTAAAAAAAAACAATTTTTTAAAGATGGAACGTGGAAGATCCTTGGAAATTTGTAATACTTTCATTTATTTGCTTTCGCGCTGGTCCTTTGTGGTGCTATCCTAAAAGACATCTCCCGCAGAATTCCGTGCTTCTTTGCATGGACTTCTTTGCGGGAGATGTCTTTTTCTCGTTGATCATTCTATTTTAGAGTGCAAAGCTGCAGAATCTCTCTGACACACTTTGCAATTTCTTCATTTCTGCAGTTTTTAAAGAAATATTCGTAACTGTTCAGCATGCTGCTTATATGCTTTAAACTCCAATGCAAGACATGCTGAAATTGCCCTGAAGATAGCATAATATGCTCTGTTGTTTGATGATCTGTAATGCCCTCCCCCAAAATTCATTTCTGCGGCTTCCAAATCATCTTTCGCAACATTGATTCTATGCAAAGCCAGTTCTCTGGCTCCTCCAATATCGTCTAAATTATGCTGCATATAATTCTACTCCTTCGTTCTTAATATTGTTATAGAACGGGTATGATCTAAGCCATTTATTAAAATGATCCAGGTTCTTCACAATGGGCATGATTTCTAAATCGTTATCAAAATTATAATCAAAGGTCAGATTGGAAAGCATATGCCCTTTAAGTCTTATTTCATCGTCGGATAAGTCCACCAGGATCATAATATCGATATCTGAATCTGTTCTAAAATCGCCTCTTGCGTAAGAACCATATAATATTACCGTCCTCAGCTTTTCTCCATAAATTTTGTGTACATCTTCCACATATTTTTTTAATATTTCATTTAAAGTCTTAGACATATTTTTCCTCCTTCCTGCCTGTTTTCTAATTATAGTATATCCACTCCGCAGAGTAAAATCAACCAGACTTTTCTCCATTCTGTATTATCCGTCTGAATTATTCTGCCTTGCCATCAAATGCTCAGCTCGATCTCGCTTCGCTCCATCTCGCTATCCATACGTCGCGCAATAAATATACAAAAAGAGCCACAATTACGAGTAAACTCGCATTGTGACTCTTTTTGTATATCTCACACGCTTATACGAAACGCTTAGTTTCCAGCCATCTGCTTTGCAACTTCCTCAGCAAAGTTCTCTTCTTTCTTCTCGATACCTTCGCCAGTCTCGAAACGAACAAAGCCTTTGATCGCGATCTTCGCGTTGTTTGCCTTAGCAACTTCCTCAACGTATTTTGCAACAGACTGTTTTCCGTCTTCTGCTTTTACGTATACCTGATCCATCAGGCAGATCTCTTTGAGCTCTTTTTTGATACGGCCCATAACCATTCCGGTGATGATCTTGTCGTTTGCATCCGGTTTCTCGTTCTTAGCTGCTGCGGTCAGGATCTCTTTCTCATGCTCAATGTAAGCCGGATCCACTTCGCTCTCGTTGGTATACAGCGGTTTCAGAGCTGCAGCCTGCATAGCTACGTTCTTCGCCATCTCTTTTACTGCATCGTTTACAACGTCTGTCTCAACGTCAACCAGAACACCGATCTTTCCGCCCATATGTGTATAGGAAGCGATGAAACCATTCTCTTCCTTTACCTGCTGGAAACGACGGATGTTCATGTTCTCACCGATGGTAGCGATCTGATGAGCCAGCTCTTCTGCAACAGTCTCTTCGGTGTTCAGTTTCCACGGCTCAGCCAGGAATGCTTCTACATCTGCAGCGGTTGTATCCATAGCCTGATCAGCAACCTGTGCAACGTATGTCTGGAATTTCTCGTTCTTTGCAACGAAGTCAGTCTCTGCGTTTACCTCTACGGCAACTGCTTTCTTTCCATCCTCGGATACCTTAACCATAACGATACCCTCAGCTGCAATTCTTCCTGCTTTTTTCTGTGCAGTAGCCAGACCTTTTTCTCTCAGGAACTCGATTGCTTTGTCCATGTCGCCGTCGGTAGCTGTAAGAGCTTTCTTACAGTCCATCATACCAGCGCCGCTCATCTCTCTTAACTCTTTTACCATTGCTGCTGTAATAGCCATTGTTCATTCCTCCGTATCTGTTTTCATTAAACGGGTGTAACTGTCCGCCTCCTGTCTCGCGACAGGAGGATACCGGGCAGTTACACATCATCATCCATTACTCTTCAGCTGTCTCTTCAGAAGCTTCTTCCTCAAATACTTCTGCAGCATCCTCAGCCTCACCCTGTCTTGCCTCGATCACAGCGTCTGCCATCTTGGATACGATCAGTTTTACGGCACGGATTGCGTCGTCATTTCCCGGAATTACGTAATCCAGTTCTTCCGGATCACAGTTGGTATCACAGATACCGATCAGCGGGATACCTAATGTATGAGCTTCCTGAACACAGATTCTTTCTTTCTTCGGATCAACTACGAAGATTGCATCCGGCAGTCTCTTCATCTCTTTGATACCGCCCAGGTTCTTCTGCAGTTTCTCAAGCTCTTTCTTTAACTCAATGACTTCTTTCTTCGGAAGCACATCGAAAGTTCCGTCTTCCTGCATTGCTTCGATCTCTTTCAGTCTTGCAATTCTGCTCTGGATGGTCTTGAAGTTTGTCAGCATACCGCCCAGCCATCTCTCGTTTACATAGAACATTCCGCAGCGCTCTGCCTCTGTTGCGATTGCGTCCTGCGCCTGTTTCTTTGTTCCTACGAACAGGATTGTGCCGCCGTCAGCTGCGATGTCTGCAACTGCTTTGTATGCATCGTCAACCATTCCTACAGATTTCTGCAGGTCGATGATGTAGATTCCGTTACGCTCTGTGTAGATGTACGGAGCCATTTTAGGATTCCATCTTCTTGTCTGATGTCCGAAATGAACACCTGCTTCCAGTAACTGTTTCATTGAAATAACGCTCATTGTTTTTCTCCTTTTTGGTTTGTCTTCCCTGTGTTTTTTTACCTCCGAACCCATCCCCGAAACCTCCCGAAGGCAGGCACCTTCTTCGGCATCCACACAGGTGTTTTTTTGCAACGGTTGAATTATATCATAGGAAAACTGGAAATACAAGGGTTTTTCTGTAAAAAACCGCGCTTAATATTGTCATTTCCAGCCGTTCGGACATCATCCAGCGGCATGCCGGAACGTTCGATACCGTTCGGCAATTATGCCCGTTCCTGGTTTCTGCATATTTTCTTTATCATTGTACAGTAAACCACCACCAGCAGGAGCGACGCTCCAAACCATGCAATCGGACTTGCCAGACAGATCCCCACGTAGCCCAGCAGATACTGCAGACCGAACGTTGCGGCGATACGAAGGATCAGCTCGGTGATACAGGCGGCAAACGGCGCTTTTCCGTTACCCATGCTCTGAACAGAAGAACGGACGATAAGCAGAAGACCCAAAAGCAGATAAAAAGGTGCGACCGACAGCAGATAACCGTTGGCATAACCGATGATCTCCGCCGTCGGGTTGTCAATGAACATCGGAACGACCAGATTTCGTCCGCCAAGGATCAATGCACAAAGGAAAATGTTCACAATCTCTGTCTGTATCAGCCCCGCTTTCACCCCGCTGCGTATCCTGTCCCACCGGCCCGCACCGTAATTTTGTGCCACATAACTGGCGATCGCCACACCAAAAGCATTGTTGATCAGCACAGAAAGCTGATCCACTTTGGTAGCTGCCGTATATCCGGCGATGGCTTCCGGCCCGATCGCATTGACCGCTGCCTGCATGGCAAGCTGGCCGATACACATCACAGACATCTGAAATCCCATGGGAAAACCGGTTTTTAAATGGATGATCATATCCTTATGCATATTTTTAAAATCTGCCCGCCGCAGACGCAGAACCTGAAATTTTTTCGCGCCGAACAGGGTACTGAGTATCGCTGACAACAGCTGGGAAAGAACCGTTGCCCACGCAGCGCCTCCGATGCCCATCCCAAAGGTCAGAATAAACACAAGATCCAGTACAATATTCAGCAATGAGGAAATGACCAGGAAATACAGCGGCGTTTTACTGTCTCCAAGCGCCCGGAGAATGTTGGAAATCATATTATAAAATACAGTAGCACCGGTCCCGAGCAGAACGGCAAACATATATTCATAAGCCATATCATAGATTCTGTCCGGCGTCTGCATCCAATACAGGATCGGATGGGCAAGCAGACAGCAGACCGCTGTAAGGGCTACGGCAGCAATCATGCTCCATACCGCCGATACCGCGATGCTTCTGCGCATCCCGCTTTCATCTTTTGCCCCGCATCTCTGCCCAAGACAGATGCCGAACCCTCCCGTCAGGCCCTGGATAAAACAAAGGACCAGGTAAACAACAATGCTGGTGGCACCCACGGCTGCCAGTGCATCCGGTCCCATCGTTTTTCCCACGATCACGGTATCCGCCAGCGTATAAAACAACTGAAAAAGATTTCCTGCGATCACCGGCAGGGAAAACTTCAACAGAACCTGAAAAGGCTTTCCTTTTGTAAGATCCTGTGTCATAATGTAACAAAACCTCCTCTTTTCCGTTTAAATAGTAAGCAAATGAAAGGATTTTCATTATGAAGCAGATCATTCAGACAACCAGCGATCTTCAGGAACTATGTGTCCACGGCACACCGGATTTTCCCCTGCAGATCAACCACGACAGCATTGAAGACTTCCAGGACAACTATATCCGCTGTCACTGGCACAATGAAATCGAAATTTCCATCGTTGTGGAAGGTGTTGTACTCTATCAGGTCGGCGGAACCTCCTGGCGCCAGGAAACCGGCCAATGTCTGATCATTAATGCAAATACCCCTCATATGATGACTCCTGCAGGAGGGAATGCCCGGATTCTCTCTATCATTGTCCACCCGTCACTTCTCTACGGAACGCCCGGCAATTCCCTGGAACTGGAGATTCTCCGACCCTATCTGACTTCTCCAAAACTGGCTGCCGTCCCTGTCCGTCCTGACATGGGAGATGCTTCTGTTCTGGATACCTTTTTTCAGATCGACCGGATCTGTACAGAAAAGCCTTTTGCCTATCAGCTTCGGGTCCGCGGACTGCTTTGTACCGCTTTCAGCGAAATAATCCGTGCCAATCGGACACTGCTCTACTTTGAGCATCCCGTCAATCCGCTGAATCTCAATCGGCTTCAGATTCTGTTGGACTATATCCATACCCACTATGACACACCGCTCTCCCTTTCCCAGCTGGCTGCACAGATTCCTTTTACCCGCGAAAACTGCTGCCGCTTTTTCCGACAGATGACCGGCTGTACCATATCTGAATATCTGACTGATTACCGTATTTCCAGGAGTATACACCTGTTGAACGCGACCGATTACTCCATTTCTGATATTGCAGCCCGTACAGGCTTCAGCAGCCCAAGCCGCTTTGCCTCTGCTTTTCGTGCAAAAACAGGGCTTCTTCCGTCAGAATACCGCAAAAATCATCCTACGGTATCTTAGTACAAAAGAAGCCCTGTTTCTATTCGGATATTGAGAAATTTGATACAGATATTGATTTTTTATCGTCGGTCCCCTGCAGAATGTCTTCTGCCTGTCTGCCTGTACAGAAACAAATACCAGAACGTGACAACGCAGATCACCGCCTCAGCCAGAATCAGGGTGGTTCCTCCTCCCGGAAAATGGCTGCCCAGGTAGTCCATCAGCTGATGCCGGAACAGTCCCCAGATATTTTCCCCGATATGAGCCGCGATCGGAGCCCACAGGGTACCAGTGCGTTCATAAAGAAGGATCAGCAGGAAACTGAGAATCGTTCCATAAACAAACTGAACCACATTTCCATGATACAATCCGAACAGACCTCCGGAAATCACCATCGCCCATCCGAATCCCCAGAAGTCTTTGGCTCTCTGATAGATCATTCCACGGAAAGCCAGTTCTTCCGCCACGGAACTGAGGATCCCGACAGTGATCACCAACAGCAGCCAGTTCTGTCCTTCATAGATATCCGAGGCGAGCTGGGAATAACCGCTGAAAAATCCGGTGAATCCGGTGACATTCAAAAAGGCATTCAGAAGATGCCCGAAGCTCATGGTCAGAAGGACACAGGCCGCAGCCGCCGGGACGTTCCACTGATGCCGCTGCATCGTAAACATCCCTTCGTCCCCTTTCATCTGTTTCCAAAGCAGCGGAATCGAAATCAGACAGGCAATTCCCGTCATCAGCGCCGAAGTCTGATACATCTTTTTTTGCAAACTTCCGGATCCTGTGAACAGCAGGAACACCATTGCTCCCATGTAGGTGACAAGGATCAGGATAATATCATACGTCAGCATCGGTTTCAGGATCCGCCATACCTTGCTTTTCATGGAAATCTGAGCCATCAGGTCATTCTTTTCCTTTGCTTTTTCTTTCTTTTGCTGTCTGAGCAGTTCTTTTCTCAGCGGAAAATTTCTCCAGGAAGGCCTCCGCACACGCCGGACCAGGATTTTTAAATCTTCTACCGTATCCGCCACATAGACGGCTCCGGCATGTTCCAGTTCCTCCCGTCCTCCATATCCGTAAGCGGCGCCAATACACTGAAGTCCGCAGGAAGCTGCTCCCTGCACATCGTGGAGGCGGTCCCCCACCATCAGCACATTCTGACGGTTCTTCTCACATCTCAACTGCCGCAGCGCTTCTTCGATCACTTCCGCCTTGTCCGTCCTGGTGCCGTCCAGTTCTGCACCGACCACCACTTCAAAGTACTGACGCAGGTCAAAATGTTCCAGGATCTGCTCAACAAACACCTGCGGTTTGGAGGACGCGACGCCAAGCACTCGTCCCCGGTCCCTGCATAGCTGAAGCAGCTCAGGGATTCCCTCGTAAACCGCATTCTCAAAAATTCCTTTTTCCGTATAGCGTTCCCGATATTTCGCAACCGCTTCCTCCGCCTGACTTTCACTGAATCCCGCATATTCCATGAACATTTCCTTCAGCGGCGGTCCGACAAAACACTCCAGTTTTTTCAAATCCGGCTCATCGATCCCGAAATGCCGCAGTGCATACTGTACACATCGGGTAATGCCCGGAGCGGAATCCGTCAGTGTGCCGTCCAGATCAAACAATATAATTTCTGACATTCTTTTTTCTCCCGGTTCATGATAAGATCTTTCTCTGCCCACGGAAAACCCAGAGCGTAAATACTCCTGTGTTCTTTCGAGCGTATAGACATTTTATCACAGGCAGGCAGGATTTTCAATCTGAGGAAACAGCAGCCTATATCTCCTCGTAACAGTTCAACCCCGGTCTGCGCGCATGCTGCGCAGACCGTAAGAACGTGATTCAGGAGTGCAAAATCCCATCGCTGAAGGCGATTTTAAATGGATTTTGCATGTAACGGTTCAGCAAGGCTGAACTGTAACATCTCCTCCAAAGTCAATCTCACTTCCCGTATCGTCTGATACCTGTCCGCAGGCATCTCCCGCGTACACCGGATCAAACATTCATCCATCCATTTCTCCATCTGTTTTTCCCTGTCTGTTCTCCGTTCCCACATCTGCCGGATCAGGACGCCAAGACTGTAAATATCCGCTGTTGATCCCGCTTCTCCCCGATATTGTTCCGGCGCCGCAAACCCACGGGTTCCGTACATAACCTGCTCCGGCATTTCCTCTTTCCAATACCAGGCTGCGGCGGCGCCGAGATCCGTCAGCACGACGATCCCATCCGGTTTCAGGAAAACGTTATCCGGATTCAGATCCAGATACAGCACCGGCGGCGTCTGGCTGTGCAGCGCTTCCAGAATGCGGCATAATTCCACAGCCATCCGGAGAATTTCCTCAGCATGGAATCTCTTTCCTTTTCTCAGCAATTCACCTGCCGTTTCACCCTGCAGATATTCCATCACCAGACATTCTTTTCCCGCGTCCTGGAAATACTCATAATAGCAGGGAATGTTGCATAACGCAGGATACTCTTTTGCTGAAAGCGTCAGTTGTTCCAAAAGCCTCGCCTCCGCTTCCAGCGTCCCCAGCCCGGAAGCACTCTTTTTTTCCCGGATCTTCACCGCCCGGTATTTCCCCCAGGGAAGTTCCACCGCCAGAGAAACCTGCGCGGTTCCGCCGCTTCCAATCTCCCGAATCGGAACATAAATATTTTTTCGTCCTTTCAAAAAATGTCCAGCCATAAGTTATATCTGCTCTCCTCTTCTTTTCCCAGTTCTGCAGACACCTCGGAAGCATTAATATATCTCTTGTTTTGTGCCATAGAAAAATGCCGCGATGGAATCTGAGATTTTGTAACAGATCCCATCACGGCATTTTTATTACATTCTTTCCGGAGCGTCAAAGCCCAGAACATCGATACTGGTTTCCAATACCTCTCTTACCAGATCCAGCAGCGCCAGATAAGAAGCTTTCCGTCCCTCGTCCTCTTCGCTCAGAATCTTTGTCTCATGATAAAAATGATTGAACTGATTTGCCAGTTCATAGACATATGCACAGATCTTGTGCGGCGCCTTTTCCTCAAATGCGCCTTCCATCATTCCGTTGAATGCAGCGGTGGAGAGCATCAGGGATTTTTCGCTCTCGCTGACCGGCGCGAGCATAACGCCTTTCTCCAGGGTTCCGCCCTCCTGCGCATACCGTCCCAGGATCGATTTGATGCGAACGATGGTATAAAGGATGTACGGTCCTGTATTTCCTTCAAAAGAAGTAAAGCGGTCGATATCAAACACATAATCTTTGGATGCCTGGTTGGACAGATCGCCATACTTCAGCGCGGAAAGACCGACAATTTTTGCAGTGCCTTCCGCTTCTTTATCCTTCACGCTACGGTTTTCCACAATCTTCCGGAACATCTCCTCATTGATATCGGAAATCAGACGTTCCAGACGCATCACACCGCCGTCGCGGGTCTTGAACGGTTTCCCGTCTTTTCCATTCATGGTTCCGAAACCGATGAAGGAAAGCCTGGTATCCTCATTCACCAGCTTGGTCTTGCGGGCACAGCGGAATACCTGGGTGAAATGAAGCTCCTGGCGTTTGTCAGCAAGATAGATCATCTCGTCCGGATGGTATTTTTCCATACGGTCCATGATCGTCGCCAGATCCGTTGTCGTATAGAGAGCGGCTCCGTCGGATTTCAGGATGATACACGGCGGGATTTCTTTCGTGTCACTCTCCTCTTTGATATCCACGATCAGTGCGCCCTGATCATAATACGCATAACCCTCTTCCTTCATGGCATCCGCCATTTTCGGGATAATGTCCTGAACGTCGGACTCGCCTTTCCAAAGATCAAATTCCACATTCAGATTGGTATAATTCTTTTTCAGATCGGCAACGGAGACATTCATGATGTGTTTCCAGAGTGCCCGGTATCCCCGTCTGCCCTGCTGCAGTTCAAATGTTGCCGTCAGGGCTCTTTCCTTATATTCCTCATCTTCCTTGGACCGTGCGCTTGCCGCCGGATAAATTTCTTCCAGTTCGCTGATGGTAAACGGAGCTTCCTGCGGATATTCACCCGTATAGCGCTCATCAAAATACGGCAGTTCCGGCTTGCGCTCGTGCAGTTCCGTAATGATCAGTCCCATCTGCAGACCCCAGTCTCCCAGATGTACGTCGCCGATCACATGGTGTCCCATAAAACGTCCCATTCTCTTGATGCTCTCGCCTATGATCGCAGAACGCAGATGTCCTACGTGGAGTGGTTTTGCAGCGTTTGCTCCGCCGTAATCCACGATAATGGTTTTTGGCTCTTTCGCCTTTTCCACGGACAGGTCTTTGTCCTTCTGCATCTCATTCAGATAAGAACTGAGCGCCTCCGGATTTACTTTCAGATTGATGAATCCCGGATTCACCGCTTCCGCTTCTCCGATCACTCCGCCTTTTTCCAGTGCTTCTACTACCGCTGCTGCAATCTGGATCGGCGCTTTCCGGTACTGTTTTGCCGCTGCCATCGCGCCGTTGCACTGAAATTCACATAAGTCCGGACGGTTGGAAACAGTAACCTTCGCATAGGACGGCTCATAGCCTGCCGTTTCGAATGCTTTTACCATTTCTTCCCCGATCTGTTCCAATAACTTTTTCATAAATCGCTCCTCACTTTTTACGCGTCTGCGCTTTTCGTTTCCCTGACTGCGCTTCTTGGCGTTCCTCTACTTTCTTTACGCATTCTTCGCGTACTCTTCCTCTTTGATCCCACTTTTCTCATAGCAGTACTGGATGATGTCCTTTCTTCGGATGATGCCGATAAATCTTCCTTCATCATCCACCACCGGAACAAAGTTCTGCTGCATGGAAAGCTCGATCAGATCTTCAATATTACAATTGATATTGACGGATTCATAAGCCCATCTTCTCGGAACCTGCCAGATCGGGATATCTTCCGCCGCATGCAGGCTCAGTGAATACTGTTCCTTGATGATACGGAGCAGATCCCCTTCCGTGACGGTTCCTATGTAATTGCCGCTGCGGTTCAGAATCGGAATCGCTGTATATTTGTGATGTTCCATTTTTTCAATGACCTGCCGAAGGGTGAAATCGTCGTAAATGTATGCCGTTTCACTTTTCGGCGTGATAAAAAATAAAATGTTCATGTTTTCCTCTTTCCTGACACATTTGCTGCGTCATCAAGGTAGATTTGGAAGTTTACTTCCAAACTTCTCTCCCAATACTTTTTTTCTACGTCGGAGGCTTTTGAAACGGTACCCGCCTACCCGTTTCCGATGCTCCGGTACCCTTTTATTATACCATGACAAACAGGAAATATCTGTGAACGATTCTTACTTTTTTATAAATCTTTGCCGCCGCATTGTAGTATAAACGACTTTGTGAAAAATGTAAAGGTTTTTGCATAAATCAAGCCCATGGAAGCTGGCACGGCGGGCAACAATTCTGCCCGCCGTTATCTATCTGTACCGTGTCCACTGTCAAGTTTTCATCCGGCCCTCACCCGCTCTATTCTCTGCGAAGCGCGTCAATAGGATTCAGGTTTGCCGCCTTGATCGAAGGCAGAAGTCCGAAAATAATTCCGATCAGCATAGAAAATGCCACGGAAAAGACAATTGCGGGAACGCTGATCGCTACCGGGGTTTTGGACATCTGCGAGATGACTTTCGCCATCACGATTCCCGCTGCCACTCCGATCAGCCCGCCGATGCTGGTCAGCACCGCCGCCTCCGTCAGAAACTGTGCCAGAATCCTGCGTTTCCTTGCCCCGATCGCTTTTTTCAGTCCAATCTCACTGGTTCTCTCCGTGACGGATACCAGCATGATGTTCATAACACCGATTCCTCCGACCAGCAAAGAGATACTTGCGATCCAGATCAGCTGACTGTTGGTGCTCCGGCTGAGATCCTGGAGACTCTTGGCTCTTTCCAGCAGGTCTTCTGCCTTATAGCTGAGAGAATCCGTCGTATTGGTGATCGACTGATTCATAATCTCTGCAGCTTCTTTTCCGACGATGCTCATATCTTCCGTCGTCTTTGCCATTACCACCGCGTTTTCCGGCTCATCAAACTGATAAACAATCGGCCAGCAGCTGTTTGGCAGAAAAACGGTCGCATAAGATTCCTGGCTGTATGTATTGTAATCATCCATAGACTGGATCACCGGCTGGAAGGAGTCAGATTTTTTCACAACTCCCACAACCGTAAACGGTTCTCCCTTGATTTCTATGACCTTTCCAAGCGGCTCTTCCTCCTGAAAGATCGACTGTGCCGCCGTATCATCCAGCAGAACCACTTTTCTCACCTGTTCAAAATCACTTTCCAGAAACATTCGTCCCTGGTAAATCTGATACCCGCAGGTTTCCATATAATTCTGGTCGATTCCCAGAATCGTTCCTCCCTGCAGCGTAGTGTTTTCATAAGAAATGCCGTCCGCGTAACTTCTCTCCTGATAAAAAGAAGCATTTTCCACCTGCTCCAGATCCATAATCTGCTGTTTCTGATCCTGGGAAAGCTGGTACACTCCGTTCGGAATACCTCCATCCATCCAGTAGGTACCTTCTCCCTGATACAGCTGAATCTTTACATTATTATTGCCCGCTCCAACGAGATTCTCCTTGATCTGTTCGTTTGTCCCCTTAATGGTAGAAACAATGGAGATGATCGAGGCGATTCCGATAATAATTCCAAGCATTGTCAGAAAGGAGCGCATTTTGTGGGACCAGATTCCCTGAAAGGACAGTCTAATATTTTCCAGCATGTTCTCCCCTCCTTAATAGTTGTACAGCTCAGACAGCGTACTCTCTTCCGTCTTTGTGCCTTCCAGCTCATTCTTGGAATACGGAAAAGCAATATAATCCTCCGCTGTCAAACCACTCTTGATCTCATATTGATTGCCGTAGACGATCTTTCCTGTCTTGACCGGACGGCGTTCCAGCTTTCCATCCTCTCCGCGCACAAAGACATATTTCTGTCCGTTTTCTTCGCGGATAAACGCTTTGCTCAGATAAATCGCATTCTGCGCTGTTTCATCCGCTCCAACAGTCATGGAAATGCTGACGGATTCCAAATTCTGGAAGCCCTCCGCACCTTCGTCGATCAGTGCCGTAAACGGATAGTAAGAAGCCTGGGCGCCGCTGCTGTATACCATGTAGTTTTCTGCCGGATATGGAGAAACCTCCTTCACCGTAGCAGTAGCAAAAGCGCCGCTGGACCATGAACTTATCTGCAGCATGGTTCCCGGTGTCACCTGATCCAGAACCAGCTCGCTCACATATCCTCTCACATACAGTCCCTGCTGGCTGTCCACCTGAATGAAGGCGGAGCCGTCCTGGGACGGTTTTTCCGGATCTCCCACTTTTTTGATCACTCCGGCGATAGTAGCTTTTACTGTCTGGTCTTCCAGTGCTTTTTTTGCATTTTTGATCTTCAATGCCGTTTCTTTTTGGTTCAGCTCCAAGTCCCGGATTTCCTTCTCTTTGTCCGAAATGGCTTTTTTCAGTTCTTCTTTCGTATAGCTTTCCTTCACTTCTGACAGATTTACTTCCAAATTGCTGCTGTCGGATTTCTGTCCGTTATTGGAACTTCCACTGCCGGAAGCCACAAGGATCCAGCTGCCGGAACCAGTCGAAATATCTGTGCTTCCGCCGGCTGCCGCTGCAGTAACGGTATGTAATGTTCTGCCGGAATCTGTTTTTTGTGCAGATATGCTGCCCTGTTCGGCTCCCTCAGTACCAGGAACGGCTGCTGGTCCTTCTGTCGGAGCTGGTGTTTCCGTCGGTGTCGGCATTTCTGTCGGTGTCGGCTGCGCTGTAGGCTCCACTGTCGGTTCCGGGGTTGCTGTTGGAGCTTCTGTTGGAGTTGATGCCGGCGTTACGGTTGGCTCTATGGTCGGCTCCGCTGTCGGTACCGGCGTCACCGTTGCGGTTGGTTCCGGAGTCGGTGTTTCAGTTGGGGTTAACGTCGGGCTTTCTGTTGGAGTCGGCTCTGTTGATGGTGTCGGATCAGGTGTCGGCTCCTGCTCTTCCGGTTCAACAGTCAAACATGCTGTGGCTACCGCTTTGGATGTTCCATAAACATTTGCCGCCGTTACCTGCACCATATAGATTCCCTGATCTTTTTCCGTCGCCGCCTCCAGCTTAAGCACAGTCTTTCCTTCATTTTCCGTGAGTTCAATCCACGGTTCTGTATCTCCCGTGTTTTCGCCGGACCCGTTTTCCTGTCCTTCTTGCTGACCGCCCTGCTCTGCGGAATCGTTCTGTTCCTCCTGACCGGTCTTGGTCAGCGCTTTGCGAAACCACTGATAGCGATAGGACACTCCCTCTTCCTGGCGGACCTTCACTTCCAGCTCTGCAGTCTTTCCCACCGTTGTATCCATACTGGACAGCGGTTTTTCAAACAGAATCTCCGGCCGTCCATCTTCCTGATTTCCCATCTGGAATACGGTACGGTATTCCACATGATATGGCTCCTGTATCAAAGATCCGTCCTGTTCCCATACCGTCTGCAGCTTTCCAGAAGCTTTGTTCCCCTCCCGGATCTCCAGACGGAACCAGAAACTCTTTCTTCCTTCCTGCCCATTTTCCGGAGTTTCGTCTGAATGAAAACCTGCCATCTGATTGAAAAACTCTCCGGTGATCACAGTGCCTGGCTGACAGAGAAATACCAGCGGATCGCTCTGCTCTCCGGTTCCTTTGTATGCTTTCGCATCCCCCTTCAGAGGATTGTCTGTTCCATCATACACAACCGCATCATCATAAGAAGGCTCCGGCGTCGGTGTGGGTTCTTGATCCGGATCCTCCGGATTTTCTATTCCGGGATCTTCCGGATTCTCTGTTCCTGGATCTTCTGGATTCTCTATTCCTGGATCTTCGATTCCCGGATCATCCATTCCCGGGTCTTCGATTCCCGGAAAATCAGGAAAGAACGGATCATCCATTCCCGGATCTTCCAACGAAGGCTGGAGCGGATCTTCCGACACCGGTTTGGTCTTTTTCAGCTGTTTCAGCTGCTTTTTCGCCTGATCCAGCTTCAGCTCGTTTTGTTTCTGATCCAGTTCCATGGTCTCAAGTTCCAGTTCTTTGGCAGTCGTATCATAAGTCATCAATACGTCGCCTTCCTTGACCGTATCTCCCTCTTTTACCAAAACTTCTTTTACTTTCTGTTCTGTGGACAAATAAACATTCTGGGAGGCATCCGAGGTAATCATTCCGTCAAGGGTCATATTGTCGCCCCAGTAGCCGCTGCTCAGTTCATTAACTGCGTAAACCATCGTCACCGGCCGGTTCATCGAACGAAAACCGTAGTAACCGCCGATGCTGCCTCCGGCAACAGCAACCGCGAGAAGGACCGCAACAATCACATTCCGTTTTTTCATTCTGCCTCCGCCTCCTTTGACTTCAATCTTCCATCCCTGATTTCCACGATCCGTTCCGCAAAAGAAGCAATCCCCGGATCATGAGTGATCATCAGGATACTCACGCCTTCTTTGTGAAGGCTTTCAAACAATTCCATCACCTGTTCCCCCGATCGGGAATCCAGCGCTCCGGTCGGTTCATCCGCCAGAAGAATCCGCGGATGATTTACAATGGCCCTGGCAATGGCAACACGCTGCTTCTGTCCTCCGGACAGCTGATTTGGCTTAAAGTTCATCCTGTCTTCCAGACCGACGCGTTCCAGCGCAGCAGCCGCGCGTTCTCTCCGTTCTTTTTTCGCAACACCCGCGTAACAAAGAGGAAGCGCCACGTTATCCAGCGCCGACTGCCGGGGGAGAAGCTGAAAGCTCTGAAAAACAAACCCGATCTTTTTCAGACGGATATCCGACATCTGATTGTCAGAACATTTGCTGATATCTTTTCCATCCAGAAAAAACTTTCCGCTGGTTGCCTGATCCAGGCAGCCCACGATATTCATCAGTGTGGTCTTCCCCGATCCGGACGGTCCCATGATCGCAACGTATTCCCCTTCTTCCATGGAAAAATCAATATTCCGCAGAACGGGAACTGTCATCTTTCCCTGCAGATAATCTTTGCAAATATCATTCATCTGAAGAATCATGGCGCCGCCACCTCACTTCCCGTTTCTGCTCCTTCTGAAGTTTCCATTTCTCCGTCTGCCTCCGTACCCTCTGCTCCGGTGCTCTCTTCCACCATCGTATCTTCCGTTCCGGCACCTTCTTCCGTCATCATCTCTTCCGTTCCCGTGCCTTCCTGTACCATCATTTCTTCCGTTCCCGTGCCTTCTTCCATCATCATATCTTCTGCCCCGGCGCCGTCAGACTGCGGGTTGCTCTGTCCCATGCTGCCGTCTTCGCTGATCACTGTGGTCATACCTTCTTCCAGTCCTTCCTCCGGGAAAGTGATCGCATCTTCTTTTGTCAGACCGCTCTTAATCTGGTATTCCAGCATATTTTCATCGTATTCACCCAATTCCACCGAGCGCTTCTCCAGACGGTTCTTTCCATTATCTGCCCATACATACGGATCCGTATCAATGTCATTGATAAAGTATTCCGGAAGCCACAACCCTTTCTTCGGTTCCGCGCTCTGTCCATTGTCCGGTTCTATATAAACATGCTGTCCCAGCATCAGTCCATCATTGACAGCCAGTTCCACGTAAAACGGATAATTGCTGGACTGGGTAGCGCTGCCGTCGGAGCTCACCATACCATAGGAATTTCCGGCCGCCTGAGCATTTTCCATGTCGATCTTGCTGACCGTTCCATTCCAGGTCTTTTCCGCATCCGCTCTGGAATGTACGATTACGTTCATACCCTCCGAAATCGTTCCCATATTCTGCTCATTGATAGTACCCTTTACCTGGAACGTTCCGGTTTCCAGAACTGTAATAAACGAATTGTCGGAAGTTCCTCCGTAATTGACCATAGATTCCCCCGTATTGACCGCCTGTACAACACCTGCAATCTCACTGACCACTGTGGCGTTGATGATGTCGCTTTCCAGCCCTTCGATCTCAGACTGCTTGCTCTTGACCTCATATTCCTTTTTTTTCAGATCCAGCTCTGCCTGCTGGATGTCCAGCGTCAGGCTTGCCTGCTGATCCTTCGGTGCAGACTTCTTTTCCTTCTCAAGCTGCGAAATACTGTCCCGCATACTGGAGATCTCATTCTGTCCACGCTCCAGGTCAAGCCGTGCCTGCTCCAGATTCGCCTGGAACTGGTCAGTATCGTAAGAGAACAGCGGAGTTCCCTGCTGAACCTCCTGGCCGACCTCCACATACACTTCCTTTACTGTTTTCTCCGCATTTTTCTCCACCTTCCAGGTATTCTTTGACTCCACAACGCCCGCAAACCGATTCTGCAGACCGTTTCCCTGGGAGATTCCGGTAAGCTGAGCCACCGTATTCACGTAAACCACCGACTCATCCTCCGGCGCTGCATTATCCCTCAGAAAATACCACAGCAGCCCTCCGCCTGCCACAACGACAGCCAGGACTGCACATACAACTGCAATCGTTTTTTTCTTCATGCCTTAACCCTCCACATTTTCTCCGGAGTGCTTTTGCCCTCTCCGGACAGCTTTGTAACTTTTTTTCCTGCCGCCTTGCACTGCGCGTAACAGCAGTCTGTTTTTTCTATCTTATCACACTTCGAAACCTCATGTGTTACTTTTTCCTTACCATTCATTAAAAATCAGAACATAGATTTTGTATCCGGACTATGATAAAATTGTCTCAAAACAAAGAATATCTGCAGACAAAGAGAACACTGAACTGCACGTTCCGGCAGAAAGAAAGGTCAGCATTATGAAAAAAAGAATCCTTATCGTCGAAGACGATGTTACCATACAGGCACAACTGAAAACACTTTTAACAGGAAACGGCTACGAAACTGCTGTGGTCACGGATTTTTCAAAGACCATCAAATCTTCCCCTTGATGATTACGGGATCGTAACAGATTTTCTCGCCGAACACGGAATCCAAACCGATCACGACTGTACGTTCAGCCTGTATCTGCCAGACAAAGAGGATTTCCACAGAAGAACGAAATATGATTTTCCTGTTGCGGCAATCTCTCTCAGCGATTACAATAGAATCCGGGAAATGTTGGGATACCAGCCGATCGCTTTATCGGACAATGAATTTACGACACATTGGAAATCCATTGCAACAGATGAGGAGCAGCGCAGTTTTCTGAAGGAGCATCCCAGCGTCATGACAGATGCAGGGGAACTGAACCTGACTGAACAGTCTTACTACGAGGAAGCAATCGGAGAAACCGCCTACAATTCCTACACGAACGTCCTCTATGTGTTCCCGGATCATGTCTGTGAACAGCTGCTTCCGGTGATCCGGAACCGCTATATTACAACAGCGGAAACGATCTCTTACGAGAACGCCCGTGAATTGGAACGCATTTTTTCCGAAGAATATCCGGAGACCGCAGATACCGGCGTCAGCTATTCCATCCGTCTGAGTACCCTGCAGATCAACAGCACCAAGGCAAACAACTTTATCTTACAGGCCGCTATGCTTTATGGAGCTGTCGTATTGATGGTAATCTGCCTTACGATCTTGTCCCTGCAGCAGCTTTTGGACGCAGACCAGTATCACTATCGCTTTTCCGTACTCCGGAAACTGGGCGTCGAAGAACCGCGGATCGGAAAGCTGATCCTGAAACAATTAGGCGTCTGGTTTGGACTTCCGATTGTCGTGGCAGTGATCGTCTCCACGGTTGTCATTGTTTATTTTGTTCAGACCATATCTGCGGAGATTTCGGCATATATCGGATTTGGTACATTGATGCTGCAGTCAGGCATAACAGTGGGAATTCTGGCGCTGCTGTTGATCTGCTATTTTCTATGCACATGGATACTCTTTCGGCGTTCTGTTGCCCCATAATCCTTTGCCTGTAACAGAAAACATATGACAGAGCGCGTCTGAAAATTCATTTCCTCGGTTTTCAGATACGCTCCGGAGAAACGAGGTGAATTTTATTGGATCTTTTTTTCTACTACCTAATCGCAGTCAACGTACTGGGCTTTTCGCTGTTCGGTATCGACAAATCCCGGGCACGCCGCCACACATGGCGGATTCCGGAAAAGACACTGTTCGCGGTGGCGCTCCTTGGCGGAAGCATCGGCTGTCTCGCCGGCATGTATACTTTCCGTCATAAAACGAAGCATCCTTCCTTCACCATTGGTCTTCCGCTGATCCTTGCTCTCCAGTGCTTTCTTGCCTACTGGATAAGCATACAGTAAAGAGAAACTTTTTATAAAAAAAATAAGGTGTTCGCCCTGTCCCTGCCGATATATGTATATACCGGCGGACAGAGCGGACACCTTATCTTATTTTAGATCAGCTCTTCTTTTCTTAGCTTATCTTAGCTTTTCCTTTACTCTTCACTGCTGCTCTCGCGCTCAATCTCAAGTCCCAGTTCTTCCAGCTGTGCCGGGTCTACCGGACTTGGCGCTTCGGTCATCAGGCAGGAAGCGTCTTTTACTTTCGGGAATGCGATAACGTCGCGGATGTTGTCAATCTTCGCCATCTCCATAACAAGACGGTCCAGACCATAAGCAAGTCCTGCGTGCGGCGGCACACCGTATTTGAATGCCTCCAGCAGGAAGCCGAACTGGCTGTTTGCCTGTTCTTTGGTGAATCCCAGCATCTCAAACATTTTTTCCTGAATGTCGTTCTGATGGATTCTGACGCTTCCGCCTCCGATCTCACTTCCGTTCAGGACGATATCATAAGCTTTCGCGCGGACTGCGCCCGGATCGGTATCCAGAAGCGGAATATCCTCATCCATCGGCATTGTGAATGGATGATGCATCGCGGTAAATCTGTTTTCCTCCTCAGACCACTCCAGCAGCGGGAACTCTGTGATCCAGACAAAACGATACTCGTTCTTGTCGATCAGATCCATCTGCTCCGCCAGTTCCAGACGCAGCGCGCCCAGAACGTTCCAAACCAGTTTATCTTTGTCGGCTGCAAACAGAAGCAGGTCGCCTGCCTGTCCGTCCATCGCCTCAACCAGCGCTTTCATCTGCTCTTCCGTCATGAACTTGGCAAAGGAAGATTTGCAGGTGCCATCCTCCTGGATTGCGATATAAGCCAGGCCTTTCGCCCCGTATCCCTTTGCAAATTCTACCAGCTTGTCGATCTTCTTGCGCGGCATGCTTCCCTGGCCTTTCGCATTGATACCGCGAACAGAACCACCGGCTTCCAGGGCATTTTTGAAGACTGCAAATTCGGAATCCCTGACAACGTCAGAAACATTGACCAGTTCCATGCCAAAACGAAGATCCGGTTTGTCGGAACCGAAACGGTCCATGGCCTCCTGCCAGGTCATTCTCTGGATCGGCAGGGACACTTCCACGCCGAGAACCTCATGGAACAGATACGCCAGCAGACGCTCATTGACATCGATCACGTCTTCCACGTCCACAAATGACAGCTCCATATCGATCTGTGTAAATTCCGGCTGACGGTCGGCGCGCAGATCCTCATCGCGGAAACATCTTGCGATCTGCATATATCGGTCATAACCGGAGCACATCAGCAGCTGTTTGAAAAGCTGCGGAGACTGAGGCAGAGCATAAAAGCTGCCCGGATGAACACGGCTTGGCACCAGATAATCTCTCGCGCCTTCCGGTGTGGATTTTGTCAGCATCGGAGTTTCAATCTCCAGGAACCCTTCGTTTGCCAGGAACTGGCGGGTCAGCATCGCCACTTTGGAACGCAGGATCAGGTTTCTCTGAAGATCCGGACGCCGCAGATCCAAAGAACGGTATTTCAGACGCAGTTCTTCTTTTGTTTTAGAATTTTCCTCGATCGGGAACGGCGGCGTCTCGGACTCGGAAAGGATTCTCAGATCCTCGCCCACAACTTCCAGCGCGCCAGTTGCCAGATTCTCGTTCACTGCGCCGGAACGAAGCTGTACGGTACCGGTCACAGCCGCAACAAACTCACTGCGCAGCTTTCCTGCTTTCGCAAACACTTCCTCGCTGCACTTTCCGTTTTCAAAAATGATCTGCATGATTCCGGAACGGTCGCGCAGATCCACAAAGATCAGCCCTCCTTTGTTCCGGTTTTTCTGTACCCATCCCATCAGGGTTACTTTTTCTCCTACATTGGCCTTTGTCACCTCGCCGCAGCGGCAGGTACGTTTCAGCCCCTTCATTGATTCAGCCATGGTTTCCTCCAGTTACTTCTGTTTTTTATATTTCTTATATGTCCTTATTATTTTACAGCTTTTACATTCTGTCAACAAAAAATTCCTCAATTACGGTGTATCCGTCCTGCGCCAGCTGCTCTTTCTGGAATTTCTTGTTCTTTTTCATGATGGAAAGATTGACGCAGACACCATTGTTCCGCTCTTCCATTGCTTTTGCGAGGATCTGCTGCATCTTGTCCGCCGGCATGTTTTTCTCGATCAGATATGCTTTCTTCTCCTGCGCTCCCGGGATCTGATAATCACGCTCCAGAAGCAGCATGACGATACGCTCAAATCCAATGGAGAATCCGCAGGCACAGGTCTGATTTCCGGTGAATTTTCCGATCATCTCATCGTAACGTCCGCCGCCGCCGACGCTTCCGCCGAATTCATCCATGGCGATCTCGAAAATAGTTCCGGTGTAATAGGACATTCCGCGCACCAGGGTCGGATCGAACGCTACTTTGAACTGCGCATTTTTTACAGCGTCCACGCTGTTCATGATCTCGATCAGCCCGTCCGCATACTCGGACTTCAGGAATTCTCCCAGTTTCTCTTTGCAGAACTCCACTCCCTTGGTATCCGGTGTCACCTGCTCAAACAGCTCCAGATATTTATCGATGGTCTCCTTAGCAAATCCTTCTTCTGCCAGTTCTTTCGCAACGCCGTCCAGACCGATCTTGTCCATCTTGTCCAGAATGATAAAGACCGTGTCATAGGATTCCTCTGGAAATCCGCTGTAAGCTGCCATCGCTTTCAGAATGCGGCGGTCATTGATCCGAATCGTGAAGTTTTTGAAATCCAGTTTTCCAAGCAGCGTGGTGGTCGCCAGGATCAGCTCGATCTCCGCCAGATTGGACGGCTCACCCAGGATATCAATGTCGCACTGCATAAACTGGCGGAATCTTCCTCTCTGCGGACGGTCCGCACGCCATACGTTTCCCATCTGGAGGGCTTTGAACGGCGCCGGAAGGGCGTTGGCGTTGTTGGAGTAATAGCGGCACAGAGGCACCGTCAGGTCATAGCGAAGACCGCTGTCCACCAGATCCGCCTCTTCCTTTGCGCTCTCCAGTTTCAGTTTTTCACCGCGTTTCAGGATCTTAAAGATCAGTTTTTCATTGTCGCCGCCCTGTTTGCTGCACAGGTTCTCGATGTGTTCCACGCAGGGAGTCTCCATGGAAGTAAATCCAAAGGACGCATATGTCTCCTTGATCAGACGGATGACGTAATCACGGATTGCCATCTCCTTTGGCAGAATATCATTCATTCCTGTTACCGGTTTCTTTTTCAGTGTCATATGTTCAGTTCTCCTTCTATGATTCCTTCGATGCTGTCCAGATGGATCACTCTCTGTGGGCGGTCGTGTACCACTCTCTGGAAAGCGATGAAAATCTGCATATCGAAGTTTTTTATTTCCTCGATCATCAGCTCAATGGCTGTATCTCTTTCAAACGCACTGCGGTATGGACGATCGGAAGTCAATGCACTGTAAACGTCGCAGATGCGCAGGATCCTGGCTCCGTAAGGGATTTCTTCCCCGGACAGATTGTCCGGATATCCGCTTCCATCCATGTTTTCATGGTGATACCGAATAGAGTCCAGGATAAACTCGGAATATCCTCTGTTCTTCAGGATTTCATAACTCAGCTGAGCATGCATCCGTACAAAGCGCATCTCTTCCACAACCAGCGTGTCCTCCCCCTCCACGTAACCACTTAAGGGGATCTTTCCGATATCGTGAACGATCCCTGCAACCGCCAGTTCGTGGCACAGCTCTTCCGGAAGCCCGAGCTCACGGGACACGTCGTAGGCGAGATTGCTGACCTCCATCCCATGGACGATCTGCTCAGTCAGCGTATACCGCAGCATGTGCAGTTGATGTTCTTTTTTCATTTCCCGTTCCTCAGATACATGCGGATGCCTTTTCTCTTCCGCTCGATCATCTCATCAATACGTTCCACATAATTTTTCAGATCCTTGACGTTTTCCACCCGCTCGATCCGCTCCCCGTTCTGGAACACGAATTTGGTGGAAGCTCCTGCACCCGCCGCCAGGATCGACTGTTTTTCTTCCATGATCAGAATGTTGTAAATCCCGGCTTTTCCTTCTCTGGAATAGCCGACATTTTCAAAATTGCCCGCGATATTCTTCTGGCGGTACATATAATACGGACCCATTCCCATCCGGCGGGCGCAGTCCTGCGTCATATCCATGATTTCCGCCGAATTTTCAAAGGAAATCTCCTCATACTGATCCTTCATCAGGTTAAGCCTCGTTCCCCGCTTCAGCGCAAGGGAATGGACCGTCAGAGAATCGGGATTGAGCGCTTCGATCTCCTTCAGGGTATGCGCCACCTTCTCTTTGTCCTCCCCTGGCAGCCCGACGATCAGGTCCATATTGATGTTGTCAAATCCCAGCTCCCGCGCCATATGGAATTTCTCTACGGTCTCCTCCACAGTATGGCGGCGTCCGATGATATCCAGGGTTTCCTGATTCATGGTCTGGGGATTGATGGAGATCCTGCTTACCGGAAATTCCCGCAGAACCTCCAGGATCTCCCTGGTAATCGTATCCGGTCTTCCAGCCTCCACGGTAAATTCCTGCACCTGTTCCAGAGGAAATTCCTCGGAAAGGACCGTCAGAAGCCTGCGCATCTGGTCCGGGGTCAGTGTCGTCGGCGTACCGCCTCCGATGTAGACAGTGTCCAGAGTATAGTCCTTCATCTGTTCGCTGATAAACCGGAGTTCCCGAAACAGCGCTTCCAGATACGGCTCCACCATATGGCTCCAGCGTCCCAGGACGTGGGAACCGAAGGAACAGTACAGACAGATGCTCGGGCAAAACGGGATGCCCACATACAGGCTGTAGCCGTTCTCATAATTCACAGGCTCCAGAATGGCACGCTCCCGGTTGGCGATCGTAATTGCCAGCGCCGTCTTCTGCGGGCTGGTGAAATAGGTATTGCGCATATACTCGGCAATCTCCGTATTTTTCCACCCCTCCTCCAGGAGCTTCATCGGAATTTTGGTGGGACGGATTCCTGTCAGATCTCCCCAGGGAAGCTGTTTCCCCGTCACTTCCGACAAAGTCCGGTAGACCAGCTGTTTCAGTACGTTTTTCGTATGTACCCGGTCTTTTTCATATTCCACCGGGACCTGCGCCTCCCGGACCGGCTCGTTTCCCCAACGGATAGAAAAAGAGATTCCGTCCGGTTCATAGTGTACGCGGCATCTGTCCCAGGTTTCATTCACCTGTTCCGGTTCCTGCTCTTCCTCATACCAGGTCACGATCTCGCACCCCGGTTCAAAGGCGCGGATCAGAGAATATACGTCGTATTCAAAATCTTTTCTGTTAAAACTAAGGCTGATTTTACGCAAGGGGATTGTACCTCTTTTCATAACCGATTTCGGTAGATTCGTTGTGCCCCGGGCAGACCTTCACGTCTTCCGGCAGCTCCTGGAGCAGCCGTTTCACCGAGGCGAACAGTTCCCTTCCGGAAGAGGTCGGGAAGTCATAGCGGCCGTAAGACTCACAGAACAGGGTGTCGCCGCTGATCAGCACCCGTTCCTTTGGAAGATAATAGCAGACGCTCCCTTTCGTATGGCCGGGCGTGTGAAGCACCCGGATCTCATAGCCTGCCAGTGAGAGGACATCGCCTTCCTTCACCGTACGGTCCGCCTGCATCGTATATGGAGCGCTCCAGACCGCAGACAGATTTTTCTGCGCGTCGCCCAGCACTTCCTGCTCCGCCTCATGGGCATACACCGGGATCTCATACGCATCCCGGACGGCTTCAGCCGCAAGCATATGATCATAGTGTCCATGGGTCAGCAGCACCGCCGCCGGTTTTCCTTCCATCGCAGTCACCTGCTGAAAAATCCGCTCCGGAGACGCTGCCGGATCCACGATCAGCAATTCTTTGGTTTCCGGATTCTGGAGAAACCAGCAGTTGGTGGCAAGCATCCCCAGAACCAGATTCTGTACCCTTATTTCTTTCATATTCTCCTCCTGTGCTGTCCCGCCGGGCATCCGCCCCATCGCGAAACGATTTTTCATGGGCGGATGCCGTAACAGTTCAGTCAGCTGAACTATTACGCTTTTTATCCTCTGGAACGCTCGATATCGATCACGCTCTCCACCTGACGTACCTTTTCGATCAGGGAATTCAGTTCCTCGTTGTTGTGAACGTCAAAGCTCATGTCGATGGACGCGGTTCCCTGCTTGCTGGTTCGCACATTGATGGAGGTCAGATTGATCTTTCGCTCCGTAAAGATCTTCGAAAGATCCACCAGAAGTCCCGTACGGTCATTGGCGTAGACATTGATCTCCACGGTGTAAAGCTGTCCGTCCGTCTCCTCGTTCTGCCACTCCGCATCGATCAGACGCTGACGCTCGGACTCCGGCAGATTCAGGATATTGATACAGTCGGTGCGGTGAATGGTGACGCCCCGGCCTCTGGTTACAAAGCCGACGATCTCGTCCCCCGGGATCGGACTGCAGCACTTGGAAAAGCGCACCGCAACATCATGGATCCCACGGACCACGATCCCGCCTTTGGACTTACTGACCGGAAGCACTTTTGCCTCCGCCGCCGCTTCCATCACCTGTTCGTCTGTCAGTTCTTTTTTGTGTGCTTTGTCGTAGGCCTCAACCAGTTTGTTGAGCACCTGTCCTTCCTTCAGGCCGCCGTGTCCCACAGCTGCCAGAACGGAATCCCAGTCACGGAAGCCGTATTTTCTCATAACCGCTTCCTGATACTGGTTTTTCAGATAGATTCCAAGGTTCTTTCCTTTCAGCTTCGCATAATTGTTCAGCATTTCTTTTCCCTTGGAAATATTGTCTTCTTTCAGCTCATGGCGGAACCACTGGTTGATACGGCTCTTCGCCTGAGCGCTCTTTACGATCTTGAGCCAGTCACGGCTCGGTCCTTTGGAATTCAGGGAAGTAATGATCTCCACCCGATCTCCATTGTGAAGCTCTGTCTCAATGGGAACAAGCTTTCCGTTGACTCTCGCTCCCACCATCCGGTTGCCTACCGCACTGTGGATCGTGTAGGCAAAATCAATCGTACAGGAGCCGCTTGGAAGCGTCTTGACATCTCCTGCCGGTGAAAAACAATACACATTGTCAGAAAACAGATTCAGGTCGCTCTTCAGAAGACTCATGAATTCATGGTTGTCTGACATATCCTGCTGCCACTCCAGGATCTGGCGCAGCCAGCTGAGTTTCTCTTCCTCCTGCTCCGGCCCGGTTTTCTTGCCGTCGGAGGCTTCCTTATATTTCCAGTGCGCCGCGATTCCGTATTCGGCGGTGCGGTGCATCTCAAAGGTACGGATCTGTATTTCAAACGGCTGCCCGGTAGGTCCGATCAATGTCGTGTGAAGGGACTGGTACATGTTCGACTTGGGCATTGCAATGTAGTCTTTGAACCTTCCGGGAATCGGAGTATACATCTCGTGGATCACGCCCAGGGCAGCGTAACAATCCTTCACACTCTCAACGATGATGCGCACCGCAAACAGATCGTAAATCTGCTCCAGCGTCTTGTGCTGGTTGACCATCTTTTTATAGATACTGAAAAAATGCTTGATCCGTCCGCTGACTTCTCCTTCAATGCCGGCAGCCTCGATCTTTTTCCGCACATCGTCCACGATGTTGTCAACGAATGCCTGACGTTCCTCACGCTTCATATTGACATTTTTCACCAGATCATAGTAGGCTTCCGGCTCCAGATACTTTAAAGAAAGATCATCCAGCTCCACCTTGATCTTGGAAATACCAAGCCGCTGGGCGATGGGTGCGTAGATATCCATCGTCTCCCGCGCCTTCTCTTTCTGTTTCTCCGGCGACCAGTATTTGGCGGTCCGCATATTGTGCAGCCGGTCCGCCAGCTTGACGAGGATGACACGGATATCCTTTGCCATCGCCAGGAACATCTTTCTCAGGTTCTCCGCCTGTTCTTCCACCTTATCCTTGGAATAACTCAGCCGTCCCAGCTTGGTAACCCCGTCCACGATCAGCGCCACCTCGGAGCCGAATTCCTGTTCCAGTTCCTCCGTGGTCATGATCGTGTCCTCCACCACATCGTGGAGAAGGCCGGAAATAATGGTTTCCTTGTCCAGCTCCAGATCGGCAAGGATGATCGCCACACACAGCGGGTGGATGATATACGGCTCGCCGCTCTTTCGTTTCTGCCCCCGGTGCGCCTCGTCGGCAACCCGGTAGGCTTTGTCGATCAGTGTCAGGTCATCGGAAGGGTGATACCGTTTGACTCCCTCCACCAGCGTCCGGTACAATTCCGTCGGACTTGTGAAGTCTTCCATCTTTTTGACGCTCGCCTCCACATCAGCCACATTCTGTTTCATCTTTTCTTCAACAATTTTCTTATCTTCTTCCATATGTATCTCCTACATTTCTATTTACCATCGTAGCAGATAACAGATTTCACGTCATATTTTTCCAGCTTTTCTCTGCCTTTCAGTCCAGCGAGTTCCATCAGAAATACGATCCTGGTCACTTCCGCGCCCAGCCGCTCGATCATTTTCGCGCAGGCTTCAATCGTGCCTCCCGTGGCAATCAGGTCATCCACAAGCACTACCTTCTGTCCCGGCTTGATCGCGTCTTTATGAATTTCCACCTCGGCGCTTCCGTATTCCAGATCGTAACTCTCCGAGATTGTCTCACGGGGGAGTTTTCCCTTCTTCCGGATCGGAACAAACGCTTTGTGCAGGTTGTAGGCAATCGGCATGCCGAAGATAAATCCACGGGATTCTGTTCCGCAGATCACATCGCACTCCACCTCTTCCACCAGCTTCTGCATGGCGTCGATGGAAAGTCTCAGTCCGTCAGCGTCCTGAAGCACACTGGTCACATCACGGAAAATAACACCCTCTTCCGGAAAATCCGGAATACTTCTCACATAATCTTCAAGCTTTTTCATAACTAATCTCCTCCACTTTCCCTACACCGGGATCCTGATCCCGGCATCCGTATTCTGTTACAGTTCTGCCGTCTTCCAAACACCTCCGGTTTTGGCGGTGTTTCAGGCGGCAGATGCTCCCCAAGCTACAAAACCCGACAATATAACATATAGTATATCATCATTCCCTCTCAGAATCAAGGCGGCAGCTGACGGAACTCCAGGACCCGTCAGCCGTCCAGCCAGCGAAACGGCTGACGGAACCATGCCTGCTACATGTAATTCTGTATCGTGATCTGCAGGTTTTCCCTTCCGTTCCACACATTGACCGTTGGATAGTAGGTCAGAGAGAGCACCGGATGCTCCGAAACATACTTAGCAAACGATTCCGCCTCCCCGAAATACACCGCGTCCATCCGATAACCGGCGCCGTCCTGAATCTGCAGCTTTGCCACATTCCTATTCTTCCCAAAAATCCTGCAGCTTAAAACTTTCAAGTCTTTCTGGGCAAACAAAGGCTTGGTATTTCCCTTTCCGAACGGTTCCAGAAGCTCCATCTGGGAGATCAGGCGCTTCGTAATATAGGAAACCGGCATCGGCACGTCGATGGTCACCTTCTCCACAAAATCATCCTCCGTCAGCGTCGACAGGCGGTTAATCTTTTCCCGGAACACCTCCACCATCTCCTCATTGGCAAGGGAAAGCCCCGCCGCCATGGGATGACCACCGAACTTTGTAAACAATTCTCTGCATTTGCACATTTCCTCGTACATGGAATATGCCTCAATGGAACGGCCGGAGCCTTTCACCCCATCCTCGCTTTTCGTGAGGACAAACGCCGGTTTATGAAAATGCTCCCGCAGACGCCCGGCAATGATCCCAGCCAGGCTCTCGTGGCATTCCGGCAGATAAACGACCAGCACTTTATCCTGTTTCAATTCCGACTCCTCGACCATCCGGACCGCCTTTTCCTCGCCCTGGCGGGTCATTTCCTTTCGGCTCTCATTGAGCGCCTTCAGGTCTCCGGCAAGACGCGCCGCTTCCTCCCGGTCTTCCGCCAGCAGAAGAGCCAGTGAACGTTCCGCCGTATCCAGGCGTCCGGAAGCATTCAGGCACGGACCGATCACAAAACCGATATGATAGGCAGTCACCTGCTCCGGTTCCAGCCCCTGGACGCGGATCAATTCCTGAAGGCCAAGATTTCTGGTACGATGCAGCCGTTTCAATCCTTCCTTGACCAGGATCCGGTTTTCCCCCTGGAGATCCATCACGTCTCCCACCGTAGCGATCGCCGCAAATTCCAGCCATTCATAAATCTCATCCTCCGGATGTCCGAACCGCTTCAACACCGCCTGCATCAGCTTCCATGCCACAGCGCCTCCGCACAGTCCCTTGAACGGATAGGCACAATCCTTCTGTTTTGGATTTACCACCGCATCCGCCTCCGGCACCCGGAATACCCGCGTACCATCTTCCAGATCCTCATAGGGAACTTCATGATGATCCGTAACAACCACCGTCATTCCCAGTTCTTTTGCCAGACAGATCTGATCCAGCGCTGAAATCCCGTTGTCACAGGTAAGGACCGTATCCGCTCCGTCCTCCTTCGCCTGCCGCACCAGATTCTCATTGAGCCCATAGCCGTCCGCGATCCGGTCGGGAATCCTGATATCCACCTTTGCCCCAAGCTCTCGAAGCCCCGTCAGCAAAATGTAGGTGGACATCACTCCATCGATATCGTAATCTCCTATGATCCGGATCTGCTTCCCCTCCCGGATCTTCCTTTCCAAAATACCGACGGCTTTCTCCATATCCTTCATCAGCAGCGGATCGTGGAGATCCTCCAGTCCTCCGAACAAATACTCCCTGATCTGCTTCTCTCCGACCACATCCCGGTTCCGGATCAGCCGGGCAATCACCGGGTCGATCTGAAACTCTTGCGCAATTCCATGAAAATCCGCTTTCTTCGCGGAAACAACCCAACGTTCCATCCTTATATCCTTTCCTTAAAAATTCAAAAACAGGAAATCACCCGTCTTTTGACGGGCGGCCTCCTGTTTTCTTTTTCAAAAAGAATTACTGTTTTCTTTTTTTCTTCTTTTTCTTCTTCTGCACAACAGCTCCGCTGCCATCCATAGCAGACACTTCCGCTGTCATCCCTTCCGCAGCAGCTGCCTGCGCCGGAACATACTTGTTCTTTCCGATATGCTTGAACAGGAACCACATGGAACCCGTCAGGCAGACGGATGTATATCCGCCGATCGCGATGCCGACCATCAGGGGTGCCGCAAAATCACGAATGGAGGATACGCCTACCAGAAACAGAATGAACACCATAACAAACGTGGTCAGAGTACTGTAGATACTTCTGGTCAGTGTCTGGGTGACACTCTTGCTCACCAGCAGTTCCAGGGGTTCTTTCTTCGCCAGCGTCATATTTTCACGGATACGGTCGAAAATAACAATCGTCGCATTGATCGAATATCCAAGAATCGTCAGCATACATGCGATAAAAGTATTGCCGACAGAAATCCGTGCAAACACGTAAACACCGAACACCACAATGATATCATGGATCAGTGCCAGGATTGCGCTGGATGCGAAGCGGATGTCCTTGAACCGGAACCAGATATAAACCAGCATACAGAGAATAGAAATCACCACCGCCATGGCTGCATTCCGGCTCATCTCCTCACTGATCGTCGCGGAAATATTCTCAAAGGTAATCTGAGAACTGTCCACACCGAAGTTTTCCTCCAGACTCGCGTACACTTCCTCCCTTTCTTCCAGGCTGAGCGAACGTGTACGGATCATGACATTGTTGGAATCCATAATCTTTGTCATCTGGATATTGGAATCCCCTGTCACCTCTTCGATGACCGGCTGCACCTGAGCGTCCAGTTCCTCGATGGTGTAATCTTCATGGAACGGAACTGTGACGGAAGTACCTCCACGGAACTCCATACTATAATTCAGAACACTGCCCTGTGTCACATGGAAAAAGATCATTCCCACCGGAACCGCCAGAAGCAGAACGGCAGAAATAATAAAATAAACCTTTCTGTGTTCCACAAAACGGATCAGCTTGCGTTCTTTATGACGTCCATACCACTTGATATCACGGATTCCCACACCGTACAGGCTGTTGACCAGCAGACGTGAAATCACCAGAGCGGTAAACATGGACAGCACAATACCCAGCGCCAGCGTTATCGCAAAGCCGCGGACACTTCCGCTGCCGAAAATATACAGGATCGCCGCTGCGATCAGAGTGGTGATATTTCCGTCAAAGATCGCGGAAAATGCCTTCTGGAAACCTTCCCGGATGGAAGAGCTGATGGATTTTCCTGCGGCCATCTCTTCACGCATACGCGCGTAGATGATGACGTTCGCGTCCACTGCCATACCGATGGACAGGATGATACCTGCAATACCCGGCAGAGTCAGGGTAATATCAAAGGCATTCAGGCAGACCAGCGTCAGTTCCACATACAGAACCAGCGCCCATCCGGCTGCCGCGCCCGGAATACGGTAAACAACCATCAAAAACAGGATGATCAGGATCAAACCGATCACTCCCGCCATAAGGCTGGTACTGATCGCCTCAGAGCCAAGCTGTGCGCCGACCACCTGTGAATTCAGTTCTTCCAGTTCCAGGGAAAGTCCGCCGATACGGATCGTAGCCGCCAGATTGGACGCTTCCTCCCAGTTGGTCATTCCGGTGATGGATGCGACACCGTCGGTGATCGCAGACTGCACCGTCGGAACGCTGACAAATTCACCGTCATAGTAAATACCGATGGATTCCCCTGCGGAAACAGCTGCTTCTGTAGCTTCCGCAAATTTCTCCGTTCCTTCATCGGTCAGATGCAGCTCCACAGCGCTCTCTGTCGCCTGTGTGGTCTGTGCCTGGATATGTGTGGCCTCTGCCGACTCCACATCCCTTCCGGTCAGGACCACAGAACCGTCTTCTTCCAGCTCTTCAATGGTCTTGCCGTTCAGCACATAATTCCCAACGGTGGCATCATAGGTGTAGTTCTGGTTTCCATCCGCATCCGTCTGGGCGATAAAGTACAGACTTCCCGGCTGTCCCAGTTCCTGAAGGATATCATTGGCATTGGTCGCACCTGGAATATCGATGGTGATCCGGTTGTCTCCCTGCTGATAAACCTGAGCCTCGGTGCTGTACTGGTAAGCACGCTGTTCCAGCTTGTACCTGGTATCGCTCATATCCTCCGCGGAAGGATTCTCATCCACGGCCTGGTAAGTAATGCTGACACCTCCGGAGAGATCCAGCCCCAGGTTGATGTTCTTCATGGCGCCGGTGCCTGTCGGACCCCAGCCCACGATCGTCGTCCAGCCAAGCAGGACCGTCACAAGTACGGCGATGACGAGGACAGCGATACTCTGTTTCTTCTTCATCATGTCTGTTTCCTCTTTTCTGCTTATTCTTCTTCCGCCAGCGCGGCTTTTATCATCAAGGCGCATTCGATACGTTTCTGCTGCATTTTACAGCCGATTTCGTATACGTCATTGATTTTACCTGTAAAATTGTAAGAATTGGCTGCACATCCGCCGCTGCAGTAAAATCTCGCGAAGCAGGAGGAGCATTCTTTTTTGGAGTAAACATTGCATTTCTTGAAATCGCAGGTGAGATCCGTGCGCACAATGCCTTCGTCCACATTTCCAATCAGGAACTCTTCGTTTCCTACAAACTGATGGCAGGGATAAAAATCTCCCCACGGTGTCACCGCCAGATATTCCGTTCCGGAACCACATCCGGACAGACGCTTATACACACACGGTCCCCCGGTCAGGTCGATCATAAAATGGAAGAAGTTAAAGCCTCTTCCCTCTTTATGGCGTTTGATCATCTCTTTTGCCAGAATATCATACTGCTCAAAGATGATCGGAAGATCCTCCTCACGGATGGCATAATCCTCCGTAGGAGGCGCAACTACCGGTTCCACTGAGATCTGTTTGAAGCCGAGATCCGCCAGATGAAGCACATCCGCCGCAAAATCCAGGTTATAATGGGTAAAGGTTCCGCGGACATAATAGTTGTCCTGATTTCTGCTCTCGGCAAATTTCTGAAATTTCGGCACGATCAGATCATAACTGCCGGCCCCTTTCCGGAATGGGCGCATGAAATCATGAACTTCTTTTCTTCCGTCGATGCTCAGAACCACATTTCCCATCTCTTTGTTACAGAATTCCATCACCTCATCGTCCAGCAGAACACCGTTGGTCGTCAGGGTAAAACGGAAATTTTTATTGTGGATCTTTTCCTGTTCCCTTCCATACGCTACAAGATCTTTGACCACCTGCCAGTTCATCAGTGGTTCTCCGCCGAAGAAATCCACTTCCAGGTTTCTTCTCGATCCGGAGTTGGCGATCAGGAAATCCAGTGCCTTTTTTCCAACTTCCAGAGACATCAGGGCACGGCGTCCATGGTACTCGCCTTCCTCCGCAAAGCAGTAGCGACAGGCAAGGTTACAGTCATGGGCGATATGCAGGCACAGCGCTTTGACCACCGTCGGACGCTCCGCGAACATCTCGATCGCTCCTTCATAAACATCATCTGTGAAGAGCATTCCCGCTTCCTTCAGCTCCTGACATTCCTGCGCAGCATCATGGATCTCCTGCGCAGGATACCGGTCTTTGAGCGCTTCCTGGATCTCTTCCTCCTGTTTTCCCTGATCCAGCAGGGAAAGCACGTCATAGGTAACATCGTCGACCACATGTACGGAGCCGCTGTTCACATCCAGCACCATGTTGTAGCCATTGTTTTTATACTGATGGATCACAGTTCTTGTTCCTTTCTCTATGTAATGTATTTCATTTCCTTATCTATGGACACAAAGCAAAGAGCCTGATAAATCAGACTCCCCGGCCTCATAATTCTCTTCTGTTGTAACCGTTCAGCCGCTTGAACGATTACTCTTCGCTCAACAAAGAATGTTCCCAAATCCGACACTGCCGGTATCCGGGAACATTGCTTTTCGCTGCGCACAGCAGCCAGCCGCCGGATTTCTCCGGAAACGGCAGAACAATGCTGTACACATTTTATTTTGTATGTTCGCAGCTCTGATTTCCTACTGTACAGGATGTCTTGCATGCAGACTGACAGGATGTCTGGCACTCGCCGCATCCGCCTTTTTTCATTGTATTCTGTAAGCTTTTTGTATTTAAAGTTTTGATGTGTTTCATGGCACACTCCTCCTTTATAGTACTTGATTGTCGATATTATATCACATCGGCTTTCATTTTTAAAGTATTTTTTTACGAAAGCATTCCCCCCGCCATTCCTCCCGCCGCGCAGAGTGCCAGAGAAGTCAGGATTTCCCGAAGCTGAGGCAGCCCTCCCGGATGCGCGATCATGGAGATTGCAAGCAGCAGTAAAAAATAGCAGACTCCAAGAAGAAGCCCAAACAGGAACTTCCGCTTTTGCGTCCTGCGCCCCAGCACCCAGCCGCCAGCGAAACAGGAAAGGAGATACGTCACAGTGATTCCCACCGAGATCTGTCCCTCTTTCAGATTCAGCTTCCACAGAAGGAGCGCAAGCACCAGAAGCAGAACTGCCGTAACCACCCAGGAGCAAAGGAGCGCTCCCAGGAGATTTTTTATCGTTTGTATCCGGCTTTTACTCTGGTCCATAAAAAACCCTCCCATACGTTATCATATGGAAGGGTTTTGCGGTTTATTCCATTATTCTTCGTCGCGGTTCAGCGGATTTTCCTGGCGGAATTTCAGCCATGCAAGATCCTTTTCTCTTCGCTTGTTCTGAATATGAAGCGCGGACAGCATTGCCAGCACCATTCCGGACAGGACGGTACTGATGGAAAGTGGCAGGATCATCGCCGTATCCCCGGTCTGTACCGGATAGGTTTTAATACTGGTGTTGGTATCCGTCTTTTTCTGAGGTGTCCTTGTGGACGTATTGGTCCGGTTTCCGGACGGTCTTTCCGTAACCACAGGCGCTTCTGTGACTGCCGGTGTTTTCTTGGAGGAATCCCCGTCGGAATTCTGGTTCTCCGGTGCCGGTGTCGTCGTAGGTTTCTTATCATAATTATCCGGCCCTACGATGATCGTTCCCGGAGCACGCAGCAGCGCAATTCCCGAAGCCTGTGCATTGGCAGCCATCTCTGATGCGGAAGGAGCGTTATTTCCGGTCTCCGCCAGAAGACGAGGTTCTTCCTCTGAAAGGTCTTCGCCGGATTCCTCTGTTTCTTTCGTTTCTTCTGCCGCTGCCTCTTCTGTTCCAGCTGTCTCAGTTTCCCCGGCAGTTTCGTCCAGAAGCATGATTTCATCCAGCATTGAGATTTTCTGCATCGGGAATTCCTGCTTCAGCAGGGCATCTCCTTCCGACGGTTCTTCCTTCTGCAGTTTTCCGTCCAGCAGGCTTCCGCCGTCCGGATCTTCCGGAAGAGTCTCTTCCTCTTTTCCATCCTCCGGCTTTGTCTCACCGGAAGGATCTTCCTGGTCTTCACCATTGTCCGTCTCTTCTCCGTCCTCACCAGGATTTTCCGGTGTTTCCGTTGGCTTTTCATCGGTTCCAGGCGTCGGTGTCGCCTCCGGGGTTGGAGTTGCCTCTGGGGTCTCTGTCGGTTCCGGGGTCGGCGTTGCCTCTGGAGTTCCTGTCGGCGTCGGCATTGCCTCCGGAGTCTCCGTTGGTTCCGGCGTCGGCGTTGCTTCCGGTGCCTCTGTCGGAGTCGGGGTTGCCTCCGGCGTCTCCGTCGGAGTCGGGGTTGCTTCCGGCGTCCTTGTCGGTTTCGGCGCTGCTGTCGGCGTCGGGGTTGCCTCCGGCGTTGGCGTTGCTTCCGGCGTCGGTGTCGTTTCTGGCGATTCCGGCGTCTCTGTTGGAGTCGGCGTTATCTCTGTTCCATTCTCCGGATCCTCGGTCTCTTCATTTTCCGGCTGATCCGGTATCGGTGTGCTTCCCGGTGTTGGAACAGTATTTCCTTCTCCATCGTCCGGTGATGCGGTGGGTTTCGCCTGCTGTTCCGCGATCATCGCTTCATAAGCGGTCTCTGTCAGAATTTCCGTCTCAGAAGGAATGAGCGTTTCCCCTTTTTTCAGGGCTTTCTCTTCTTCTGCCAGATATTTTTCCAGCTCCTTTTCCGTCATTCCACAGACAACAAAATATCCTTTTACTTCTTTTTCCGCTTCCGGCTGCTCTTTGCCGGATTCACCTTTTTTCTCATTTTCGGACTGTTCTTCGGAACTCTGTTGCATTTCCTGATACAGCTTTCTCGCCTGTTTCAGAGATTTCACCGCGTTTTCCGGCGAAGAACCGTCGTTCTTGTCATTGCCATTCTTTGTATCTATGTAGCAGACTGCGGCGTTTTCCGAGGTTTCCTGTTCGTCAGAAACGTCCTGCTCCTGACTGCTCTGAACAGCCGCAGACGCTGCGCGCACAGGAACCGGAGACGCTTCGGAAAGCACCAGGGAACCTGCCAATACCATTCCCATTACTTTTAACGCTTGCTTTCTTTTCATCCTTGTGCTCCTTATCACTTTGATGCTCATATGTATGTCTGAAAGTTTTTCGTAATCGTTCAGTCCACTGAACTGTTACGGTTTTGCTTTTGTTTTCAGGCATGCACTTATGGAGTTTTCTGCATATAGCATATATTATAACATAAAAAAAATCAATGGAAAACCCTGAAAAAAGTCAAAATAAGGGGGGGGGGGACGAACACGGCAGAAGGCTGCGGACGCCCTGTCTCTTATACACATCT
>JACJJN010000089.1 GCA_016899975.1 Lacrimispora saccharolytica | reverse complement strand
TGCAAAAAGTGTCGCAAAAAAAGGGAAAATAAGCGAACGCCCAGAAGAAAAAACATCCGAACAGTTCCAGGGAAGGATTGCATCTGAAAAAAGGACGGTAAGTAAGCCATCCCAAGACGCCGGAAATTTTTCCTTTTTATCAAATTCCAAGGAAAATCGTACGAAAATGGATAGATATCAAGGATCGTCTTTCTTTGGTGAAAAGGAATTGTCTCAACATAGAGAAAAAAGCATCGATGGAAACGCTTCTTCCAACCGTGTGCAGCCATCAAAAGCCGCAAAAGCTTATGAAGAACAGGAAAAACGAAACACAGGATCGCAAAGCATGGATTACCGTGAAATCCAGGGAAAAAATGCTGGAAAAAAGACTGCAAAAAATGTTTCTGACCGTAGGACAGATCAAATCCATCGATTGGCGCAAAAACCGATGGATGCGGCACAGGCGGCAGGAAAAGCAGCCAAAACAGGACAGGGAAACCCCACAGGGAAAACTACGATCCTGTCTTTTGCGGAAGCTGCATGGAAAGCGGGCCAGAAAATAAAAAATGAAGGATTCGGGAGACAGAAGCAAGAACGGAACTTCCGTGGAAATGACCGGGAAATCCGGGTACACGCACAAAATGAGACGGTAGAAACTTCGAAAAGGCTTACAAATTTCCTGATTACTTTCTTGTTCGGAATCCCATTGTTTCCGATTCTGGTTCTTGTCATTGTCCTTTGTACGCTTCTGTTTGGCGGTGGTTCTGCGTCGCAGGGAACTGGATTATCTGCACAATATGACAAAGCCTGTTATCTGGCGGCAAAGTATGAGTCAGGCGGCAATCCCGACCAGACAGGAGGAGACGGCGGAAATGCCTGCGGAGAGTTTCAGTTTGACAACCGTTATGAATTGGGACCATTTGTTTCCTGGTGTTACACAAAAGACCCTACGTTTTACGCAGCGTTCCAGCCGTACCTTGGGATGACCACAGAACTGAAATCCAATGAGGCTTTTTACAATGCGTGGCATATCATCTGTGACTCGGATCTGGAAGTTTTTGAGGCTGCTCAATGCGAATACGTCTACACCCAGACCTTGATGCCATTGCTGCAGGAAATGACCGCATATTATGGTTATGATTTTGTGAACTGTTCCGACGCGTTAAAGGGATGCATCCTGAGCTTCGGGAACCGCGATGGCAAATACGTTGCCAGTTTAAGGAGATATTTTGACGGAACCACCGCCTCTTCCACGGATCGGGAAATTATCGAGCGGGCATATGATGCGATGATTCAACGCCGCCCGTATATTCAAAGATGGAGATACGAAAAAATGGATTGTCTGGCTCTTCTGGATGGGGTACTTGATGTTTATGAGCCATCGTCCAATGCAGCCGGATCGATCGACTGGTCGTGGAAACGCATTGCAGGAGGCAGTGAGGTAGGAAATCTGGCAGCGCAGATTGCGGTTTCAAAGGTGGGATGCGGATATTCCCAGGCGATGCGGGATGAAGAAGGATGGTATGACTGTTCCTCCTTGGTGTACCGCTGCTATGC
>JACJJN010000088.1 GCA_016899975.1 Lacrimispora saccharolytica | reverse complement strand
TGCAAAAAGTGTCGCAAAAAAAGGGAAAATAAGCGAACGCCCAGAAGAAAAAACATCCGAACAGTTCCAGGGAAGGACTGCATCTGAAAAAAGGACGGCAAGTAAGCCATCCCAAGGCGCTGGGGATTTTTCTTTTTTATCCAATCCACTGGAAAACCGTACGGAAACAGATAGATTCCCGGGATCGTCTCTGGATATTCTGGATGGTGAAAAAGGACGATTTCAGTATAGAGAAGAAAGCTTTGATGGAAACACTTCCTTTTCCAGCCATGTACAGCCATCAAAAGCTGCAAAAGCTTATGAAGAACAGGAAAAACGAAATACGGGATCGCAAGTCATGGATTACCGTGAAATCCAGGGTAAAAATGCTGGAAAAAAGACTGCAAAAAATGTTTCCGACCGTAGGACAGATCAAATCCATCGATTGGCGCAAAAACCGATGGATGCGGCACAGGCGGCAGGAAAAGCAGCCAAAACAGGACAGGGAAATCCCACAGGGAAAACTACGATCCTGTCTTTTGCGGAAGCTGCATGGAGAGCGGGCCAGAAAATAAAAAATGAAGGATTTGGAAGACAGAAGCAAGAACGGAACTTCCGTGGAAATGACCGGGAAATCCGGGCATACGCACAGAATGAGACGGTAGAAACTTCGAAAAGGCTCACAAATTTCCTGATCACTTTCCTGTTCGGAATCCCACTGTTTCCGATCCTGGTTCTTGTCATTGTCCTTTGTACGCTTCTGTCTGGCAGCGGCTCTGCGTCGCAGGGGACCGGATTATCTGCGCAATATGACAAAGCCTGTTATCTGGCGGCAAAGTATGAGTCAGGCGGCCATCCCGATCAGACGGGCGGTGATGGCGGAAATGCCTGTGGAGAGTTTCAGTTTGACAACCGCTATGAATTGGGACCATTTGTTTCCTGGTGTTACACAAAAGACCCCACGTTTTACGCAGCGTTCCAGCCGTACCTCGGGATGACGACAGAACTGAAATCCAATGAGGCTTTTTACAATGCGTGGCATACCATCTGCGATGCGGATCTCGAAGTTTTTGAGGCTGCTCAATGCGAATATGTCTACACCCAGACCTTGATGCCATTGCTGCAGGAAATGACCGCATATTATGGTTATGATTTTGTGAACTGTTCCGACGCGTTAAAGGGATGCATCCTGAGTTTTGGGAACCGTGATGGCAAATACGTTGCCAGTTTAAGGCGATATTTTGACGGAACCACCGCCTCTTCCACGAATCGGGAAATTATCGAGCGGGCATATGATGCGATGATTCAACGCCGCCCGCATATTCAACGCTGGCGTTACGAAAAAATGGATTGCCTGGCTCTTTTGGATGGGGTACTTGATGTTTACGAACCGTCATCCAATGCAGCCGGATCGATTGACTGGTCATGGAAACGCATTGCGGGAGGCAGTGAAGTAGGAAATCTGGCAGCACAGATTGCGGTTTCCAAGGTAGGATGCGGATATTCCCAGGCGATGCGGGATGAAGAAGGATGGTATGACTGTTCCTCCTTGGTGTACCGCTGCTATGC
>JACJJN010000087.1 GCA_016899975.1 Lacrimispora saccharolytica | reverse complement strand
AGCCTGGGCAGCCCCGTTCCCGCCCAGGGGATCACACCAATGCAGGAATGGGGAAGGGACAGCCGTCCCCTGACATTCCTGGATACCGGCGTAGTCGCAGAAGCTTTTCTCCATCACGAGACCCGTCTGGTAGACAAAGGCGCGTGCATCAGCTTCCAGGGCAGAAAATATGAGACAAAACCTTCCCTGATAGGCTGCAAAGTGGAGATTTCCTACGACCCGATGTCTCCGGAAGTGGTCAGGGTATCCTATCCGGGGATCACGCCTTTTGAGGCGGAACCGGTAAAGATCGGGGAATTCTGCTCCAAAACTCCGGCGCTGCCGGTCTCCATGCAGGAACAGGAAACGGAAGCTTCCCGGTTCCTTTCTGCGTTGGAGAAGAAACATGCAAAGAGCAGACAGCAGGTAGCTGACGCGATCTCCTTCGGCCAGTACAGGAAGGATGGTGGCAGCGATGTATGAAACATTTTTCCAGATGGATCACACTCCCTTTTCAAGGGCCACACCGGTTGCCGACCTTTATGAGTCGCCTGCCATGTCGGATACCCTGGGGAGACTCGCCTATGCGGCAGACCGCCAGCTTTTTGCGGTAGTCACTGCGGACGCGGGCTGCGGGAAATCCACGCTCATCCGCCGGTTTGTGACCAGCCTGCCAAAAGAGGAATACCTGTTCCTGTATCTGTCGGATTCCAAACTGACCCCGCGGTGGTTCTATAAAGGGATGCTGGATCAGCTGGGGATCGAGTCAAAGTTTTACCGCGGTGACGCGAAGCGGCAGCTCCAGAAGGAAGTGGAGATCATCCGCGGCGTCCAGAAGAAGAAAGTGGTCTGCATCCTGGATGAGGCCCATCTTCTGGAGAAGGAGACCATTGAGGAATTCCGCTTTCTGCTGAATTACCGCTTTGATTCTATCAGCCCGATGGCGCTTGTCCTTGTCGGGCAGACGGAACTGTGGGATAAACTCCGGATGCAGCGGTATGCTGCTGTCCGGCAGAGGATCGATATCAACTGTGTCCTTCCCCATCTGGACCGTGCGGAAACCGAACGGTACATCCAGTCACATCTGGCTTATGCCGGCGGCAGGCAGGACATCTTCACAGACAAAGCGCTGGATGATATCTATAAGGAGTCCACCGGGATCCCACGCCGGATCAACCGGATCTGTGAAAAGAGCCTGATGTATGCCAGCCAGCAGGGAAAACGCCTGATCGATGAACATCTCGTGCGCTATATCATTGAACATGAAATGCTGGGAGGTGACACACGCCAATGATCACATTTACCTGTAAAGGAAAAGGATGTTCTCCCCGGCAGTGGGAAGGCAGTCTTGAGATCCTGCAGAGAGGAAACCCGTGTGAGGCAGAACTCTGTGCCAGGGGAAGCCGCTTCCACCTGATCGTAGGAAAGCATTCCTACGGGAACTATCTCTGTATTCCCAACTGGGATGTTGGTACAGAACTCTCATCACTGACAGATCTCTTCTGGAATGAGGAACGCCTCCGGCATTACAGCCGAATGAAAAAGGCAGATGCCTGTACCATCGTCTCGGCGCTTAAAGTGCTGGCAGAGCATGGATGTATGAA
>JACJJN010000086.1 GCA_016899975.1 Lacrimispora saccharolytica | reverse complement strand
AGCCATAGCGCCTATGCATGGATCAAGACTTTTTTGTGCGCGTTGGGAGAGATTGCCGGGATCGTCCTGGTGCTTCGTTTGGGCGCGGCATTGGTGAATGCACAGGGATTTTTTCCCGCCATGCCGTCAGGCGGTGTCTGGGATCTATTGGGGCCGCAGATCTGGGGCGGACTGCAGTGTACCTTAAGCATTATCATCATCACTGGAGCTGTGAAATCCGTGGATTCGATGATACGGCGTGCATTTGGTTTTTAGCAGAAAAGGAGGCAGTATGATACCGATCAACGAAAATTTTGAGAAAGCATATAAGGACAGCATGGCGAAAGGTTTTACCGTCAAGGAGCTTCTTGCAGTGTTCAGTGCTGCCGCGTCTTTGGCGGTTGTCTGTGTGGTTTGTTTTTTTGTCCTGCACTGGAATCTGTATCTCTCCTTCTTTTTGGGGCTGCCACCGGCGGCAGTGATGATCCTGTTTGGTTTTTGGAGATCGGCAAGTGACCTGACGGTCAAGGAAGCCTATGATGCAAGGCGGTATCGGGAGAAGACAGAGTTGCTGTGCTATCAGTCGAAGGAATATGAACGGGAACTGGATTTATATCAGGAGATTTTGGAAGCGGTGAGTGAAGAAACGGAAAGGAAGAGAAAATAAGGGAATGAGTTTTTTAACAGGAAACGAAGAATTTGTGCGCTGCAAGAAGCTGACGGAACCCGTCTACCAAACGCCCAGGAGTGTCCAGGAAGCGCTTGATATCGCAAGTGCCCATAAAGAGGGGATCTTTGAAATAGAAAAAAACAGTGAAAAAGGCGATAAACCGAGAAAATTTGACCGGGTCTATGAATTCACGGATGTGAATTATGTTGATCAGGATGAAAAGAAACAGAATACGGTGTGCCTGCTATGGTGCAAGTTTTTGAACTCTATGACGGTCGATTTCAAAATTACGATCGTCTCGGAACCGCGAAATGCAGCAGCATATGAAGCGAATTTTCTGCAGGATACAGAAAACAGCAAATATCCGAAACTAGCAGAATATAACAACCGCCTGATCCGCGAAGGACTGAAAAGAAGCCGGGAAAATATCAGGAAAAGGTATTTTCTGACGGTTACCTGTGTCCGGAAAAGCTATGAAGAAGCCGAAAACTGGTTCCATATCCTGGAAGCTACGGTTTTTCCGATTTTTGATGCGATCGGCTCAAAACTGGTGCCGCTGGATGCGGTGGAAAGATTCCGAAGCATCCGCAGTTTTTTTTATACGGATGACGTATGGAAATATTCCTGGGATGAGATGGAACATACCAGGAGAGATTGGAAAAACGACCTTGTACCAGCCTCGATTCATAACAAAAAAAGCTATCTGGAATTTCCGGAAGAGTACATGCGGATCTTATATGCCTCTTATTTACCCAGTTCCTTGAACGAGGAAAAAGCCATCCATGAACTGACGGATTTTCCCTTTTACACCTGCGTGACATTTGACAATGCCTGTATCCCACGTCGGATCCTGAAACAGAAGCTGACCAATTCCAATACGAACAACGATATGCAGATCAGCCAGGAATTGGAAGCGAATGCCCGCAATGGAAACCTGACAGGAAT
>JACJJN010000085.1 GCA_016899975.1 Lacrimispora saccharolytica | reverse complement strand
AGCCATAGCGCCTATGCATGGATCAAGACTTTTTTGTGCGCGTTGGGAGAGATTGCCGGGATCGTCCTGGTGCTTCGCCTAGGCGCGGCACTGGTGAATGCACAGGGATTTTTTCCCGCCATGCCGTCAGGCGGTGTCTGGGATCTGTTGGGACCGCAGATCTGGGGCGGACTGCAGTGTACCTTAAGCATTATCATCATCACCGGAGCCGTGAAATCCGTGGACTCGATGATACGGCGTGCATTTGGTTTTTAGCAGATAAGGAGGCAGTATGATACCGATCAATGAAAATTTTGAGAAAGCATATAAGGACAGCATGGCGAAAGGGTTTACCGTCAAAGAGCTTTTTGCAGTATTTAGTGCTGCCGCATCTTTGGCGGTTGTCTGTGTTGTTTGTTTTTTTGTCCTGCACTGGAACCTGTATCTCTCCTTCTTTTTGGGGCTGCCTCCGGCGGCAGTGATGATCCTGATCGGTTTTTGGAGATCGGCAAGCGACCTAACGGTCAAGGAAGCCTATGATGCAAGGCGGTACCGGGAAAAGACAGAGTTGCTGTGCTATCAGTCGACGGAATATGAACGGGAACTGGATTTGTATCAGGAGATTTTGGAAGCGGTGAGTGAAGAAACGGAAAGGAAGAGAAAATAAGGGAATGAGTTTTTTAACAGGAAACGAAGAATTTGTGCGCTGCAAGAAGCTGACGGAACCCGTCTACCAAACACCCAGGAGCGTCCAGGAAGCACTTGATATCGCAAGTGCCCATAAAGAGGGGATCTTTGAAATAGAAAAGAACAATGAAAAAGGCGATAAACCGAGAAAATTTGACCGGGTCTATGAATTCACGGATGTGAATTATGTCGATCAGGATGAAAAGAAACAGAATACGGTGTGCCTGTTATGGTGCAAGTTTCTAAACTCCATGACGGTCGATTTCAAAATTACGATCGTCTCGGAACCGCGAAATGCAGCAGCATATGAAGCGAATTTTCTGCAGGATATAGAAAACAGTAAATATCCGAAATTAGCAGAATATAACAACCGCCTGATCCGCGAAGGCCTGAAGAGAAGCCGGGAAAATATCAGGAAAAGGTATTTCCTGACGGTTACCTGCGTCCGGAAAAGCTATGAAGAAGCCGAAAATTGGTTCCATATCCTAGAAGCTACGGTTTTTCCGATTTTTGACGCGATTGGTTCAAAACTGGTGCCGCTGGATGCAGTGGAGAGATTCCGCAGCATCCGCAGTTTTTTTTATACGGATGACGTATGGAAGTATTCCTGGGATGAGATGGAACATACCAGGAGAGACTGGCGCAATGACCTTGTACCAACCTCGATTCACAACAAAAAAAGTTATCTGGAACTTCCGGAAGAGTACATGCGGATCTTATATGCATCTTATCTGCCCAGTTCCTTGAACGAGGAAAAAGCCATCCATGAGCTGACGGATTTTCCCTTTTACACCTGCGTGACGTTTGACAATGCCTGTATTCCACGCCGGATCCTGAAACAAAAACTGACTAATTCCAATACGAACAACGATATGCAGATCAGCCAGGAATTGGAAGCGAATGCCCGCAATGGAAACCTGACAGGAAT
>JACJJN010000083.1 GCA_016899975.1 Lacrimispora saccharolytica | reverse complement strand
GAGGTAGTGTCAAGTAATCTATGAAAAATGAGCCGTGAAAAAATAGGCTCAAAAGAACCTTGAAAACTGTAGATATTGATGAGGAAAAGCTCTCCGAGGGCTCAGGGCGCTGCCCTGAGTACCCACAAGGGATCAATCCCTTGACCCATGATCGGGCTCTGCCCGAACCCGTCCTCGCCGGAAGACAGGAAAAGGGTGCAGTTGCCCCTTTTCTGCCGGAGAGGATCATCCGTGAGCTTTCTGTCAATAGACTTTCGCGGCATATCCTCACAGACGGCTGCACCGTCTGTTCCGGTATTCCACGGTTCTATTGACAACAGCTCCGCTCCGGTGCATCCATACTGTTTTTCTGCATATTCAGGATGGTCTGCTGGCCAAGGAAGATGAGAAGCTGCCACTTGCCGGGCATGTTGTCGGCACCCTGCAGCATCTCCACTTCGTTAAGAACTTTATAACGATTGTGTTTGTGTGGGCGCAGAAAGTTATAGTAGGCAACCCAGAGAGCCAGATCATAGTTGGCGCCTTCGATGTTGTCAAAGCCGTTGGTTTTCCGGTAAGAAGCCTTATAGGTCCGGTTCAGCCGTTCCACGATCTGTTTGAACGGACGGTGTTCTTTCGACACAGCATCGTCGTTGGTAAGTCCAATCACCTGGGTGATTTGGAACGTAAAGTCTTTGCCAAACTTTTTTGCGAATTCCATGGCAGCAAGTGGATAGGCGCTGTAGCCATCCGCAATGAATTTGAAGTTTTCCGGGAGCTTCTTAAGTCCCTGAAAGGCCATGCGCATGGCAAGGATACAAGGGCCAACTCCACGGTTATCGGACACCTGGTAACCGATGATGGAACGGCAGGCAGCATTCATGATCAGCCAGACGTAGGATTTGATACCGCGGACTTTGATGTAGGTTTCATCGGCCACAAAGGCTTCCCCTTTGCGATAGGGATACTGATCGACGAAGGGTTTGACGCAGATGGCTGCGGTCTTACAGTAGTTGGCGATCTGCTGATGGGAGATCTGAATGTTATAAAGATCTTTAAGGGCCTGACTGGTTTTGCGCAGTGACAGGCCGAGGTTGATATGCAGCGTCAGGCACAGGGACATGACGTGGGCATTGTGCTTACTGAATTTCAGGGAAGAAGCATTCTTGGGCAGGGTGTTTAAATCCATGCGGAAAAAATCCATCGTGAATTCACGGTAGATGTAATGGAGTTTATATTTATTTTTCCCGTAGTCTTCTTTCAGGTCTGCCTTGTCGACTTTCTTCAGGTTATGCAGATAGTAAGGGCATTTGGGATTGACGCACTTGTGTAAGATAAAGTGTTTCCGGTCCTTTTTGGGGACGAGCATATGCCCGCAGTGAGGGCAGCGCAGCTTCAGGGAAGAGAAGCGGCTCTCGGAAGGAGAGAACCTGGCGGCACAAATTTTGCAGAGGAGCTGCCCTTTGGAGCCGTTATTCCTGTAGAGAAACGGCTTTGGAGCCTTACAGCGGGGACAGGAACAGTCATCAGGGATGTCGCATTCCGAGCGGCGGCTGACAGGACGGATCTTCTTACCATAACGTTTTTCGTAGTAAGGGATGAGCTCTCTATAAGTCCAGTCCTGACGAAAATCAGTGACCAGGGGAAGTTCGTCAATTTTGAACTTTTGATATTTGGGGGAATGGGAATCATCAAAGGCCCACTGCTTAAGGGGGATATATCTACAGATAAAATTAATCAGCCAGCAGTTTTGCTGGTAAAGATATTGAATAATTGAGAGTAAGTATTGTATAATGTCCATGAGCATTGGCTCCTTTCTCTATAATGGATGTTTGGTCACTGACATTATACACGAAAAGGGAGGTCAATGCTCTTTTTATTGCAGATTTCCCTTAAAATCAAGGTTTTTAAAGGATTTAGATACAAAAAAAACAGGTAGTATTTGACACTACCC
>JACJJN010000082.1 GCA_016899975.1 Lacrimispora saccharolytica | reverse complement strand
TCTTTCGTATTGATTTTAGTATATCAGATTCATTAAAAATTGTCCGAAAAAGTGTCTTAATTTATGAGACCATTATAAAAGGCAGAGAAGAATATTTTAGAGTTACTGCTAAAAAAAGAGCGCTCCGATTTGCACAGTATTTCGAAAGATAGGCCAGATATTCAACATCAACTACGCCAGTTTTATTATAATTGTGCTTTATTAAGTATGCTGGAAAATAATGATGAAGAAGCTTTGAGTTATTTTATAAAAGCAAAGGAATGCAGTACTTATCATTCTGTAATATTATATTCTGTTGAAAAAAATATAATTGACTTAAAAACTAAACTTGGCAAAAATAGATTTATGGCGAAGTTTAGAGAGAAAAAAATTCCAGCACCTACAGAATTAGAAAAGTATATATATAATAATAAATCATATTTATGTGAAATCATGTTTTGGGGGTAATTATGAATAGTCAATCCTATATAGATCTTGCAGCAGTAATAGTTTCTGTAATTGCATTACTTGTTTCATATTTTAGTTATAAAGAAACCAAAAGAGCACGCATAGAATTGGGACAGGCGTTCTTATCTATGGAGCTTATTCAAAATTCAGAGGGGGTTTATGTATTACTACATAATCTGGGTAATACATATGCATATGATGTGAAAGTATCAGTGACCAAAGAGCTTGTAAATGGCTTTGAAAACTTGAACATCCTTCAACCAGGAAGTAATTACCGGTTCTTACTATTAAATAATCAAAATATTTCTGAGTATCCCGAAATAATTACATTTACGGTAATGTATCATGATTATTATTCGCAACGTCATTTTATCAAAAAAGAATATAAATTCAAACTTGTTGATTATTTAAAGTATGACATAAATTACAATAGAGATTTTAATTGTTATGATATCAAGAAATCGTTTTAATCAAGAGGGGAGGTATTTGTATCTTGAATACCTTCCCATATTATCAGATGCCATATCGCATTCGGGCGGATTCTATAATTCGGCCAATAATCTGGTAATAGGTCATTCCCGCAAGTTTGCCACACTGTTCAAAAGAACAATCTCTACATAAAGAAGGCATAGCATTTATTTCCAAAAAATATGGCTGTCCATCCTGAGAAATACGAAAGTCCATTCTGGAATAATCATATAACCCAAAAAAGTTATGGATTCTGACACTATAATCCATTATTTTTTTCTTAAGTTCATCATCGTATTTAAAGGTTGTAGTATTTATTACATTATCAATTTGTTTTAATGAATTATTATATAAATTAATATCTGTTCCATCCTCATTTAGAATAGTCACGACACCTAATGCCTCTGCCTTTTCTCCATTTCCTATTATAGGTACAGTTATTTCTGATCCTTCGATGTATTCTTCCGCCAAAAGTTCAAAAGAATACCTTTTAATTAGATAATTTGATTGTTGGATGAATTCTTCCATAGAACGTATAAGGTGAAGTCCCATGCTTCCCCCTTCAGTGTTCGGTTTTAAAATAAAAGGGAACCCTAAATCTGGAATCTTATTAATTATTTCCTCTGTCAATGTATTGAAACAAACTCCTTTTGGAGTTGGTATATCTATTGAATTTGCTAAAATTTTTGTGTGATGTTTATTTAAATTTATACTCATACCATATGTATCTGATGCGGTGTGAGGAATCTGGTATAATTCAAGTAAGCTTGGCAAAATAGCTTCTCGGTTTCTAGAACCAAAACCTTCTGCAATATTGAAAATCAGATCGCAATTAAATGTGTTATGCACTAACTGATCGCGAAGTTTATATACGTTTCCAATATACTCCAGTTCATATCCATTTTGTTCTATTGCTTTGCCAATTTCAGAGATAGTATGCAGGGAAACAAAATCTGTATATTCCAAATTGTCTTCTATAATGGTCTCATAAATTAAGACACTTTTTCGGACAATTTTTAATGAATCTGATATACTAAAATCAATACGAAAGA
>JACJJN010000081.1 GCA_016899975.1 Lacrimispora saccharolytica | reverse complement strand
GCACCGTATTGTACAGAAATCAGATTTATACTGAGGTAATATTTAAAATTTGTGTCCAGTTTTTGTTGACTAGTGCATTTCCAATTCTTTAGATTGCGTGATTATAGGCAGGTAGTCATAAAATAACGACCTTCTTGGTATATTTTTCCCTTTATCATTAAAAACCATCTTATATGTTAGATGTATATACTCATACAGCTGTATCCTATTTCTATTGATACATATTTTACATCTAAATATGAGACAAAAATTGATTGTTCTTGAGGAGGAATGAAATGTGATTAGAATAAAGCGAAATGGAAAAGAGATTTTTGAAAAGATAGTTATTAGTGCTTTATGTATTATAGTAGCAATTTTATGTATTGGTTCTTTTGCAGAACCTTGGATTTGGGGGGGATGTGATGGAAGACATGTTTTGATTGTGGCTTGTTTTTTTTGTGCTTTTTTTGGGGGGATTGTTTTTTTATTTGGTAAATTAAGCGATAAGATGTTGCGTATCATTATTTTATCAGGAATTTTAGCGACTTTTTGTATTCAAATTTACATTGTTTTTCACATGAAGTTAATCCCCAAGGTTGATCTATCTCATATTTATGATCAAAATATTGTAATGGTAACTCAAAAAATAGTAAAATTTACAGATAAAGAGTATTTTGGATTTAATACTAATAATATACCTATTGCAATTATAATTTACTGGGTATTTCGATTTGCAAATTCGCTTGGATGTACAGATTATCGTTTGGCTGGTGGTATTTTTAATGTTTTTATGCTATTATTTTTCTATTGTTTTTCATATGGTGTTTTAAGAAAATTAACTTCTATAAGAATTACGGCAGTATTAATGATATTTTTACTAGTTAATCCGATGTTATATGCTTATGCGGGTTATTATTATACTGATACTGTATCTATGCCTTTTACCATGCTTGGTGTATTACTAGTACTAAAAGCATGGAAAACAGAAAAACGAATTTTTTTAAAGGTTTTAATTTATTTTACAGCAGGACTTATAATTGGTCTTGCGGTAAAAATTCGAGTGACTAGCATATTTATTTTTTTGGCATTTGTTGTCTTTTTATTGTGGAGACAATATCGAAAAGATTTCCTTTGTTTTATAGGTGGTGTATGCATGGGGTATTTGTTGTTTGCTTTTATGTGGTCTTTTTTGTATGATTATCATATTGATTTTGATACAAGGGATACAGCAATACCCGTAGAACATTTTCTCATGATGGGAAGCAATAGTGAAACTAATGGAAAATATTTATATTCGGATGTAGAATTTACACAAAGCTTTAAGACACATGAAGAAAAGGTGGTGAATGATCGTTCTGTATGGTTAAAACGCATAATAGAGAAGGGGGTAGTAGGAAACCTTCTTTTTGCAGCAAAAAAAGAAGTTATTGTGTGGTGTATGGGAGAAAAGGGATATATACAATATACGGAAAATGTGGAAGAAGATACTTTGTGTTCGCAATGGATCAGTGGTAGTAAATCATATCCCTTACGTTGCTATATGCAGGCATATAATGGGATTATGCTTTTATTTATTGCATTAGGATTGATTTATATGCTTCAAAAAGAGTATTCTTACATGCTGATTTTTGTTATCTTTCTGATGGGTGCTTTAATATTCTATATATTTTGGGAAGCACATCCAAGGCAGTCTTTAAGCTATGCAGGAATAATGACTGTAATGATTGTCCCATTTGTCGAGAAAAGTATGCAGTCATCTTTAAGGTGTGGTATAAAGTAGATGTTCTGGTTTCAAAATTTTGATATTAAAAAAGAGCTAGGATATGAACATAAAAATGAGGGGAGAGATGCAGATAAAAAATGAACTGTTATAAGAACTAAGAGACTTATTTTATGTATTCTGGTTCTATGTAAAGATTTATTATAAACTATAAATGAGCAAATCCAAAATATTGCACAAAAGAAAGACACCCTCTGTAGAATGATGTATAATTGAAGTACCAACAAACA
>JACJJN010000080.1 GCA_016899975.1 Lacrimispora saccharolytica | reverse complement strand
TGCTCCCTGTAACTTATCCACCATATCAGTTCATTATAAAAATCTTAGATTTTTGTCTTGACAACTGAGCCACTATACCATGATGGTACCTGCCAACTTTATATTACTTACCCCAAAAGAAATCACATAAGACCAAAGGTTACCAATCGTCAACGAAGTAAACAGAAGCCATCCGTTCTTGTCAGGGGAAATCAGCTACGCTGATTTCACACCTCGCACTGATATAATAAGTATACCATACAGAAAGCCATTTCTCTTTAGTTTGTCAACAGGTCCATTATTTTGTATAAATAATCCGTCTAAGAAAAAAGAAAGCCCGAGAGTTGTGTGCTCTGAGGCTTTCTTTTTTCTGCGATTATATTGGCATTTGCTATTTCCTTTTCAATGCTAAATGCTTGGAGAACTGATAAATTATACGCTACCTTATTCTCTTTATATTATTTATAATTCTTAATATATAGACTATAACAATGCCTATTAAAGAAGTTGCAATGCCGATATTTATATTTTTAAAAGAATATATTGAAAGCAATAAATATAAAATGGATAAAAAAATATTAAAGATATTATTCCATTTTAGCCAGTATAAGAATTTATCCATAGATATCTGATAGATATTTGGAGGATGTTTTTTAATATTTTTAATTGCAATCCATAAATAATATAAAGCTAAAACAAATGAAAAATGTATGATTATGGAAAAAAAAGAGAATATTGCATTAAGAAAATTCATATATTAATGACCTGTTCCTGATGCAGTCCCCGAATAGGTTCCACAATCTACTGTCCATCCTACTGGAAAACCAGCTATATCAAATCCTAATGTTACTTCCAGATGAAATGAACCACTAAAATATGCAGTATATCCATCATTTGAAATCCAAGAATCGGCAGTCATGTGATCTGTTGCATGGCTCCAAGCTAAGCCAAATTCACATCGTGTAATATCTATAGATGCTACGGATTGTGATGCAATTTTGCCCGTAGTAAGATTCCAACTATATGAACCTTTGATATAATACTCAAGTTCGCCTGCTGCCGGATGTTCATAAACATTATAAAAATAGCGTTCACTAACACTGCCTGTTTTAAAACTTCTAGTTTCTGGGAGAGTTTCTTGTACTTCTTGAATTCTTTGTTTTCCGCCAGCAATATCATTATTCAATATATACGATTTTAACCCCATATAATCAGCTTTTTCATAAAAATGATATGTGTCATTATAAAAGCTGTTTGTAATGTTGTTACCATCAGTATCGTATATTTCGAATTGTTCTTTATTCTGATAAAATGTGGAATAAAAATCGATAAATGTTTCTGACGGACTTTCTTCAGCATATTCTCTATAGTTTTTAAGTATTGGGTTTTCTTCCAGTGTTCCTGCCGAGACAATTTGCGAACTGAACAAAACGCATATAGATATTGTAACAATAATGAGCTTAATTTTTTTCATATATTTTCCTCCTCATTATAAATCCACTGTTATCTAATTATGTAGGAACTAAAATCAAGCATAAACTACCCTTGTTGAAACTATGTCCAGTTTTTTCGAATTTTAAAATGCGAAGATCTTGAAAAAACATGCTCCTTTATAGAAAAGATTTCATTTTATATTTTAATTTTCAACTGTTTTTCCCTTTATGCATCTCAACTGGACTTTCTACAATTTCAAAAATAAGACATTTAAACGCCAATGGAACTACCCCCTTTCATATTTTTATCCTTATTTTTAAATTTATTATAATATTCAGTATTATTAAATGTCAATTATGCATTTATTACATAAATTTTTGGTTTTTTTATATATAACAGAGTTTCTATTATTTTTTGTGTTTTTGATGTAACATTTCCTGTTCTGAACCGTATTATATAATGAGAGAGTTTTGGTTATTGCTTCATTTCTCTTTCCAGCATTTTTTGATAAATCCTTGCCCTCTCGATATCTTCTTTCCTCTGTTTCATTTCGTCGATCTTCTCACATTCAGAAATCTTTTTCAGATCT
>JACJJN010000007.1 GCA_016899975.1 Lacrimispora saccharolytica | reverse complement strand
AGGTAGATAGGGCAGAGGTGGAAGCACAGCAATGTGTGGAGCTGACTGTTACTAATCGGTCGAGGGCTTGACCAAGAGGGCAGGAAAAAAGTACTGCCAGGTCTTGTGTTCCGAAAGAAAGTGTGGTATGATAGCAGATGTACAAAATGTGTATGCGGTTTTGAAGGTATATCGAAACGATATATCAAATGTAGGGGATTGGTCAAATGGTATGACAGAAGTCTCCAAAACTTTTAGCGGGAGTTCGATTCTCTCATCCCCTGTTGTTGGATGTGCCGGAAGCCTTGAGTTTTCAAAGCTTCCGGCGTTTTTTATTCTCGCGGGCGATATACATAATTTCAGTTGGTCATTCTTTATGTCTTTTCTTCTTTATTAAGATATAAAATAGCTAATAAAAGCATCAAACCAAGAAGAACCCAGGGTAATGCTCCGTTCATAAAATCAATCAATGGATTCCCTTCAAATTTTTCCATTTTCCCAATTGGAGACAGTCTGTCTGGAAACCAGAAGCTTCTCTGCTACCTGTTCTTGTGTATATCCCTTTTGTATACGAGCGTTTTTAATTTTCTCTGCTATCATCATTGGATGTGTCCTCCTTCACTTATGAGTTTACAAAAATGCTGTATGTCTGTCTATCAAATGTCTTTTACAAAAGAGAAAATTCATGTAAAAGATTTTTTACACGCTTGATTTTGAAGATTTCTGGATTTTTTTGTTCCCAAATAGCAGTGCAGTCACGTCTGCACAGTAAGAGGGAGCCACTCAATCGTCATATCAGAATGATTGAGCGGCTCCCTCTTTGCGATTTGGGTTATAAAAGGAATTTAAGCTGCGCCTGCACGTTTGGAGATCCTTTTCCGTACCCAGAGATAACAGCCAAAATGAACGCAGGCAGTCAGTGCCCAGGTGATGGGATAAGAGATGTACAGCGTGAACAGCGTATGATTCCAGCGGAATACGGTAAAGATCCAAACGATACGCAGGCCGCAGACACCGACAATGGAGGCGATCATCGGTAGAATGGAATAATTCATACCGCGGAGCATGCCCACCAGTGTATCCATGATTCCGCAGAGAAAATATGGCAGACAGATGATAAACAGACGAACCGTTCCATAGGAGATTACCTCAGGGTCTGTGGAATAGATGCTGAGCAGAGGCTGATGAAACAGAACAACAAGTCCGCCGAGAGCCAGTCCAATGATGGTTACGAGAGCCACGCAGCGCCGAAGAATCATACCGATTCGCTGATATTTGCCGGCACCAATATTCTGGCTGGTAAAGCTTAAAGCAGTCTGATATACCGCGTTCATTGACGTATAGACGAACCCTTCCAGGTTGGATGCCGCCGTGTTTCCTGCCATTGCAATGGAACCGAAGGAATTGACGGAGGACTGGATCAATACGTTGGAGATAGAAAACACAGCGCCCTGCAGTCCGGCAGGAAGACCGATCTGAACGATCCGCAGCAGCTTTTCCGGATAGATTTTCAGCTGCTTCAGATACAGCCGGCAGATTCCATCCAGGTTCGTCAGGCATCGCACAACCAGAATTGCGGAGAGTGTCTGTGAAATAATGGTGGCAAGAGCAACTCCGGCTACTCCCATATGAAATACGATTACGAAGAAAAGGTTCAGAAAAACGTTCAATACCCCGGCGGTGAACAAAAAATACAGGGGACGCCGTGTATCGCCGATGGCACGCAGGATGGCGGCTCCGAAATTATAAACCATAGTCGCCGGCATTCCACAGAAATAAATTTTCATATAAAGTGTCGCCTGATCGAGCACGTCTTCCGGTGTAGCCATGAGTTCCAGCAGCGGTCGGGCAAGCAGTACGCCGACAGCAATCAAAATGATTCCTCCGATCAGACTGATCAAAATGGAGGTATGTATGGTCTGATGAATATTTTTTTGATCTTTTGCACCGTAATACTGGGCAGTCAGAACATTTGCTCCGATGGAAAATCCGATAAACAGATTTACCAGCAGATTGATCAGTGAAGATGTTGAGCCGACAGCCGCCAGAGCATGGCTTCCGGTGAAACGCCCTACCACAATAATATCAGCTGCGTTGAACAGCAGCTGAAGGATTCCGGACAGCATCAGCGGCAGTGCAAAGATTAACAGCTTTCCAAGCAGCGGACCGTTGCACATGTCGATTTCGTATGATTTTTTCATTTGAAAAATCCCCCTTGGTTACATATTGTAAAGCAGGTTGTGTGCTTTCTTTTCATTATAAAAGATTTTTCAGTTTTTTCAATGGATTTCACAGATTTTCGAGAGGCTTTTTAGGCATTCGGCAAGAGGAACTGTTATATTTTTTACTCAGATTTTCATGGAATTTTCTCAATGATCTGATATAATAGTTACGATTCCTTTCACTATGGAAAAAGTTTTGGAAACAGAAGAAGGAATGCAGAAAATCAGGAAAAATAAGGTTAGAGAAAGTCAGACGAAATACGGAAAACCAAAAGAGTACAGAAAATCAGAAGAAATACAGAAAGCCAAAAGATTATAGAAAATTAGAGGAAGTACAGCAAGCAGAAGAAATGAGAGAAGAAGAGAACATAAAAAAAGAAAAAAAACAGAAAGAACAAAACGGAAAGGAGATTTCTGCAGGCCATATTTATGAGATCGCCGGAAACAGAATAGAAATCCGGTGTGAGGGATCCTATGTGACAGGCATTGATTTTGCGGAAGAATCTCCGGAGGAAAAGGAGCAGCAGGAAAGGACGGAGGTATCCGATGAGGCGGCGCGCCAGCTGGAAGAATATTTCCAGGGAAAGCGTAAAACCTTTAAACTTCCGCTGAAATTGAAGGGAACCGAGTTTCAGAAACTGGTATGGGATGCGCTTCTGACGATCCCTTACGGAGAGACAAGAAGTTACAGTGAGATCGCCTGCCAGATCGGCCGTCCCAAGGCGTCCAGGGCCGTCGGTATGGCGAATCACAGAAATCCTGTGGCCATCGTCGTCCCATGCCACCGGGTGATCGGAAAAAACGGTTCCCTGACCGGATACGCCGGAGGACTGGACAAGAAAGAGAGACTTCTGGATCTGGAGCGGAGAAACCGATGAAGAGAGAACAGATTCTTGCGTGGATGAAACGAGAGGCGGAAGAAGGTTACAAAAATTTTTCCGCGTCCCTTCTGCCGGAGGTTCCGAAAGAGAGGATTCTTGGAGTACGGCTGCCAAAACTGCGGAAACTGGCGGCGGTGATCGTGAAAGAAGGATGTCAGGAGTACCTTGCGGAAGAACCGGGATGTTTGTTTGAGGAAGTGGTGCTGCGGGGGATGGTGATCGGGGCTGACGGCGGCAGCTTTGAGAAGACGGCAGGGCGGATCCGGGATTTTCTGCCGTACATCGACAACTGGTCAGTCTGTGACAGTTTCTGCAGCAGTCTGAAAGGAACAAAGGAATATCCGGAAAAAATGTGGCCGTTTTTGCTGGAGTGTCTGCAATCGGGAGAAACTTATACAATCCGGTTCGCCCTGGTGATGATGCTGCAGTATTATGTCAGCGAGAAATACCGGAAGCAGGCGTTGGACCTGTTGGAGCATATGAGATCCGGGGAATACTATGTGCGGATGGCCGCAGCCTGGGCCGTTTCCATCTATTATATTCATTTTCCGGAAGAAGTGATGGAGTGGCTGGAACACTGTGGCCTGGAAGAGGATGTCTGGAGAAAGGCGCTGCAGAAGATTCTGGAATCTCGTCGGGTATCTCCGGAAGAGAAGGATAAGATCCGGAAACTGAGAGCGCGAGGCAGGAGGCAATGAGCATTTGAAAAGTAGGGGACCGGAAAGCAGGAAACAATGAGGGAATTGACAGCAGGGCAGATGTTCGGTATAGTAATGAGCGGTATAGTGTAATAGAAAGAAGAGCAGAGATGAGTTTGGAAGTAGACTTCCAAATCTACCTTTATGACACAGCAAGTGCGTCAAGAAAGAGGGAAAAATGAAGAAAAAAATACTTTTACTGACCACAGGCGGGACAATTGCTTCGCATAATACGGAGAAAGGGCTGGTTCCCCTTCTGGAAGCGGAAGATCTGATGAAGTATCTGCCGTCTGTCCGGCAGAAATGTGATCTGGAAGCGCTGAACCTGTTCAGCCTGGACAGTACCAATATGACTTATAAAGAGTGGCTTGCGATCGCAGCAGCAATTGAGGAAAACTATGACAGATATGACGGGTTTGTGATCTGCCATGGAACCGATACGATGGCATATACAGCGGCGGCTCTTTCTTATCTGATACAGAATTCTCCAAAGCCGATCGTGCTGACCGGTTCCCAGCGCCCGCTGGAAATGGAGATCACAGATGCCAGCATGAATCTGAGAGACAGCATTATTTATGCGATGGATGAGAAATCCAATGGCGTCAGCCTGGTGTTCGGCGGAAAGATTATTGCCGGAACCAGAGCGAAGAAGACCAGGAGCATGAGTTATGATGCGTTTTCCAGTATCAATTATCCTCAGCTTGCCGTTATGAGAGGGGAACATCTGGTGCGCTACATTCCGCCGGAACACTATACGGAGCCGGTGCGGTTTTACCGTGAATGGAATCCGCGGGTGTTCCTGCTGAAGCTTACGCCGGGGATTGAGCCGGCGGTGCTGGAGGATATTTTTCAGAGATACGACGGCATCATTGTGGAAAGCTTCGGAACCGGAGGAATTCCCGACAGTCTGCTGGATGAGTTCAGTCGGCTGATGAAGCGTTATGAGAACAGCAGAAAAGCTGTGGTCATGACGACACAGGTGACCTATGAGGGAAGTAATCTGGGTATCTATGAGGTAGGACGGAGGATCAAGGATGAATTTCAGATTCTGGAAGCCCGTGAAATGAACCTGGAGGCGGTGCTCACGAAACTGATGTGGATCCTGGGGCGGAATCCGGAGAACTTCAATGAGATCCGGGATGCGTTTTATCAAAGGATTAATTTTGATATTTTTATCTAAATGTTGTCAGATTCCGGGCACATCTGCGGGCGACAGGAGAAACCGCAGGGATGTGCTCTGGCAAGAGTAGAAGGTGGAAATGGACTATAAACTGTTGTTGGATTCCGTTGTCATGGCAGGCGAGATCATGCTCGAGAGCGGCGCTGAGACCTGGAGGGTGGAAGATACCATGCTGCGGATGCTGAAAATGTCAAAACTGAAAACTGCGGAAGTTTTTGCGATGACCACCGGTTTCACGGTGACACTGGATGACCCTTCCATGGATTCCATGACGGTCGTGCGAAGGATAGAGAACCGTTCGATGAACCTGGAGCGGGTGGACCGGATCAATCAGATTTCCAGAAATTTCTGCTGTGGTGCAATGACCGTGGAAGAGATGTTCCGGGAAGTCAAAAAAATTTACCGGGAGCCGGGGGATACAAGAGCGCATCTTCTGGGCTATATGATCCTGACGACCGGATTTACACTGATGTTCGGCGCGGCGGTGCCTGACGCTGTGGTTGCGGCGGCTGCCGGGCTGATCAGCGGTCTTGGAGTCTGGGGATGCAGAAAGATCCATCTGCATGTGTTTCTGGTCAATGCCATCGGAGCTTTTCTGATCGGAGTGACTGCGATTCTGTGTACCAGGATGTGGCCGTGGAATTTTGATCTGCATTCCATCATCATCGGTTCCATCATGCCGCTGGTGCCGGGAGTGGCGATCACCAACGCAATCTATGATACTCTGCACGGAGATTATATTTCCGGTTCCGCGCGGATGCTGGAGGCATTTGTGACCGCAGCGGCGATCGGGATCGGTGTGGGCATTTCCATGGCGCTGTTCCGGGGCGCATTATGAGAAAAGAGAGGCGATAGTTATGGGTAAAGTTCTGTTACAGCTGATCGGTGCTTTTTTTGGAACCCTTGGATTCTGTATCCTTCTGAATATTCCCAAAAAGCTCTGGGTGTATTCGTCGCTGGTCGGAACAGCTGCCTGGGGTGTGTATCTGGCGGCAGGGCACTTTACGGATGCCGTGGCAACTGCAAATTTTCTGGCGGCGCTGACGGCTGCGGTCATCTCGCAGATCCTGGCAAGATGTTTCCGGGCGCCGGTGACATTGTTCCTGATTCCTGGAATTCTTCCAATGGTACCGGGTGCGGGAATGTATGAGATTGCTTACAATGCGGTCCAGGGAGATCAGGCATTGGTGAACCATTATATTATGCAGACTCTGCAGATTGCTGGTTCAATTGCTGTGGGCATCTTTCTGGCGGATATTGTTCAACGGGTAATCAGGCCCAAAAGTATTACGAAAAACTGACGAAAATCTGAAATTTCCACGAAAATGGATTTTGTATCACTAATTTCTAAAATTTATGATATACTTTATCGTGCAGCAGAAGGAGAGAAAATATAACGGCGGGCAGAAAGTGTCCGCAAAGGTTTTAAGAGGAGTATGAAAATGAAATTTGACGATGATCAGAAGCAGGAGTGGGAAGAGCTGGAATTCGACATTCCCGGCGCGGATGAGGAAGAAGACATCAGCGTAGGGGATCAGGTCGAGGAGGCAGTCCAGAAACTGGTGAGGGATACGATGGGAGAAATTCCGGCGCATGCCTATGCCAAAGAGGAAGAGGACGAAGAAGAACAGGACGAAGACGGCGATTACGACGGCGATGAATACGACAACGAATACGATGAGGACGATGATGAGGATGAAGGTCCCCGCAGAAAAGGAGGGAAAAAGAAACTGATGATCTTTGGCATCGTTGCAGCGGTGGCAGTGGTTCTTCTGGCTGGAATTTACGGTTACCGTGCCTTTTATTTCACCAGTCACTTTTTCGATGGAACTGTGATCAACGGAATGGACAGCAGCGGCATGACTGCGGAGCAGGTGGAAAAAGTGATTGAGGAAAGTGCACAGAATTATACGCTTGATATCCATTTCCGCAACGGAGATCAGCAGATACAGGGAAATACGATCGATTATCGGTATCAGCCGGACGGCAGCGTTCAGGATCTGCTGAAAAAGCAGAATGCGTTTGCATGGCTGATGGAAAATTCCAGGAATAAAGAGCATCAGATCAACGTGACTATGCAATATGACGAGGCGAAACTGGAGGAACAGGTCAGTCAGTTCCAGCAGCTTCAGGCGGATCAGATGCAGGCACCGACAAATGCTCAGATTCAGTATCAGAGCGATGGATTCGTTGTGACGGAAGAGAATCAGGGGACACAGCTGGATGTGGATCAGGCAAAAGCTGTGATCGCAGATGCCGTTGCAAAGGGTGTCACAGAGTTGGATATGGATGAAGCAGGGGTTTACAGCGAGCCGGAGATCACTGCGGCAGATTCAAATCTGGAGGAGCAGGCAGCACAGCTGAACGATCTGGTCAGCGCGAGCATTACCTATCAGCTCCCGGATGGTCAGACACAGGTGTTGGACGGAAATACAATGAAGGACTGGCTGTCTGTGGATGAAAATGGAAGTTATTCCAAAAACGACGAAGTCTGGAATCAGAAATTAAATGAATATGTGGCAAGCCTTGCAGAAGCAGTGGACACTTACGGTGAGGCGCAGACATTCCCTGCCACCGGGATCGATGAGGGCGTCAAGGTGACCCAGTCCAACTATGGATGGAAGATCGATCAGGAACAGGAGGCGGCACAGCTGGCAAAGGATATCGAGGAGCATCTGACAACAACAAGAGAGCCGGTTTACGCCAGCAGAGAATTTGCATCGGACAACAATGGCTTTGGCAATACATATGTGGAGATTGATGTCAGCCGCCAGCATGTCTGGTTTTACAAAGATGGTTCGCTGATCGTGGACAGCAGCTGTGTGACGGGGAAAATGGTGAAGAGCCGTTATACACCGGCCGGCATTTTCCAGCTGGTTTCCAAGACCAGTCCGAAAACGCTGAGAGGTCCCAAACAGGCGGACGGAAGCTACGAGTGGGAATCGGATGTCACCTACTGGATGCCGTTCAACGGAGGAATCGGACTGCATGACGCCACATGGAGAAGCAGCTTTGGCGGAACCCGTTATATCAATAGTGGATCGCATGGATGTATCAACCTTCCTCTCAGTGTAGCGAAAAAGATTTATAATAACATTGAGGTGGGAACACCAATCATTGTTTATTATTCGGAAAAATATTCTGTAAGGGATGATTCCGCGGAACGCGCGGCACAGAACCTGCCGGAAAGTGCGGCTGTGACTGAGACGACACCGACTGCAACACCAACGCCGACGGCAACCGCGACACCGACGGCAACTGCGGCACCGACGGAAACTCCAACTGCAACGCCTGTGCCGACAGAAACGCCGGCAACGCCGGAACCGACACCAACGGAAGCGCCGGCAACACCGGAACCGACGCCGACAGAAGCGCCGGCGACACCGGAACCGACACCGACGGAAGTACCGGCGACACCGGAAGCAACACCGCCGGAGGCGACACAGGTACCGGAAGCAACTTCCGCACCGGAGGTGACACAGGCGCCGGAAGTCCCGCAGCAATAAAGTTTCCAAAGATACAGAAAAGATGAAATAAAAAAGAAGAGGGTGTTTCAAAGACAATTCTTTGATCCACTCTCTTCTTTGCTCTGGAAATTCAGAAAAGGCTGGTCAGATCCAGCGGCTTTTTGATCGTATATTCCGGCTGCTCTGCAGTGCCGAAGCCGTAGGAGGCAAAGACAAAGGGAACACCGGCGCTTTGACAGGCTTTCTGGTCACCGGAGGTATCGCCCACATAGACTGGGGATTTCAGACCATGGCGACGTACGATGGTGCGGATATTCTCGGCTTTGGCTTTGCCGGTATCTCCGGGGCAGAGATGATCCTGGAAATAACGTCCAAGTCCCGTCGCTTTCAGGAAAACTTCGATATAGCCAGCCTGACAGTTGCTGACGATGTATAGAGGATAGCGTTGGGACAGGATCTGAAGCGCTTCCTCCAGAGTTTCATAGACCGGAGCAGGATGTGCGAGAAGTTCCCGGTGTTCTTCCTCACAGCAAAGGTCGATCAGTTCCAGCTGACGCTGTTTTTCATATTTTTCAAAGATCACGGCGGCAATGTCCGGCAGCAGGCGGCCGAACAGGCCTTTCAGCGTAGCGCCGGTAAGCGTAGGTTCCAGGTTGGTTTCCTGTTCCAGAATACGGTTCCAGGCACGGGCAACAATATCTGTGGAGTCCCACAGGGTACCGTCAACATCGAAGATGATACTGTCAATCACGTTTTTTTCCTCAGCTTTCTTGTTTTGTTTCTTAATTCTAATCAAAATGAGAAAGAAAAGCAATGTTTATTTTGCATTTTTGATGAAAGTGTGGCAAAATATACAAAGGAGAATCTATATGCTTGAAAACATTATTGAACCATTGCTTGGATGGTATGAAAAAAATCACAGAGACCTTCCGTGGAGAGCCCACAGAGATCCATATCACATCTGGGTGTCGGAGATCATGCTCCAGCAAAGCAGGGTGGAGGCGGTAAAGCCGTTTTTTGAACGGTTTACCAGCACCCTTCCGACGGTGAAGGATCTGGCGGAATATCCGCAGGAAAAGCTTCTGAAATTGTGGGAAGGACTTGGATACTACAATCGTGTGAAAAATATGCAGAAAGCGGCAGTTATCCTCTGTGAACAGTATGATGGTGTGCTTCCGGCGGATTATGAGGCGCTGAAGTCACTGCCGGGGATCGGAAATTATACGGCGGGCGCGATCGCGTCCATCGCCTATGAGATCCCGGTGCCTGCGGTGGATGGAAATGTGCTTCGTGTCCTGGCAAGGATCCGTATGGATGACGGGGACATCATGAAGCAGTCCGTGCGCAGCCGGGTGGAAAAAGATCTGCTGGCCGTTATGCCGAAAGGAAGGTCCGGAGCGTTTAACCAGGCGCTGATGGAGCTTGGCGCGATTGTCTGCGTACCCAACGGTGCGCCGCTGTGTGAAAAATGTCCGGTGAAAGAAGAGTGCCTGGCAAGAAAAACGGGCACCATAGAAGCATATCCGGTGAAAGAAAAGAAAACCAGGAGAAGAATCGAAGAGCGGACCGTTCTTCTGATTCTGGACGGCCGCCATGTGGCGGTGAGAAAACGTCCGGAACAGGGTTTGCTGGCAGGGCTTTACGAATTTCCAAACACGGAGGGACGCCTGATGGAAGACCAGGTACTTTCCTTTGTGGAAGAGAGAGGGCTGATGCCGCTGCAGATTCTGCCGCTGCCGGATGCAAAGCATATTTTTTCTCATGTGGAATGGCATATGACCGGATATGTGGTGAAGATTGCCGAGCCGGAGACTGCGTTTGACAAAGAACTCATTTTTGTCGAAACCCAGGAGGCTCAGGAACATTATCCGATGCCGGCGGCGTTTGCTGCCTATGCCAGTTATATGGACCTGCGCCTTGGTCAGGAAAAATACCAGGATAAAAAATAAAGAAGGAAAAGGAATCATGAAAATACTGACTTTTGCCGTACCCTGTTATAACTCAGAGGCGTATATGGAAAAGTGCATCGATTCTCTTCTGGTGGGGGGAGAGGATGTGGAGATCCTGATCGTCAATGACGGTTCCAAAGACCGTACTGCGGAAATCGCGGATGCATACGCAAAAAAGTATCCGACGATCGTGCGGGCGATCCATCAGGAAAACAAAGGGCACGGAGGTGCTGTAAATGCGGGACTCGCCAATGCCACAGGACTTTATTTTAAGGTTGTGGACAGCGATGACTGGGTAAACGAAGAAGCTTACCGGAAAATCCTCGGGATTCTCGAGGAAGCAGTCCGGGGTGACAAGACACTGGATATGCTGATCAGCAACTATGTGTACGAGAAAGTGGGAGCAAAGAAAAAGAGAGTGATGCGCTATGTGCACTCGCTTCCGGAAGATACGTTTTTCGGATGGAATGACACCAAGTCGCTGGGCAAAACCCGGTATATCCTGATGCATTCCCTGATATTCCGGACCCAGCTCCTCCGGGACTGTGGACTGTGTCTGCCGGAACATACTTTTTATGTGGATAACCTGGTAGCGTTCGTTCCGTTCCCGTATGTGAAGACCATGTATTATGCGGACGTGAACTTTTACCGTTACTTTATCGGCCGCAGCGATCAGTCCGTCAATGAGCAGGTGATGATCGGCAGGATCGATCAGCAGATCCGGGTCAACCGTCTGATGATCGACTATATGGGACAGCAGAAAAACCTGAATAAGCAGCTTAGAAAATATATGGTAAATTATCTCAGCATCATCATGACGGTGTCTTCGGTAATGATGATGCGTTCAGAGATGGAAGAGAACCTCAAAAAGAAAGAGGAATTGTGGAAATACCTGAAAACGCAGGATCCGAAGGATTATTTCAGGATCCGCCATGGATTTCTCGGTTCGATCATGAGCGCCAAGAGCCGTCCAAGCCAGAAAATCGCGGTTTACGGCTACAAGCTGGCGCAGAAGATTTATGGTTTCAATTAAGGTTTTAAAGGGAAGGAAAGGGTGAAGAGAATGGAAATAGACGTGGAGCAGTTTCAGGGTCCCTGTTCCTGCAGGAGACAGCATGAGATCACGGTGAAGGGAATCTGGATCGAATCCGGAGCCTCAAGAAAACTGTATGAAATGCTGACCGAAGGGGAACTTCGGGATTTTGCCGCTCCGGCAATCGTCTGGGATGAAAATACAAAGGAGGCTGCGCTGGAAGCGCTGGAAGACGTGGAGGAGATCTGCGAATCCGTATGTCTTGACTGTGAAGATCTTCATGCGGACAACCATGGCGTAGAAATCCTGGAGGAGATACTTCCGGAAGAGACAGATTTGATCCTTGCGGTAGGCAGCGGAACGATTCACGACCTGAGCCGTTATGTGGCACATAAATGGGGTATTCCGTTTATTTCTGTGCCAACGGCCGCAAGTGTGGATGGTTTTCTGTCCAACGTTGCTGCAATGACATGGAATGGGATGAAAAAGACAGTTCCGGCGCAGGGACCGCTGTATGTTTTTGCGGATACGGATATTTTTTCCAAAGCTCCGTATCGGTTGACGGCATCGGGAATGTCAGATCTGCTGGGCAAGTACATTGCGCTGGCGGACTGGAAGATCGCGGCGCTTGTGACAGACGAATATATCTGTGAGAAGACGATCGCGCTGGAGGAAGAGGCGCTGGAAAAGACCGTCGGACTGATTGAGGAGCTGAAGGAAGGTGATCCGGAGGCATTTGAGCAGCTGATGTATGCGCTTCTGCTGTCCGGTATCGCGATGCAGATGGTCGGGAATTCCCGTCCGGCTTCCTGTGCGGAACACCATGTCTCTCACCTGTGGGAAATGGAAGTCATCAATGATAAGGTAGATGCCCTTCACGGAGAAAAAGTTTCCGTGGGGCTGGTGATGGTCAGAAAGCGGTACGAAGAGATCGCACAGGCTATTGAAAAAGGAGAGTGCCGTCTGAAACCGTATCACGGACTGGAGACGGATCTTCTACGGGACACTTTTGGGAAAAAGGGTCTGATGGAATCGGCTGTGCAGGAGAATACGCCGGATCCATTGGATCTGGTGGAGCCGGAAAAACTGATGGAACTTCTTCCGGAGATCGCAAAGATCCTGTATACAGTTCCGTCTTCCGGAGAATTGGTCAAAATCCTGCAGAAAGCCGGATGCTGTTATGAGCCGGAGCAGGTTGGAATTTCCCGGGAATTGGTTCCGATGACCCTGCAGCTTTGTCCTTATGTAAGAAATCGTCTGAGTTTCCTGAGAATCAGTAAGATGCTTCAGTGGACCACAAAATAAATGAAACAAGGCGGCAGCCTGTGTTTCTGGAGCCTGTCTGAAAATGATTTTCGGATATCGTTTGATCCGCTTTATGCGGACATTGCAGACATTGCAGACATGCTCCAGGAGCACAGGCAGCGGTGCCTAGAGAAGGGAGGTGCTTGAATGAGAGTTGGAATGGGATATGATGTACACCGTCTGGTGAAAGGCAGAAAGCTGATACTGGGCGGGGTGGAAGTTCCCTACACCCACGGGCTGCTGGGACATTCGGATGCGGATGTGTTGGTACATGCAGTGATGGACGCGCTTCTTGGAGCGGCGGCCCTTCGGGATATCGGGCGCCATTTTCCGGACAATGACCCGGCTTACGAGGGAGCTTCCAGCATCGGGCTGCTCCGGCAGGTTGGAAAAATGCTGGAAGAGCGGATGTACCTGATTGAAAATATTGATGCGACCGTGATTGCGCAGCAGCCGAAACTTCTGCCTTATATTGACACGATGGTGGAAAATATCGCGGAAGCGCTGCATCTGGAGAAAGATCAGGTGAACGTGAAGGCGACTACGGAGGAAGGTCTCGGCTTTACTGGCAGCAGAGAAGGGATCTCAGCCCATGCAGTATGTTGTATCACAAAAGCGCTGGATTATCTGGCGGATGACCGGATCGCGTCCGGCTGCCCAGGATGCTCCGGATGTGCCGGACAGTAACAGAAAATCAAGAGCGGCAGTAGGGAAGCAGGAAACTGCTCACAGAGAATACTGCCGGAATGGAGGTAACAGAGTTTGAAGGAATACTTACAGGAGAGCCAGGAAGTACTGGAATCTTTGAAGAGCCAGGAAAACGGTCTGAGTTCCGCGGAAGCGAGCGCAAGACTGGAACAGTACGGCAAAAACAAACTGAAAGAAGGAAAGAAAACACCGCTTATCGTTCGTTTTCTTGAAGAGCTGAAAGATCCGATGATCATCATCCTGATCGTTGCGGCTTTGATTTCAGGTGTGACAGCGTTTTACTCCGGAGAGTCATTCGCGGATGTAATCATTATTCTGATCGTTGTTATTATTAATGCGGTTCTCGGCGTTGTACAGGAGAGCAAGGCGGAAAAAGCAATCGCCGCGCTGCAGGAAATAACGGCGGCCACGTCGAAAGTCATCCGTGACGGACATCAGGTCACAGTAAAAAGCGAAGAACTGGTACCGGGCGATGTGATCGTCCTTGAGGCCGGCGATGCGGTTCCGGCAGATGCCCGTGTACTGGAAAGCGCCAGCATGAAGATTGAGGAAGCTGCGCTGACCGGAGAGTCTGTGCCGGTAAACAAGAAGGCGGACGTTCTCGAACTGAACGGAGAGAAAGACATTCCTCTGGGCGACCGGAAGAATATGATGTATATGGGAAGTACTGTGGTATACGGACGCGGACGCGCCGTAGTTACCGGTACCGGAATGAATACCGAAATGGGTAAGATCGCCGATGCCCTGGCAAATGCAAAAGATGACGCGACACCGCTGCAGATCAAGCTGAACCAGCTGAGCAAGATTTTGACTATACTGGTTATCGGTATCTGTGCGATTATTTTCGCGGTGGATCTGTTCCGTGCATATCCGGATATAACCGGAGAAGGCATGCTGGATACCTTTATGGTAGCGGTCAGCCTGGCGGTAGCTGCGATTCCGGAAGGCCTTGCAGCCGTTGTAACGATCGTTCTTTCGATCGGAGTTACAAAGATGTCCCAGAGAAACGCGGTAATCCGAAAACTTACCGCGGTGGAAACACTGGGATGTACCCAGATTATCTGCTCCGATAAGACAGGTACTCTGACACAGAACAAGATGACGGTTGTGGAGCATTCCGCTTCCGATGAAATGGAACTTGCAAAAGCGATGGCGCTTTGCTCTGACGCAGAGCAGGACGAGACCGGAGAGGCGGTAGGAGAGCCGACCGAGTGTGCCCTGGTCAACGACGCGACAAAGATGCAGTGCCCGAAGAACGAACTGAAAAAAGAGTATCCGCGTATTATGGAGGCTCCGTTCGATTCCGGACGTAAGATGATGTCCACCGTACATCAGACCGCGGACGGCACGATCGTTCAGTTTACCAAAGGTGCGCCGGATGAAATCCTGAAACGGTGTACCAATGCATGGGTTGACGGAAAAGTAGTTCCGATGACCGAGAAAATGCGAGAAGAGATCCTTGCAGCGAACAAGGGAATGGCTGACCAGGCGCTTCGTGTGCTGGCAGCGGCTAAGAGAATGTGGGACAAGGCGCCGGAGAACAGCGAACCTGCATTTCTGGAGCAGGATCTTTGTTTTGTAGGACTTTCCGGCATGATCGACCCGATCCGTCCGGAGGTTAAGGATGCGATCGAGGAATGCCGCAGCGCGGGAATCCGTCCGATCATGATTACCGGTGACCACAAAGATACAGCGGTTGCCATCGCGAAACAGCTTGGAATCATCAAAGATGCCAGCGAGGCAATCACTGGCTCCCAGCTGAATGAAATCAGCGACAGCGATCTTGACAAAGAGATTGAAAAATATTCTGTATATGCCCGCGTTCAGCCGGAGCATAAAGTACGTATCGTAGACGCATGGAAGAAGAAAGGCAAGATTACCGCGATGACGGGCGACGGCGTCAACGACGCGCCTTCCATCAAACGCGCGGACATCGGTGTCGGCATGGGTATCACCGGTACCGACGTTACCAAGAATGTTGCGGATATGGTTCTGGCGGACGATAACTTTGCGACCATCGTATCTGCAGTAGAAGAAGGAAGAAGAATTTACGACAATATCCGTAAGGCAATCCAGTTCCTGCTTTCCGCGAACCTTGCCGAGGTACTGTCTATCTTCTTTGCGACACTGATGAGCTTTACGATTCTGCAGCCGGTACACCTGCTCTGGATCAACCTGATTACAGACTGTTTCCCGGCTCTGGCTCTTGGTATGGAAGAGAGCGAAAAAGACAGCATGCAGAAACCGCCGAGAGATTCCAAAGAAGGTATTTTTGCCGGCGGTATGGGATTTGACGTATTTTATCAGGGTGTATGGATCACCATTCTGACCCTGGGATCATATTTCATCGGACATTATATCGAGTCCGGAAGATGGGAGATCGTCAACAGCGCGGATGGTATGACAATGGCCTTCCTGACACTGTCCATGGTGGAAATTTTCCACTCCTTCAACATGCGTTCCAGAAGAGGATCTATTTTCCGTCTCAGCAGCAAGAACAAATATATCTGGGGAGCGATGATTCTCGCTCTGCTGCTTACAACGGCGGTTATTTACATTCCGTTCCTTTCCAATGCATTCTCCTTCGAGCATATCAGTCTTATGGAGTATGCGATTGCGATGGCGCTTGGATTTATCATCATTCCAGTCATGGAGATTACAAAATTCATCCAGAGAAAACTTGGCAAATAACAGAACAATAGAAAAGGCTGCTGTCTCTGAAGTCATTTTCGGACGGCGGCCTTTTCACTTCTTATGGAGGAAACGGAAATTGAGCAGAAGGAAAAAAGAGAAAGTGGAGTTCCGGTACTATGAGCTGCCGCCCGGTATACCGCTGCTTGCGCTGCTTGGGGAGAAATGGATCCACAGCGCTAACGGACAGAAAAAAGGGGACTGCCTTCATTTCCATAATTATATGGAAGTCGGATTCTGTTACTCTGGAAACGGGGAGATGTTTCTGGAAAACGCGGAGTACTCTCAGCGGTTTGAGGGGGACATGTTTTCTATCATCCCCAAAAGCTATCCTCATGCTACCGTCAATGAACCAGACACGGAAAGCAGCTGGGAATATCTGTTTATCGATACGGACAATTTCCTGCGGGAGCAGTATGCGGACAATCCGCGAAAGGCACAGGAACTGATCCGGAGAATTTCAAAAAGCGGACAGCTCTATCATGTGAACCAGCTGCCTGTTATGGCGGGGATCATCCGCCATATTATAGAACTGATGAGAAACGTGGAGGAATATTATCTGGATGAGGTAAAAAGCCTTCTCCTGGCTCTGCTGCTGGAAATTGCCAGAGTGAATGTAAATGAGACAGAGAATCGGACAGGTCCGGAAAAATATCAGCCGATGATCTCTATGGCGCTGGATTATATCAGTGATAATTTTGCCCAGGAGATCCGCATCCAGGACCTGGCGCAGCGCTGCCATATCAGCGAGACGCATTTCAGAAGAGTGTTTCACGCGTGTATGCAGATGCCGCCCGCGGAGTATATCAACCTGGTGAGAATCCGGATGGCCTGTGAACTGATGCAGAAAACCAATGACTCCATGAGCGTAATTGCAAACCGCACGGGGTTTGATGTTTTGTCTACTTTTAACAGAAATTTCAAGAAGATTATGGGTGTTTCGCCGAGCGAATGGAGACGGTCATCGGCAAATTATGAAGGTAAATTGTTAAATTGTGACGTGAAAGCCGAAGAGGGATGGTGATATCGCCGAATCCTTGAAAACGATAGAAATGGGACTATGATGTTCGAATTTGCATAGTATGTGGTTGAACACGCTTACATAATAGAATTTCATTGTGGTATAATATGCCCATAAACATCGATGGGAGAAACAAAAAAATATACATATCGACGAAAGAATAACGCGCGCGACAAAAAATAATACGTCAATATGTATAAAAAGACAAAGGGAGGTATATCAGAATGAAAAGAAAAGTAATTGCATTGCTTCTTGCGTCAACCATGGTGCTGTCAATGACAGCCTGCGGCGGATCGGGCGGAGACAGCGGAAGCAGCAGTGGAAGCACTGCGTCTTCGGAAGGCGGCGGATCCGGTGACAACACCCTGACCGTATGGACCTGGGACCCGAACTTCAACGTATACGCGATCGAGAAAGCGGCTGAGATTTATGCGCAGGATCATGAAGGATTCAAGGTTGAAGTTACAGAAGTTCTGTCCGATGATATCGAGACAAACCTGACAACAGCGGCATCCGCAGGTGATTACAGCACTCTGCCGGACATCTTCCTGATGCAGGACAACTCTTTCCAGAAATATGTTGCCAACTATCCGGATATCTTCACCGATCTGACAGATTCAGGCGTTGATTTTTCACAATTTGCAGAAGCAAAAGTTGCTTACTCCGTAGTGGACGGCAAGAACTACGGTGTTCCGTTTGATAACGGTGCGGTAATCGCGGCTTACAGGACGGATTATCTGGAGCAGGCAGGATTTACGATTGATGACTTTACGGATATTACCTGGAGTGATTTCATGGAGAAGGCAAAAGTTGTCAAAGAAAAAACAGGACAGCCGATCCTTACTTCCCAGGCAGGTTCTCCGGACCTGATCATGGAGATGCTGCAGTCCTGCGGAGCTTCTCTGTTTAATGAAGACGGAAGCGTAAATATTGTTGGAAACGACGCACTGAAAGAGTGTATGGAAATTTATGTACAGATGGTAGAAGACGGAACTCTGGTAGAGGTTACCGACTGGGATCAGTACGTAGCATCTCTGAATAACGGAACAGTAGCAAGTTCCATCAACGGCTGCTGGATCATGGCCTCCATCACGGCACAGGAAGATCAGTCCGGAAAATGGGCGATCACCAATATGCCGAGACTGGAGAGACAGGAAAATGCTACCAACTACTCCAACAACGGTGGTTCTTCCTGGGCAATCTCTTCCAACTGCGACAATCCGGAACTGGCAATGGATTTCCTGAATGCTACCTTTGCAGGAAGCACAGAGCTGTATGACGATCTGCTGACCGCAGGTACCGGAGCAATCGCTACCTGGTCACCGGCAAAAGAATCTGACGTATACGCAGAGCCTTCTGAATTCTTCGGAGGAGATGCGGTGAACAGCAAGATCCTTGGATTCTCAGAGCAGACTCCATCCAATGTTACCGGACCGTTCTACTATGACGCACGTAATGCTGTAGGAACTGCATTGTCTGCAATCACACAGCAGGGTGCAGATATGGATTCTGAAATTGAAAAAGCTCAGGATACTGTAGAATTCAATATGGGCGGCTGAGTATAGACGACGTACGGAAGGTCTGCTGTCGGAGATGGCAGCAGGCCTTTTCCTGTATCATCTGGCATGCAGAAAACTTTCTGCTCTTCACATAGTAAGGAGGAAGTCCTATGAAAGGTTCAGGAAAGAAACTTTCACTTGAGAGAAGACATAATCTGACCGGATGGGTTTTTCTGATCCCTGCCACTGCATTGATCGCCTGGATGAGTTTCTATCCGATGATCCAGGCGTTTATTCTGTCGCTGCAGACAGGTCTGGGCATTAATCTGAAATTCGGAGGTCTTACCAATTATACCCGTATTCTTCAGGATGCCACATTCCGTCAATGTCTTTTCAACACCATATTTTATTTGATCATTCAGGTACCGGTGATGTTGATCCTGGCGCTGATCCTGGCATCCATGCTGAACAACAAACATTTGAGATTCAAGGGACTGTTCCGTACGATGATCTTTCTGCCGTGCGCAACATCCTTGGTATCTTATTCCATGATTTTCCGTTCCATGTTCGCCAACGATGGCCTGGTCAACACACTTCTCCGTGGAATCGGTATGGAACCCGTGATGTGGTTTGCCAATGCGTGGACAGCACGTGCGGTTATCATCATCGCGCTGATCTGGCGCTGGACCGGATATAATATGGTCTTTTATCTGGCAGGTCTTCAGAACATTGAGTATTCTGTTTATGAGGCTGCGAAAATTGACGGTGCGAGCCCGAGACAGTCTTTCTTTAAGATTACTGTGCCGCTGCTGAAGCCGACGATCCTTCTGACGGCGATCATGTCAACAAACGGTACTCTGCAGCTGTTTGATGAGTCTATGAACCTGACTAACGGAGGTCCTGGACAGGCAACCATGACATTGTCCCATTACATTTATAACATGTCCTTCGTGCAGAGCCCCAACTTCGGATATTCGGCGGCAATGTCGATTATCGTATTGATCATGGTGGCGGTTCTGGCAGTGATTCAGATGAAAGTAGGTGATGAACGATGATGAGCAAAGGTAAGAAATTTTTCCAGTATGCATTTCTGACCATCGTATCTCTGCTCTCCGTTTTTCCGCTGTACTATATGTTCTGCGGTGCAACCAACAAGAGTACGGATGTTGTAGCCGGACGGCTCTATCCGGGCGGATATCTGGTCGAAAACTTTAAAAGCCTGATCGCAAATCAGGATCTTGCAAGGGCACTGTTCAATTCCTTCAGAAACGCGATCGTGCTGACATTCCTGGCGCTTCTGATTTGTTCGATCGCCGGATATGGTTTTGAGATCTATCATGACAAGGGCAAAGATATCGTGATGACAATTCTGCTGATGGCAATGATGATCCCATTCGCAGCGATCATGATCCCGCTGTTCCGGATGTTCTCAACCATGAAACTGACTAACACAATGACGGCGGTTATGCTTCCGTCATTGTCCACACCGTTCCTGATCATGATGTTCCGGCAGAGCGCGAGATCTTTCCCGCATGATATGATCGAGGCGGCACGAATGGATGGACTCAGCGAGATCGGAATTTTCTTCCGCATGTTTATTCCGACCATGAAATCTACCTATGCGGCAGCTATGACCATTACCTTTATGAACGCATGGAACAATTATCTGTGGCCGAAGGTAATTCTGAAAACCAATGAGTCTATTACCATGCCAATGCTGGTAGCGAACCTGCTGGGCGGATATTCCGTAGATTACGGTATGCTGATGCTTGGTGTATTTATCTGTACTGTTCCTACTGCGATCGTATTCTTCTGCCTGCAGAAGAGCTTCGCGGAAGGTATCACAGGTTCTGTCAAATAGTATTGAAGTAAATGAGCGAAGCCTATGGATGGGCATTGGAGCGATTCGCCGGGGATTTTCTATAAATTCCCGGCGAATCGCTTTTCAGGTCTGGGTGTGAAGCGTGTTTGAAAACAGCTTTTTGGTTGACAATGGCATGTATATCGGTTAGAATAAAATTCACAGAAAACCTTTCAGGAAAGTTTCTTTTTCCAGGGCGATATTCTTTCTGTGTTCTGGCGGCTGTCGCCATAAATTCCGTAATGAATATAATTGAATAATGCTTTGATCGTGCTTTCAGGTGAGACAGGAGGTGAACCATCCTATTGTGTGAAAATCTGTCCCAAATTATAAAGTTTCTGAAGAGGAAAAGTTTGTGTCTTGAATGAGAAAGGTGGTTTTTGCACATGAGTTATGAAGATTTTACACAGGCGTTTTTGAAGGAAATCCGACGTCAGGCGGGAGAGGAGTATCAGGTTGCTCTGCAGACGATAAAGAAAAACAACGGAGTATCCAGGGATGCGGTCAGTATCACCAGGAAAGACTGTAAAGTAGCGCCGCTGATTTATATTGGCAGTTTCTATGAGCGTTACCAAGGAGGAAGTTCGGTGGTTCGTCTGGCGGCATGCCTGCTGGAAAATTATTACGAGATGGATGATTCGCTGCTGGATATCAATACGGATTTTTTTTCGGATTATGAGAACGCGAAAAAACATCTTTACTGTAAGCTGGTGAACATCGGAATGAATCGGGAAATACTCCGGGAGATTCCCTACCGGACGTATCTGGATCTGGCAGTTGTCTATTATTATATGACCGCTTCGGTTGGAAGCGGGCAGGCTACGATACTGATCAACAAAAACCATCTGGAGATGTGGGGGATCACAGGGGAAGAGCTGGACCGTCAGGCGTGGGAGAATACCGTCTCAGATCTGAAGGCGAGCCTGCGTCCTATGGGAGAGATCCTCCGGGAGTGCTTTCTGAATGCGGATGTTGATGTAGCGAAAACAGAGGATGAGGCGGAATACCGGATATTTCCCATGTATGTACTGACAAACCAGAAGAAAACCTTCGGCGCGATCTGTATCCGATATCCCGGTATGCTGAAGGAATTGTCGGAAAAATTCGGCGGTGATTTCTATATACTTCCAAGCAGTGTTCATGAATGTATCCTTGTGCCGGCAGATGAGACAGTGAGCAGGGACATACTCAAAGAGATGGTAACGGATATCAATCAGACCCAGGTAGAGCCTCAGGAGATCCTTGCCAATCAGGCGTATCTTTACAGCAGGACTTTGAATCAGATTGTGTTCTGAGGGATGGGGCGGATGCCGTAACAGTTCAGCTGGCTGGACTGTTGCGGTGCCATTCTGGTTTTTGACTTTTCGGCGAGAGGCAGTTGACAAGATTCGCTGAATGTAGTATGATAACAATGTTGTATCGTAAAAGTAAGAGACGCAAATGCTTTTATGGACAGCAGATAAATCAATACTTATTCAGGGAATACTCAGAAGATTTTGCTGAGAGTTTCGTGGATGTAAGCGTTTGTAGCTCAGGGGATAGAGCAACGGTTTCCGGTACCGTGTGGCGGGGGTTCGAATCCCTCCAGACGCGTGTGACAGCCCCTATCTCCAGAAATGGAAATAGGGGTTTTGTGCTATCGTAAAAAAGAAGGAAAAGAGAGGGTAGAATATGGCAAAACCAATGTCGAGAAAAGACCGTTTCAGGGAATGGGTTTCGGATAATCTGCGTTATATGCTGTTGATTCTGGCGATTCTTGTGGTAGTCGGCCTGATACTGCTGGTTGTACATCTGGTTTCTTCCAATTCGGATCAGGAAGGGGCCGGGGGAAATGCTCAGGTCACTGCGACGCCAACGCCTGCCGGTGAGTCCGGTCAGGAGGATGGACAGCAGAGCGCCGGCGAGCCGGGACAAGAGTTTGCGGCGGAAAATAATGCACAGGTAAGCGCGGTGGCGACCACTTATTTTACTGCGCTGGCTTCCAAGGATATCGGGACGATCAAAGAGGCAGTCGATACGCTTCCTGCAGAAGATGAAGCCCAGATCACGGCAGAGGATCAAGTGGAAAGCTACAATGATATTATCACGTACACACTGGATGGTCCGACGGAGGGAACGTACGTTGCGTTTGTCAGCTATAATTGTAAATATAAGGAGATTGACACCCAGCTTCCGATGCTGATGGAATTGTATATGTACACCAATGAGGAAGGGAATCTGGTGATCGCATCGGACGTGGAAAGCGATACGCAGATTGCGGAGGCGATGAGCAGCGCGCTGGAGCGGGAAGAAGTAAAGGCGCTGGTAGGAAATGTGCAGGCTTCTTATGAGCAGGCGCTGGAGAGCGATGCGGATCTGAAAGCATATGTGGAAAGCCTTCAGTAAATCTGGTCAAAGATAGAGGAAACAAAAAAGCAGCTTTGTACAAAGGAACGGACCGTCCGGAAGATGTGCAAAACTGCTTTTGTTGTCCTGTGAGGTGGAAAACAACGGATGAGAGTAAACAAATATCTGAGTGACGCGGGATTCTGTTCCCGCAGAGAGGCGGACCGTCTGACTGCAGACGGGAGAGTCACGATCAACGGGAGTCCCGCGGAGATGGGAGCCCAGGTGGGAGAGACAGACATTGTCTGTGTCGACGGAAAAAAGATCACCCCGGAACAGAAAAAAGTCTATCTGGCGTTTTATAAGCCGCGGGGGATCGTATGTACGGCGGAGAAACGGGAAAAAAATAATGTGATCGATTATCTGAACTATCCGGTGAGAATTTATCCCGTGGGGCGGCTGGACAAGGATTCGGAAGGCCTTCTGCTGATGACCAATGACGGGGACATCGTCAATGGGATCATGCGGGCGAGAAATTTTCATGAAAAGGAATATCTGGTCTGGGTGGACCGGCCGGTGACGGAAGATTTTCTGAACCGGATGGCGGCTGGAGTTCCGATCCTGGACACGGTGACACGGCCGTGCAGGGTGAGAAAAAGAAAGGAAAAGTGTTTTTCCATCGTTCTGACCCAGGGACTGAACCGCCAGATCCGGCGAATGTGTGAAGCGTTGGGCTACCGGGTGGAGCGGCTGAAACGGATCCGGATCATGAACATCCGGCTGGATGGGCTGGAGCCGGGCAAATACCGGGAGCTGACGGAAGAAGAACTGAGAGAAATCCGGAACAGAATTCAGGGGAAACAGTAGTAGGAGGCAGCATATGGATCAGACAAAGAGAATGAAAGAGCTGGTGCGGCTTTTGAATCAGGCGGCAAAGGCCTATTATCAGGAAGACAGGGAGATCATGAGCAATCTGGATTACGACAGGCTCTATGACGAACTTGTGGAATTGGAGAAACAGACCGGAACCGTGCTGGCAAACAGTCCGACGGTGCAGGTGGGGTATGAAGCGGTCAATGAACTGCCGAAAGAGACCCACGAAAGCCCGATGCTTTCTCTGGATAAAACCAAGGATGTGGAAGTGCTCAGGGAGTTTATCGGGAACCAGAAGTGCCTGCTCTCCTGGAAAATGGATGGACTGACCATCGTCCTTACCTACCGGAATGGAGGTCTGGAGAAAGCCGTGACGCGAGGAAACGGGCTGATCGGAGAGGTCGTGACAAACAATGCAAAAGTTTTTGAAAATATTCCTCTGAGAATTCCGTTTCAGGGGGAACTGGTACTCCGTGGAGAGGCGGTCATCACATACTCTGATTTTGAGAAGATCAACGAGGAAATCGAGGATGTGGATGCAAAGTACAAGAATCCGAGAAATCTGTGCAGCGGTTCCGTGCGCCAGCTGAACAATGAGATCACAGCGAGACGTCATGTGCGGTTTATGGCGTTCACGCTGGTGCGCGCCGAAGGAGAGACGTTCGACAATTCGGTGGAATGTCAGATGGAATGGCTGAAAGAGCAGGGCTTTGATACGGTGGAATACCGGGTTGTGACCGCGGATACGCTGGATGAGGCGATGGAGTATTTTTCTTCCCAGGTTGTGAAAAACGATTTTCCGTCTGACGGTCTGGTGGTGATTTATGATGATATCGCATACGGGGAATCCCTGGGCGCTACGGCGAAATTTCCGCGGAATTCTTTCGCGTTCAAATGGGCGGATGAACAGAAGGAGACGACGCTGCTGGAAATCGAGTGGAGTCCGTCCAGGACAGGGCTGATCAATCCGGTGGCGATTTTTGAACCGGTGGAGCTGGAGGGGACTACGGTGTCCAGAGCCAGCGTTCACAATATCAGCATTATGAAAAGCCTGGAACTTGGAATCGGAGACCGGATCGAGGTTTACAAGGCGAATATGATCATTCCGCAGATCGCGGAAAACAGGACCCGCAGCGGGGTGAAAGATATTCCGGACACATGTCCGGCGTGCAAAGGACCGACGAAGATCCAGATGGTCAACGATGTGGAAACGCTGTACTGCGTCAACCCGGAATGTCCGGCGAAGGCGATCAAGACCTTTACGCTTTTTGTGAGCAGGGATGCGATGAATATTGACGGATTGTCCCAGGCGACGCTGGAGAAATTTATCGGTCATGGATATCTGCAGGATTTCGGAGATATTTTTGAACTGGACCGTTACAGGGATCAGATTGTCGCGATGGACGGTTTTGGAGAGAAATCCTATGAAAACCTGTGGCAGAGCATTCAGAAAGCCCGCCATACGGTACTCTGGAGGGTCATTTATGGACTGGGGATCCTGAATATCGGGCTTGCGAACGCAAAGATGATCTGCCGGGAATTTGACTATGACCTGGAGCGTATCCGCCATGCGACGGTGGAGGAATTGACGGGAATTGACGGGATCGGAGAAGTGATCGGACAGAGCCTGGTGAGCTATTTCGAGGATGAAAGAAACAATCGGAGGCTGGATCATCTTCTGGAGCATCTGGAACTGGAGAAACCGGAAGGCTCCAAAGAAGAGCAGAAGCTTGCGGGACTGACCTTTGTCATTACGGGAAGCCTGGAGCATTTTGAGAACCGCAGCGAGATGAAAAACCGTATCGAAGCGCTGGGCGGAAAAGTGACGGGGAGCGTGACGAAAAAGACCAGCTATCTGGTGAACAACGACACTGCATCCACCTCTTCCAAAAATAAAAAAGCAGCGGAACTTGGAATTCCGGTGATTTCGGAAGAACAGTTTTTGGATATGATCCGTTAAAAATCACAGACAGAAGAGAGGAAGAAAGATATGCCAGTAAAAGTACAGGCCGATCTGCCGGCAAAGGAGATTCTGGAGCAGGAGAATATATTTGTTATGGATGAAAACCGGGCGATCCATCAGGATATCCGTCCGCTGAAGATTTTGATCTTAAATCTGATGCCTTTGAAGGAGGATACGGAGCTTCAGCTTCTGCGTTCTCTTTCCAACACACCGCTGCAGGTGGATGTGACGTTTATGGCGGCTGCCAGCCATGAGTCCAGAAATACGTCCACCAGCCATCTGAATACTTTCTACATCAAATTTGAAGATGTGAAGAAGAATTATTACGATGGCATGATCATTACCGGGGCGCCGGTGGAGCAGATGGAATTTGAGGAAGTGGATTACTGGCAGGAACTGGTGGAAATCATGGAATGGACCAACACCCATGTGACATCGACGATCTTCCTGTGCTGGGCGGCGCAGGCAAGCCTGTATCATTTTTATGGACTGAAAAAGCGGATGCTCGATCAGAAAAAATTCGGCCTGTTCTGGCACAAGGTCAACAACCGGAAGATTCCACTGGTGCGGGGCTTTGACGATATGTTTCTGGCGCCTCATTCCCGCCACACGGAAGTGCCCATTGAGGAGATTCGCAAATGCAGCGAGCTGACGATCCTGGCGGAATCAGAGGAAGCAGGTTTTTATCTGGGCATGGCGGACAATGGAAGAAAGATCTTTGTGATGGGCCATCCGGAATATGACCGGGTGACGCTGGCGGGGGAATATAAGCGTGACAGCGATAAGGGGCTGCCCATTGAGGTTCCGAAAAATTATTTCAAAAATGACGATCCGGATACCCGGCCGCTGCTGATGTGGCGCGCCCACGCAAATAATCTTTATACCAACTGGCTCAACTATTACGTTTATCAGACGACGCCGTTTGTATTGGATGGAACACCATTTTAAGAGACAGATAAGAGACAGGGAGAAGGTCTGAGAAAAGGGAGGAAAACAAGATGAAGGAATCAATTCACACAATACCGTTGATGGATGCGTTCAAGGCACAGGACGAATGCCCGTTTTGCTTTCTGGAGCGGGAGGCGGAGCAGCATGCCATTTCCTATGCCCTGGGAAGCGGAGCCTCTTATATGGAAGAGGATGTGCGGGGGATGACGGACAAGGAGGGGTTTTGCCGCCATCACTACAAAATGATGTATGATTACGGAAACCGTCTGGGAAGTGCGTTGATCCTCAGCACACATCTGAAGCGTCTGAATCAGGATCTGAAAAAACAGATGGACGGCTTCACACCGGGAAAAAGTTCCTTCATGAAACGGATGCAGAAGACATCCCTGTCCGGAAAGGCGCCGGAGACATCCATCGGGCAGTGGGTACAGGAGGAAACATGTTCCTGCTTTGTATGCAGCCAGTTTAAGGCGAATTATGAACGGTATCTGGATACCTTTTTTGATCTGTACAAAAGCAGTCCGGAATTTGTTCAGCTGTTTGAAGAGAGCAAGGGATTCTGTCTGCCGCACTTCGGAGATCTGGTGGAAACGGCGGAGAAGAAGCTCAATGAGAAACAGAAGAAAACGTTTTATCCGACCTTGTTCCGTCTGATGGAAGAAAATTACAAAAGGCTGCAGGAAGAAGTGACCTGGTTTACGGAAAAATACGATTACCGGAACAAGGATAAGAGCTGGGGAAATTCCAAGGATTCCATCCAGCGCTGCATGCAGAAACTCGCCGGAGGATATCCGGCAGATGAACCTTTCACGGAGGATTAAGAAACTGTTTCGGGCAAGAAAACCCTTGACAAATATTTGAAATTTGCATAGACTATAAAGAACAGGAAAAGGCAGAGAACGGAAAGAGTAAAAAATCAGCACCGGTTTCCAGAGAACGGCTGTCAGCGGGTGAGAGCAGCCGAACCAGGAGGTTTTTGAAGTGCGTCCGGAAGCTGCCCGGGTGAAGCGGCTGCGGGAAATCCGGGAAACGGGATTGCCGTGGGTAAGAGCTGTGTGTAGCCGGGGACGTGTGACACGCGTTAAGTGTTTTGAGGAGACCGGAAAGGGTCTTGAAGAAAAGTGGAACCACGAAAGCATTTCGTCTTTTTGATGAAGTGCTTTTTTTGTGCGGTTGCGCCGCCTGGAGGCTGGTCTTGGCCGCGGGAGGGGTGTGAGTGATGGGCTGGATGTGGTGGCAGAGAGTGGAGAGGCTGTAGGTGCAGATTGTGCGTGTGGCTGTTTTGGTTCTTGGTGGTCTGGTGTTGAAAAGGGGTAACCGTTCAGCTGGCTGAACAGTTACAAAAAGGGGGTCATTGGGATGGGATTTTTTAAATATTTTAAAGAGGAGTTTCAGGTGATTCAGGAGAGGGATCCGGCGATTCATTCGCCGTTGGAGGTCTTGCTGTATCCGTCGTTTCGTGTTATGCTCAAGTACAGGCGGGCGCATAAGCTGTATCTGAAAAAGCATTATTTTCTGGCGCGCTGGATTTCTCAGAGGGCGGCGCGTAAAACGGGGATCGAGATTCATCCCGGGGCTGTGATCGGTAAAGGGCTTTTTATTGACCATGGTGCAGGGGTGATCATTGGAGAGACCGCGGTCATCGGGGATAATGTGACGTTGTATCAAGGGGTGACGCTTGGCGGTACCGGTAAGGAGACGGGAAAGAGACATCCCACGCTGTGTGACAATGTGATGGTCAGTGCCGGAGCTAAAATCCTGGGTTCGTTTACCATTGGAGAAAATTCCAAGATCGGAGCGGGCTCTGTTGTGCTGCGGGAGGTTCCGCCGAACTGTACGGTGGTCGGTGTTCCGGGGCGGATTGTCAAGAGAAATGATGTGCGTGTCACCTGGAATACCATGGATCAGATTCATCTGCCGGATCCGGTGTTTGATGATATAGAAACTCTGAAGCATGAGAATACGGAACTGACGAACCGTGTCCTGGAGCTGGAGAGGGAACTGAAGTTTATGAAAAAGGAGAACAAAGATGAAGTTTTATAATACGCTGACGAAGAAAAAGGAAGAATTTATTCCGCTGGAGGAAGGAAAGGTAAAAATGTATGTCTGTGGGCCGACGGTCTACAACTTTATTCATATTGGCAATGCGCGTCCGATGATCGTTTTTGATACGGCGCGCCGTTATATGGAATACAAGGGGTATGAGGTGAATTACGTTTCCAACTTTACGGATGTGGACGACAAGATCATTGCCAAATCCATTGAGGAGGGCGTGAGCGCCCAGGAAATCTCTTCCCGTTATATTGAAGAGTGCAAGAAGGATATGGAAGCGATGAATGTGCGTCCGGCAACCACACATCCTCTGGCGACTCAGGAGATTCCGGGTATGATCGAGATGATCTCCACTCTGGTGGAGAAGGGGTATGCCTATGACGTAAATGGCACGGTATATTTCCGCACCAGAAAATTTGACGAGTATGGAAAGCTTTCCCATAAGAACCTGGATGATCTGCGTTCCGGCGGCCGTTCGCTTCTGGTTTCCGGCGAGGATCAGAAAGAAGATCCGCTGGATTTCGTGTTGTGGAAACCGAAGAAAGAGGGAGAGCCGTTCTGGGTTTCTCCGTGGGGAGAAGGCCGTCCGGGATGGCATATTGAGTGTTCCGAGATGTCCAAGAAATATCTGGGTGAAGAGATTGATATCCATGCCGGCGGCGAGGATCTGATCTTCCCGCATCATGAAAATGAGATCGCGCAGAGTGAGTGCTGCAATGGAAAGCCGTTTGCCCGTTACTGGCTGCACAACGCGTTTCTGAATATTGATAACCGCAAAATGTCCAAATCTCTGGGGAATTTCTTTACCGTCCGTGAGATTGGAGAGAAATATGATCTTCAGGTGCTCCGTTTCTTCATGCTGAGCGCTCATTACAGAAGTCCGCTGAACTTCAGCGCGGATATTATGGAAGCGTCCAAGAATGCTTATGAAAGAATCGTGACGGCTGTGGATCGTCTGAAAGAGTTTTCTTCCGCTGCGAAGACAGAAGCTCTCACAGAAGAAGAAACCGGAAAGCTGAAAGAGATGGAGCAGTTCCGCGCAAAATATGAGGAGGCAATGGACGACGACCTGAATACTTCCGACGCGCTGGCGGCTGTCTTTGAGCTGGTGAAGTTCGCCAATACAGAGGTTACGGAAGCTTCTTCCCGTGCGTTTGCTGAACGGGTGAAGGATGAGATCAAGGAACTCTGCGATATCCAGGGACTGATCGTGGACCGGAAGAAAGAATCTCTGGATGAAGAGATTGAGGCGATGATCGCTGAGCGGCAGGCGGCGAGAAAGGCAAGGGATTTCGCCAGGGCGGATGCGATCCGTGATGAGCTGCTGGCAAAAGGAATCGTGCTGGAAGATACCAGAGAAGGTGTGAAATGGAAGAGAGCATAAAGAAGACAGAAGCGTTGGAGAATGCGCCGCAGAAATATCTGGCGGAGAAATTTCATCTGCCGGTTCATGACCTGAAAGAGTATTCCCCGCTGACCCTGGCTTATATCGGAGATGCGGCGTATGAGATGGTGGTGCGGACGGTGCTGGTCCGCAGAGCCAATCAGCAGGTGAATAAGCTGCACAAAATGGCGGCGTCTCTGGTATCGGCAGAGCATCAGTCGAAAATGGTGGCGGTGCTGGAAGAAGTGTTTACACCGGAAGAGCAGCAGGTCTATAAGCGGGGACGCAACGCGAAAGCGGCGACAAAGGCAAAAAATGCATCGATCACAGATTACCGGAGGGCAACCGGGCTGGAAGCTGTGATGGGGTATCTGTATCTGAAAGGCGACTATGACCGGATCGTGGATCTGGTGGAAATGGCTTTGGAAAAAGCCTGACCGATAAAGAATGAGGATGGAACAGAAAAATGGGTAAGAAAAAGGAAACAGAGGGCGGACTGATTGAAGGACGGAATGCGGTGCTGGAGGCATTCCGTTCCGGGAAGAGTGTGGATAAGCTGTATGTTCTGACAGGTAGCCAGGACGGACCGGTACATACGATCCTGAGAGAGGCAAAGAAGCATGACACGATCATCAACTATGTATCCAAGGAACGTCTGGACGGAATGTCACAGACCGGACGTCACCAGGGCGTGATCGCACAGGCAGCTTCTTATAGTTATGCTACCGTGGAAGACATTCTGAAACGGGCGGAGGAAAAGCAGGAACCGCCGTTTCTGATCCTGCTGGACGGTATTGAGGATCCCCACAATCTTGGCGCGATCCTGCGTACCGCCAATATTGCGGGCGCTCATGGCGTGATCATTCCGAAACACCGTGCGGTAGGACTGACTGCGACTGTGGCGAAGACTTCCGCAGGCGCGATCAATTATACGCCGGTAGCGAAGGTGACGAATATGGCGCAGACCATCGAACAGTTAAAGGAGAAAGGGCTGTGGTTTGTCTGTGCGGATATGGACGGAGAACCTATGTACCGTCTGAATCTGACAGGTCCCATCGGACTTGTGATCGGAAATGAGGGTGAGGGCGTATCCAGGCTGGTGCGTGAGAAATGTGATTTTGTCGCGACGATTCCGATGAAGGGAGAAATCGAATCGCTGAATGCTTCTGTTGCGGCGGGAGTGCTGGCTTATGAGATTGTAAGACAGAGAGGATGACATGACAGGAAAATATGATGGATATAAGGATGAGGAGCTTCTTCGGATGATGAGAAACGGGGAGAGCGAGGTGGCGGATTATCTGGTGGACAAGTATAAATACCTTGTCCGCCAGAAGGCGCGCGCGCTCTATCTTGCCGGAGGCGATCAGGAGGACCTGATCCAGGAAGGAATGCTGGGGCTGTTCAAGGCGATCCAGGGGTATCAGGAAGACCGGGAGGCGTCTTTTGCTACGTTTGCCGCCCTGTGTATTGACCGTCAGCTGTATTCGGCAATCTCCATGTCTCAGAGACAGAAACATCAGCCGCTGAACAGCTTCGTCTCTCTCAGCGAGCCGGTGTCGGAGCAGGAGCTGCGGCTGATCGATGAGGAGACGCCGGAGGAAATTCTGATCAACCGTGAGAATCTGGACCGGATCCATGAAAAGATCCGGAAGATCCTCAGTCCTTTTGAGTATGAAGTGCTGCAGCTGTACCTGAAAGGGTACGGTTATCAGCAGATTGCCCGGCAGATGCAGAAACCGCCCAAGGCGATCGACAATGCACTGCAGAGGATCCGAAGCAAAGTGCGGAGCAGCATGGACGAACAGAGGGCTTCCGGAGAGTAGGAAAGAAGGAATGGTAAGATGGCGTACAGGCTTCTGATTGCAGACGATGACGAAGAGCTTGTGAAGATGCTGAAAAGCTATCTGGAAATCAAAGGGTTTGAGATCATTACGGCAGGGGACGGACTGGAAGTACTGGAGAAACTCTCAAAAAATCCGGATCTGATCCTTCTGGATATCAACATGCCCCGCATGGACGGGATCGAAGTTTGCAGGAAGATAAGGAATGAGACCGCCTGCCCGATCCTGTTTCTGACGGCACATGTGGAGGAACAGGACCGGGTGAACGGACTGTTGTCCGGCGGGGATGATTATATCACCAAGCCGTTCAGCCTGAAAGAATTGGAGGCAAGGATCACAGCGCATTTGAAACGGGAGGAACGTTAGAAATTCCGGACAAGCTCCAGATATGAGAACGGACTCTGGATCGATTATGCCGGAAAAGAGGCGCGGTTTGAGGGAAAGGAAATTCCCCTGACCCGGCTGGAATATGAGATCGTGGAGTTTCTGTCCGCCCATCCGGGACAGGTATTTGACAGAGAACGGATCCACGAGAGGGTCTGCGGATATGATGCCGAGGGAGACAGCCGTGTGGTGACGGAACTGGTGCGCAGGATCCGGAAGAAGTTTTCCGTCTGTCTGAAGGATGAAGTGATCGAGACGGTCTGGGGGAGCGGATATCGATGGAAAAAATAAGAAATCTGTCTATTCGGCGTTCGTTTGCGCTGTATTTATCTGTGGCAATGATTTTGAGCTTCTTCTGTGCTGTCCTGGTTCAGGGTGCTGCAGAACAATTTCAGATCCATCTGTACCGGAAACATCTGAAGGAAGAGACGTATTACGAAGCGCTGGAGGAAGTCATTTACGAGGAAAATCTGGTTTACTGGGGAAACAGTCATGGAGTTGAACTTTCTGATGTGGAAAACTTTCTGTCAGAAACCTGCGATTTTCTGATCACCTGGTCCGGGCTTCTGATTCCGATGATCGGATGCGGCGGGGCGATCCTGCTTTTTTACCGGAAGAAGATCCAGCCTCCGCTGGACGCAATGTCTCAGGCGTTGGAAGCGATAGCGAGGGAAGAATGGGATCATTCCATCGATTATCAGAATCGGGATGAACTGGGACAGCTTTGCGGGAAGTTTGAGCAGATGCGCCTGCAGCTGAAGGACAATAACCGGAAGCTCTGGGGGATGATCGAGGAGGAAAAAGCCCTCCGCTCGGCGATTGCCCACGATATCCGTTCACCGCTGGCGATGCTTCGCGGTTATCAGGAAATGCTTCTGGAATTTGTGCCTCAGGAAAGGCTGGACAAAGACAAGGTGATGGAGATCCTGCGGACAGGGCTGGATCAGATTGACAGAATGAACCGTTTTGTGGATACGATGAAGGAGCTGAGCCGTCTGGAGGAGCGTACTGTGGTCTGCGAGAAGATCTCTGTACGTGAATTGGCACAGACCATGGAAGAGACCGGCAACTTGCTGGCGGCAGAGGCGGGAAAGCAGTGTCTTGCTGCGTATAAGGGCAAAAGTGAGATACAGGCAGACCGGGAACTGATTCTGGAGGTTTATGAGAATCTTCTGACCAATGCTGTCCGCTACGCGAAAAAGGAGGTTGCAGTCACCCTCGAAGCCGGAGAGGAATTTCTTGTTTTGACCGTGAAGGATGACGGGGAAGGATTTCGGGAGGATGCGGAAACGGTGACGAAGGCGTATTACCACTCCAATCCCCTGGATGATCTGAAACATTTCGGGCTTGGACTGTACCTGTCCCGGATGTACTGTGAGAAGCACGGAGGCAGACTGCTGATCTCCAACTGTCCGGGAGGCTGTGTGCAGGCAGAATTCCGGGAAGGAATAGAGGAGCAGAACCGATAAAAAAGAATAGAGAGAACGATAGGAAAGATGGTTGTTGTCAGCCATCTTTTTTTTCGTTGCTTTTTTGTTGTAAATGATCCAAATGCTTGAAGAAGGGCTGCAGGCGATCCGTCCGGCACTGGTGGGGGAAGACGGGTTTGGGATGAGTGAGCAGGAAGCCGATGAGGTGCTGGACACGGTCCGGAATTCAGATATGACCATTGAGGAGATCGACCGCTATATGGAAGAAAACTATCACTACATTGGCGTCGACTCTTATCTGGAAGAATACGAATACGGGAGGGCGGATCTGGAAGAGACCAACGCCTGGATCCGGCAGAAGCTGGAAGAGCATCCCTATTCCTGGTATCTGGCGCGAAAATTTACGGATGCTCTAAGCCTGTTTGTGGGATTTGGGGCGGCGATCCTGCTGGCATTTCTGTTTCTGAGGGATACCAGAAGAGATACCTATGAGTTGCTCCATACGAAGCCGGTGTCTGCGAAGAATTACGTTTTGGGAAAGGCTGCAGGGCTGCTTTTCCTTGCGGTTTGGATCTGGAAAAGGAGGCGGGTATATTGAGAAAGGACAGAAAAATTTCACTGCCCAGGTATAAGATCGCCTATTCTTTATGTTTCTTTGTACTGATATCGCTGGTGCGTGGAATTACCGGAACTGCGGAAATAGGAATCGCGCTGGCGGTTTATACAGGCGTGCTGGCAGCCGTCTTCTTTGCGGACACCTGTGAGATGGAGCGGAGAGAGAAGCGCTGGGAAATTTTCTGGCTGTTTTTCTGGCAGAAGCCTCTGTGTGGAACTTTTGAGGAGGAAGCGGGGCAGTATCTGATGTATCTGGCGGCGGTGTCCGTGAGTATTCTGTTTTTCGGCATTTTGTCGATGGCATTGACCAATCTGCTGGGCAGTGTATGGGCAGGAATCGGGATTTGCGTTTTCGTCTGGCTGTTTCTTTCCTCCAAAGGCGGGGAGGTACTGCTTGGAAACTGGAATCCACTGGCGTTTCAGAACAGAAATTTTCAGGCGCCTGGGGACTTCGGATGGATGCTCGGTGAGGCGGCAGCGCTGGCGCTGACGGGAATCATGCTGGCGGCTTTGCCGCAAACGATGAAAAAAGGAGTGCGTGGATGATGGGAGTAAAAGGAAATAATCTTACGGTGAAATTTAAGAATGGAACGACAGCGGTAGACCATGTGAGCCTGCAGATGGAGAAAGGGATTTACGGGCTGCTGGGAGAGAATGGAGCAGGCAAGACAACGCTGATGCGTGTACTGACCACGATCCTGAAACCGGCGGAGGGGAGCGTATCGCTGAACGGAATCGAGTACTGCGAGAAAAATTATGAGAAAATACAGAAAAAAATCGGATATCTTCCGCAGGAGCTGAACCTGTATCCGGAATCTTCTTGTGGACTTTTCCAGGGACAGGATCGTACTGTTTTCCACCCATGTGGTGGAGGATCTGGCGGCAACCTGCAGCCATCTGGCGGTTATGAGAAAAGGACAGTTTCTCTATGACGGATCTGAGATCCAGCTGCTGAACCAGGCAAGAGGCCATGTGTGGGTGTGCGAGACAGAATCGGACGCGATTGCGCGGGAAATGGAGCAGAGATACCGTATGTCTTCCAGACAATATACGGAGAAAGGGATCACGATGAAATTTGTAGGGAAAGAGCCGCCGGTTTATGAGAATGTTTTGTGTCGGGCGGTGGATATCACACTGGAGGACGCGTATATGTATTTGATGAATGGAATGAATACATCCCCAAATAAATAATCAGCCATTTGATTTGGCTTTTTTCTGATAGCATATAATCGGGCAAGGAAGATGGGATCAGATCTTTCTTGCCCGATACTGGGACGGTGAGTTACCGTAATGCTTTTTGAACAACTTACTGAAATGATAGGCATCGTCATAGCCTACCTGCAGGGCAATCTCCTGGACGCTGCAGTTTGGTTTCTCCCGCAGAAGCTGCCGTGCCTTTTCCATCCGGAGATTGATCAGGTAATTGATCGGTGTGTCACCGACTTCACTCTTGAAAATTCTTGAGATATAAAACGGGCTCAGATACATATTCTGAGCTATCTGATCCAGAGAAATTTTTTCGGTATAATGATCTTCCAGATAATCGACAATCTTTTCCACCACATACTTCTTTCCGGTGGATTCGAAAATAAATCCGGAAGCGGCAGAATTCTGCTGCTCCGCTTGTTCACGGTAAAGGAGCAGGATCATCTGGGTCAGATAGGACTTCAGCATAAAGTAACGCCCGGGCTGTGTGCTGCGGGATTCCGCCATCATAGACTCCGCAAGCCGGGTCAGATGAAGGAAGGTTTTCTCCTTTGGGCGGAGGAGGAATGTTCTGTGCGGAAAGAGAATTTGATTATATTCCATATTCCGGAAATGAATATTGGAAAAACCGGCGTAAAATTCTGTTGCCGGTTCTTTTTCATTGATTCTTCGGCTCTGATGGAGCATTCCCGGATTGAAAAGCAGCAGATCCCCTTTGCGAACCGGAAACACCTTATCGTCCACAGAAAATTCTCCTTCGCCGTCCAGAATAATTCCAATCTCAATAAAATCGTGTCTGTGCGCCTGTTCGGTTTCTTGACGCAGGATCTCACAGGAAAATAAAAAGGTAGGATTCAGATCCTCGAAAGTAATGTCGTATTGCGGCTGACACATAAGCAGATTACCTCTCACAGAAGAACAATTTCCTCTATTGTAAAACAGCTTCTACTGTAATGCAAATGGTTTTTTGGGGAAAGGGACGAATTTTGCCCCCGGCACGCCATGCACCCCGCGGCGGGGGAATTATGGAATGCGTGCTCACTCCACATTCGGACAGAGGCGGGCGGAGTGTTCGCGGCTCGTAAAACGGATGTGGTGTTTCTGGCTGCGGTTGTTTTTGTTCCGTTTTACGCTCCTCGGACACTCCACCCGCCTCTGTCCGCCTGTAGTCGCAAGCACTGCATTTCCATAATTCCCGTCCCGGCCACGGGGCGCATGGCGTGCCGAGGGCAAAATTCTGGCTTTCTCAGGCGTATGGGGTGGATTAGATCTGCGCAAAGGATTTTTTGCAGTTTTTTGGTTGTAATATTTAATGTTCAATCTGCTTAGAAGCTGATGCATATGCTTTACAATTGCTTATTTTTTGAATACTTTTGTCATCCAGTTCAAAAATGTCCAGTGCAGCTTGTCATGTCTCCTGGGTTTGTAACAGATTTCCCACCAATGATGCGGTACATTCTTCAGAAAGAAATTTTCAATCTTACAGAAAAAATTTCAAACACGCTCTAGAATCTCAGAGGCTTGCCAACCCCATCCGCCCTCACCCACACGCAGCCACAACACAGAAAACGGCGGAGCCGGTCCCTCCCTGCACGGCGGCGCGGCGAGAGGAATTATGGAAATGCAGTGCTTGCGACTACAGGCGGACAGGAACGGGCGGGGTGTCTGCGGATGGAAAACGGGAAAAAGACTGCCGCAGCCAGTAATAAACAGACCGTTTTACAAGCCGCAGACACCCCGTCCGTTCCTGTCCGAATGTGGAGTGAGCACGCATTCCATAATTCCCCCGCCGCGCCGCCGTGCAGGGAGGGACCGGCTCCGCCGTTTTCGTCCCTCCCACAAAATAATACAAAAAGAGTACAAGAAAATACATTTCTTTTTTGACAGGATTTTTTATTATAAGGGTACATCATTCATGAATGAAACCAAACGCTGTATCAGCAAATCAAAAAACCACATACAGACAGATAAGACATAAGACAGAGGAGGGTTTTTTACTTATGACACCTATGAAGTGGTTCTGCTCATTCCTGAAAGAGTACCGGCCGAGAATTATCCTGGGATTTCTCCTGGTGACGGTGATGGCTGCGCTGGCGATCATCAGTCCGCGGATCTCCGGACTGATCGTTGACCAGGTGATCCAGGGCGGTAATTATGGCGCGCTGCCGGGCCTCCTGGCGGTTTTGCTTGGGGCGACTGTCTGCAGAAGCATTTTGCGTTTTGTTGTCCCGTACAATTTCGAAACCTGTTCCCAGGGGATCCTGTATAAGATGAGGGACGCGGTCTATCAGAAGCTGCTGGCAGAAGATTTTGAGTTCTTTAACCGGAACCGGACCGGCGACCTGATGTCCCGGCAGACCGGCGATATGGACGCGATCCGCAATTTTACCGCTTCGACGATTTATACGATCTATGAGAGTGTGTTGTATTTTGTGTTCGCCTTGATCATGGTCTTTACCGTGAATGTCCAGCTGGCAGTGAGCATGCTGTGTATTCTGCCGTTTACGGCTTTGACCACCTTTCTTCAGATGCGGGCAGTCAAGCCGGCGTTTCACAGAATCCGCCGTCAGTTTTCCGCGCTGAACACCTTTGTGCAGGAAAATATCAGCGGCAACCGGGTGGTGAAAGCTTTCGCGAAGGAAGACTTTGAGATGGAGAAGTTTGAGAAAGAAAATGACGCCTACCGGGATGCGGAACTGGCATGTGCCGGGATCTGGACGAAATATGTTCCAGTGTTTGAGCTGTTCTCCAATATCCTGACCGTTGTTCTGATGCTGTACGGCGGAATTCTGGCTCTGCAGGGGGAGATCACCGTCGGAAATATGGTGACGGTCAACGGGTATCTCTGGATGCTGAATATGCCGCTGCGTATGGCTGGATGGTATATCAATGATATCCAGCGGTTTATCACTTCCGTGGAGAAAATCTACAGTACCTTTTCCGTGGAGCCGCGGATCCGGAACCACCGGAAATGTACGCAGAAAGAAGCTTACCGCGGGGAAGTGGAATTCTGCAACGTCTCCTATCAGACGGACGGCAAGGAGATCCTGAAAAATATCAGTTTCCATGTAAAGCCGGGTCAGACGGTGGGAATTCTTGGCCCGACGGGGGCGGGAAAATCCACGCTGATGAATCTTCTGTGCCGTTTTTACGATGTATCCAGCGGAGCTGTTCTGGTCGACGGGGAGGACGTTCGAAGGCTGAATCTGCAGAATCTCCGCGATCATATCGGCATGGCGATGCAGGATGTCTTCCTGTTTTCTGATACGATTGAGGGTAATATTGCCTACGGAAGACCGGACTGTTCTGTTGATACAGTGAAAAAGGCTTCCGTGATGGCGGATGCGGACAACTTTATCCGGAGAATTCCGGATGGCTATGACACTATCGTCGGCGAGCGGGGCGTCGGACTTTCCGGCGGGCAGAAACAGAGGATTTCTCTGGCGAGGGCGCTGGTCAAGGATCCGGCGATCCTGATTCTGGACGACACCACGTCTGCGGTGGATATGGAGACGGAAACTTATATCCAGCAGCAGCTGAAGACCCTTGGCGATAACCATACGGTCTTTATCATCGCTTACCGGATCTCGTCCATCAAGGACGCAGATCAGATCTTCGTGCTTGAAAACGGAACCATCAGCGAGCGGGGCACCCACGAAGAGCTGCTGAAGAACGGCGGTTATTATGCCCAGGTCTTTGAACATCAGTACGGAAAGGAGGCAATGGCAGATGGCAAGAAATAAATACGACGTAGATGAAATCATAGAGGAGCAGTTTGACGTCCACCAGCTGCTCCGCCTCGGAAAGTATGTGGCGCCTCACAAAAAGAAAATGTTTCTTGCAGCGGTTCTGATGCTTTCCTCCAGCGCGCTGACAATGCTGATCCCTATTTTTTTCATGAGAGTCATCGATCAGTGCATTCCCGAACGGGACATGAACGGGATTATCCGTTACAGTATCCTGTCCTTGCTGCTGATCCTGTATTCAGTGGTCACTCTGAAGGCGAAGATCCAGATCACCAACCAGGTGGGTCAGAGTGTGATCCATCAGCTCAGGACGGATCTGTTCGCGCATCTCCAGGAGCTGCCGTTTTCCTATTATGACAACAGACCTCACGGCAAAATTCAGGTACGGGTGGTCAATTATGTGAATAATCTGAGTGATCTTCTGTCCAACGGCCTGATCAATACAATCACGGATCTTTGCAGCCTGATCTTTATTATTGGATTCATGGTTTCCATCAACTGGAAGCTGACGCTGATGTGCATGTGCGGACTTCCGGTGCTGGCTCTGTTTGCGGCGCTGATCAAGCGGCGGCAGCATCTTGCCTGGCAGATCCAGAGCAATAAGCAGTCGAACCTGAACGCTTATATTGCCGAGAGCATCAACGGCGTGCGGGTGACACAGTCTTTTGTGCGGGAAGAGAAAAACCGGGAGATCTTTAACAGTCTCAGCGACAGCTATCGGACTTCCTGGATGAAAGCAGTGCGTTTCAATTTCATGATGGGGCCGACGGTGGATATGATCTCCGTTGTCACGACTGCTTTCCTCTATGTCGTGATCGTTCAGTGGGTGAGCCATGATGTGTCCGGGGCTTCGGTCGGCGTTCTGGTGGCATTCACCAGCTATATCAGCCGTTTCTGGTCGCCGATCACGACGCTGGCGAACTTTTACAACTCCCTTCTGACGGCAATTTCCTATCTGGAGCGTATCTTTGAGACCATCGACGAGCCGGTGGCGGTCAAGGATGCTCCCGACGCTGTGGAAATGCCGCCGATCACCGGAAAAGTGACGTTCGACCATGTGGATTTCAGCTATGAGGACGGCGTAAAGATTCTGGATAACGTCAGCTTCACCGCTCAGCCGGGAGAATCCTTTGCGATCGTCGGACCGACCGGCGCGGGAAAGACCACCATCGTCAATCTGCTGAGCCGTTTTTACAATGTGGACAGTGGTACTGTGCGGGTGGACGACATGGATATCTCCAAGGTAACCCTTCATTCGCTGCGGACGCAGATGGGGGTTATGATGCAGGACAGCTTTATCTTTTCCGGAACGATCATGGACAACATTCGTTACGGAAACAAAACTGCCACTGACGAGGAGGTGATCCGGGCGGCGAAGACGGTCTGCGCCCATGAATTTATCATGCAGATGGAGGATGGCTATCAGACGCAGGTCAACGAGCGGGGCAGCCGGCTCTCCGCAGGACAGCGTCAGCTGATTTCCTTTGCACGGGCGCTGCTGGCGGACCCGAAGATCCTGATCCTCGACGAGGCGACTTCCAGCATCGATACGGAAACGGAGATCGCGCTGCAGAAGGGACTGAACGAACTGCTGAAAGGGCGTACTTCCTTTATCATCGCCCATCGTCTGTCTACGATCAAGAATTGCGATACGATCCTGTATGTGGATAAAGGAAAGATCCAGGAACGGGGAAATCATCAGGAGCTGCTGCGTCAAAAAGGCGCTTATTATGATCTTTATATGTCGCAGTACAGTTTTCTGCAGGACAGTTAAAACATATTGGGGAAACGGTATCCGGATCGTTCCACACAGTCTTTTGTGCCTTGCCGGAGCGTGTTTGAAAACTGCAGAAATGTATTTTCAAACACGCTCTGAAAAAAAATCAAAAATTGTAGAAAAAATTGTTGACAATTCGACACTTCTCTGGTAAACTCTTTTCTTGTAGCGAGCCAATAAAACTCAATACAGATGCTGCCTTGGCTCAGTCGGTAGAGCGTCGCCTTGGTAAGGCGGAGGTCGGCGGTTCAAATCCGCTAGGCAGCTTTTCTTTTAAGGAATCCTTAGAAACAAGGGTTCCTTTTTTGCGTTTCTGGAAAGATTTCCAAACAAATTTCAGAGTGATCGAATCGAGAAAAAAGAAAGTGAAAATAACTATAAAACAGAATTGACAACCAGAAAAACTGTGAGATATAATACAGAAAGGTCAGAAAAAGAAATGAAAAAACCGTCGAATTGAATAAAAAAAGAGGAGAAAATTAAAACAAAATAAGCTCAATAACTAGAGCGTGTTTAAAAATTCATTCCTGCAATCTGCACGCCCCGCTTTGCGGGAAATTCGCCCCAAAATCGGTCAGCGTAGCCCGCTACGCCTCCTGATTTCGGAACATATTTCCCACAAACTGTGACGCACATCTCACAGAAAGCAATTTTCAAACATGCTCTAGAGCGTGTTTGCGGATTTCAGGAATGAATTTTCAAACACGCACTGGAGCGGGAAGGAAAGCAGACATGAAAACAATGGACGGAAAGTATCAGATTGATACAAAGGAAAATGCAGAATTTCTGAAAGAAGTCCGGGAGGGGCTGCTGAATTTTGGGCACCGTTTTCCATCACCGGGAGGAGGATCCTATTATCTTGGAGACGACGGTACGCCGTGGACGGAAAGAAGCAGGGAGACATGGATTACCAGCCGTATGGTGCATGTTTACAGTCTCGGAACATTTCTTGGTCACCCTGGGAGTGAAGAACTGGTGGATGCCGGATTGAAGGGACTGACAGGTGAACTGCACGATAAGGAACATGGAGGCTGGTATGCAGGGCGTACCGCAGATGGAGGCATTCTGCCGACCAAACAGTGTTATGCCCATGCCTTTGTGATTCTGGCGGCATCCTCGGCGGTGCTGGCGGAAAGACCGGGGGCGGAAGATCTTCTGAAAGAAGCCCTGAGCCTTTATGATCTTCGTTTCTGGAATGAGGAAGAGGGGCTTGCCTGCGATACCTGGAATACGGAATTCACCGTTTTGGATGATTACCGCGGTTTAAATGCCAACATGCATACGGTGGAAGCCTTTCTCGCTGCGGCAGACGTCACAAAAGAAGAAAAGTATCGTGTCAGGGCAGGGCGGATCATTGACCATGTAGCCGGATGGGCGGAGAAGAATCATTGGCGGATCCCGGAACATTATACCAGTGATTGGAAAGCTGATCTGGAGTGCAGCAAAGAGCGTCCGGATGACCCGTTCAAGCCTTACGGGGCAACTCCGGGGCACGGAATTGAGTGGGCGAGACTGATCGCACAGTGGGCATTGTCTACCTATCCGCAGGATCAACTGGCAGCGAAAAAGTATCTGGATATTTCTGAGCAGCTTTACGGTCGGGCAATTAAGGATGCATGGAATGTGGACGGAGCTCCCGGCATTGTCTACACCACAGACTGGGAGGGAAAACCGGTGGTTCATGACCGGATGCACTGGACACTGGCGGAAGCCATCAATACTTCCTCTGTTCTGTATCATGTGACGGGAAAAGAGGAATATGCAGACCAGTATGCAGAGTTTATGCGTTATCTGGACGAGACGGTTCTTGACCATGTCCATGGATCCTGGTTCCATCAGCTGGATCAGGAAAACCATGTCATCGGAACGGTGTGGCCGGGCAAATCGGATCTCTATCACGCGCTGCAGGCAACGCTGATTCCTTTCTATGTACCGGATTTATCCATTGCGCCTGCTGTAAAAGGTCAGATACTCTGCAGCAAGCTGCAGAGCATCTGACCCTCGTGGCAGTTGCCAAATGGAAATGCAAGCATTTCCGCTTGGCTCTCTGCCCGCGGAAATAAACGGACACTCGGAGGTAAAAACGAATGATTCTCATCAAGGAAAGAATCGGAAAAATGCTGGAATATCTGAAAGAGCAGATCTATCCTGAGACTTTGGATATCCAGAACTACAAAATGGTGAAAACAGACCGGAGATTTGACCCTGTGGAAGATCTGGACACTTCTTCCTGGGAGGACTTCAACAGGGAGCAGATCTGGGGAGGACACCGGGAGTATTACTGGTTTGAAACCACAGTGACCATTCCGGAGCAATTTGATCAAAAGTGTGTGGTCTATGAACTGATCACAGGAAGAGAGGGTGAATGGGATGCCACAAACCCGCAGTTTACCATCTATGTCAACGGAAAACTGGTGCAGGGACTGGATGTCAATCACCGGGAGATCGTTCTCGCTGAAAAAGCAGAGGCAGGAGCGGTATACCGGATCACTCTTTCCGCGTTTACCGGAGACCAGAATTTCAGCCTGAAGCTGGATTCCAAGCTGAAAGTTCTGGACAGAAAGACAGAAAAGTATTTCTACGATCTGTCTGTGCCCTATGAGACCGCCCGTCTGCTGAATCCTGAGGACCGGGCATATATCACGATCATCCAGGCGCTGAATGATTCCCTGAATCTTCTGGATATGAGACGGGAAGGCTCTCAGGAATATTATGACAGCCTGGAAAAGGCTCAGGAATATATTACCAAAGAATTTTATGAAAAGCATTGCGATGAAAACCAGGGACCGGTGGTGTGCTGTGTGGGACACACTCATATTGACTGCGCATGGATGTGGACGCTGAAAGTGACAGAGGATAAAGCAGTAAGAAGCTTTTCCACAGTTCTGAATCTGATGAAAGAATATCCGGAATATATTTTTATGTCCAGCCAGCCTCAGCTTTACAAATATGTAAAGAGACATGCGCCGGAAGTATATGAAGAGATCAAGGAACGGATCGCAGAGGGCAGATGGGAGCCGGAAGGCGGAATGTTTGTTGAGGCGGACTGCAACATCGCTTCCGGAGAAGCTCTGGTGCGCCAGATCATTCACGGAAAGACATTTTTCCGGGAAGAATTCGGAAAAGACAATTCCATTCTCTGGCTGCCGGATGTTTTCGGATATTCCGCGGCTCTGCCCCAGATTCTGCAGAAATGCGAAATGCCGTATTTCATGACCACAAAAATCAGCTGGAATGAATTCAACAAAATGCCTTACGATACCTTTGAATGGGAGGGAATCGACGGAAGCAGGGTTCTGACCCACTTTATTCCTACCAGAGACTACAACAAAGGAGCGGTGGAAGGCGGAACAGAGACAGAACATTTCACCACATACAACGGTTTCCTGAATCCCTGCCAGATGAAGGGGGCATGGGCGCGTTACAGCCAGAAGGATCTGAATGACGAAGTGCTGTGCAGCTTTGGTTTTGGTGACGGCGGCGGCGGTCCTACCAAGGAACAGCTGGAGAATCAGAGACGTATGGCGAAAGGAATCCCGGGCTGCCCGAGAACCCGGATGTCCACCGCAAAAGAATTTTTTGAAAAACTTGACAAAGAAACGAAGGGAAGCAAGTATCTGCCATCCTGGGTAGGAGAACTGTATCTGGAATACCACAGAGGAACCTACACGTCTATGGCGAGAAACAAAAAATACAACAGAAAATCAGAATTTGCTTACCAGAACGAAGAAACCTACGCGATGATGGATCATCAGCTTACCGGACATACCTATCCAAAAGAAGCATTGAAGGAAGGCTGGGAAGTGATCCTGAGAAATCAGTTCCACGATATTCTGCCTGGCTCTTCGATCAAGGAAGTTTACGATGATTCCAAAGAGGAGTACGAAAAAATCCTGTCGGAAAACAGAGAACTGACGGCGGCATCCCTGGGCAGCCTTGTACAGAATATTCAGGCGTCACATCATGCGGTAGTGGTATTCAATCCAAACAGCGCCGAGGTTCCGGGAATTGTTTCTTTCTCCTGCCCGGAGGAGATCCGGCATCCGGTTCTCAGGGATGGAGAAGAGCTGGTTCCGGTGCAGAAGACGGCGCAGGGAGAGTGGATTTTCGTGGCAAAACACGTTCCTTCCAAAGGTTACAAGACTTATGTGCTGGAGGAGGGAGCGAACCAGAGTGCTCCGTCCATGGATGTCTCTGTGAACTATATGGAAAACACCTGGTTTGCTGTGGATTATAATGAAAAAGGACAGTTTGCAAGGATTTATGACAAAGAGGCGGGCAGAGAGGTCCTGAAGCCGGGTGAGGCAGGAAACGTCATCGTCAGCTACGAAGACCGACCGCATAATTATGATGCCTGGGATGTAAATAATTATTATACGGAAAAATCCTGGGAGATTGACGATGTCTCTTCCATGGAAGTGACAGAGAACGGACCGGTCAGGGCATGTGTGAGAATTGAAAGAAAGTATTTGGATTCCGTGATCGTGCAGGATATTTATATGTACCACGAAATTCCGAGAATCGACATCAAGAACACGGTGGACTGGAAAGAGCATCAGATTTTCCTCAAAGATTATTTCCCGGTGGATGTCCATGCCAATGAGGCGGTGTTCGACATTCAGTATGGAAATGTGGCAAGACCTACCCATGCAAACACTTCCTGGGATTTTGCGAAGTTCGAGGTATGCCACCATAAGTGGTTGGATGTATCAGAAGAAGGGTACGGTGTCAGTGTATTCAATGACTGTAAGTATGGTGTCAGCGTCAGAGGGTCAAATATTGGACTTTCCATGCTGAAATCTCCGGTCTACCCGAATCCGGAGGCGGACAAAGAACACCATGAGTTTACATACTCGATCTATCCGCACAGAGGAAGCTGGAAAGAAGCGGGAACCGTGGCACGGGCTTACGAATTCAACAATCCGATGACCGCAGTGGTAAAGGAGAACGAAGGGGGAAGTCTGAGTCCGGAATATTCGTTCCTGCGCGTGGATCAGGAGAATGTAGTCATTGAAACAGCAAAGATGGCGGAGCAGGGAGAAGAACTGATCGTTCGTCTGTATGAATGCTGCAATAAGAGATCCAGAGTTGTTCTCACTTGTGGAGAACCGCTTGCAGAGGCTTCAGAGTGTAACTTGATGGAAGAAAAAGATATTCCTGCAGAGTACACAGAGCACACCGTTGTCTTCGATATGAAGCCATATGAGATCAAAACCATAAAAATAACATGGAAGAATCGTCCTTCAAAATAAGAAAGATGTAAAAGATATAATAGAAACCCCGGCAGGAAAGCGCCTGGAACTTTTTGTTCACAGTCGTTTCCTGCCGGGGTTTCTATTACAACAATTGATTTGTTTATCTATGATTTTCAGGCGCAGGTTCCGTCGCTGCGGAAATAATATCTCTTCCCGTCGATGGCTGCCCACTGATCATACATGCGTCCGCCCCATCCTCTCAGATAGTAGGAATTGTTTCCGGAACGTATCCACTGGTCATGTGCCATGGTGCAGTCCTTATCGAACCAGTACCAGTCGATGCCGATCTTGCTCCAGCCGCAGTTCAGAGCAGCGCCCCAGCTGCGGAAGTAATACCATTCCCCGTCTTTCTGACGCCATTGATTATAGAGCATTCCGCCCCAGTCACGGAGGTAATAAAGATTTCCGTCTACAGTCATCCAGTCATCACGGCGCATGGTACAGTCGCTGTCAAACCAGTACCAGTCAATATCAATCTTACTCCAACCACAGTTTAAGGCGGCGCCCCAGTTCCGGAGGTAATACCATTCTCCGTTTTCCTGCATCCACTGATCATGCGCCATTGTTCCGTCGGAATTCAGGTAATACAGATTGCCGCCCTCCCGCAGCCAGCCAGTCTGTTTTACGTTGTTCAGATAGTAATACCAGTTTCCGCCGGTCTGTACCCAGCCGTCAGGGTAGACGGGAGCAGGACGTGCCACAGAAGCATTTCGCTGGAAAATATTTTTTCCGTAAGGGGTTTGGACATAAGAGTGTATGATGAATGTGCCATAGGAATCCTTATGGGTGCTAAGACGGATGGTTGCTGTGTAATTTCCGTTTTCGTCCGGTGATGCAGAATGGAAGAATTGTAACTGTACAGATGCGTCTGCACAGTTATGGATTTTCTTATATTTATTATGGATGATACAGGAAATAATTTCAAGAGCAGATGTAAAAACAGACAATCGTTCAGTTTTATGGCAGACTTGACTGAAATACTGCGGAACGTGAGAAAAATAGTACAGAAAAACCTTTGAAAACAGGGCTTTTTGTGTTATAGTGGAATATTATAAGCAGCAATAGATTCGAGGAGGATTCATCCCTATGGAAGAAAAAGAAGTGGTATCCAGAAATTTTATCGAGCAGGCCATTGACAAAGACCTGGCAGAGGGCGTTTATGACCATGTCTGCACCCGTTTCCCGCCGGAGCCCAACGGCTACCTGCACATCGGACATGCCAAAGCGATCCTGCTGAGCTACGGAATGGCAAAAAAATATAACGGTGAATTTCACCTTCGTTTTGATGATACAAACCCGACCAAAGAAAAAACGGAATTTGTTGAGTCGATCAAAGAAGATATCCAGTGGCTGGGCGCCGACTGGCAAGATCATCTGTATTTCGCGTCCGACTACTTTGACCAGATGTATGAGGCGGCGGTAAAGCTGATCAAAAAAGGAAGGGCATATGTCTGCGACCTGAGTCCGGAAGAGATCCGTGAATACCGGGGAACGCTGACGGAGCCTGGAAAAGACAGCCCGTACCGAAACCGCAGCGTTGAGGAAAACCTGGAACTGTTCCAGCAGATGAAAGACGGAAAATTTGAGGACGGCAGCCGTGTGCTCCGCGCAAAAATCGATATGGCATCCCCGAATATCAATATGAGAGATCCGATCATCTACCGTGTGGCTCATGTGGCTCACCATAACACCGGAGATAAATGGTGCATCTATCCGATGTACGATTTCGCACATCCGATCGAGGATGCGATCGAGGGCATCACCCATTCCCTGTGTACGCTGGAATTTGAGGATCACCGCCCGCTTTACGACTGGGTGGTAAGAGAGCTGGAATATCCGATGCCGCCGCGTCAGATCGAGTTCGCGAAGCTGTACCTGACCAATGTGGTGACAGGAAAGCGTTATATCAAGAAACTGGTAGAGGACGGAATCGTGGACGGATGGGATGATCCGCGGATCGCGTCCATCGCGGGACTGCGCCGCCGTGGATTTACGCCGGAATCGATCCAGATGCTGATCGACCTGTGCGGAATCTCAAAGGCAAACAGTTCCGTGGACTACGCGATGCTGGAGTACTGTATCCGTGAAGACCTGAAAATGAAGAGTCCGCGTATGATGGCAATCCTGGATCCTGTGAAACTGGTCATTGACAATTATCCGGAAGACCAGACAGAGATGCTGGATGTGCCGAACAACCTGGAAAATGAGGCTCTGGGAAGCCGTCAGGTACCGTTTGGCAGAGAGTTGTACATTGAGCGGGAAGACTTTATGGAAGTTCCGCCGAAAAAATATTTCCGTATGTTCCCGGGCAATGAGGTTCGTCTGATGAACGCATACTTTGTTACCTGTACCGGATGTGAGAAGGATGAAAACGGCAATATTACCGTGATCCATGCCACTTATGATCCGGAAACCAAAGGCGGAAATGCGCCGGACGGAAGAAAAGTAAAAGGCACGATCCACTGGGTAGCTGCAGAGACAGCAGTGAAGGCAGTATGCCGCCTGTATGAGAACCTGATCGATGAGGAAAAGGGCGTATACAACGAGGACGGTTCCCTGAATCTGAATCCAAATTCTCTGACGGTGAAGAGCGAATGCTATCTGGAACCGGCTTTTGCAGGAGCGAAACCATACGACCGTTTCCAGTTTGTGCGGAACGGATACTTCTGTGTGGACGCAAAGGATTCCAAGGAGGATGCGCTGGTGTTTAACCGTATCGTTTCTCTGAAGAGTTCCTTTAAGCTTCCAAAACAGAACTGAGGAAAAGGATATGACAGAACTTGCGATTTCTTTGGATACGCACAGTAAAATCCCTTTATATCAGCAGATTTACGATTATATCAGAGAAGAAATCAGAAGACGGCAGATACTCCCCGGGGAGCGTCTGCCGTCTTCCCGCTCTCTCAGCAGTTATCTGCAGGTAAGCCGCAGTACCGTGGAACTGGCGTATGAGCAGCTGGTCTCGGAAGGGTATCTGGAAAGCATCCCTTACCGGGGATATTTTGCCTGTGAGATGGAAGAACTGTACCATATTGAAGGGATGCAGCGGGAGTCGGAGGTGGTCCGCGAGGAACGGAAGCCGGAATATCGCTGGGATTTTGCTGTCAGCGGAATTGAGCCGGGAGGATTTCCGCACAATGCCTGGAAGAAGATCTCCAAAGATGTGCTGAACCATGCAGACCCGGAATTGTTTCAGCTGGGAGATTCTCAGGGAGAATATGGCCTTCGGGAGGCAATCGCCAATTATCTCCATCATGCCAGGGGAGTAAACTGCCGTCCGTCACAGATCATTGTGGGGGCTGGAAATGACTACCTGCTGATGCTGCTTTCGGTGATCTTTGGGGAAAAGAAAAAGATTGCCATGGAAAATCCCACATATCAGAGCGCGTTCCGGTGTTTTCAGAGCCTGGGGCATACAATCTGTCCTGTCCCTCTGGACGAGGCGGGCATGGACCGGAAAGCGCTGGAAGCCTCCGGCGCACAGATTGCCTATGTGATGCCGGCCCATCAGTTCCCAATGGGAACCGTCATGCCGCTGAAACGCCGGATGGCTCTTCTGGCGTGGGCTGCCAGGGAGGAAGGGCGTTATCTGCTGGAGGATGATTATGACAGCGAATTCCGCTATAAAGGCAAACCGATTCCAGCCCTGCAGGGATTCGACCAGGGACAGCGGGTGATTTATCTTGGAACCTTTTCCAGGGCGATCGCGCCGTCCATCCGTGTCAGCTATATGGTACTTCCGGAAAGCCTTCTTCCGCTGTACCGGCAGAGAGGTAAAAATTTTTCTGCGACTGTGTCGAGAACGGATCAGAAGATCCTGGAGATCTTTCTGAGAGACGGCTATTTTGAACGTCATCTGAACCGGATGCGCGCGCTGTATAAAGCGAAACACGATCTTTTGTTGCGGCAGCTGAAAGCGTTTCAGGATATCTGTACTGTGTCCGGGGAGCATGCGGGCGTACATGTCCTTCTGAAGCTGAATAACGGCCTTTGCGGCGAGCAGGCGGCACGTCTGGCTGCCCAGGCTGGAATACGGGTGTATTGCCTGAAAGATTATTATATCGGTGAGACAGAAACCCGGGATGATACGGTACTGATCGGATATGCTTCGATGAAAGAGGAAGAAATCCCAAGGGCGTGCGAAAAGCTTCTGGAAGTATGGAAAAATCCGGGAAAAATTTCCGGGTGAAGTTCCGGCAAAACCCAGAAAATGTAAAAGTCAGTGATGTCTGGGAAGAAATTTCTGATATCAGAAGAAGATGCGCTGTAGATTGTGTGAAAGAAAAGAGACTGTCAGAAAGCGAAACGATCCGTTGGAAACTATGGATCTTTTTCGTTTTCTGACAGCCTCTTTAGCTTCTGCCTGGGAAATCATCCGGCAGTCATGCTGCCTTCGCTGGTGTGTCAGCAACACTATTTTTCCGCAGTCTGAGGAGCCTTTTCGTCTTCTGCAGTTTCGTCGGAAGTTTCCGTTTCCTCTGACTCTTCCTCATCCTCATCCTCTTCGGATCTGGTAGTTTTGGACAGCGTTGTGTATGTGCGCTCCGGGGAGGAATCCTGATCTTCGAATTCATCAGTAAAATCATCAAAATCCTCATCCAGGGAGTCTTTCTGATCCCTGATCTTCAAATATGCGAGTACACCGCCAACCGCAGCCATCACAACCGTCAGACCGCAAAGAGTTTTTGCAATTTTTTTTGCCATAATGTCTCCTTTCAGCGTCTGTTTCGCAGCGGTTCCGTCACGGTTTATCCGACGGTGCCGCCATAATCTAATACAGCCGCTATCACGCAGAAGAACTGCGTTTACTCATTATGCATCTATTGTAATACTTTTCGTGCAAAAAGGAAAGGGTTAATTAAAAAAAGCGTTTGTAACCGGTAACTATGCAGCCGGGTCTGTGTATTCACTGCTCAGACCGTATGAAAATGCAATGCCTATGAGAGTTTCTCTTGCATGGACCTGTCTGTTATTCTATAATGAAGAAGAACAGCAGATATCCGGCAAGGAGGATATCTGCTGTGAAATACAGCAGGAAAAAAAACTGACAGAGGTGTAAATCTATGATAAAAGCTTGTATTTTTGATCTGGACGGCACGATTGCAGACACTGTAGAGTCCATAGCACGTGCCGGCAATATGGTGCTGGAAGAATTTCATTTAAAGCCGCAGCCGGTGGAAGCGTATAATTATTATGCCGGCGACGGAATTGATCAGACGCTGAAGCGAGCGCTTTTTGATGCCGGTGACCGCCAGGGAACACGCTGGGAGGAAGGAATTCCGTTGATCCGCAAATATTTTGCACAGGATCCGATGTACCATGTCCGTCCATTTGACGGAATGCCGGAGACGCTGCAGAAACTGAAGGAGCAGGGAATTTTTCTTGCGGTTTGTTCCAATAAACCCCATGAGGAGGCAATCTATGTGACGGAGGCTATTTACGGCAAGGGGATTTTCGACCGGATTCAGGGACAGACCAGGGAGATCCCAAGAAAGCCGGCGCCGGACGGAGCGCTCAGGATTGCGGAGAAGCTGAAAGTCCTGCCGGAGGAATGTATGTATTTTGGCGATACAAACACAGATATGCAGACCGGAAGAGCAGCGGGAATGTTCACCGTGGGGGTGACCTGGGGATTTCGCACGAGACAGGAGCTGATCGAAAATCATGCGATGGCGCTGATCGACACTCCGGAAGAGATCCTGCAGCTGATCCATGAGAAATAAAAAAACTGCGGAAGGTCTGCACTTCGTTTCGGTCGGTGCTAACCGTGTGCCACTGGCACACAGCACCGCCAAATGGACATGCAAGCATGTCCGCTTGGCTCGTTGCCAGGGGAAATAAACCAAACAGGAGGAAAATATGGAAACTTACAAGGAAGAATATGTGCTGACTTTTCTGAAAAACCAGGAACAGCTATTTGAAGAACCGATTGCGGAAACTTTTGAGGAGGCGGAAGCTTTTCTGGAGGAGTGCCTGGCAGTCGTTGTGGATTCTCTGAAGGAAGTGAGAGAATTTATGGAAGAGGAAGGCATGGATGTGGAAGGCTTGAGTGATAAGGAACTGGAAGAGCAGAGTGAGGTATTCCGCCTTCCGGATGGAAAATATCTGATCGTAGAGGGATAAAGCTCCTGGAGCGTGTGTGAAAATTGCTTTCTGCAGAGCGGAGGATACCGATGGCGGGAAGGAAGTTTTGTACATGCTCCAGGATTTTTTTATATCACCTGCCAGTATAAGCCGCGAAACATACGGTTATTTATCGCTACTTATACTGGGATAAGACAGAAACAAAATAGTCTGAAAAAATACAAAAAAATAGACAATAATAAAATTATAATTTTTTGTTAGAATAAAAGACGAAATAAATATAATTATATCATAAAAAATCAAAATAATTATTGACGAATAAAAAGAAGTGAGATAAGATATAAGAAAGAAGAGAAGAAAGGGGTTGAGCCTATGTTGTATGTAATAGACATTGTATTACTGATTGGTTGTATCCTGGTATTGAGCGCCGGAATTGTATGGGCGTTCAGAAGTGACGATTACAGCAAACATCCGCTGCATCGGCTGTACAACCTGCTTTCAGGCGCATACCTGAGGATGTGTGAACTGCTGGTAAACGGCTATGATGCACTGAGGGATGGAAAAAATGAATTGTGTGAGAAGCTTTTCGGAAGCTGTAAAGTTTCACTGGAAACCGGCGGCGGAAACCGGAAGGCGGAGCAGCGCACCGCAGAAAAAATTTCTTCCCGGACCTCAGGATTTATGAAGAACAGTAAATACAAGATGAAGATTCTGAAATAAAGCCATAATCATACATAATTTTCATCAAAACATCCATAACAAAAGATCCCGGCAGGAATGATTTCCTGACCGGGATCTTTTGTGTGTCAGCGATCCATCTCGGAATGGCGTCCGGTTGTGTGATGTTCGCGGATAATGGAATCGATTTCTTTCCTGTCGCAGGAAGGAAGATCGCCTGGAATCGTATTTTTTACAGAACCGGTGGCATTTCCGTAGGACAGTGCCTTTGCATAGTCTCCAGGATTTGCTAAAAGGCTGTACAGAACACCGGAAACATAAGCGTCTCCGGAGCCGATGCGGTCTACGACTTCAATATTGTGATACGGCTCTTCCTCATAGAACGTATCATCCGCAGAGCTGTAGATCACAGAACCGAAAGTGTGGATCTTCGGGCTGTGTACGATTCTCTGTGTGGAGGCGACGATGGAGATCGGGTATTCTTCGGTAAAGCTTTTCATGATCTCCTGCGCGGTGCCTTCTTTCAGGAAGGTCAGGCGGGCAGTATCTTCCGAACAGAAGAAGATATCCACGTAGGGAAGGATCTTCTCGATGCATTCACGGGCTTCGTCTCCGGTCCAGAGATTGCCGCGGAAATTGACGTCAAAGGAGATCAGAGTTCCCTGTTCCTTGAAGCGCTTGATCATTTCGATGGCGGTTTCCCTTGTGTTCGGACTGAGTGCCAGGGTGATGCCGCTGGTGTGGAAACAGCGGGTGGAGGAGAACATTTTTTCATCATAATCGCTGATATGGATCTCCTGGAACGTGGTATGTGCGCGGTCGTAGACGATACGCGGCTTTCTCGGATAAGCGCCGCCTTCGTAGTAGTAAACGCCGAGTCGGGCATTTTTGTCCGCATCATATACCAGATAGTCATCGGAAACGCCCAGGAAACGGATACGGTTTTTTACATAGGTTCCCAGATCGTTGGAGGGCAGTTTGGAGATGATGCCTGTGTGAAGTCCGAGAAGAGAAACACCGGAAACGACATTCAATTCTGCGCCGCCTGCAGTTTTCTCAAGGGTATCGCCGCGCACCAGTCGTTCATTTACCGGCGGTGAGAGGCGGAGCAGTACTTCGCCGAGGGCGAGAAGATCAAAATCCCGTTCGCTGTTTTTGGCAGTCATGGGGGAACTATTCTGTTTTGTGCTGTTTGCAGAAGTCATAAACATCCTCCCTTCAAAAAAGGATTGGGGCACTGCTTTTGCAGTGCCCCAACTATAATCAAATCATTGTGTGTGAAAGTGAGTCAGCCTCTCCTGGCAGTTGGAGCTGCCGGTCTCACTGAGATGGTAGTATATAATTGTGAAGAACTTGTCCGGTGCAGAGATTATCTCTGAACACGTCCGGATCCGTCTCCACCCGCCAGTTTCGCAACTTCATCCATGGTAACCATGTTGTAGTCGCCTTCGATGGAGTGTTTCAGACAGGATGCTGCAACCGCAAATTCGATGATTCCCTGAGAATCATATCCGTTTAAGGTAGCTGCGATCAGTCCGCCGCCGAAGCTGTCGCCGCCGCCTACGCGGTCCACAATGTGCATTTTGTATTTTTTGCTGAAGTAGTAGTCGTTTCCGTCATACAGCATACCGGACCAGTTATTGTCATTTGCGGACAGAGACTCACGCAGAGTGATGCAGACTTTTTCAAATCCGAAACGGTCAGCCAGCTGTTTTGCAACATCTTTGTAGCCTTCACGGTTGATCTCGCCTGCAGTTACGTCTGTGTTGGAAGCTTTGATGCCGAATACATCTGCTGCGTCTTCCTCGTTTGCGATACATACGTCAACGTATTTGCAAAGTTCGCCCATTACCTGGCCGGCTTTTTCTTTGCTCCACAGTTTGTTTCTGTAGTTCAGGTCACAGGAAATCTTAACACCGGCTTCTTTTGCAGCTTTGCAGGCTTCCAGACAGATTGCCGCTACGTTGTCGCCCAGAGCCGGAGTAATACCTGTGAAGTGGAACCACTCAGCGCCCTCGAAGATCTCTTTCCAGTTGAAGTCAGATGCATCAGCAGTTGCGATAGAAGAACCTGCACGGTCATAAATAACCTTGGAAGGTCTCTGGGAAGCGCCTTTCTCCAGGAAGTAGATACCTACACGGTCACCGCCGCGGGCAATGTAATTTGTATTTACACCATATCTGCGCAGGGAGTTTACACCAGCCTGTCCGATTTCGTGTTTTGGAAGTTTCGTTACAAAGTAAGAATCGAATCCGTAGTTAGCCAAGGAAACAGATACGTTTGCTTCGCCGCCGCCATAGGTTGCGCCGTAGGTATCCGCCTGTACAAAACGGTAATATCCTTCCGGTGCCAGTCTCAACATGATTTCACCAAATGTAACTACTTTCTTTGCCATGATTTGTTTCTCCTTTTGTGGTTTTTACTAATGATAAAGAATGATCAGCAATGCGCTGTTTTTTACTTATTTACCAGATGAACTGCGAAACCGCCGATCTCATCCTGCAGATAGATGAAGTTCAGCTTGCCGTTTTTGTAGGTAGCTGTGCTTTCATCAAATTTGTATCCCTGAGACTCCAGGAAATGTTTTGCACGGAGAACACTGTTGGTTCCTATTCCGATATGTCCGTGGGTTCCGCGAACTTTAGATTTCATAACCTCAATCTGTTTTCCTGCAAATACGGATTTGGTGTGCTCGTCTTTTGCCCATCCGAACAGACCCTCGAAAGCAGAAGCAGTTTTTTCAGCTTCAGCCTCGTCCTCGGAGTTGATTCCGATGTGAACGATCTCGAAGCCAAGCATTGTGCGGACAGCCTCTGTGGTCATCTCTTTGATCTTGTCAAACTCGCCGGCATTTACCAGAGCTTTGTTTACCATCCAGCTTCCGCCGCATGCGATGATCTTGTCAAAGGCAAGATACTCGTTTACGTTCTTTGCGTTGATACCGCCGGTCGGCATGAATTTCATATTTACATACGGAGCAGCCATAGCTTTGATCATAGCCAGTCCGCCTGCAGCCTCAGCCGGGAAGAACTTAACAACATCCAGGCCCAGAGAAATAGCAGTCTCGATATCGCTCGGGTTGCAGGTACCAGGAGTCACCGGGATGTTCTTGTCTACACAATATTTTACAACTTCCGGATTCAGACCCGGGCTTACGATGAACTTAGCGCCTGCATTCACTGCACGGTCAACCTGCTCTGTGGTCAGAACAGTACCTGCTCCAACCAGCATGTTCGGGAATTTCTCGGACATGATGCGGATGGATTCCTCAGCAGCAGCGGTACGGAACGTAACCTCTGCACACGGAAGCCCTCCTTCGCAAAGAGCTTTTGCCAGCGGCTCAGCGTCTTCCGGCTTGTCCAGAACTACGACTGGTACAATACCAATTTTCTGAATTTCTTCTAATACTGCATTCATGATTCTGTTCTCCTTTTCTTCTTGGATTTAAAGTTTTTTGGTTTCACAATATGGAACTAAGTTTCACGATGTAATACTTTATGATTTCATTATACCGCCATACCCCCAAAAGTCAAGCAAAAAATAAAAGTTTTTGGGGACGGAGGCGCCCCTGCCGCTCTTCCCCGGCTTCCCCGTCCCCCCTCTTGTCAGAAAATTTTTGGTGTGTTAAAATGCGAGTATGGAACGATGTGATTCACGGGAAAGCGTGGAAGAATGAATACGGAACAAAATAATAAAGAATCGACCGGAAAGCAGGTCGAAAAAGAGATCCTGAACGGGACCGGAACAGCGGCGGGAGAGGACACCAGGGAAGAAATCCGGGAAGAGAAGAACCCGATCCAGGTGGCGGACCGGCTGTTTCTCACGATGGAAACGCTGGCACAGAGGGGACCAATGGGGCTGATTGAATTATCCAATCAGATGGAGCTTCATAAGAGTACCGTTCACCGGCTGTTGAATTCCCTGATTTATATGGGGTACGCAAGACAGGATCTGGAAACGGGCAAGTACAGTCTCACCTTTAAGCTTCTGGAGCTGTCCAATCAGCTGCTTGCCCATGTGGATGTGATCGAGATCGTGCGGCCTTATCTGAAAAAGCTGATGCGCCAGACTGGTGAGACCGTGCATTTCGTCCAGAAGGATGGGAATTATGCGGTGTATATCGATAAGGTGGAATCGGATCAGAATTCTGTGCGTATGGTTTCCAAGGTGGGCAGCAGGATCCCTCTGTACTGTTCAGGTGTTGGAAAGACCATGGCGGCACAGATGACGGAGGAGCAGGTGCGCAAAATGTGGGCGAAGAGTTCGATCCATGCGCTGACGCCTCATACGATCGTAGACTGTGATGAGTACCTGAAGACTCTGGAGGAGGTTCGGGAAAAGGGATACGCTCTGGACAATGAGGAGAATGAGCTGGGTGTCCGATGTATTGCGGCAGGCGTGACGGACTATAAGGGACGCCCTAAATATGCGTTCAGTATTTCCGCTCCGGTGAGCAGGATGGATGATCAGCGGGTGGAGGAACTGGCATATTATGTGTTGAAAATGAAAGAGGAGATCGCCCGGGCGATTCAGTAAAGAGCAGACCCCGGAAGACATTTGCCGGTGAAGCCGGCAAGGCGCAGCAGTCAGATGTCTTCCGGGGGTTTTGCTGTGGAAAGGAGTGTCGGTAGATTGATAGAGAAAATGATACTGGTGGCGGCAGGAGGTGCGGCAGGCGCGGTGTGCAGGTACCTGGTCAGCCTGGTTCCGGTGAAAGCGGATTTCCCGGTGATGACGTTTGTCACCAATCTTGCAGGAGCATTTTTGATCGGACTGATCGTAGGACTGGCGGCAAACCGATGGTCGGAATCTCCGAGGCTGGTGTTGTTTTTGAAAACCGGTTTCTGCGGAGGTTTCACGACGTTTTCCACGTTTTCTTTGGAAACCGTTCAGCTGTTGGAAAAAGGAAGGCTGTTTACCGGGGTGGGATATGCGGTGGTAAGTGTGGTGGCATGTTTGACAGGCGTGGTTTTGGGAATGGCAACTGCTTCCCTCGCAGATCATGTCTGAATGTACAAACATACTTTGGAACGCATTGGAAAAAATGCCAAATAAAACATTAAAACTATCAAAAAAATTCAGAAATACATGAATATATGAGATTTAAAAAAATAAAATGGAAAATTTTATTAAAATTATTAGAAAACTTATAGAAAAACAGAGAAAGGTGTGGTAAAATCAAGATACAAAGGTAATTGTAGAAGAAAGGAGAGGTGAATATGGGTGTTATAACGATTGGCCGACAATACGGAAGCGATGGACGAAAAATCGCAAAGGAACTGGCACAGCGTCTTGGTTTCAAATTTTATGACAAGGAATTGATCCGTTTGGCTGCGGAAAAAAGTGATATTCCTTACGATGACCTGGTAAAAGCAGACGAAAAGCGGGCAAGTGTCTGGGCATATCCTGCGATGACAGACAATGTCTGGATAGCAGAAGAACGCTGGTATTATTCTGTCAATGATGTTCTGTACGATACAGAAAAGAAGATCATTCTGGAAAAAGCCGCAACGGAAGACTGTGTGATCGTCGGAAGATGTGCAAATCGGATTCTCAAAGACAGAGATGACTGTCTGAGTGTTTTTGTCTATGCCCCGATGGATTTCCGGATCAAGAACGTTATGGAACGGGATTCCATGAGTGAGAAAGAAGCCCGTGCACGGATCAGAAAGGTGGACAAACAAAGAAGATATCACTACAATTACTTTACCGATCGGAACTGGGAAGATATGGATGAGTACGACATCTGTATCGACAGCAGCAAGTGGTCCATCGAAAAATATGCGAAGATCCTGGAAAAGATGTATCAGACGCTGAAAGAAGAGTAAGTGTGACTGAGAGACGTACCTGGTAACAGCTGAATGACAACATCAAAGCTGCTGTGAACGGGACGGCAAATGAGCGGAAAAGAGTGCCGGATCTTCACAGTGCGAAAAAGGAGGACTGCCTGCGGGCGGTCTTCCTTTTTTCAAAGAAAAGAAAGGGGAAGCGACTATGGGAGTAATTACAATTGGAAGGCAGTACGGAAGCAATGGCCGGCGGATCGCCAGAGCTCTTGCGGAACGCATGGGAATCCATTTTTATGATAAGGAACTGATCCGGTTGGCGTCGGAACGCAGTGATATTCCCTATGAGGAATTGCTGAAGGTGGATGAACAGAGAGCTAATCCCTGGAGGTATCCGGTGGATGAGAAAATGCAGATGGAAAATCGATTCCGTTTTTATCCAATGAACGACATGCTGTTCGATACGGAAAAAAAGATTATCGAGGAACTGGCAGCACGGGAGGACTGCATTATTGTGGGAAGGTGTGCGAACCGTATCCTGAAAGGAATGAACAGCTGTGTCAGCGTGTTTGTCTATGCGCCGATGGAGGTGCGCGTTCAGACGATCATGAAGCGGGCTTCCATCAATGCAAAGGAAGCCCGGAGCCTGATCCGCAGGATCGACAAGCAGAGAGAGTATTATTATAACTACTTTACAGAAGGCAGCTGGGACAAGATGGACGAATACGATTTCTGTCTGGACAGCAGCCGGGTTTCCGTGGAGCAGGCAGCGGAAATTCTGGAAAATGTTTATCGCACCATAGCAAACACACTCTAGTCAAGCCGTCCCCACAGGACGTAAAACCCCTGGTTGTCCGGGGAGATATGGAAATCTGATTCTGTGGCGGGAAATGACAGCTGCGGTCCTTCCTGACGGGAGATCCAGTAGTTTCCGCTGCGATAAAAAGTTCCGGGAATCATCTGCTCCAGATATTCTTCCAGCGTCCAGGAATTCTTTTCGATGATTTCCGCATGGGGCAGGCCTACATAGCGCAGATGCCAGGGTTCGAAGGGAATGCCGGTGCTTTCTGTTTTCAGAAATGGATAACGGATGATAAATCCGTAGTTCCAGCAGTTGCTGTTTACGTATTGGCCTGCCTCGGATTTCAGAAAGCCGTATCCGGCATAATATGGGATATAGACGTCAAGCGCCATCCCAGTTTCATGCTCGCTGGCGCCTGCTGCCGCTGCGACCGCAGGCTGTTCCGCCTTTTCCTGCGCCTGTTCTTCGGCGGTGCGGAAGCTGCTGCGGATATAGAGCGTATTTCCGAAACGGGAGGAGATATCCTCGGCAAGGCGGCGGTAAGGTTCGGTCAGCATAGGTGAGAGCTGGACGTCGGTATCCGGATACACGGTCAGCTCTGGAGCATAATCAGAAGGAAGCGGATGGTTTTCATTGACGAGAAACAATTCTGTGCCGGGGCTGCAGCCGTAGGCGCCCTGGAGCAGTTCGTCCGCTGAAGCGGTCTGCAGCGTCTGGTTTTCCGGAGAAAAGGATTCGAACTGGGCGCTGCTAAACAGAGATCGGACGCTTTGGTTTGCCAGATAGATCCAGTCCGGTTTTATGCGGACAAGAATGAGTACGCCTGTTACTGCGGCAAAAAGCAAACATGCCGGAAAAATCCAGAACCGGCGTTTTTTTATTTTACTGTTCTTTTTCATTGTCTTCATAATATTTCCCCCACATTTGTTTGCTCCAGTATATCGAAGAAAAATAAAGGAAAGCGCCGAAATTTCTTAAGAATTTTTAAAAATCGTTCCTGCTTGACGTGGAAAAGGCGTTTGGTGTAAGATAGGCAATGGTTTGGCATTGCCAATCAGAGAAAAAGACAGAAAAGGAGATAGACAGTGGATATTCGAAAAGCAGAAGAGAAAGACCTGGGGATATTGATGGAAATTTATGCTCATGCAAGAGCATTTATGAGAAAAACAGGAAATCCAGGTCAGTGGAAAGATTCTTATCCCGCGGAAGCGTTGATACGGGAAGAAATCCGCCGGGGTGTTTGTTATGTATGCGTACAGGAAAATGAGATCGAGGGAGTGTTTTCTTATCTTCCGGGTCCGGATTCCACGTATCAGAGGATAGACGGTGGAAAATGGCTGAACGAAGAGCCTTACGGAGTGGTTCACCGTCTTGCGGGGCGGGGCCGTGTCCGGGGAGTCGCGGACTGTTGTCTGGAATGGGCGGTTGCCAGATGCGGAAATCTCCGCATTGACACTCACAGAGATAATCGGGTGATGCAGCACATTCTGGAAAAGAATGGATTTGTATCCTGTGGAACTATTTACGTAGCGGATGGAAGTCCGAGAATCGCTTACCAGAAGGTGCAGGGAAAAGGAGCCACCGCGGTTGCAGAGGGATGTGATCCGGCGGAGCGGGCAGTCAGTAAATGCAGGGAGGAATATGGGAAATGAAATATATCAAACAATTTGGCATCATTCTTCTGATTTCGTTTCTGGGAGAAATCCTGCGGGCAGTGATCCCGCTGCCGATTCCTGCAAGCATTTACGGGCTTGTGCTGATGCTGGCAGCGTTGATGACACATCTTCTGCCGCTGGAAGCGGTGCAGGATTCCGGAAAGTTTCTGATTGAAATTATGCCGCTGATGTTTATTCCGGCGGCAGTGGGGCTTCTGGATTCCTGGAGCGCACTGCGTCCGATTCTACTGTCTGTGGCAGCCATCACTGTTGTGTCAACGGTGGTAGTGATGGTGATATCCGGAAAGGTGACACAGAAAATAATACGGATGGACAGGAGGGAAAAAGATGAGTGAGTTGATGGGAGATTCTCTGTTTTTTGGCGTGGTAGTCAGCGTTCTGGCTTATCAGGCGGGGTTATGGATCAAACGGAAATGGAAACTGGCGGTGTTTAATCCGCTTTTGATTTCGATCTTTCTTGTGATAGCAGTTCTGCTGATCTTTGACGTGGATTATGAAAGATACAATGAGGGGGCGAAATATCTGAGTTACCTGCTGACTCCGGCGACTGTCTGCCTTGCAATTCCGCTGTATGAACAGCTGGAACAGTTGAAGAAAAACGCGAAGGCGATAGCGGCAGGGATTCTTTCCGGTGTCCTGAGCAGTCTGGTCAGTGTTCTTGCTTTGGCAGCCGCGTTCGGACTGAGCCACGAAGAATATGTGACGCTGCTGCCGAAGTCCATTACAACGGCCATCGGCATGGGTGTTTCGGAGGAACTGGGCGGTATTGTGACGATCACTGTGGCGGTGATCATTGTCACGGGAGTCCTGGGAAATATCATCGCAGAATTGGTGTGCAAAATTTTCCGGATTCATGAGCCGGTCGCGAAGGGAATCGCTATCGGAAGCGCGTCCCACGCCATCGGAACGGCAAAGGCGATGGAAATGGGGGAAGTGGAAGGCGCCATGAGCAGTCTTTCTATTGCCGTTTCCGGACTGCTGACAGTGATCGGCGCTTCGGTATTCGCTATGTTTTTGTGATGGGATTTACTGCACATTTACTGTTTTCTAAACAGATCGAGGGCATCGCTCAATCATCGGATTTGATGATTTTGCGGTGCCCTCGGTTTGCTTTTTTTTATTTAGCCAACAGCATCATGATCTGATTGCTGCGGTTTACGAATTTTGTCATAGCGTCCGGGTCGAGCGGTTTGTGGCTGATCATCGCCAGATCATACAGCTGCTCGCAGAACAGTGGTGTATGTTCGCCGTCGCCGTGTTCCAGAACATATTTTACCAGAGGATGTTTTGCGTTCAGTACCAGAGTTTCCTGACCGCCGAACATGGACGGATCCATTCCGGTCATGCCGTACATTCTCATCATTTCCTGCATACGGCGGTTTTCCTCGGAGAGGGTTACCATTGCGGAGACGTTTTCATCCTTCAGGTTTTCTACCTTTACATCCAGATCCTTCTTATCCAGTACCTTGCGGAACAGATCGGTCAGAGTCTTGGCTGCATCGGTCAGGTCTTCGGAACTTTCTTCTTTCATATCGTTCGTCAGATCCGCGTCAATCCGCTGGAATCTTACGTTATCTTTCAAACGTTCCACATGAGAGATAAATGCGGAATCAATGTTGTGCTTCAGGATCACAGCATCCATGCCCTGGGAGCGGAACATATTGATGTACTGGCTCTGCTGCACTTCATCCGTCACATAATAGATGGTTGTCTTTTCCGGCTCTTTCTTTTCATCCTTATTTTCTTCGGAGGATGCGGAATCGGAAGCAGTTTCGCTGTTGGATTCTGCGGAGTCGGAAGCGCCTTCGGTATTCTCGGCAGTCTCTTCAGATTTTGTATTCTCCTTGATGCAGTCTTCCAGGGTCAGATATTTGCCGTCGATGTTTTTGTACAGCATATAGTCCATCATCTTGGAGGAGAATTTCTCGTCCTTGATGCATCCGAATTTCAGGAACGGGCTGATGTCATCCCAGAATTTCTCATAATTCTCACGGTCTGTCTTGCACATGCCGGAAAGCTTATCCGCAAATTTCTTCGAAATATAATCGGAAATCTTCTTGACGAAACCGTCGTTCTGCAGGGCGCTTCGGGATACGTTCAGCGGCAGGTCCGGACAGTCGATGACACCTTTCAGCAGCATCAGATATTCCGGAATCACTTCCTTGATGTTGTCCGCGATAAATACCTGATTGTTGTAAAGTTTGATTGTTCCCTCGATGGAATCATACTCGGTGTTGATCCGCGGGAAGTACAGGATACCTTTCAGGTTGAACGGATAATCCATGTTCAGGTGAATCCAGAACAGCGGCTCGCGGTAGTCGTTGAATACCTTGCGGTAGAATTCTTTGTAATCTTCGTCGCTGCACTCGTTCGGGTGCTTGCTCCAAAGCGGGTGAATATCGCTTAAGGAAACCGGACGTTTGTTAATCTTCACCTGATTTTTTTCGGGAGAAACTTCTACCTGTTCTTTGGTGCCGTCCTCGTTTTCCTTTTCCTCGTATTTGGCATCCTCATGGATGTGCTCTACGACAACATCGTCGTCCCGCAGGTCTTTCTCATCAATGGTCTCATATTCCTGCGGAGCGTTTGCCTTGGAAAGGAAGATTTCCACCGGCATGAACGAGCAGTATTTTTCTATGACTTCTCTGACACGGTATTCGTTGGAGAACTCCAGGCAGTCTTCGTTCAGATACAGGGTGATTTCTGTTCCGACGGTTGTCTTATCGCCGTCCTGCATGTCGTATTCGGTGCTTCCGTCACATTCCCAGTGAACCGGAGTGGAACCATCTTTGTAGGACAGGGTGTCGATATGCACATCGTCTGCAACCATGAACGCAGAGTAAAAGCCAAGTCCGAAGTGACCGATCATCTGATCCGCATTGGTCTTGTCCTTGTATTTCTCCAGAAATTCTGTAGCGCCGGAAAATGCGATCTGGGTGATGTATTCTTCCACTTCGTCGGCGGTCATACCGATACCGTTATCGATAAATTTCAGAGTCTTTTCTTCCGGATTTACGATCACCCGGATGCAGGCTTTGTAATCTTCCGGAAGCTGGTATTCGCCCATGCCGTCCAGTTTTTTCAGTTTTGTAATGGCGTCGCAGCCGTTGGAAACCAGTTCACGAACGAAAATGTCATGATCTGAGTACATCCATTTTTTTATGATAGGGAAAATATTGTCGCTGTTGATTGACAGATTACCATGTTTTGCTGCCATGATAAGTCACGCTCCTTTTTCTTTTCTTGATAAGAGTTATACTAATACCGGAAAATCAAAAAGTCAAGAAAAAATTAGCACTCATTTTAAAAGAGTGCTAACAAAAGGCGGAAAACTATGTAAAATCAAGGGTTTCCAGATTTGTAAAGTTTTTATAAAGTGCCATTTTTTCATTCCATTTCGAAGTCAATGCCATGTTCCAGGAGGAACTTTTGGACGGCGTTGTCAAAGGCATGTTCCAGGGTCTTGTCCAGCGTAAAGATTTTCAGGGAGGTTCCTGTTGTGACAGTCAGCGCGGTGCCGTTGTAATGGATATTCAGAAAAAGTGCGGCGATATTGTCCGGTTCCACGGGGGCCTGGCTGGATTCGCACAGCGCCCGGCTCCGGTCTTCCGGGAGAAGGAAGATAAAACGGAAGCTGACCGGCGTCCGCTTGCCCCGGATCACGGAATAACACCAGGATTTGATGCCCGACCATCTTACCTGTGATTTGCCGGCGGCTTTCAGGCGTGCCGCCGTGTCGGAATCGTAGAAATCCGGGTGGAGGGAACCGTCGATGGAAAAAGTGACGAATGTGGTAATGGAAGCTTCCGATACAGAAAAATAGTCGAAGGTATCTGCCAGAAGCAGTTGGTTCATAAAGTCTTTCAGATTTTTTATTGTAAACGCGCGCATATGAGTTTCTCTCCTTACAGCCAGCCTTTTCTTTTGAAATACCAGATTTCCAGAACCACGATCAACAGGCATACGCCGATCAGGATAAAATAAGCGAAAGGGCTCTGAAGCTCCGGCATATATTTGAAATTCATCCCATACCATCCCGCCAGGAGGGACAGGGGGAAGAAAATTGTGGAAACGACAGTCAGCAGACGCATGGTTTCATTTTGACGGACGTCTACCTGTGTCTGATGCATTTCCCGTATCTGCAGGGCATATTCTCTGAGAATCTGGGTATGGTCATAGAGACGGTCGATCCTGCCGGACAGCCGGTTGAAGTGAATGGTGAAATCTTTCGGAAAGAAATGATTTTCATTTTCTGAGAGGATCTCACACATGTCCATCAGCTGCTGATAGTAGGCGTGAAAGACCAGGAGTTCCCGCCGCCCGGTGAGCACATTGGTTTTCAGTTCCCGCGGCAGGGCGTCGGTCAGCGATTCCTCCATGGTGGCAAGACGTTTTTCAAAATTCTGGAGAAAGACCAGATCATCCTGGATCAGCGATTCCAGAAAGGAAAAGAAAAAGCGCGGAGTCTCTGAGGTTTCCAGCAGTTCGGATTCCAGCATACGATTCAGTGTCTCCAGAAGCTGGCCATTTTCATCGATCAGGATCAGACGGCTCGGTTCCAGGTAATAGGCAAGTTTCATACTGTCATGGAGGGGCGCCGACTTGTCTGGAATGACCAGAGTGCCGATCACGCAGCCTGGCAGCATCTCTGCCTTGCAGTATTGGATCTTCTCGGCTCCCAGATTTCGCTTCAGAATCGGATAAAACGGAATGGAGGAAAGGGCACTTTCGGCCTCTTCAAAGGTATACAGTTCAAGCTGCGGCTGATCCAACACCGCGGTTTCTTCAGGGACAGGCGTTATGCCTGAACGCAGATCATAGCGCATATAGATTCTCCTTGTTCAGATTCAGCATATGGATTCACTGAGGTTAATATTACCATCAGTATACCTCAAAAAAGGGAAAAAAGACAGCAAAAATGTTTTGCAATGCTATGGAGAGTATGGTATCATAAAATGTAGTTATTAAAACTATGTGATGAAATGTGACAATCATTTATCGATTCAATCGAAGATAGAGAGTGATTTTGGAGGTAATAGTATGTCCTATCAGATTATTGCAGACAGCTGCTGCGAACTGACAGAAGAAATGAAAAGAGATCAGGGAGTTCTCACAGCATCTCTGACTCTGGAAGTGGGGGAGGAGCAGATCATTGACGACGAGACTTTTGATCAGAAGTCTTTTCTGGCAAAAGTGGCGGCGTGTCCGGAATGCCCGAAATCTGCGTGCCCTTCCCCGGAGGTATATCAACAGGCGTTTGAAGGAGAACAGGAGCACCAGTATGCGGTGACTCTCTCTGCGGAATTGAGCGGTTCCTACAATAGCGCGATGCTGGGAAGAGGACTGGCACTGGAGAAAGACGGTACAAAGAAGATCCATGTGTTTAACTCCAGAAGCGCGTCTGTGGGCGAGACATTGATCGTGAAAAAGATCATTGAATGTGAGAAGGAAGGAATGCCGTTTGGCGAGCTGGTCGACACGGTGGAAAAGTATATTGACGGTCAGAACACCTATTTCGTTCTGGAAAATCTGGAGACGCTGAGAAAGAACGGCCGCCTTTCCAATCTGAAAGCGTTTGTCGCGTCTGCGCTGAAGATCAAACCGGTGATGGGCGCCACACCGGAAGGAACCATCTGCCAGCTGGATCAGGCACGGGGAATCAACAAAGCGCTGATGAAGATGGTGGATTATATTGTAAAGGAAGTCAAAGAACCGGAAAAGAAGGTTCTCGGCATTTCCCACTGTAACTGTCCGGAACGTGCGGAGATCGTCAGGGACGCAATCCTTGAGAGGATCAAGGTGAAAGACTCTGTAATCCTGGATACCCGGGGCGTGAGCAGCATGTACGCAAATGACGGCGGCGTGATCGTGGTGATTTGAAAAAGGGCTTTTAATTCCTGGAGAATTGTAGTATAATTTTAAATCATTATGTATTGTCGAAAGGAAGTCGAAACATGAGTCAGGAAAAAGTTGACAAATATAAAAAGGAAAAGGCGAATCGCCAGAAACTCATGCGCCGTGAAAAATGGGTTCGCCGTCTGGAGTATACGGCTACGGTTCTGGTGCTCGGAGGTCTGATCACCTGGTTTTCCATGGCGGTTTATACGAATGTTCAGGCGGAGAAGGAAAGTCAGCGTGAGGCGACGACTACGACGATGAACGTGACCGGTATGCAGGATTATCTGGCGGAGATCAACAGTTCACTGGAAGATACTTCGGAAGAGTAAAAGAGAGACGGGAAACGAAAAAGAGTATATCAGGGATAAAATGGATAGGCCGCTGCGTAGATCATATGCAGCGGTTCTTTTTATATGCTGTAAGTTTGTTAAAAATACCGCTGTCCACAGAGTGTGGGCAGCGGTATGGAATGTTCTTGATCCGTATTCTTCCGTAATGGAAATGATTAGCATTTTACAACGTTGGCAGCCTGCATGCCGCGAGCGCCTTCGGTCAGATCGTAAGTAACAGCCTGGCCTTCATCCAGAGATTTGAATCCTTCGCCCTGAATTGCGGAGAAGTGTACGAATACGTCGTTTCCGTCTTCTCCGGTGATGAAGCCATAACCTTTCTCAGCGTTAAACCATTTTACTGTTCCCTTGTTCATTGTGTGTTACCTCCATAGAAATAAAATAAAAACGAGATGTTTGGCAAGTCTTTGCTCACCGTAAGCGGGCGAAGTTTTCGGAAAAAAATTCACCAGCTATTACAGATTATATTGAAGGTGAATCGTTAATATAATCTCTAATAACTAGTGACCTTGTATTACATCCACAACTTTTTTTAATTGCTCTCATTATAGACTTTTGAATGCAAAAAGTCAAGAAAAAACTCTTTATTTCATTGAGGATTTCGTGTATGATAAAAGGGTAAATTTAATCTGTAAGCAGATCATAAGCAGAAACGAGGAAAACGAAGTTATGAGCATCTTGATTAAAAACGGACATGTCATCGATCCTGACAGCCGGCTGGACGAGATCTGTGACGTGCTGATCGAGAACGGCAGGATCGCCAAGGTTGAGAAGGAGATTTCGGACAGCGCCGCAAAAGTGATCGACGCGGCAGGCTGTTATGTAATGCCGGGTCTGATCGATATGCATGTGCATTTCAGAGATCCGGGCCTGACCCATAAGGAGGATATCATCACCGGTGCGATGGCGGCAGCCAAGGGCGGTGTGACAACGGTGCTTGCAATGCCGAATACAAAACCGGTCATTGACAATCCGGACCGTGTCAATTATGTGAAAAACAAGGCGAGACAGCATGCGCCGATCCATGTGCTTCAGGTGGGCGCGATCACAGAGGGTATGATGGGAGAAAAACTGGCGGATATCGACGGGATGGTGGATGCCGGAATTCCGGCCATCAGCGAGGACGGAAAGTCCGTGATGAATGCCCAGCTTTACGAGGAAGCAATGAAGATCGCGGCGAGAAGAAACATTCCGGTGCTTGCGCACTGTGAAGATATCAATATGGTACACGGCGGCTGCATGAATGAGGGAGACAAGTCGCAGGAATGGAATCTTCCAGGCATTTCCAATGCGGTGGAGGATGTGATCATTGCCCGTGACATTGTCCTTGCCAAAAGCACGGGAGCGCACCTGCATCTTTGCCATTGCTCCACAAAGGACAGTGCGAAGATGGTGGAGGAAGCCCGCAGGAACGGCGTATCGATCTCTGCGGAAGTATGCCCGCATCACTTTACGCTTTCCACCGACGATATGGCAAAGGGAGATACCAATTATAAAATGAACCCGCCGCTGCGCGCGAAAGAAGATGTGGAAGCGCTGAAACAGGGTCTGAAGGACGATATCTTTGACGTGATCAGCACCGACCATGCGCCTCATGCGAGGGAAGAAAAACAGCAGAGCTTTCAGAAGGCTCCGTTCGGCATTGTCGGACTTGAGACGAGCGTGGCGCTGACCATCACGGAACTGGTGGACACCGGAATCCTGACCCCGATGCAGATGGCGGAGAAGATGAGCTACAATCCGGCGCGGATCCTTCACATGGAGCAGAAAGGCTCCCTGAAGCCGGGAAAGGACGCGGATGTGACGATCATAGATCCCAACGAGGAATACGTGATCAATCCGAAAACCTTTGTCTCCAGAGGAAAGAATACTCCTTTTGGCGGAAAAAAGGTGAAAGGCAGCGTGAAGTACACGATCTGTGACGGAAAGATCGTTTATCAGGCAAGATAGTATCACAGCAGTATCACAAAAGCCTGAAAAGCAGGAATGATCAAAAGATGAGATAAAATGATAAGATAAAATGAGGAGAACAGGGAAACATGATTAACAAACTGATTGAAAAGATCAAAGCAACCAATGCACCGATCGTCGTAGGACTGGACCCGATGCTGTCCTATGTGCCGGAGCATGTGCAGAAAAAAGCGTTTGCTGAATACGGTGAGACACTGGAGGGAGCGGCAGAGGCAATCTGGCAGTTCAACAAGGCGATCGTTGATGCGACGTATGACCTGATCCCGGCGGTAAAACCGCAGGTGGCGATGTACGAGCAGTTCGGCGTTCCGGGAATGGCTGCTTATGAGAAGACCGTTTCCTACTGCCAGGAAAAAGGACTGGTGGTCATCGGCGACGTAAAGCGCGGCGATATCGGCTCTACTTCCGAGGCTTATGCGGTAGGTCATCTGGGTCATGTTCAGGTGGGTTCCAAATCTTATGCAGGATTCCATGAGGATTTTGCAACTGTGAATCCGTATCTTGGCTCTGACGGTGTAAAACCGTTTATCAAAGTCTGCAAGGAGGAGAAAAAAGGTCTGTTCATTCTGGTAAAGACCTCCAATCCTTCCAGCGGAGAATTTCAGGATCGTCTGATCGACGGACGCCCGCTGTATGAGTGGGTCGGCGAGCAGGTGGCTGTATGGGGCGAGGAGCACATGGGTGATTCCTACAGCTACATCGGAGCCGTAGTGGGAGCAACTTATCCGAAGATGGGAAAAGTACTGCGGAGCATCATGCCGAAGGCATACATCCTGGTGCCGGGCTACGGAGCACAGGGAGGCCAGGGCAAGGATCTGGTACATTTCTTCAATGAAGACGGCCTGGGCGCAATCGTGAACTCTTCCAGAGGAATCATTGCCGCTTACAAGCAGGAGAAATATGCGTCCTTCGGCGCGGAGAATTTTGCGGACGCTTCCCGTCAGGCGGTTGTGGATATGGTGACAGACATCAGCACAGCTTTAGAGAAGTAACAGTTCAGCAAGCTGAACTGTTGCTTGGAACTAGATAAAAGAGATGGCGCCTGAACAATAGGGAATTACCATCTGGATGAGGAGAAAGATAGAAGTATGAAAATCAAAGAATGCTGTACGGTGATCAGCCAGGAATGCATTGCAAAGGATATCTACAGCATGTGGATCTCCACAAAAGCGATCGCAAGAGAGGCGAAGCCGGGACAATTTGTTTCTGTATATACGAAAGATGCCAGCAGACTGCTTCCGCGTCCGATTTCTCTGTGTGAGATCGACCGGGAAAAGGACGCCCTGCGTATCGTTTACCGGATCGCGGGAGACGGAACCAGAGAGTTTTCCCGGCTTCGCGCCGGGGATACCATCGATATCCTGGGACCTCTTGGCAACGGATTTCCGCTGGAGGAGGCGAAAGGGAAACGTGTCATGCTGATGGGCGGAGGAATCGGTATCCCGCCGATGCTGGAAACCGCCAAGGCGATCCAGGGAGAGAAAATCATTGTCTCCGGATACCGGGACGAACTGTTCCTGACCGAGGAACTGAACGCGGCGGGACAGCTGTATCTTGCCACCGAGGATGGCAGCGCAGGAACGAAAGGAAATGTGCTGGACGCGGTGAAAGCCAACAGGCTGGAGGCGGATCTGATCTTCGCCTGCGGACCGACTCCGATGCTGCGGGCAATTAAAGCTTACGCGCTGGACAAAGGAATCCCCTGCTGGGTATCCATGGAAGAAAAAATGGCCTGCGGAATCGGCGCATGCCTTGCCTGCGTCTGCAAATCCACAGAGGTGGACGGACATTCTCAGGTTCACAATAAGCGGATCTGCAAGGATGGTCCTGTATTCCTGAGCACGGAGGTGGAGTTATGATGAAGAAAGACAGTCTGCATCTTGGCGTCAGCCTGGCGGGAGTGGAACTGAAAAATCCGGTGATGACAGCCTCCGGCACATTTGGTTCCGGAGCGGAATACAGTGAGTTTGTGGATCTGAACCAGCTTGGCGCGGTGGTGACCAAAGGTGTGGCGAATGTACCGTGGCCGGGAAATCCTACCCCTCGGATCGCTGAGGTTTACGGAGGCATGCTCAATGCCATCGGTCTTCAGAATCCGGGAATGGAAGTATTCTGCAAAAGAGATCTGCCGTTCCTGAAGCAGTTTGACACGAAAGTGATCGTCAATGTCTGCGGAAAGAGCACACAGGATTACTGTGAGGTCGTGGAACGTCTGTCCGACGAGCCGGTGGATCTTCTGGAGATCAACATTTCCTGCCCGAACGTAAAGGAAGGCGGCATCGCTTTCGGACAGGATCCGAAGGCCGTGGAGGCAATTACCCGGGAGATCAAAAAATACGCGAAGCAGCCGGTGATCATGAAGCTCAGCCCGAACGTGACGGATATCACCGAGATGGCGCGGGCGGCGGAGAGCGGAGGGGCGGACGTCCTTTCCCTGATCAACACTCTGACCGGTATGAAGATCGATATCAACCGCAGAACCTTTGCCCTGGCAAATAAGACCGGAGGAATGTCCGGCCCGGCGGTGAAGCCGATCGCAGTCCGGATGGTTTACCAGGTTGCCCATGCGGTACAGCTTCCGATCATCGGAATGGGAGGCATCTCCAATGCAGAGGACGCTCTGGAGTTCCTGATGGCAGGCGCGACGGCAGTGTCCATCGGAACGGCAAACTTTGTGAATCCGTACGCGACGGTGGAGACCGTTCACGGAATCGAAGAATACATGAGAAAAAATAATGTCAGCGATATTCATGAACTGATCGGAATCGTCTGATCGTTTCTACAGGAGGTTTGAAATACAATGGAAGCATATAAGCAGGAATTTATTGAGTTTATGGTGGAGAGCCAGGTACTGAAATTTGGAGAGTTTACGCTGAAGAGCGGAAGAAAATCCCCATTTTTCATGAACGCGGGCGCTTACGTGACAGGAACACAGCTGAAGCGTCTGGGTGAGTATTACGCGAAGGCGATCCATGACAATTATGGCCTGGATTTTGACGTGCTCTTCGGACCGGCATACAAAGGCATTCCGCTGAGTGTTGCCACTACCATGGCGATCAGCGAGCTGTACGGTGTGGATATCCGTTACTGTTCCAACCGGAAAGAGGTGAAGGATCACGGGGATACAGGAATCCTTCTGGGCAGCAAGATCAAGGACGGAGACCGTGTGGTGATCATTGAGGATGTGACCACTTCCGGAAAATCCATCGAGGAAACCTTCCCGATCATCCAGGCACAGGGCAATGTGGAGATCAAGGGCCTGATGGTATCCCTGAACCGCATGGAGCGCGGAAAAGGAACCAAGAGCGCGCTGGAAGAGATTCAGGAAACTTACGGATTCCCGGCAAATGCGATCGTTACGATGGAAGAAGTGATCGAATATCTGTACAACAAGCCATGCCAGGGAAAAGTGATTATCGACGACACAATGAAAGCAGCGATTGATGCATATTATGCGGAATATGGTGCACAGTAAAAAATAAAGAGGTGTTGTTTTTATGAATGAAAAAGTTTTCAAGACCATGGGCCAGACCGGAGGCGGAAGCATTGCGATGGGAATCCTTCTTCTTGCTGCCGGGATTTCCATGGGAGTCCTGATGATAGTAAACGGTGCCAGACTTTTGAAGCGTCGTGCAGAAATAACGTTTTGATCTATTTGACAAGGAGAAGTTATTGAAAACAGAAACTAAAAACAGAATCCGTGTGATCGGCCGGATTCTGTTTGTAATTTATATCCTGCTGCTGGTGTATTTTCTGTTTTTTGCGGAAATTTATGGAAGGAATTCTTTTGCAGATCAGGATTACAGATATAATCTGATACCGTTCCGGGAGGTTCGGAGATTCTGGATCTACCGCAGCCAGGTGGGACATCTGGCTGCGTTTCTGAATCTGGCTGGAAATGTGATCGGCTTCTGGCCGTTCGGATTTTTTCTTCCGGTGATGCACCGGAGGATGCGAAGCTTCTGGCTGGTAACCCTGCTGGGATTTGCGTTCAGCCTCGGTGTGGAGACGGTGCAGCTGATCTGGAAGGTCGGCTGTTTTGACGTGGATGATATGATCCTGAACACGCTGGGCGCGCTGAGCGGTTATTGGATCTTTTTACTATGTGATAAAATCAGGAGACACAGGTATGGCGAAGAAGTATAATTACAATTTTATCAGGAAACATTCCCAGGGAGGCGGTACGGCGGTCCGGCTGGCGATTCTTTCCGGCGGGCTTTTCGTGGTGGACGCGGTGATATCGTTTGCCTTCGGAGGTGAGGCAGGCGTTTATGCAGGTGCCATTGCTTTGTTTGCCATGCTGACGTCTGTTTATGGATTTTACCTGGGGCTGAAAAGCTTCCGGGAGGAGAAAGTCAGTCACAGAAAGTCGGTGATCGGCTCCGTTTCCTGCGGAGTGCTGGCGGTACTGTGGCTTTCTCTGTTTCTGATAGGAGTGTGAGAAAAGATGGATCGGGAACGATGGGACCGACAGGTGGATTTTATTCTTGAGATTGACCGGGAAAAGCAGATCGAGCGGCAGACGCATATCTGCGGATATTCCCGCAGAGAGGGCGACGCGGAGCATGCCTGGCATATGGCGCTGATGGCGTGGCTTCTGCAGGAATATTCCAATCAGCCGGTGGATATCGCAAAAACAATGGTCATGATACTGATCCACGATCTGGTGGAAATCGATGCGGGGGATACCTATGCCTATGACGAGGAGGCGAACCGCACGAAGGAAGAACGGGAGAAAAAGGCTGCCGAAAGGATCTTCGGGCTGCTTCCGGAGGATCAGGGAGAAAAACTGAGACAGCTCTGGGAGGAATTTGAGGCGTACGAAACGCCGGAGGCAAGGTTCGCCCATACGATGGACAATTTTCAGCCGCTGCTCCTGAACGATTACAACGAAGGAAAAGACTGGACGGGACATCAGGTGCGGATCTCCCAGGTGCTGAAGCGCAACGAGTATACGGAGACCGGTTCCAGCCAGATTTGGGAATATATGAAGGAACTGCTGGAAAAAAATGTGGCGCAGGGCAGACTGATCGATGACAGAAAGGAAAAGAGTGATGACGGATTACAGAAATGATACGGAAGAAAGAGAGCTTCTCGAGGAACGGCGGAAGCTTTCGCTGGAGAGGATACGGCAGATTCCGGAGGAAAAAAGTGTTCCGGTGACTTACCGGGAATATTTTGCTGAGATGGCGAAGTATATCGTAAAACTGCAGGAGCTGGAGAAAAGGTTGAAAGAAGGCATTCTGGAACATGGTTCCATGGAGGAACTGCAGGCGCTCAATGTGGGACCTTATCGGGATATCCTTCCGGAAATGTATGAACATTCTTACGGAAATCCGGCGTACGCGGCAAAGATGCTGGGGGAAGGTTATGGCCAGATGCTCAGCTTTCTGTACGCGGAGATCCAGGGGATGGTGGTGTCCGTTTACGAAGGCCGTCTGTGGGACTGTGTGGTAGTGATGGAACTGTTCCTGGAGATTTATCATATGTTTGAGGAAGAGGAGTTTCCTACGAAGGCGGCGCTTCGGGATGTATTCTACTGGTATGTGAGTGATTACACCGATGAGACTATGGAATACCGTATCCGTGAGATGGTGGATCCTACTCTGGATTTCGCGTCCGGGATTGTCCGGAAAGCGGACCTGACGGATCTCCGTTATCTGTACCGCTACGGTGAATATGTTACGGAAAATGAACGGAAGACGGCAGAATTCCTGAACGGTCTGCCGCAGGAACAGATCGATGCAATGGCACGGACTTACACCGAAGGATACCGCATCGGTTTTGTTCTTGGAAACAAGGATCTCTCAAAGAAGAAGACCGTCAATATCCGCTACCATCTGGGCTTCGAGCGGATGGTGCGCGCGGCGATCCTTCAGTTTGAGGAGATGGGACTGCAGCCGGTCATTTACCGCAGCGCCGTTCACGGGGCGGACCGGAACCGGAGAGGACTGAGAACAGGATATTCCGGAGCGGTTCCAAACAAACAGTTTGATTACGATCACAAAGAAGATGCGGCTTTGTTCCTGGACGAGGATCTGGTACAGCGCAGGCTGAGAGCGATGCAGGTGGCTTATGAGAAGCATAAGGAAGAGGCGAATACCCATGCCGGTCCTGCAGTGATCGAGATTTTCGGAGAAAAACCGTTCAGCCCGAAGGCGAACAAAGATGCCCTCTCCTTCAATGAAAAACAGCAGAAGCTGCAGGTACGGTACGACAACGAGGCAGGACAGATCACCAACCGCTACATTATCGGAGAAGAACGAAGCTTTACGATCATTGCCTATCCGGTTCCGGAAATCGGGGAGCAGTTTGAAGAAATCTTCCGGGAGACAGTAAAGATCAACACTCTGGACTACCGGAAATATCAGAGAATCCAGCAGCACCTGATCGATGCGCTGGATCAGGGCACCCGCGTTCATGTCAAAGGAAAAGGGGAGAACCGCACAGACCTTTGGATCCAGCTGCACAAACTGGAACAGCCGGAAAAGCAGACCAACTTTGAAAACTGCGTTGCGGATGTGAATATCCCGGTCGGCGAGGTCTTTACCTCTCCGGTGCTGAAAGGAACCAATGGAGTACTCCATGTGACCTCTGTATATCTGAATGAGCTGAATTATCAGAACCTGTGTCTGACGCTCACCGATGGAATGATCACAGATTACGGCTGTACGAATTTTGAACAGGAAGGGGAAAACAGAAAATACATCGAGGCAAATATCCTCAACCATCACAAAACTCTGCCGATCGGAGAATTTGCCATCGGAACCAACACCACCGCCTACGTGGTGGCGGAAAAATATCAGATTGCAGATAAACTGCCGATCCTGATCGCGGAAAAGATGGGACCGCACTTTGCGATGGGAGATACCTGTTACAGCTGGGCGGAAGATACCGCGGTCTTCAATCCGGACGGTAAGGAGATCATAGCAAGAGACAACGAGATCTCCATCCTGCGGAAGGAAGATCCGGGAAAAGCATATTTCGGATGCCACACGGATATCACGATCCCTTACGATGAACTGGACTACATCCGCGTACAGAAAGAAGACGGATCGGAGGTTTCCCTGATTGAGGACGGAAGATTCGTACTTCCGGGAACCGAGGAACTGAACGAAGCGTTTCAGGAATAAAGAGGAGTGGAGAGATGGAACACAAAGGTACGGTAACACTTGAAACAGAGCGTTTGATTCTGAGAAGATTTCAGTTGGAGGACGCTCAGGCGATGTACCGGAACTGGGCGGCGGATGATGAGGTGACGAAGTTTCTTACCTGGCCGGCGCACAGAGATGCAGGTGTTTCCGAGAAGATTCTCAGTGAATGGATCGGGCAGTATGACCAGCCGGATTATTATAACTGGGCGATCGTGTGGAAAGAGACCAGCGAACCGATCGGAAATATCAGCGTAGTTTCCATGAATGAAAAAGCGGAACTGGCGCATATGGGATACTGTATTTCAAGAAAATGGTGGTACCAGGGAATCACATCGGAAGCGCTGGAAGCGGTGATACGCTTCCTGTTTGAGGAAGTACAGGCCGGATGCGTTTCCGCCAGACACGATTCGCGAAATGTTAATTCCGGAAAAGTGATGGAAAAGTGCGGAATGATATATGAAGGTACACTCCGCCACAGCGACTGGAACAACCAGGGAATCTGTGACGCGAGTTATTATTCTATCCTGAGGGAAGAATACGAAACCCGGAAAAAGGAGGCAGGCTGAGCGGCAGCCGGCCTCCTTTTTCCGGGATATACAGAAATGTTCCTTGTTTTTAATTAATGATTCTCTTCACCACTGCCCACATTCTTCAGCAGCTCTTCCACAGAGACCCCAAAGACTTTTGCCAGGGCGATCAGATTGGAAGTACTCGGTTCCGAAAGCCCTTTCTCCCATTTGGAGACTGCCTGTCTGCTTACTCCCACTTTTTCAGCAACAAATTCCTGAGTCATATTACAGCGGGTTCGATGAGACTTTAAAACATCACCCAGCGGCAGCACCACCCACAAAGCACAGGCAGTGGAATCGCCCCGCGTCTCCCCGGCGATTCCGCTGCCGTCCGCTTTCACACAAAAAACTATTGACAACAGCCCTGGTGCTTAGTACAATTACTTATAAGTAAGACTAAATTAATAAATTCTACTTATAAGTCGAACTAATGAGTATTTATGAGAAAAGGAGAACAAACATGGCAAAAGTAGGAATTGTAATGGGAAGCGACTCAGATATGCCGGTAATGAGCAAGGCAGCAGACATGCTGGAGAAATTCGGAATCGACTACGAGATGACGATCATCTCCGCTCACAGAGAGCCGGACGTATTCTTTGAGTATGCAAAGACCGCAGAAGAGAGAGGTCTGAAGGTGATCATTGCAGGCGCTGGCATGGCGGCTCATCTGCCGGGTATGTGTGCGGCAATCTTCCCGATGCCGGTCATCGGTATTCCGATGCACACCACATCCCTGGGAGGACGCGATTCCCTTTACTCTATCGTACAGATGCCGTCCGGAATTCCGGTGGCAACCGTTGCCATCAATGGCGGAGCGAATGCGGCGATCCTCGCGGCAAAGATCCTGGCTACTTCCGATGAAGAGCTTCTGAAAAAACTGAAAGCATACTCCGAGGAGATGAAGGAGCAGGTTGTAGCAAAGGATAAAAAACTGCAGGAAGTCGGATATAAGAATTACACCAAATAAGAAACGGCGGAAAAGAACGAAAAAACGGTTACCAAAAAAGACAGATAGAAAAGAATGGTTCGCGGAAGCGGCCAGGATGGAGGATACTATGGATTACAAGAACGCAGGTGTTGATATTGAAGCCGGATACAAGTCCGTGGAACTGATGAAAGAGCATGTGAAAAAAACCATGCGCCCGGAAGTGCTGACCAATCTGGGCGGATTTTCCGGAGCATTTTCCATGGAGAAATTCAAGGACATGGAAAAACCGACGCTGGTTTCCGGAACCGACGGTGTAGGAACCAAATTGAAACTGGCATTTCTGATGGACAAACATGATACCGTAGGTATCGACTGTGTGGCTATGTGTGTCAACGATATTGCATGTGCAGGTGGCGAACCGCTGTTTTTCCTGGATTACATCGCGTGCGGAAAGAACACACCGGAAAAGATTGCAGATATCGTAAAAGGTGTGGCAGAAGGCTGCCTTCAGTCAGATGCGGCGCTGATCGGCGGAGAGACTGCTGAGATGCCTGGCTTCTATCCGGAAGATGAGTACGATCTTGCCGGTTTTTCCGTAGGCGTTGTGGATGAAAAGGATCTGATCACAGGAAAAGATCTTGAGGCTGGCGATGTCCTGATCGGTATGGCGTCATCCGGCGTACACAGCAATGGATTCTCCCTGGTGCGCAAGGTCTTTACGATGACCAAAGATTCTCTGGATACTTATTATGAAGAACTGGGAACAACACTTGGCGAGGCGCTGCTGGCTCCGACCAAGATTTATGTAAAAGCGCTGCGTTCCGTGAAGGAAGCAGGCGTGACAGTCAAAGCATGCAGCCACATTACCGGCGGCGGATTTTATGAGAACGTTCCGCGTATGCTGAAAGATGGTACAGTTGCGGTCATCCAGAAAGACAGCTATCCGGTACCGCCGATCTTCCGTCTGATGGCTGAAAAAGGAAACATTGAAGAACAGATGATGTACAACACTTATAATATGGGAATCGGCATGATCGTTGCCGTACGTCCGGAAGATGTGGATGCTGCGATGAAAGCGATCAAGGATGCCGGAGAGACACCGTATGTTATCGGCCACATTGAGGCAGGAGAAAAAGGAGTTACATTATGTTAAAAATGGCGGTCCTCGTCTCTGGAGGAGGCACAAACCTGCAGGCGATTTTTGACGCGATCGATGACGGAAGCATTACGAACGCTGAGGTTTCTGTGGTGATCAGCAACAACCCCAACGCGTATGCGCTGGAGCGGGCACGCCAAAGAGGTGTGGATGCAGTCTGCGTTTCACCGAAAAGCTACGAAACCCGGGAAGCGTTCAATGAGGCGCTGCTGGAGAAGGTGCAGTCTTACGGCGTTGATCTTGTGGTCCTGGCTGGATGTCTGGTGGTGATCCCGAAGATCATGGTAGATGCCTTCCCGAACAGAATGATCAATATCCATCCGTCCCTGATCCCGTCTTTCTGCGGAACCGGATATTACGGGCTGAAAGTTCATGAAGCAGTGCTGGCACGCGGAGTGAAGATTACGGGAGCGACCGTACACTTTGTGGATGACGGAACGGACACCGGACCGATCATCCTTCAGAAAGCGGTGGAGGTAAAACAGGGCGATACGCCGGAAATCCTTCAGCGCAGGGTAATGGAAGAAGCAGAGTGGAAGATCATGCCCCGGGCGATCGATCTGATCGCGAACGGAAGAGTTTCCGTTGTGGACGGTCTGGTAAAGATCACTGAGGCAGAGGAAGGAAATAAGGAGTAAGATACGGATGAAAATTTTGATTGTTGGAAGCGGCGGCAGAGAGCATGCCATCGCATGGAAGATCGCGCATAGCCCGAAAGCAGAAAAGATTTATTGTGCTCCGGGAAACGCGGGAATTGCAGAGTATGCGGAATGTGTGGATATTCCGGCAATGGAGTTTGACCGTCTGGCAGCTTTCGCCAAGGAAAAAGAAATCGACCTGACTGTCATCGGAATGGATGATCCGCTGGTGGGCGGCATTGTGGATGTCTTTGAAAAAGAAGGTCTGCGCGTTTTCGGACCGAGAAAAAATGCGGCAATCCTGGAGGGATCCAAAGCATTCTCCAAAGATCTGATGAAGAAATATCAAATTCCGACGGCAGGATATGAGACATTCTCCGACCCGGATGCGGCATTGGCATATCTGGAAACCGCGAAGTTTCCGATCGTTCTGAAAGCGGACGGTCTGGCGCTTGGAAAGGGCGTTCTGATCTGCAATACGCTGGAAGAGGCAAAAGAAGGCGTGAAGACCATCATGATGGACAAGAAGTTCGGAAGCGCCGGAAATGAAATGGTGATCGAAGAATTCATGACAGGCCGCGAGGTTTCTGTACTGTCCTTTGTGGATGGAAAAACCATCAAGACCATGAGTTCCGCGCAGGATCATAAACGTGCCGGAGACGGAGATACCGGACTGAATACCGGAGGCATGGGAAACTTTTCTCCAAGTCCGTTCTATACAAAAGAAATCGATGCATTCTGCCAGAAGCATATCTACCAGGCAACGGTGGACGCAATGGCGGCGGAAGGAAGACCGTTCAAAGGCGTGATCTTCTTTGGACTGATGCTGACGGAAGAAGGACCGAAGGTACTGGAATACAATGCGCGTTTTGGTGATCCGGAAGCCCAGGTGGTACTGCCGCGGATGAAGACGGATATCGTCGACGTCTTTGAGGCATGCATCGACGGAACTCTGGACCAGGTGGATCTGCAGTTTGAAGACAATGCCTGTGTCTGCGTTGTTCTGGCATCGGACGGATATCCGGTGGCATATGAAAAAGGATATCCGATTCATGGACTGGAGAAGTTCAAGGAGACCGAAGGATATTACTGTTTCCATGCGGGAACGAAATTCAAAGACGGCGAGATCGTCACAAACGGCGGACGTGTTCTTGGAATTACCGCATTGGGCAGGGATCTGAAAGAAGCCCGCGCCAATGCCTATGAGGCAGTGGATTGGGTGGATTTTGAGAATAAATATTATCGCCATGATATTGGAAAGGCGATCGACGAAGCGCCGGAGAAGTAAGGATACGATTCAGTTTTCGCTGATCCGTACTTTGAAATCATGAGAAAGAATACCACAGGCTGTCAGTAAAATACTGAGTGCTTGTGGTATTTTTGATGCCCCATAGCTTGCTGCGGGATATCTGACTTGGAATAAGGAGGCTGCCATGTCTATTTATATTACAGGAGACTGCCACGGGGATTATCGCCGGTTCAACATGGAGATCTTTCCGGAACAGAGAGGAATGACAAAGGACGACTATGTGATCATCTGCGGTGACTTCGGCTACTGGTCGGAGGATAAGGAGCAGCTGTGGTGGCTAAGGTGGCTGGACCAGAAGCCGTTCACAACGCTCTGGGTAGACGGGAATCATGAAAACTATGATCTGCTGAAGACATGCCCGGTAAAGGAGTGGCATGGCGGAAAGGTACAGGAGATCATGCCATCGGTGATCCATCTGATGCGCGGTCAGGTTTATGAGATCGGCGGATGCAGGATATTTACCTTTGGCGGAGCGCAGAGCCATGATATCCAGGGCGGTATTCTGGAGCTGGATGATCCGGAGTTTAAGAGCAGGAAAAAACAGCTGGATAAAGGTTATCTTCCGTACCGGATCAATCATGTGAGCTGGTGGAAGGAAGAACTGCCGTCAGAGGAAGAGTGCAGGGAAGGACTGCGGAACATAGAGAAATGCAATGCCACGGTGGACTATGTGGTAACGCACTGCGCGCCGACCAAAATACAGGACATCGTTGGAAACGGTCTGTTCGTTCCGGACCGTCTGACTGATTATCTGCAGGAAGTGGAAGAGCGGCTGCAATACAGAAAATGGTTCTTCGGGCATTATCATGATAACCGCAATGTGACAGACAGGCATATTTTGCTTTATGAGCAGATGATACGAATCTGGTAGAGTTATGTAGCAGCCCGGCTGGCTGAAGTGCTATTGAGCGATTTGCAGAAGGCAGTATCTGAGTTATTTGCAGAACATGGTGCCTGTAGTTATTTGTGGAACACAGTGCCGGGCTTGACTTTTTATAGGTAACGCCTTATACTGAATCTATTCGAGTGATGCGAAGACGCATCCAACGATTTCCCGGACGGCTCCGGGAGTGTGGCTGAAAGGAAGTTTCAAACATGCTCCGGGGAGTCGCTTTTTGTTGCAGAGAATTAAGTCAGTTTCAAGAGTACAACGGAGAGAAAACAGATGAATGAATTATTGTCATTACAGGGAACCATTTTTCTGCTGATGCTGGCGGGTCTGGTTCTGAAAAAAGTCGGGATCGTGGGGGAGCAGGGACAGAAAAATATGACGGATCTGGTACTGAACCTGATCCTCCCCTGCAATATCATCCGGTCCTTTCAGATTGAATTTTCCTGGGAGACCATGCATTCTTTCGGGACAATCCTTATCGTATCGATCTGTATCCAGCTGGGATGTATGGTGCTTGGCAAGCTTCTGTTCGGAAGGATGCCGAGGAATAAATGGAAATGTCTGTATTACGGAACGGTCTGCTCCAACGCGGGATTCCTGGGAAACCCCATCGCGGAGGGCGTGTTTGGTTCCCAGGGACTTGCCCTTGCGTCCATTTATCTGATCCCTCAGAGAATCGTTATGTGGTCTTCGGGAATCTCCGTTTTTTCTGGAAGCAGGGATGTGAAAGCGCTGGTCAGGAAGGTGCTGACGCATCCGTGTATCATCGCATGTGAAATCGGTATTTTTCTGATGCTGACGCAGCTTCCGCTGCCGGGGATGGTTCAGTCTACGGTCAATTCACTGGCTGCCTGCAATACGGCGCTGTCCATGATGGTTGTGGGAATGATTCTGGCGGATTTGAAGCTGCGGGAAATGGTGGACGTCCCGGTGATGGTTTACTCTGCGGTTCGTCTGATTCTGATCCCGGTACTGGTGCTGATCCCGTGCCGGCTGCTGGGACTGGATGAGATGGTCACAGGCGTTTCAGTTCTTCTGGCGGCGATGCCGGCGGGAGCGACGACGAGTATTCTGGCGGCGAAGTATGACGCGGATGCCGGGTTCGCAACGAAAATGATCATAATGTCTACGCTGGCATCGGTGATCACCACACCGATCTGGAGTTTCATTCTTGCGTGATTCAGGAAACTGCTGAGGCGGCTGTGTTTTGGTCAGGAACAGCTGCCTCGATATCTGGAGCTTGTTTGAAAATTACGGGAATGGGTTTTCAAACAGGCTCCGGCTTTTGTTTTTGGCTGTATCTGTTCAGACAGCTGGACGGTTACATCCGACCGGCAGCAGCCGCAGAAAAAGATGGAAGAAACCGTCATTTTTTGATATAATAAAAAATAGGTTCCATGTGGAATGTGTCGGACACATTCTTTTTTTGAGAAACCGTTATTTTTTCAAAAGAATAACGAAGGCGAAAGAACGGGAGATTCATAGAGATTCCAAGATCTGTGTGTACAGAGAAAGGAAAGGACAGGATGGAAGAAAAGCTTCATTATAAGATGACAATCAAACTCTGGAAAGACGATAAGGTTTTCGGACCGGGAATCTGTCAGCTGCTGACGAAGATTGAGGAAACTGGCTCCATGCACCAGGCGGCGGCGCGGATGGGTCTTGCTTACAGCAAGGCATGGAAGATGATGAAGACGGCGGAGGAAGGTCTTGGGTTTGCGCTGACGGAACGTGTCAGCGGCGGACGTTCCGGCGGTGGTTCCCGGATTACGGAAGAGGGACGGAAGATGATGGAACAGTATCTTGCGTTTGAAATGGAAGCCCGGGAGCAGGTTGGGATTTTGTTTGAAAAATATTTTGGTGACAGGAATGTGTGAAGGGAGACGAATGGATGGCAGAAGAGATTGTATTTTGCACCGGCGGCGGATGTACCGCGAAGCTTGGACCGGCAGCGCTTGCCCGCATGCTGGAAAAACTGGAAAAGCCGAAAGTAAGAGATGAAAATCTTATCATAGGATATGACAGCTCGGATGACGCCGCCGTTTACCGGATTTCGGACGATACGGCAATCGTGCAGACCCTGGACTTTTTTCCGCCGATGGTGGAAGACCCGTATCTGTTCGGGCAGATTGCGGCAGCGAATGCGCTCAGCGATGTGTATGCGATGGGCGGGGATGTGAAGACGGCATTGAACATTGTCTGTTTTCCGGAACAGATGGATCTGAATATTCTGGGAAAAATCCTTCAGGGAGGAAATGAGAAAGTACAGGAAGCAGGAGGAACGCTGGCAGGAGGTCATTCCATCCAGGATACCGGCGTCAAATATGGGCTTTCGGTGATGGGAACCGTACATCCCGACCGGATTTTTGCCAACAACGGCTGCCAGGAGGGAGATGTGCTGCTGCTGACCAAACCGTTGGGAGTGGGTATCATCTGCACAGCCGGACGGATCGGGGAAGCCTCCGATGAGGCGATGGAAGGCGCCGTGCAGTCGATGATCCGGCTGAACCGGCGGGCTTCGGAAATTGTCCGGGAGTATCGTGTGCACGGGTGTACGGATGTGACCGGATTTGGATTTCTTGGGCATTTGAAAGAGATGCTGGGAGATTCCTTCAGCGCAGTGATCGACAGCGAAAAGATTCCAAGACTGCCGATGAGCCTGGAGTACGCCGGGGAATTTTATCTGACGGCCGCCGCCCAGAGGAACAGAAATCATCTTGGCGATTTTGTGGAATTCCAAGGAGTTTCCTTTGAAATGGAAGAGCTGCTGTTTGACCCGCAGACTTCCGGAGGACTTTTGATCAGCCTTCCGGAGGAAGATGCCAAAGCGGCAGCTGCAAAGATGGAAGCAGAAGGAATCTGCTGCGGGATCGTAGGCAGAATCACCAGGGAGGAAACACAGAAAATTCTGGTAAAAGCCTGAGAAAATAGATTCGGTGTCTGGAATCTGAAAAGGGTGTTTTGAAAAATAAAAAACAGTGTAAATTATGCGTAACGGTTTAGATGACTGAACGGTTATTAAGTTATGATAAATGGAAAGGAACAAGAAATCATATGATCAAACAGATTGATGCAAGAGGAAAGGCATGCCCGCTTCCGGTCATTGAAGCCAAGCGTGCGCTGGAAGCTTCCCCGGAGGGGGCAAAAGTGGAAGTTCTGGTGGACAATGAAATTGCGGTGCAGAATCTCTGTAAGATGGCGGCACAGAAACAGTACCAGGCAGACAGTGAAAAGGTTCAGGACGGCTGTTACCTGGTGGAAATCTGGAAAAACGGGAACAATTCCGAAGAAACGGTGGAAAACGGGAGCGGGAAGGACAAGGAAACAGAGGATCAAGAGCCAATGCCGGAACAAGCAGCTGCACCGTCCACAGGACATGGTCTGGTGGTTGTGTTGTCTTCCGATGAGATGGGCCAGAAAGATCCGGTTCTTGGAAAACTTTTGATGAAAAGCTTTGTCTATGCACTGACAGAACAGAGACAGCTTCCGGAGACGATTCTGCTGTACAACGGAGGAGCGCTTCTCTCCTGTGAAGGCTCCGATTGTCTGGAGGATCTGCGCAGGCTGGAAGAACAGGGAGTGAAGATCCTGACCTGCGGCACCTGTCTGAATCATTATGGGAAGTCGGAGCAGCTGGCGGTAGGGTCTGTGACCAACATGTATGAGATTGTGGAAGTCCTGACAGAAGCAGGCAGGGTGGTAAGGCCATGAGAGAGGAATTTCAGATTGTTGTGCGGGGCGCGGGAGATATCGCCACGGGGACGATCCACCGTCTTCATCGTTGCGGATTTTCCGTGCTGGCGCTGGAAACGGAGCGGCCGTCAGCCATCCGCAGATATGTGGCTTTTTCGGAAGCTGTCTATGAGGGAAGCTGGACCATTGAAGGCGTTGAGGCTGTGCGTGTGGAGAGCCTGGAGGATGCGTTGCAGTGCCAGAGGCAGGGAAAAGTTCCGGTTCTCATCGATCCGGGATGCCGGTGTCTGAAACAGTTCCGCCCACAGGTTCTGGTGGATGGGATCCTGGCAAAGAAAAACCTCGGTACGCGGATGGATATGGCGGACACGGTGATCGCCCTGGGACCGGGATTTACGGCGGGCGTGGACGCACATCTTGTGATCGAGACGATGCGCGGCCATAACCTGGGGCGGATTCTCACCGAAGGAACTGCGCTGCCCAATACCGGAGTGCCGGGAGTGATCGCTGGTTATGGAAAAGAGCGGGTGATCCACGCACCGGCGGCGGGGATTATGAAAAATCACAGCAGAATCGGGGAAATCGTGGAGAAAGGCCAGATTATCGCTTCCATTGACGAAGTTCCTGTGAAGGCGGCTTTGACCGGCGTGCTCCGGGGACTGCTCCGGGACGGCTACCCTGTGACCGAAGGGTTTAAAATCGCCGATATCGATCCGAGAGAAAGTGAACAGAAAAATTGTTTCACGATCTCCGACAAGGCAAGGTGCATTGCGGGAAGCGTACTGGAGGGCATCCTGAGCAGAAGCGAAAGAACGCCTGTGATTTAAAATACGAACCTGTGATTTGAAATATGAGAGATTTAAAATGTGAGAATTTTGAAAGGACGAGTTATGGATAAAGTAAGAGTGGAGGATGCGGTCGGCATGGTGCTCTGCCACGATATCACGGAAATTGTTCCGGGGAAGTTTAAGGGCAGGGCGTTCGCCAAAGGCCATGTGATCGAGGAAAAGGATATTGAAAAGCTGCTGGATCTCGGAAAACGCCATATTTATGTGTGGGATCCGGCTAAGGGATATGTGCATGAGAACGACGCGGCGCTGCGGATGGTTCAGGCTGCGGCGGGAGAGAATATTACATTCAGCGAGGTGAAAGAAGGAAAGATCGAACTGCGGGCGGCATGCGACGGCGTATTGAAGATTGATCTGGAAGGCTTGTATCAGCTGAACGATGTGGATGAAATCTGTTTTTCCACCATTCATGGAAACAAGATGGTGACGAAAGGCAAGCTTCTCGGAGGGGCGAGGGTCATTCCGCTGGCGGTGAAGGAGGAGATTCTTGCTGCCTTCGAAAAGATCAGTGCGGAGCACCGGCCGGTGATCTCGGTGCGTCCGTTCCATCCGGCGAAAATTGGAATTGTGACCACCGGTTCTGAGATCCAGAGCGGAAGAATTCAGGATAAATTCGGCCCGGTCCTGGAGGCAAAGGCAAAAGAGCTGGGCGCAGAGATCATGGGGCAGGTATTTCCGGGAGATGATCCGGAGGCGATCACGGCGGCGATCCAGGAGTTTCTGCGGCAGGGAGCGGATATGGTAGAGGTGACCGGAGGAATGTCGGTGGATCCCGACGATATGACGCCTTCGGCGATCCGTGCCTGCGGCGGAGAGGTGATCACTTATGGAACGCCTGTGCTGCCGGGAGCTATGTTTATGCTTTCCTATGTCAACGGCGTGCCGGTGGTAGGACTGCCGGGCTGCGTGATGTATGCGAAGCGTTCCATCTATGACCTGATCGTTCCGCGGCTGCTGACAGGAGAAAGGCTCACAAAGCGTGATTTTGTGCTGCTGGCGCACGGCGGCCAGTGCCAGAACTGTGAAGTCTGTACCTATCCGGACTGCGGATTCGGGCAGTAAGGAGGAAACATGGGAGAATTTACACATTTTGACCACGCCGGCAGAGCGGTGATGGTGGATGTCAGTGAGAAGTACATCACGGAGCGGACGGCGGTGGCAAAAGGCAGGATCCGCGTGAGCAGAGAGGTTTTTGACAAGATCCGTGAGGGGACGATGAAAAAAGGGGATGTGCTTGGGATTGCGCGCACCGCGGGAATCATGGCGGCGAAACGTACCTTTGAACTGATTCCCCTGTGCCATCTGCTGGCGCTGACGAAATGCACCATCGATTTTGAATATCTGGAAGATTCCCTGGAGATTGAGGCTTGCTGTACGGTAAAAACGGTAGGAAAGACCGGAGTGGAAATCGAGGCGCTGACGGGAGTGGAGATTGCCCTCCTGACAATCTATGACATGTGCAAGGCGCTGGACCGGTCCATGGAGATGAACGGTATCCGCCTGTGCCAGAAAAGCGGCGGAAAGAGCGGCGACTACCGGGAAGAACCGGACCGAAGGGATAGGGGCAACAACCAAGAGGAAAAGAACCACGGCGAAAGCGACCAAAATGGAGGCGGGAATGAGTGAAACACTGACGGATTCCAGAGGAAGGGTTATCGATTATCTGAGAATCTCTGTGACGGACCGGTGTAATCTTCGGTGTATGTACTGCATGCCGGAATCTTCCGAAAATCCGGACGGAGGGCCGGTCTTTCTTCCTCAGGAAGAACTGCTGACAGCCGGGGAATGGATTACGTTCGCACGGGCGGCATCTATGGCGGGAATCCGGAAGATCCGGCTGACCGGAGGGGAGCCGCTGATGCGTCCGGACCTGACGGAACTGGTTCGGGGAATCGCCGCGCTGCCTCAGGTGGAACAGGTCGTGATGACCACCAATGGGGTGGGGCTCGCGGGAAAAATCCGGGAGCTGAAAGAAGCCGGGCTTTCCGGTGTGAATATCAGCCTGGACAGTCTGGAGACCGAGGGTTACCGGAGGATTGCCGGAAGGGACCGGTGCCGGGAAGCATTGGAAGGGCTTTCCGCCTGCCTGGAAGCGCAGATTCCCGTCAAGATCAACTGCGTTCCGGTAGGAGGAATCAACGACAGCCAGTGGCTTTCCCTGGCAGCGCTGGCGAAAACCTATCCTGTCCAGGTGCGGTTTATCGAAATGATGCCGATCGGTGAGGGGAAGGACTTTCCGCCGATCGACAGCGGTCAGATCCGGGAAACACTGGAGCAGGCGTTTGGTCCTCTGTTCCCTGTGAGCCATCAGGCCGGACAGGGACCGGCGGAGGTTTTTACACGTCCGGACTTTGCCGGGAGTATCGGCTTCATCCAGGCGGTACAGCACGGATTCTGCAGTACCTGCAACAGAATCCGGGCGACGGCTGAGGGAAAGATCAAACTCTGTCTTCACCATCCGGTCAACGGGGATGTCCGGGAACTGATCCGGGCAGGGAAAACACCGGAAGAGCTCTGCAGCTGGCTGACGCGCCTGGTTCAGGCGAAGCCTGCGGATGGATATCACACCGATGAAAGCCGGCCGATGTGGAGGATCGGAGGATAGAAGACCTTGCAAAATGCAAGCTTCAAACATGCTCCGATGACGGAGCGACAAAAGAAATGGAAAAGAGGAAACAGCAATGGGAAAAGTGCTGGCAGTATGTATCAGTGAGAAACGCGGCACACAGAAGAAAAATGTGGAGAAGGTCCGCCTGATCGAAAATTACGGGCTGGAGGGAGACGCCCATGCGGGAAGCTGGCACCGCCAGGTAAGCCTGCTCTCCTATGACAGGATCCGGGAGTTCAATGAAAGAGGAGCCGGTGTGGACCATGGCGCATTTGGAGAAAATCTTGTCGTGGAAGGATTTGATTTCAAGAGTCTTCCGGTGGGGACCAGGCTCCGCTGCAATGAGGTGGTGCTGGAAGTAACGCAGATTGGCAAAGAATGCCACAGCCACTGTGAGATTTACAAAAAAATGGGAGAATGTATTATGCCGACGGAGGGAATTTTTGCGAGAGTTCTCCACGGAGGCATCATTGAGAAAGGAGATGAGATGGAACTTGTATCGGACAGTTGTATTGACGGTCAGTGACCGCAGCGCACAGGGGATCCGGGAGGATCAAAGCGGCCCGGAGGCAGTCCGGATGCTGGAAGAGGCGGGATACCAGGTGGTGGAAACCAGAGTCCTGCCGGACGAAAAAGACCTGCTTGCCGAAGAGATGAAAAAGATCTGTGATGAACATCAGGCGGATCTGATCCTTACCACAGGGGGAACCGGATTTTCCATGAGAGACTGGACGCCGGAAGCGACACTGGAGATTGCTTACCGGCAGGTGCCGGGGATCAGTGAGGCTCTGCGGGCATATTCGCTGAAGATCACACCGAGAGCGATGCTGAGCCGTGGTGTTTCCGTGATACGGGAACAGACGCTGATCATCAATCTTCCGGGCAGCCCGAAGGCAGTCCGGGAGAATCTGGAGTATCTGCTTTCGGCTCTGGGACATGGGCTGGATATCCTGACCGGAAATGTGACGGAAGGATAAGGCAGAGCAGGGCAAGAGAAAGCCGGACCAGACAGAGCATGTAAGTGGAAGTAACCATTCAGTCAGCGGAATGGTTGTAACAGTTCAACCGATGAAACTGTCACAAATGGTCACAAATGGAAACAATAAGAACAAATATTTTCAGGAGGATGGGACAAATGAGAAAAAGACTGGCAGTGATCGGAATCGCAGGAGTAATGGCAGCAAGCCTGCTGGCGGGATGCAGCAGCAGTGGGGAAACAGATACGCAGAGCAGCACATCAGACAGCTCACAGGCAGTATCGGACGCTTCCACCAATGCAGAGAGCGCACAGGACAGCAGTTCTGCTTCTGATGCTGAACAGGCGGGAAGCGAAGAGCAGTCCATCACCGTCTCCGCAGCGGCAAGTCTGACGGATGTACTGAATGAACTGGCGGAAAAATACAAAGAGACAAATCCGGGCATGGAGATTTCCTTTACCTTCGGCGGCAGCGGCGCGCTGCAGACACAGATTGAAGAGGGAGCGCCGGTGGATCTGTTTTTCTCAGCGGCAGAGGAAAATATGGATGCGCTGGAAGAGCAGGGGCTGATCGATACGGAAACCCGCAAGAATGTCCTGAAAAATGAGATTGTCCTGATCGCGCCGCAGGGCGATACCAAGGTTGCCAGCTTTGAGAACATCCTGGACTCTGAGCCAACGATTGCCCTTGGTGAGGCGGAAAGTGTGCCGGCAGGAAAGTATGCACAGCAGATTTTTGAGAGCCTTGGCAACTGGGAAGGCGTGCAGAGCCATGCGGTATTTGCCGGCAATGTGCGTGAGGTGCTTGCGTGGGTAGAGGCAGGCGAAGCGGACTGCGGCGTTGTATATGCGACAGACGCGATGACCAGCGATCAGGTGCAGGTGATCTGCGGTGCGCCGGAGGGAGGACCGGAAGTGCTTTATCCGGCGGCTGTGATCAAAGACTGTGCAAACCCGGAGGGCGCGGCGGAATTCCTGGACTATCTGGCCAGCGAAGAGGCAAAGGATGCGTTTGAGTCCTATGGATTCACTTTCCTTGCATAAACAGTGAAGAAAAAGTTTGGAAGCAAACTTCCAAATCTATCTTGATGACGCAGCAAGTGCGTCAGGAAAGAGGAAAACATGGATGATTGGTCACCTTTGTGGATATCTGTGCAGGTAGCGGTCCTTGCGACCGTATGTTCCGTGATCCTGGGAACGGCGCTTGCCTACGGTGTGATGAAGCTGAAAAAGCTCCGCCCGCTGGCGGACGCAGTATTGACGCTTCCTCTGGTGCTCCCGCCTACGGTGGTTGGTTTTTTTCTGCTGATCTTACTTGGCAAAAACAGTGTGATCGGGCAATTTTTCAATGAGATAGGTCTCCCGTTTATTTTTACGATGCGCGGGGCGGTGGCGGCTGCCTTTGTGGTTTCGTTTCCGCTGATGTACCGCTCCGCCCGGGGCGCGATGGAGCAGATGGACCGGCAGCTGCTGTATGCAGCCCGGACACTGGGCGCCAATGAGGGCAAGATTTTCTTCCGTGTGATTCTGCCCAACTGCCGGAGCGGCATCTTTGCAGGAACGATCCTCGCATTCGCCCGGGCGATGGGGGAATTCGGAGCGACGATCATGCTTGCCGGAAATATCCCCGGGAAAACCCAGACCGTGGCGCTGGCGGTGTACACGGCAGTGCAGGGAGGAAACCGGGAAGAGGCATTTCAGTGGGCAGTGATCATTGTCCTCATGTCTGCGGCGGCGATCCTTGCCATCAACTATTTTGAACAGGGAAAGAACCGGGGAAAGGACGATACGTTTTGAAGTTACAGGTAGAGATTGTCAAAAAAGTGAAGACAGGGACGATCCAGGTGGAGTTTGCCCTGGAAAACGAAGTGCTTGGGATTCTTGGGAGAAGCGGCTGCGGAAAGAGCGTCACGCTGCGGTGTATCGCGGGAACCCTGCAGCCGGACGAGGGCAGGATCTTGCTGGACGACAGGGTGCTTTATGACAGCGGGAAGAAGATCTGTCTGAAAGCCAGGGAGCGGGGCATCGGTTATCTGTTTCAGAATTATGCGCTGTTCCCCAATATGACAGTTCTGAAAAATATCTGTTTTTCTCTGAAAAAAAGAGACCGGGAAGGGCGGAAGTATGCCAGGGAGCTTCTGGAACGTTTTTATCTGACGGATGTGGCGGACTCTTATCCCGCGATCCTGTCCGGCGGGCAGCAGCAGAGGGCTGCCATGGCACGTATGCTGGCGGCGTGTCCGGGAGTGCTTCTGCTGGATGAACCGTTTTCTGCTCTTGACAGCTTTCTGCGCCAGGAAATGGAGCGAGAGGTTCAGGAGGTGCTGAATACTTTCGGCGGTGTATCCATCCTGGTGTCCCATAACAAGGAAGAGATCAGCCGCCTGACCAGCCGGTGTATGGTGATGGATCAGGGACGGATTGCAGAAATCGGAGAGACAGCGAAGATTTTTGCGGCGCCTCAGTCTGAAGAAGGCAGGCTGCTGATCCATGGAATCCGTGCGGAGGAAATGGGAAAGGAAAATTTGTCAGGGAAGGGAAATACAGGAGGCAAGGATGATCCGGCGGAGAAAGAAAATCTGCAGAAACAGGAGGATGTCTTATGATCTATCTTGACAGCGCCGCTACCAGTCTGCATCGGCCGGAGTCAGTAATCCAGGCGGTCTGCGAAGGGATGCAGTGCCTGGGAAATCCCGGCAGGGGCGCTTATGACGCGGCTCTGGAGGCGGGGCGGACGGTTTATCAGGCGAGAAAGAAGATTGGCAGCCTGTTCGGGATGGAAGATCCGTCCCGCGTGGTGTTTACAGCCAATGTGACGGAGGCGTTGAACCTGGCTGTCAGCAGTCTGTTTGGACCGGGCAGTCATGTGATCACCACCTGCATGGAGCATAACAGTGTTCTGCGTCCGCTGTACCGTCAGGAAAGCAGAGGCGCTTCGCTGACGATCCTGCCCTGTGATGAGGCGGGCAGGCTGCGGTATGATCTTCTTGAGCAGGCGGTGCGGTCGGAGACGAAAGGAATCGTCTGTACCCATGCCTCCAACCTGATCGGCAATCTGAACGATATCCGTAGAATCGGGAGGTTCTGCCGGGAACACGGTCTGCTCTTTGTTCTGGACGCGGCGCAGACGGCGGGGATCTTTCCTATTCATATGGAACAAGATCAGATTGACGTGCTGTGTTTTACCGGACATAAGGGACTTCTCGGCCCGCAGGGAACGGGAGGGTTATGCGTCCGGAACGGGATAGAGCTGGAAAGCTTCTGTGTAGGCGGAAGCGGCGTACAGAGTTACCGAAGGGAACAGCCCCGGCAGATGCCGGAGCGTCTGGAAGCGGGAACTGCCAATGTACATGGAATTGCCGGGCTTCTGGCAGCTGTGGAATGGCTGGAGGAGACGGGGATTTCAGAGATTCATAGACGGGAGACGGAACTGATGCAGCGGTTTTACCGGGGTGTATGTGAGATTCCGAATGTGAAAGTATATGGAGACGCAGCTCTGTGCAGTTCCGGTGAGCGGGCGCCGGTGATCGCTTTGAATATTGGCGGACTGCCTTCCGACGAAGTTTGTGATGAACTGGCGCAGGAATATGGGATCGCTGTGCGGGGAGGCGCTCACTGTGCACCGCTGATGCACGAAGCTTTGGGAACGGTGGAGCAGGGAGCGGTGCGGTTCAGTTTTTGCTTTTTCAATACGGAAGAAGAGATTGACTGCGCGGTACAGGCGGTGCGGAAAATCGCAGAAGAAGAGGTTGAGAACGGGGATGGTTGATTCCAAGATGATGAAAATCACTGTTTCGTCAGACCCCGGAGAAAGATCGAGAGGACAGAAAAGAATGCGAAAAAAAGAATTGAGGGTTGTTGTCGCTTTTGACACAACGACCCAGGCGCTTGCCATGGAGGAAGCAGGAAAGGAAGCCGGACTGAACGGGAGGCTGATTCCAATTCCCCGGCAGCTGACGGCAGACTGCGGGCTGGCGTGGAGTGAACCTGTGCAGAGCCGCGGGGAAATGGAACAGCTGATCCGGGAGAAAGGTCTGGAGTATCATCAGATTGTTGAACTGGTGATCTGACAGATCCGGATAACAGTTTAGTTGGCTGGATGATTGTAGATCTGGATGTTCAGCAAAAAAATGTCCAGCTGAGAGAAAAGGTGAAGGATGCGTATGAGCCAATGGCAGCAGTATTCAAATTTGATCCAGGCGCTTGGAATTCCTGATTCCGTCCGCTGTATCTGTGCGGTAGGGGCAGGGGGAAAGACCAGTCTTCTGCATCGTCTTGCTGAAGAGTACCGGGCGCGGGGCAGAAAGGTTCTCCTGACAACTACGACGAAAATGTATCTTCCGAAGGAATATGCGGCACTGGACCGCTCTGCGGAGGAAATCCTTGCCTGTCTGGAGCGGGACAGTTTTGTGACGTCGGGAACAACCGTTTCAGAAGAAAAAATGGGTCCGCTGCCTCTGGAAATATGGAAAGATGTGGTGAGGGAAGCGGATGTGGTCCTTGTGGAAGCAGACGGTTCCCGGCGGCTTCCGCTGAAAGTTCCGGGAGCCGGTGAGCCGGTGCTTCCCGCGGAGTGTGATTTTCTGATTGCAGTGGAAGGGCTTTCCGGTATCGGTCAGCCGTTGGAGGAGGTCTGCCACAGACTGGAACAGGCGACGAAATTGTTGGGGTGTCCGGGAACACAGACGGTTACGGAAAAAATGGCGGTGCAGCTGGCAAAGAGAGGCTATCAGAGATTTTCCATATCCGGCTGTTATTTCTTCAATCAGGCGGACTGTCTGAGTGAAGAGCAGAAAAACAAAATCGCAAAAGCCATGGAAGGAACGGAATTTGTACTGGGAAGCCTGAGAGAAAGGAGTTATCTGAAAAATCTGGCGGAGTAAAAACTTTGGCAGGAGTTTTATGTAAATTTTGAAAAAGAATAAGATAATGAAAAAGAAGATAAAGACGTGCAAAAAAAGGCGTGTCCAAAGAATGCCAGAAGGCAATCTGTGGACACGCCTTTTTATTCAAAGAGTTTTATTCAAAGAATCTGAATCAAAGAGTATCGTCTCTTCGGATATATCCCGGATGGCTTGGATCAGCAAGGATGGATTTCTCATGGATCAGCCTTGCATTTTTATCAACCACGAAACTATCTACATTTACATCTTTTCCGATGGTAACGCCCGGAAGGATCACGCTGTTCTTAACCACAGCGCCCGGTTTGATCACACATCCACGTCCGATGATGGAGTTTTCTACCGTTCCCTCGATCAGACATCCGTTGGAGACAACGGAATTCTTAACGTCGGAAGTTTCGAAATACTGTGTCGGACAGGAGTCATTGGTTCTGGTATAGATCGGCCAGTTTTCGTCAAACAGCCCTGTGGATGTCTTGAAATCGATCAGGGAGATGTTTGCGTCATAATAACTCTTGAAATCCGTAATGGATGCGAAGTATCCACGATGTGCAACGCCGCGGATATCCAGTTCGCCGCACTCACTGTTGACGATATCGGCAAAGGAGTATGCGGAGGAGAGTTTATGCGCTTTGTTTACCAGTTCGATAAACAGATCTTTTTTCAGGATATATGTATCCATGAAGATATTTCTGTTCTTTGCGTTTCCATGATTCTGCTCGATGCCGTTGACACCTTTCTGGCGGTTCAGCTCCAGGGTGTTGCAGTTCAGGTAGTTCTCCTTTGCATTGTCCACGGAGTGATACAGCAAGGTGATATCTGCGCCGGAATCGATATGGGTGTGGAGCAGAGAATCAAAGTCCATGGAGTAGATCATATAACTTGGCGCGATTACAACATATGGATAATGTACACGTTCGATACAGTTCATGTTTTCGATAAATGCGGCGATATCGTTGTTGTAGATATCATTTTCCACACCGTTTTCGGAAAACAGGATGTGCATTTTTCCTCTCTTGGAGTTGATGTTGTAATGGCGTCCGGTTCCGAGATGCTCGGTCAGAGAACGTGGTTTTCTGCGGATATATACCTGGATATGCTCAATGCCGCTGTTGGTCAGGTTGGAAATCGGGAAATCGATCACACGGTAACGGCCGAGGAAGGAAAATGCTCCGATGGGGCGATAGGTCTGCATCCCGTCGACCCAGATCTGTTTTCCTGAGAAGTTTACAATACCAAATGCGTTAGCCATTTTATTCGTCCCCCTTTACACGTTTCGAAATCAGTTCAATATGCTCGCTGTTCGGATCGCCTACGACGGAATTTTTTCCAACTTTGACACCGTCGGCAATGATCACGCGGTGAACAACGGCGCCCTCCTCAACAACGGCGCCCGGCATCAGAACGCTGTCTACTACTTTTGCCCCGGTCATAACCTTGGCATCGGTGAACAATACAGAATTTTTTACTTCTCCGTCGATGATGCAGCCCTGAGTGATGAACGCACGCTTGATCTCAGCATTCGGTCCGATATAGTGAGGCGGTGTGGTAACGTCTTCTGTATAGATTTTCCATGTATTGTCGTTCAGGTCAAGGGCATTGTTCTTGTCCAGCAGATCCATATTTGCTTCCCAGAGGGAATCAATGGTTCCTACGTCTTTCCAGTAGCCCTGGAATTTGTATGCGTACAGGTTTTTTCCGCTGTTCAGCATTTCCGGGATAATGTCCTTGCCGAAATCATGGTTGGAATCCGGATTCTTAATGTCCGCCAGAAGCAGTTTGCGAAGCTGTTTCCAGTCAAAAATATAGATACCCATGGAAGCAAGATTGCTCTTTGGTTCTTTCGGTTTTTCTTCGAAGTCAATGATACGTCCGCTTTCGTTGGTATTCATGATACCGAAACGGCTGGCTTCTTTCAGTGGAACCTCAATGACAGCGATGGTGGCATCAGCACCGCATGCCTTGTGGTGAGCAAGCATTTCGGAGTAATCCATTTTATAAATATGGTCTCCGGAGAGGATCAGCAGATACTCTGGAGAGAAAGAGTCAATAAAATCAATGTTCTGTGAAATAGCGTCTGCAGTACCGCGGTAAACGTCCAGATTTGCGTCCGCCTTCTCACGGGGCGGAAGTACATAAACACCGCTGTCCTTTGCGTCCAGACCCCAGCGGCGTCCGGCGGCTACATAGCTGTTCAGCAAAACTGATTCATACTGCGTCAGGACACCTACCACATCAATGCCGCTGTTTGCACAGTTGCTGAGGGGGAAGTCGATAATACGATATTTTCCTCCGTAAGAAACGGCCGGTTTTGCAACTTTTTTTGTCAATTCATGCAGACGGGTGCCACGACCGCCGGCAAGAATCATTGCCAACATATTATTCTGCTTCATAGCAATTCCTCACTTTCATTTATTATCATATATTATACATATTTTTGAAAAAAATTTCCACATTTTTGTGAAAAATTCTTATTAAATTTTCGTGTTTTTTTAAAATACTGTGGGAATAATTCGAAGATCAGAGAAATGCTGGATGGGTATTGGCAAAAGTGTCGGTGGTTGTGTGGGAAAGGGAAGTGAAGTATAATGAAACAAATAGAAAAACAAGGAGCAAAAAGATGAAAGGATTCTATGACAGACTGAAAACTATGCTGGAGCAGGAGCCATCCGTTCGTATGGCTGTATCCGTGGAGGGGGAACATCCGGGTATGCAGGTGTTGTGGAGTGACCCGGAGATTTGGACCTCAGGTGACAGAGAACTTGCGGAACAGTGGGTTGCACAGCTTCGGGATGCTGTGTCCGGCTCATGTGTGCAGTTGGAAAACGACCGAATATTTATGCAGAGATATTCCGCGCAGCCGGAGCTGGTGATCCTGGGCGGCGGACACATTTCCAGAGAACTTGTTTCCTTTGGAAAACAGATTGGTTTCCGTGTGACGGTCGTGGATGATCGGGAAGAGTTTGCGTCGGAAGAACGGTTTCCGGATGCGGATCGGGTAATCTGCGGAGCGTATGACCAGGTGTTTGAGAAACTTCCGGAGACTCCGGTGGGGTATTATGTCGTGGTGACCAGAGGACATCTTGGGGACAAGGAATGTGTCCGCAGAATTCTGCAGCGTCCGTTCCGCTATGCCGGAATGATCGGAAGCAGAAGGAAAGTGGCGCAGACCAAGAAGGATCTGAAAGCGGAAGGATTTGCAGACAGCCTTCTGGAACAGCTCCATGCGCCGATCGGGCTGGACATCGGAGCGGTCACTCCGGAGGAAATCGCAGTCAGCATCGCGGCGGAACTGATACAGGTAAAAAATCGCGAGACTGTCCAGGTGATGGATGAAAAAGCCCTGGAGGCATTGCTGAAGCCGGAAGAGAAAATCCTTGCGATGATCGTGGAAAAGAAAGGATCCGCGCCGCGGGGCGCCGGAGCCTGCATGGTGATCACGGAGAAAGGAGCCGCGGCGGGGACGATCGGAGGCGGAGCGATCGAATATGAAGTGCAGAAACATGGGCTTGCCATGCTGCGGGAGAAGCGGGAAACGGATCTGAAAGCTTATCAGCTGAACAATATCCACAGCGCCGGGCTCGGAATGATCTGCGGCGGAAGCAATGAAATCTTCTTTCTGCGGCTGTAAAGCATAAAAAAAGAGCGGGAAGGTCAATCAAAATAGGATGATTTTCCTGTCCCGCCGTTTTTTGCCAAACATCCGTTTTTTGACTATTCCGATGGATTCAGACCGAATCCCTTATACTGTCGGATCTGTCTTAGTTGTACGGATTGTAGTCAATGTTTCCAAGGAAAGTAGAGAGGCTCTCGAAGTATTCAGAGTTTCTCTGAACGAAGTTTGCGATTCTTTCTTTTAAAGATTTTTTTGTATTATTAGACATATCAATGACTCCTTTCAATCTTTCAATGTGTCTGTGTTGTTCTTATCGATTACATGAATTATCATAGCACTAAAAGTAAGGGGAGATTAGGACAGTAATTGACTAGTTATTGTCCAATATTGACATATTGTCATCGAAAAAGCAGGAAAAAGCGGGAGAAGAGAAGATGAACAATGTTATATATGAACAGATTTATGATCTGGACAAGACCGGGATCAGCATCCGTTATTATACCCAGAGAGGAGAATATACGCCGCCCCACTGGCATTCGGCGCTGGAACTGCACTACGCCCTGAACGGCACCGGCGAGATTTTTTTCGGGAAAAAGCGTCATGCGCTGGTCAGCGGTGAATTTCTGCTGGTGGATTCCAATGTGATCCATCATACCCAATGTGCCAGAGTCTCCATGGGTGTTTCCATCTATGTATCACGGGAATTCCTGAAAAAATATGTCCCGGATCTGGACGTCTGCCACCTGGAATGCTCCAGGGAGACGCTGGAACGGGAAAAACTGGACAGCTATCTGAAAATCTGCGAGATGATGAAAGAGATGCCGCGGATGTACATTCTGCAGCCGGTGGGATACAAAATGCGCTGTGAAGCGATTGTAATGGAAGTAATGTTTCTGCTGCTGAACGATTTCTGCACAAGAGAAGTGGAGACAGAAGACGTAAAGGACGCCAGAGTCCGGGAACGGCTCAATGAGATTACCAATTATGTAAGAGAACATTACCGGGAACCCATCTCGCTGGAGGCGGTCGCGTCCGAGGTCGGACTGAGCAGAGAATACTTCTGCCGGTTCTTCAAACAGCACATGGGAATCAACTATGCCCGCCACGTCAACCTGGTGCGGCTGGTGCATATTTACGATGACATCGTGAATACTCAGGACAATATTATGGTGATCGCGGAAAAACACGGTTTTACCAATTACAAACTTTTCACAAAAATGTTCAAGGAAATTTACGGATGCATGCCCAGCAGCCTGCGGAAAGGATAATAGAATGATGAAGCAGCAGTTTAGAGCGTGTTTGAAAATTCATTCCCACAAACTGTGACGCACATCTCGCAGAAAGCAATTTTCAAACACGCTCTAGCCAACGGAACGGAAAAGGTAAAGCTGGACTTTTGATGGAAGCTGCGGTATGATAAAAGAAAAGCGGCGAGCCGCACAAGAGAGAAAAGGAGTACGAATTATGAAAGACCAGAATTGTGGATACTGTATGAGAGGCGAACTGCTGGATCAGTTCGGAATTTTTATCTGTGACCTGGAGGTCAGCAGTCTGATCCTTTTCAAAGAGCAGAGCCATCCGGGAAGATGTATCGTTGCATACAAAGATCATGTGAGCGAGATCGTAAACATCAGCGACGAGGAGAGAAATGCATTTTTCGCAGACGTGACACGCGCAGCGAATGCCATCCACGCAGCGTTCCATCCGGATAAGGTAAACTATGGCGCATACGGAGATACCGGATGCCATCTGCATATGCACCTGGTTCCGAAGTATAAAGACGAGTATGAATGGGGCGGTGTATTCGAGATGAATCCGGGCCGGACCTACCTGTCTGACGAAGAGTATGCGGAGATGATCGAGAAGATCAAAGCGAACCTGTAATCGACTGTAATTAAAAGAAAAAATAGCTCCAGAATCAGAGGACGTAAAAGATGTGTTGTCTGGTTCCGGAGCTTTTTTGGAAAAGAAAAAAGATGCAAGGAAAAATTCCTGCATCTTTTCTGCGTAGCGAGAGGGGGATTTGAACCCTCGACACTGCGGGTATGAACCGCATGCTCTAGCCAACTGAGCTATCTCGCCATATGAAACTGTAAAAAGGAAAAAAATAAATAGCGAGAGGGGGATTCGAACCCTCGACACTACGGGTATGAACCGTATGCTCTAGCCAACTGAGCTATCTCGCCATAAGGTTTTCAGGTTGTCTGGCATAAATATGGGGCCTATAGGGCTCGAACCTATGACCCTCTGCTTGTAAGGCAGATGCTCTCCCAGCTGAGCTAAGACCCCATGTTTTTGTTGCTTTTCGCAACCTGCTTTGCTATTATATAATCAAATGACAGGATTTGTCAATAGATAAATTTAAAAAAATCAAAAAAATATAGAAAATTGGAAAATGGAAGCAGTTCAGCCAGCGGAATGGTTACGAAAGATCAAACAACACGAAAGCAGGGGATACATATGCAGGAAGCATTTTTAAAGAACTTTACGGATTTTATTTTTCTGGAGGATCAGCCGCAGAAGGCGGATGTGATCTTCGTGCCGGGGAACGGATGGCCGCAGATGGCGCGGCGGGCGGCAGAACTCTGGAAGGAAGGAGCTGCACCGTGGATCCTCCCGTCGGGGAGATACAGCATTACGAAAGGAAAGTTCTCCGGTGTCCGGACGATGGAGGAACGGTATCCGGGGCCGTATGAAACGGAATGGGAATTTCTGAGAGACGTATTGATCAAAGAAGGGGTTCCAGGGGAAGCGATCCTGAAAGAGAACCAGGCTTCCTATACCTATGAGAACGCGATCTTTTCCCGGCAGATGACAGATGCGGCGGGAATACAGGTACGGAGGGGAATCATCTGCTGCCAGAGCCACCATGCAAGGCGCTGCAGGATGTATTATCAGCTTCTGTATCCGGACACGGAATTTCTGGTGGTGCCGTCGAATACGGAGGTGGCGAAGGAAAACTGGTACCGCTCCGAACGCGGGATCGATCTGGTCCTGGGTGAGGTCGAACGGTGTGGAGGACAGTTTCATCAGATTCTGCGTGAATTGAAAGAAAAAAAGGAACAATCGGAATGCTGTCAGAGCTGAAATCAGAAAAAGTATGGGGAAACTTTTTAAAGTTGTGGTAAAATCCGATGGATTATGGTATACTATTTCTAACGTAAAACTTCAACGAATAAACGAAAAGGTTGGTGGCGAGCATGAATAAGATTGATGAATTAGTGGATATCCTGAAAAAGAGGGAAAGCGATGACGATAAGTCAAAGAATGCCATTTTATGGGTTCTGGCGATCATTGGTGTGGTAGCTGCCGTTGCCGGCATCGCCTATGCAGTATATCGTTTTGTTACACCGGATTATCTGGAAGACTTTGAGGATGATTTCGACGATGACTTTGACGATTACTTTGAGGACGAAGAAGGAGAAGAAGAGTAAGTCGACAGCAGGATGAAGAGAAGAGCTTCGGCGCCGAAGGCTGTCGGGAGATCAGGAAGAGGGATCCCCGGCAGTATGCGCCGGAGCTTTTTTTGGGTCATGGGAAATATGGCGTCCGCTGTTGGATAGGAAAGAGAAAGGAACGGGGGAAACAATCGATGCAGAAGACAAATACAAAGGTGATGACCAGCGGAAATCCGGCAAAACTGCTGCTGTTCTTTGCGGTTCCGCTGATGCTGGGCAATCTGTTCCAGCAGATGTACACGATGGTGGATACCATTATTGTAGGACAGGGCGTAGGCGTACAGGCGCTGGCTTCCCTGGGAGCGGCGGACTGGCTGAACTGGCTGTTCCTCGGACTGGTGACAGGCCTGACACAGGGATTTTCCATTCAGATCTCCCAGCTGTACGGCGCCGGGAAAATCGAAAAACTGAAACAGACCATCGGAAATTCCATCGTGCTCACGGTGGGCGCGGCGGTGGTGTTCCTGCTGATCGCCCAGGGCGGGCTGAGGTTGTTTCTGGACCTGATGAACACGCCGTCAGATATCTATGCAGGGTCTGAGAGCTATCTGCGGATCATGTTCGGCGGAATCCCGGTCATTCTCGCTTACAATCTGGCGGCTTCCATCCTGCGGGCGCTGGGAGACAGCAAGACACCGCTGTATGCGATGATCATTGCCGCATGTATCAATATCGGCCTGGATCTTCTGTTTGTCATGGTATTCCACTGGGGAATTCCGGGAGCAGCCATCGCGACGGTGATCGCCCAGGCATTCTCTTTTCTTTTCTGTTTTGTTGTGCTTCGAAAAATCGAAGTGCTGAAAATCAGCAGACGGGATACGAAATTGGAGAAAGGCGTGGTTGTCCGACTTCTGACTCTGGGCATGCCGCTGATGTTCCAGAATGTCATTATCAGTGTCGGCGGCATGGTCGTACAAACCGTGATCAATGGATTTGGATTTATTTTTGTTGCAGGATTTACCGCGGCCAATAAACTGTACGGCCTGCTGGAGATGGCGGCGATTTCCTTTGGCTATGCGATCACCACCTATACCGGACAGAACCTGGGCGCCGGACGTCTGGACCGGATCAGAACAGGAATGCGCAGCGGGATGGCAATGGCGGCGCTGACATCCGTGGCGGTATCGGCGGTCATGCTGATCTTCGGACGTTCCATCCTGAGCCTGTTTGTATCAGGTGATCCGGCACAGACAGCGGAAGTATTGAGTATCGCTTACCGCTATCTGTCGGTTATGAGCTACTTCCTTGTGGTGCTGTATGCACTGTGTGTTTACCGGAGCGCTCTGCAGGGCCTTGGCGATACCGTACTGCCGATGGTGTCAGGAATTGTGGAATTTGTGATGCGTGTCTGTGCGGTCATGCTTCTGCCGGCGGTGATCGGACAAAATGGAGTGTTCTATGCGGAAATTCTGGCGTGGATCGGAGCGGCGGTGCTTCTGGTCACTTCCTATTATAGAAAAATGCATCAACTGACGCATGGAAAGCAGATGAAACGAAAAACAGCAGATGACAGAAGTCATTGAAGGAGAAATGTGAGGTTTGGAAGTAAACTTCCAAATCTACCTTGATGACGCAGCAAGTGCGTCAGGAAGGAGGAAAAGATGAAAAAAGGTGAAATTTACGAAGGCGTAATTGAATGCGTGGATTTTCCGAATAAGGGAACCGTCCGTGTAGACGGCGAAAGGGTGACGGTCAAGAACGGAATTCCGGGACAGAACGTGCGATTTGCCATCAATAAAAAAAGAAAAAACAAGGCGGAGGGACGTCTGCTGGAGGTGCTGGAGAAATCACCGCTGGAGACCCGGGAACCGGTGTGCAGCCTGTTTCCGGCGTGCGGCGGCTGTATGTACCAGACCATGTCCTATGAGGAGCAGCTGAAAATGAAGGAAAGCCAGATCCGCAGCCTGCTGGACGAGGCAATCGCTGCGGCGGGACAGACGGACAGCGAGGGAAATGCCGATTACTGCTTTGAAGGAATCCAGGGAAGCCCGAAGGAATTTGCCTACCGGAATAAGATGGAATTTTCCTTCGGCGATGAGTACAAAGACGGACCGCTGTCTCTGGGACTTCACAAGAAAGGAAGCACCTACGATGTGCTGACCGCTTCGGACTGTAAACTGGTACACGAAGACCTGACCCGGATTCTGAACTGTGTGCTGAACTATTTCCAGGAGAGAAAGACGCCGTATTATCGGAAAATGAGCCATGAGGGCTATCTGCGTCATCTGCTTCTGCGCCGTTCGGAGAGCAGCGGGGAGATCCTGGTCTGCCTGATCACATCCAGCCAGCGGGAAGAACCGCTGGAGACGCTGGTGCAGCAGGTACTGGAACTTCCGCTGGAAGGAACCATCGTGGGATTTTTGCATATTATCAACGATTCTCTGGCGGATGTGGTGCAGAGTGACGAGACGAGGATTCTCTATGGACAGGACTTCTTTTATGAAACGATTCTGGGACTGCGGTTCAAGATTACGCCGTTTTCCTTTTTCCAGACCAATTCCAAAGGGGCGGAAGTGCTTTACAGCGCGGCAAGGGATTATATCGGCGAGACGAAGGATATGACCGTGTTTGACCTTTACAGTGGAACCGGTACGATCGCTCAGATCCTGGCGCCGGCCGCCAAGGAAGTGGTCGGTGTGGAGATCGTGGAGGAGGCCGTGGAAGCCGCCAGGGAGAATGCGGCTGCCAATGGGCTGGATAACTGCCGTTTTCTGGCGGGGGATGTGCTGAAGGTTCTGGATGAGATTACGGAAAAGCCGGATCTGATCGTGCTGGATCCGCCGAGGGATGGGGTGCATCCGAAGGCGCTGCCGCGGATTATCGCTTATGGCGTGGACCGGATGCTGTATATTTCCTGCAAGCCGACGAGCCTGGCGAGGGATCTGGGGGTTTTGATTCCGAGTGGGTATCGGGTGGAGAAGGTGAGGTTGGTGGATATGTTTCCGCAGACGGTGCATGTGGAGACTGTGTGCCTCTTGAGCAACCGAAAACCAGATACGAAAGTTAGGATCGATGTTGATCTGGAAGACTACTACCGTATCAAGGATTCTAAAAAGAATCAGAACTGAAAATAAAACACCGAACTAAGAGCGAAAGCTGCTGATGTGTAAAAGCATTGGCAGCTTATTTTTTTCGCCGAAGGGAGGTGGGGCCTATGATCTGGATCCGGTGATTCTGGAATGGTACTGACAATCAATGACAATCACAGAAACGGAGGAAATCATAATGGCAAAAAAGAGAAGCATTAAGGTCTATGGACAGAGTGGCTACAAGTATCGGGAAACGCCGACGATCATGCTTAAAGGACAGTGGTTGAAGGAAGCCGGGTTCGACATCGGGGATTATATCTCCGTCACCTGCGAAGCCGGTAAGCTCATCATCGCACAGGACGCTGAGAGGGCTGCTGTGAAGGCCGCAGAGGCAGAGTTCATGGAAAGAGAGATGAAAGCCTTGCAGAAACGCTACGAAGCCGAGAAAGTCAAAATAAGGGCTCAGATGGTGGCGGAGCCGGGAGCGAGGTGGTGAGCATGTTTACCACGGAAGAACTGCAGGCGATAGATCGGAAGTATTTCACGGTGATCGTGGCAGATGCCTACGATGTGACTCTGATCAGCAACAACACAAAACACGTCTGGTATATGCAGTATGGAAGTATGATATTGTTAAGATGCGGAAAATAAAATGAGAGAGCCTTGAGGAAGCGATTCCCCAGGGCTTTCTTTATGCCCGAAGGAGGTGGGAGTATTGCCGAGGAAACCGAAACGGCCATGTTCCTGGCCGGGATGCCCGAACCTGACAGAGGGAAGGTTTTGTGAGGAACACCAGAAAGAAGAGAACCGCCGCTACGAGAAGTACGGCAGGGATCCTGCTGTACGCCGCAGATATGGACGGGCATGGAAACGGATCCGCGATAAATACGCATCGGAGCATCCGCTGTGTGAGCAGTGCCTGAAGGAAGGGCGGTATGTGAAGACCAAGGAGATCCACCATAAGCTGCCGCTGTCTCAAGGCGGAACCCATGAGCGGAGCAACCTGATCGCCCTGTGCCGGTCCTGCCATGCGAAGATCCATGCGGAGAATGGAGACCGCTGGCATAACCGGTGAAATTTCAGCCGGGGAGGGGCGGTCAAAATCTCAGCAGCCTTTCTTCCGGGGAACGGTGCGGGGGTGTCACGCACAAAAATGAGAAATCAAACGGGGAATTATCCCTGTATGGAATTGAGGTGAGAGGAACATGGCGAAAGATGGAACGATGCGCGGCGGTGCCAGGGTTGGCTCCGGCAGAAAATCCAAGGCATTGACGGAAAAGATCGGCGGCGGGCTGGCGGCATCGGTTATTGATCTTCCGGAACCGGAAGAGATCAGCGGCGAGGACGTGCCTCCGGTAAAGGAGTTTTTAAAGGCGGCTCAGAAAAGCGGCATTGATCTCTGCGCGGAGGATGTGTTCAGGTCTACGTTCCTCTGGCTGAAGGAGCGTGGGTGTGACCGGCTGGTGAATAGCCAGCTGATCGAGCAGTACGCTATGTCGGTGTCCCGGTGGGTGCAGTGCGAAACCTGTATCTCTGAATACGGTTTTCTGGCGAAGCATCCGACCACAGGGGCGGCGATCACTTCTCCGTATGTGACCATGAGCCAGAATTATTTGAAACAGGTAAACCAGTGCTGGTACCAGATCTATCAGATCGTGAAGGAAAACTGCTCCGTGGAGTACGGCGGCGCCAATCCCCACGATGACCTGATGGAGCAGCTGCTATCGGCACGGAAACGGGGATAGGAGGACTTGGATGGAGTATGTAAGAAAAAGGCTTTCGGAATTAAAGCCGTATGAGAATAATCCGAGGATCAATGATGAGGCGGTGGACGATGTTGCTGAGAGCATCCGGCAGTGTTCCTACATCGCACCGATCATCATTGATGAGGATGGCGTGATCCTGGCCGGACACACGAGATATAAAGCTTTGAAGAAGCTGGGGTATCAGGAGTGTGAAGTGGTCATCGTTTCCGATCTGACGGAAACGCAGAAGAAAAAGTATCGTCTGTATGACAACAAAACGGCTGAGATGGCTTCCTGGGATCAAAGGAAGCTGAGTGCGGAATTATGCGATGTGGATTTTCAGGGATATGATTTCGGACAGCCTAAGGTCGCACTTCCTGATGAAGAAACGGAAGAGTTGGGGCGTAAGACGATGACCTGTCCGTGCTGTGGGGAGGTGTTCGAGGTATGAAGCTTCAGAAATTAAAGCTGGCTAACATAGAACCATATAAGAATAATCCGAGAAAAAACGATGAGGCGGTGAATGCTGTTGCGGAAAGTATTCGCCAGTGTTCCTATATTACGCCGATCATCGTAGATGAGAATTATGTGATTATCGCAGGCCATACCAGATACAAGGCGCTAGTTGCTCTTGGTATGGATGATGCGGAATGCCTGATCTGTGATGGGCTGACGGAGGAACAGAAAAAGAAATACCGGTTCCTGGATAACAAGACCGGCGAAAAAGCAGCATGGGATCTTATGAAATTGGAAGTCGAACTGGAAGGACTGGATCTGGAAGGGTTCGACTTTTTGGGCATGACGGCCGACCTGCCTGTAGATAGCGATGGCACAGGAACCAATAAGGAACTGATAGGATCAACGGAACTTGATACGGAGGTGTTTGGGGATGAAGAGTTCAAATATGAATGCCCGAACTGCGGTTTCCGGTTCAACTGAGTTTCCGTGGAAGTGGAGCCTGTGGGAACTGGAGAAAAGACCGAAGCATGGGCATACCGTGTTTTCCTGTTTTTCCTGCGGCGGCGGGTCCTCAATGGGATACAAGCTGGCGGGATTTGATGTCGTGGGTAACTGCGAGATTGATCCAGATATGATGAAGGTGTACAAAGCGAACCATCATCCAAAATACAGCTTCCTGATGGATATCCGGAATTTCCTGAAATTGCCGGATGAAAAGATCCCGGAAGAGTTATTCTATCTGGATGTGCTGGACGGTTCACCGCCCTGTTCTGTGTTTTCCACAGCCGGAGCAAGGGAAGAGGGATGGAATACGGAAAAGGTATTCCGGGAAGGACAGGCAAAGCAGCGGCTGGATGATCTGTTCCTTTATTTCATAGCGATAGCAAAGAGGCTGCAGCCGAAGGTTGTGGTCGCGGAGAATGTGAAGGGGATCATCATCGGAAATGCCAAGGGCTGGGTCAACCAGATCGTGAAGGGGTTTGATGATGCCGGTTATGTGGTGCAGATCTTTTTGTTTAATGCGGCGAGGATGGGCGTGCCTCAGAAAAGGGAGCGCGTTTTTTTTATTGCCCATCGGAAAGACCTGAAATATCCGAAGCTGTCTATGGAGTTCCATTCTAAGCCGATCCCGTTTGGGGATGTCCGGGAGCCATATGGCAAGCCGATGGATCCGGACAGTATGCAGGCGAAGCTCCTGAAATACCGGATTCCGACGGACCGGTGTATCGCGGATATCAATGAGCGGGTGCGGAAGGTGAAGAACAACGGTTTTTCCACTCCGATCAACAGGGATGAGGAACCGGTGCAGACGATTGTTTCCGGCAGCAGCCTTTACCGGATGTGCGACGGTCTGCTGATGACGGATAAGGATATCATCAGCTGCCAGACCTTCCCGCAGGATTATGATTTTATGGGTCAGAGTGTCCAGTATATCTGCGGCATGAGCGTGCCGCCGGTGATGATGGCGAAGATCTCTGAGCAGGTGTACCGGCAGTGGCTGAAAGGCGGTGACGGGGATGAAGATGCGGAAGCTGAAGAAATATAAGCCGACAAAGTTCAAGGCGAAGGATTCTGTTTACGATGAGGAAGCGGCAGATTTTGCCGTGAACTTTATCGAGTGCCTGTGCCACACCAAAGGCACCTGGGCCGGGAAGCCCTTTGAACTAATCGACTGGCAGGAGCAGATCATCCGGGATGTGTTTGGCACCATCAAGCCGAACGGCTACCGGCAGTTCAATACTGCATACATTGAGATCCCGAAGAAGCAGGGAAAATCAGAACTTGCGGCTGCGGTGGCCCTTCTGCTCTGCTGCGGCGATGGGGAGGAACGCGCGGAAGTGTATGGCTGCGCCGCAGACCGGCAGCAGGCTTCCATTGTTTTTGAGGTGGCGGCGGATATGGTGCGGATGTGTCCGGCGCTTTCTAAGCGGGTGAAGATCCTGGCATCCCAGAAACGGATCATCTATCAGCCGACCAACAGTTTTTATCAGGTGCTGTCCGCAGAGGCCTACAGCAAGCATGGATTCAATATCCATGGAGTGGTCTTTGATGAGCTGCATACCCAGCCGAACCGGAAGCTGTTCGATATTATGACAAAGGGTTCCGGCGATGCCAGGATGCAGCCTTTGTATTTCCTGATCACCACAGCGGGAACGGATACCAACTCCATCTGCTATGAGACGCACCAGAAGGCAAAGGATATCCTGGAAGGCCGGAAGATCGATCCGACCTTTTACCCGGTGATTTACGGGGCGGATGAGGGTGACGACTGGACAGACCCGAAGGTCTGGAAAAAGGCCAATCCTTCTTTGGACATCACGGTGGGGATGGACAAGGTGAAGGCAGCCTGTGAATCGGCAAAGCAGAATCCGGGGGAAGAGAATTCCTTCCGGCAGCTGCGGCTGAACCAGTGGGTGAAGCAGGCGGTGCGTTGGATGCCGATGGAGAAATGAGATCAATGCGCCTTTGCTGTGAGCGAAGAGGAACTGGAAGGGCGTGTCTGTTACGGGGGCCTGGACCTTTCCTCCACCACGGACATCACGGCATTTGTCCTGGTGTTCCCGCCCCTGGATGAAGAAGATAAGTTCCAGCTGCTCCCGTATTTCTGGATTCCGGAAGAGACGCTGGATCTGCGGGTACGCAGGGATCATGTCCCCTATGATGTGTGGGAGCGGCAGGGTTTTCTGCAGACCACGGAGGGGAATGTGGTGCATTACGGCTATATTGAGAAATTCATTGAGCGCCTGGGGGAACGGTTCAACATCCGGGAGATTGCTTTTGACCGGTGGGGCGCCGTGCAGATGGTCCAGAACCTGGAAGGCATGGGATTCACGGTGGTTCCCTTCGGTCAGGGATTTAAGGATATGTCGCCGCCTACCAAGGAGCTGATGAAGCTGACATTGGAGCAGAGGATCGCCCACGGCGGGCATCCGGTGCTGCGGTGGATGATGGACAACATCTTCATCCGTACCGATCCGGCGGGGAATATCAAGGCGGATAAGGAGAAGTCCACGGAGAAGATCGATGGAGCGATCGCGGCGATCATGGGGCTGGACCGGGCGATCCGGTGCGGGAATGATACAGGGGAATCTGTTTACGATACCAGGGGCCTTCTGTTTATATAAAAGAGTCCTGCCGGGGCAAGACTCTTTGCAGATATACCGTGTTATTTTTTCAGCTTCAAACCATCCTTGAAGGCTTCCCCTATTCTGTCAGTGACTTTATAGTAGCCATGTGTATAGGGATCAAATGCGATTGCGTTGACCAATGACATATTCAGCTTATCACCTTCCATGACGCTTTCATCAGCAGTTACCCTGACAACTTTTCCAATTACACCGCATCCGAAGTCGTTGTTTTGATATTCGATAAAACGGCATTCCAGACACAGAGGGAATTCATTGATGACAGGAGCGTCTACGGCTTCGGATCTGGAAGCTGTCAGTCCGCTGTTTTTAAATTTGTCAGCGGTATGGTTTCCGGATTCCACGCCGAAATAATCCGCTTCCACGACATGGGCAGCATCCGCGATACTGACCGTAAATGCGCCTCTGGCTTTGATGTTTTTTACCGTTTTATGGGATTCGGTAAGGTTCAATGCTACCGTGTCCCGTTCCTGCATGGTTCCCCAGGCGGCATTCATGACATTTACACTGCCGTCTTCATTATAAGTTGCAACCATCAGGACTGGCATTGGGAAAATACCTTCTGTGATATTAAGCTGTCTCCTCATAAAAATAAACCTCGCTTTCCTGTTGGGATTGACATTTTTCATGTCCTTGCTTACAATTATAGCAATCACTGAATAAAAAACAAGTACTGGCTTATATGAAAGGTACTATCATAAAGGAAAGCGTAAAATGATAAAAAAATATATTGAAACAGCTAATTTTGAAGATACGGGGTTTAGCTACACAATGTCCTTGATTTCCGGTAAACACAAAATGGTAATCATGTATTGCCTTATGGAATACCAGACAGTCCGTTTTAATGAACTGAAGCGTTATCTGAAGAAGATATCGGATAAGACATTGAGCAGCAATCTGAAGGAACTGGAAGCGGATCAGCTTATTATTCGGAAAGAATATCCGCAGATCCCTCCAAAGGTAGAATATATGCTCAGTGAGCGGGGCAGGTCCTTGATGAACATTCTTGACCAGCTCTGCGTTTGGGGTGAAGAAAACCGGATTTGACTTTATTTACAGAGCATCTGTCATGGCGACAGGTGCTTTTCTTTTGCCATTTTTCAGAAAGGATGATGACGGTTATGGGATTTTTCAGAAAGGATGATGACGGTTATGGGATTTTTCAGCAGTTTATTCCGTTCTCGTGACAAGCCGTCTGACCGGACGTCCGGCAGCGGCTATACCTTCTTTATGGGAGGGAGCACATCCGGGAAGCGGGTGAATGAACGGACGGCCATGCAGATGACGGCGGTGTACTCCTGCGTGAGGATCCTGTCGGAGGCGGTGGCCAGCCTGCCATTACAATTTTACAGATATACCGATGATGGCGGTAAAGAAAAAGCGGTGGAACATCCGCTTTATTTTTTGCTCCATGACGAGCCGAACCCGGAGATGACGTCTTTCGTGTTCCGGGAGACGCTGATGACGCACCTGCTTTTGTGGGGCAATGCCTACGCCCAGATCATCCGGAACGGAAGGGGCGAGGTGGTGGCCTTATATCCCCTGATGGCGGACCGGATGTATGTGGACAGGGATGACAAGGGGCAGCTGTACTACGAGTACACCCTGTATTCCGATGACGCGCCTACCATGAAGGGATCCATTGTCCGGCTGTCCCCTTGTGAAGTGCTGCATATCCCTGGTCTGGGATTTGACGGGCTGGCGGGATACTCGCCCATTGCTATGGCGAAGAACGCCATCGGCATGGCCATGGCCTGCGAGGAATACGGGGCGAAGTTTTTCGCCAACGGCGCGGCACCTTCCGGGGTGCTGGAGCATCCGGGGACCATCAAGGATCCCAGCCGGGTGCGGGAAAGCTGGCAAAGGACCTTCGGAGGAAGCGGGAACGCCAACAAGGTGGCAGTGCTGGAGGAAGGGATGAAATACACACCCATTTCCATCTCGCCGGAGCAGGCGCAGTTTCTGGAAACCAGGAAGTTCCAGCTGGATGAGATCGCCAGGATCTTCCGGGTGCCGCCCCATATGATCGGGGACCTGGAAAAGTCGTCTTTCAACAACATCGAGCAGCAGTCCCTGGAATTCGTAAAATATACCCTGGATCCCTGGGTGTCCCGGTGGGAACAGTCCATGGTGCGCTCGCTGCTGTCCAGGGAAGAGAAATCAAAGTATTTCATCAAGTTCAATGTGGACGGACTGCTCAGAGGGGCCTACCAGAGCCGGATGAACGGATATGCCACGGCAAGGCAGAACGGCTGGATGAGCGCCAACGATATCCGGGAACTGGAAAACCTGGACCGGATCCCGGCGGAGCAGGGCGGGGATCTGTACCTGATCAACGGGAACATGACGAAGCTTGCGGATGCCGGGCTGTTTGGAACAGGCCAGCAGGGGATGCCTGCAGGGGCAGATGATTTTGCGGGGAAAGGAGTAGAGATCTGATGAAGAAGTTTTGGAACTGGAAAAGCAGGAAGATCCGGGATCAGGATTCCGGTGAGGAGAGGATTGAGAGGGTGCTGTTCCTGAATGGGACCATCGCGGAAGAGAGCTGGTATGACGATGAAGTCACGCCGGCTCTTTTTAAGGAGGAACTGATGGCGGGGAGCGGCGATGTCACGGTATGGATCAACAGCCCAGGCGGGGACTGCGTGGCCGCGGCCCAGATCTACAACATGCTGATGGATTATAAGGGAAATGTCACGGTAAAGATCGATGGGCTTGCGGCGTCCGCGGCAAGCGTGATCGCCATGGCGGGTACAAAGGTATTGATTTCGCCGGTGGGGATGCTGATGATCCATAACCCGGCGACCATCGCCTGGGGAAATTCCGGGGAGATGCAGAAGGCCATTGAGATGCTGGAAAGCGTGAAGGATTCCATTATCAACGCTTATGAGATCAAGACCGGCCTGTCCCGGGCGAAGCTGTCCCACATGATGGACGCGGAGACCTGGATGGACGCCGGGAAAGCAGTGGAACTGGGCTTTGCCGATGGGATCCTGAAACGTTCTGAAGTTCCGGATGACATGGAACCGCCCGCGGTATCCATGCTTTATTCCGAAGCAGCCGCGGTCAATTCCTTAATGGATAAGATCGCGGCAAAGTGCAGGACAAAACCGAAAACCGAACCGATGGGCCGCAGCGTAGACAGTCTCTACGAGCGGCTGAATTTATTGAAGAATTAGAGGAGGATATGACGATGACGATTTTAGAACTGAGAGAAAAGAGGGCGAAGGCGTGGGAGGCAGCGAAGGCCTTTCTGGATTCCCACAGGAATGAAAAAGGTGTGCTGTCTGCGGAAGATGACGCCGCCTATACCCGCATGGAGCAGGAGATCACGGATCTGGGGAAAGAGATCGCCCGGATGGAGCGGCAGGAAGCCTTTGAGAGGGAACTGTCCCAGCCGGTGAATACGCCCCTGACCGGGCGCCCGGCATCCGGCGGCGCGGGAAAGGAAAAGACCGGCCGCGCTTCGGAGGAATACAGGACGAACTTCTGGAATGCCATGCGCTCCAAGGTGCCGCTTCCCGGCGTGGTCAACGCTTTGGAGGAAGGGACGGATTCCGAGGGCGGGTACCTGGTGCCGGATGAGTATGAGCGTACCCTGGTGGAAGCCCTGGAAGAGGAAAACGTGTTCCGCCAGCTGGCAAACGTGATCCGTACTTCCAGCGGCGACAGGAAGATCCCGGTGGTGGCGACAAAAGGGACGGCCTCCTGGATCGATGAGGAAGGGGCGTACACGGAGAGCGATGATTCCTTCGGGCAGGTATCCATCGGGGCTTATAAGGTAGGTACCATGATCAAGGTATCCGAGGAACTTCTCAATGACAGCGTCTTTGACCTGGAATCCTATATCGCGAAGGAATTTGCCCGCCGGATCGGGGCGAAGGAGGAAGAGGCCTTCTTTACCGGGGACGGCTCCGGGAAGCCTTTGGGTGTGCTGGCAGCCACCGGCGGGGCGGAGACCGGGGTGACGGCGGCGTCCTCTACGGCTATTACGGCGGATGAACTGATGGACCTGTTTTATTCCCTGAAATCCCCCTACCGGAAAAAGGCGGTATGGGTGCTGAACGATTCCACCATCAAGGCGGTGCGGAAACTGAAGGATTCCACGGGACAGTACTTGTGGCAGCCATCTTTGACGGCTGGTACGCCGGATACCCTGCTTGGCAGGCCGGTGAAGACCTCCGCCTATATGCCGGTGATCGCGGCGGGGGCGAAGACCATTGCCTTCGGTGATTTCAGCTATTACTGGATCGCGGACCGGCAGGGACGTTCCTTCAAGCGGCTGAACGAACTGTATGCCGCCAACGGCCAGGTGGGCTTCCTTGGTTCCCAGAGGGTGGACGGGAAGCTGGTGCTGTCCGAGGCGGTGAAGGTACTGGCGCAGAAGGCCAGCGCCTGAGCTATCTGATGTGAAAAAGCGGGCGGCATCCCCAGATGCGGGGAGCCGCCGCTAACCAGGAAGGGGGCAATGGGATGCTGGTGACGCTGGAAGAAATGAAAAATTATCTCCGGGTGAATGACGATGAAGACGATGGGCTGATCACCACGCTTTTGGCGTCAGCGGAGCGGATGTGTATGGATATCCTGCGGACAGACGAGGAAAGCGGCCTGCAGGAGGCAGAAAATGGGAAAACGGCGGTGATGTATACCGTGGCCTATCTGTATGAACACCGGGAGGAAGCTGACCACCATGCCCTGGTCCTGACGCTGCGCTCCCTGCTCTTTGGAAGCCGGAAGGAGGCGTTCTGATGGAGATCGCTCTTCTGAATGTGAAAGTGACCTTCCAGAAAAACTCCGTAGCTGTGGACGATATCGGAAACCGAAGGAATGTCTGGGAGGATTATTATACCTGTCATGCCACAGTCAGCGGTGAAGGCGGGCAGGAAAAGACAGCAGCCGGATTGACGGTTGCGGAATCTGACATTGCCTTTACTGTCCGTTTTTGTAAACAGGCGGCAGAGGTAACGGCGGACGGGTTCCGTATCCTGTTTCAAGGGGAAATCTACAACGTCGCGGCTGTGGACCACATGAACTATAGAAAGAAAGCGCTGAAGTTCCGATGTGAGAAAGCGAGGCGGTGACTATGGGACAGACCGTGCGGATTGGGGAACTGGCGGACGCTGTTATGGAGACTTTGGAGGAATACGCGGATCTGGCTGCCGAGGATGTGAAACAGGCGGTCCGGAATGCCGGGGAGACGGTAAGAAAGGAGATCCGTGCCAACGCCCCGAAGGATACCGGGGACTATGCCAAAAGCTGGGCGGTGAAGAAAACAAAAGAAACTTCCTCCAGCCTGACGCTGACGGTTCATTCCAAAAACCGCTACCAGCTGGCCCATCTGTTGGAGTATGGCCACGCAAAGCGGGGCGGCGGACGGGTGGAGGGCAAAGCCCATATCGCCCCGGCGGAGGAGAAGGGAATCCGGCAGATGGAAGACGAGATTGAAAGGAGCCTGAGGCATGGATAAATTTCTGGATATTTTGAAAAGCGCCGGCTTCCCCTATGCCTATGACCATTTCGCGGAAGGGGAAGCGCCGGATCCGCCATTTCTTTGTTACCTGCTGCCGGGGAGCGATAACTTTTCTGCGGATGGAAAGGTCTATTACCGGATCAGCGAGGTGCGGGTGGAATTATATACGGACCAGAAGGATTTAGCTGCGGAGAGGAAGATGGAGGATGCGCTGGATGCGGCAGGAGTTTTTTATAACAAGACGGAAACCTGGATCGAAAGCGAAAAGCTGTATGAGGTTCTGTACTCTTTTGAGATGGAGGGAGTAGGAAATGTCTACAAAGAAGAATAAAGTAAAATTTAATATTTGCAATGTGCATTACGCATTGATTGCGGTGGACGATGACGGGGAGGTGACCTTTGGGACGCCGGTGGCTATGCCAGGAGCGGTATCCCTGTCTTTGGAGCCAAACGGCGAGCCGTCCAACTTTTACGCGGATGGGTATGCTTATTATACGATCTCCAACAACATGGGCTATGAAGGGGATCTGGAACTGGCCATGGTGCCGGAGAGTTTCCGGACGGATGTGCTGAAGGAATCTCTGGATGACAACAGCGTGCTGGTGGAGAGCGCCAATGTGGAAACAGCGAACTTTGCCCTGCTCTTTGAGTTTGACGGGGATGTGAAAAAGATCCGCCATGTGCTGTATAACTGCTCTGCGGCCAGGCCCAACATCGAGTCCGCGACCAATGAGGAAGAGATCGAGGTACAGACGGAAACGCTGGCCATCACGGCGGCACCCCTGGCCAATGGGTATGTGAAAGCCCGTACCGGGGACAGCACTACGGATACGGTTTATACGGGATGGTATACAGCGGTGTATCTGCCGGAGGTGACGCCGGATACCTCCGGGACGCAGCAGTCCGGCCAGCAGGGTACGGACGATGAGACAGGAGGGGAGACCTTATGAGCATGAAACAGAATATCATGATTGACGGGCAGGAGGTCGCTTTTAAGGCCTCCGCTGCCATCCCCCGGATCTACCGGATGCGGTTTCACCGGGATATCTATAAAGACCTGCGGGATCTGGAAAAGGGGATCGACAAGAATGACCCGGAGAATTCCAATCTGGATCTATTCTCTTTGGAAATGTTTGAGAACATCGCCTATGTCATGGCGAAGCACGCCGACCCATCCATCCCGGATACGCCGGAGGAATGGCTGGATGGGTTCAACACCTTTTCCATCTATCAGGTGCTGCCCCAGATCATTGAGCTGTGGGGGCTGAACACCCGGACGGATGTGCAGGCTAAAAAAAACTTCGCCCGACTGACCGGGAAATGACAACGCCGCTGTTCCTCCTGCGGTGCGTGCAGCTGGGGCTGTCCATCCGGGATCTGGATCTTTTGACCATCGGGATGGTGAATGATATGTATGTGGAGAGCCGGAACGATGAGCATAAGTATGCGGTGGTGGCAACGCAGGAGGATTTTGATAAGTTTTAGGAATAATTTTTTGATAAATGCATAAAATATTCCCAACTTTATTCCCAATGTGTTATAGTATTAATGTTGGGAATAAAAGTTGGGAAAAGGATGAAGAATAATGAATATCGAAAAATTAGTCTTGGATTTATGTGCATATGATGACGAACAGGAATGGTTTGAATTTAAAGAAAACTGGTTTCAGCCGGAGGTGCTGGGCGAATATGTTTCAGCACTTTCAAATGCAGCCGCATTTCATTATAAAGCTCAAGCTTATTTTGTGTGGGGCGTAAATGATGAAACCCATGAGGTTGTAGGTACAACATTCAATCAATATGGGGACTACAATAAAGAACCCTATCAGAACTTTTTGGCGAGAAATTTATCTCCGAGTATTAATTTTTCGTTCGAGGAAGCAGTTATAGATGATAAAAGAGTTGTTGTTCTGGTCATTCCTGCAGCAGAAGAGATCCCGACAGCTTTTAAAGAAAAGCGATACATCCGCATTGGTTCGTCCAAAGCCAATTTGAAGGATTATCCGAAAAGAGAGATCCAGCTGTTTAAAATTCTGGATGGAAGAGTGGAAACCATTGAAACTCTGGCGGCAAAATACCAGGAACTGACGTTTTCTAAACTGTTTGGGTATTATGGCTCAAAAGGGATTGTTTTAAATGAAAAAACTTTTGAGAAAAATCTCGGCTTGAGAAATAAAAACGGAGAATATAATCTGTTGGCACAGCTGCTTTCGGATAATTCGCATTTTCCACTAAGAGTTTCGATTTTTGAGGGAGAAACGAAAGGCTCTAATTTATTCTCTGTAAGAGAATTTGGCAATAACTGTCTGCTCTATACGTTGGATGAAGTTTTAAGATATGCAGATGTATTGAATCTGATCCAGACAGATGAAAGTGAGCGGGTAGTGGAACGTCCGGAAACACCGTTGTTTGATAACAAAGCCTTTAGAGAAGCAATTATAAATGCAGTTTTGCATAATCTGTGGGTAAGCGGAAATGAGCCAATGATTTCTGTGTTTTCAGACAGGATAGAAATTTTATCCAGAGGGACACTGCCGCCGGCACAGACAATGGAGGGATTTTTCCTGGGAGAATCGGTTCCGGTAAATGAAAAGCTATCAGAAATCTTTTTGCAGCTGCATATCAGTGAAAAATCAGGCCGCGGCGTGCCTAAGATCATTGAGACTTATGGAAGGGAAGCATTTACTTTCAGAGAAAATTCAATCGTTGTCACGATCCCGCTGCATCATATAAAAAAGGTTGGGAATAAAGTTGGGAATAAGGTGGGGAATAAAAAAGGATTAAATGCAAGAAGGCAAAGAATCATCACGGAAATGAGAGATAATCCGAATATTACTACCAGTGAACTGCATCAAATATTGGGAATCAGTGAAACGGCAGTGGAAAACAATCTTACATTCCTGAAAGAGAATGGATATGTGGAAAGGGTTGGATCTAAAAAGACTGGTTATTGGAAAGTACTTGAGTGAATGATATAAGAATTAATAAATGAAACAAGGCATCTATCAGAAATGGTAGGTGCTTTTTCTATGTCCATTTTCAGGAGGTGGTGACACATGGCGAGCCGGATCAAAGGTATTACAGTGGAGATCGGCGGCGATACCAGCGGACTGGAAAAGTCGCTTGCCGCAGTGAACAATTCCATAAAGAAGACCCAGAGCCAGCTTCGGGATGTGAATAATCTTCTGAAATTGGATCCGTCCAATACCATCCTTTTGGCACAGAAGCAGGAACTTCTGCAGGCTGCCATCGGAGATACAGAAAAGAAGCTTGATATTGTCAAGATTAGTTGACACATTTTTCTCAAGGATATCACTGACTATGCCACCAGCTCCAAAGTCTCATAATACTGCCTACGTTTTACCATGGGAGGAACC
>JACJJN010000079.1 GCA_016899975.1 Lacrimispora saccharolytica | reverse complement strand
GGTTCCTCCCATGGTAAAACGTAGGCAGTATTATGAGACTTTGGAGCTGGTGGCATAGTCAGTGATATCCTTGAGAAAAATGTGTCAACTAATCTTGACAATATCATAAGAAGAAAGCGGTCACTTTTAGCTATGATGACGGAGTAGAACAGGATAGACGGTTGATTGCATTGTTTAACAAATATGGAATGAAAGCAACTTTTAACCAGAATAGTGGAATCCAGACAAGAGCCGATACATTTACCCAGGGAAATATCGTGATCCACAGGATGAATCAGAAAGATATGAGGGAGCTTTACAAAGGGCATGAAATTGCATCACATACCTTGACCCATGCCAATCTGAAGGGACTTGACGAGGAAACTGTATACAATGAAATTTCAACAGATATCAGGAATCTTGAAGCCTTCTATGAACAGAAAATAGCAGGATTCGTGTTCCCCTTTGGCACTTATGATGAATCAGCATTCAGAATATTAAAGGAATGCGGAATACAGTATGCAAGAACTCCGAAAGATACACATGGTTTTGCTTTACAATCCGACCTGCTGAGGTTCAAGCCTAGCTTCCATCATGCAGATTCAGATATTATGAGTGGGATTGACCGCTTTTTAAATATGGATACGGATGAACCACAGTTGTTATATATCTGGGGACACAGCTATGAATTTGATGTAGATGATAATTGGGAATATATGGAGTCCATTTTGAAGAAGCTGGCTTTTCATGATGATATCTTTTACGGAACCAATTCTCAGGTATTGCTTTAAAAAATAAAAAATCTCCATTGGTTTTGTCAGCCAATGGAGATTTTTTTTAGTTCTGTCTGTCTTTTATTTCTTTGTACTCTTTTTCAATGCCAGAGATTAATGTTTTCATTGTATACTCTAGGATTTCGTTACCGAATGCTGCAGAAGAATCTCTGACAGGGTGGCGTCCTGCGATTCCTTTTTGTAAGCAGCATACCAACGTTCAATAGTACCTGGTGCATAATGCTTTATGGAGCCATCCGGATGCATAACTCCCTTTACAGAGGTATTATTAAAGAAAGCTGACAGAGAATTATAGTCATCAGCCAGCCCGGTAATGAGTGGAGCAATCACTGAATAACGCATTAAAGCGATTGCATTCTTCTTTTCCTGATCCATTAGAGGGTCCTCCTTTGTTTTTTTCTTTAGTATAAGGAGGAATTGAGCAAAGGTCGTGTAAGGTTATGTGGTATTTAAGAAGAGAATATTTACCGTATTTTTTATCTGCATAAACTGATACGAAAAGTGTGCAAAACAGGATTTTATAAGCTGGCAGACAGGAGTAAGGCTGATGCGTCAGAGAGCAGTTTCTCATGCCAGTATTTACGATAGGCTCTGATGACATGGCGAAAGCAGCTTTCATCAATAGAAGGCGTAGCATTCATTACAAACTCCTGAGGAAGGTTATTTAGATAGTTATTAATAATAGATATCTGATCAGAGATGGAGACCTGAGAATAAGGAACCATTGAAGATAAAAGGATGGCGTGGGTATGACCACAACATTCGCATTTAACCCGGCAGATGTTAAAAACGAGTTTGCCGGAAGAAGATTTGACTGAACGCTGATAATAACCATGAATAGACAGGCAACCCGAATGTCCACAAGGGCAGGTGAGCTTGTGAAACTGGAGGTTATTTATCACATCATTATAGAAATTTGGCGTAAGAGGATTGTTTTTTTCGACGAATAGGGTTATCATAGCCTTGCTTGAACATAGGTTTTCCTATGTTGGTGATTGAGGCAGGAAACCAAACTTTGGTCGGGGAGGTTCCTGCTTCTTTGTTTATAAGTAACTTGGTTATAATAACAGAAGGTACAGGATAAAACAATCTGACGTATCATGCATCAGAATAATTTGTGCTGTACCTTCTTTTAATTTGCAGAATTTGAGAGGGATTTGGAGTATAATGGTCTCATAAATTAAGACACTTTTTCGGACAATTTTTAATGAATCTGATATACTAAAATCAATACGAAAGA
>JACJJN010000078.1 GCA_016899975.1 Lacrimispora saccharolytica | reverse complement strand
AGGCTTTTTATTGATATCCTACACGCTCCTGCTTACTCCATTCACCCCAGCATAGCTGGGGGATTAGGCTTTTCATTTATTATTGCCTTATTTGCGTCAAAATGTTACACTTATCTTATAAAATCATTGTGTATTTCATTTCTTTTTTGTGCTTTATTTATAATATTCACCAAATTAGGCGAGCGCCAAAAAACGCAAAATTTAATTATTCTTATTTTGCTATTATAGGAGGAAGTATGACGAAACTTTTTAACGGAAATCATTTAGATCTATACAGTATCAACAGCGATTTTACCGGTTCCAGATATTTCACAATAGATCAGGAAGAAGTAGAATTCCATAACGCTACTACTATACGCATCTGGTTCAATGAACAATCGGCGGACTTCCCTTCCCACTGGCATACCGCCATGGAAATTCTGATGCCGGTTGAAAATTACTACGATGTCATCGTTAACGACAGCAGCTATCACCTGCTGCCTGGTGAAATTTTAGTAATTCCTCCCGGCGAACTCCACGAACTGATTGCTCCGAACGAGGGGAAACGATTCGTTTTCCTGTTTGACATCACTTTAATTACCAAACTGAAAAGTTTCTCCGGCATTCAGTCCCTCCTGGCGCAGCCGCTTTATGTCACTCCCGAAACTTATCCTAAAATTTACAACGACATATACCAGTTGCTTACGCATATGTGCAACGAATATTTCAGCCAAAAAGAATACAGCGAACTGATCATTTACTCTCTGCTTATCAATTTCTTTGTCAAATTTGCCTACAATCGCATCAACGCAGAAGCTTTGTTTCCAAAGGTTCAATTAGATAAACAGAAAGAATATATACAGAAATTCAACGCTCTCATGACCTACATAGACACGCATTATACGGAAAATTTAGATCTTGAGACCGTTGCCAAATCTGTCGGTTTTAGTAAATATCATTTCTCCAGACTGTTTAAGCAATATACTAATTTCACTTTTGGAGACTACTTATGTTACAGACGCATCAAAGCCGCTGAAGAACTTCTGGCCAACCCTGACCTCTCCATTACCGAGGTTGCTATCCAGGCAGGATTTCCCAGTATCTCCACTTTTAACCGGCTCTTCAAGCAGCACAAAAACTGCACTCCCAGCGAGTATCGTTCCAAAGAACATACTTTTCATAACCCATAAAGCAAAACACCCCCAAACCCTGCCGCTTGTGCAGATGTTTGGGGGTGTTTTATTTTACGACCGCAGTGCATTTAAAAATTCATTCCTGTGTATCTTTTGTTTTCCATTCGACAAGTATTATCTGTATATAAATTCAGAAAATCCCGCACTGCCTCCAATTTCCTTTGTAGCGTATATGAACAATCCAAACCGACAGCCGGTAAAATGATCCATCTTGAAATACAGCTTCTGGCTGATTCCTATCTGTTTCCAACCTTCTCCTGCATCATAATAAAATCTTGCTTCATCTTTCATGTTTTCAAATTCTGCTTCCACCCTGAATTTCACGTGATCTGTATGGATTTCCACTTCTTCCTGCAGAATGCCTGCCTGCGTGTCCTTCTCCATTCCCTGCAGAGATGCGTTATCCGCCGGGCGGTTCTTCATTACTGCAAACAATTTTCCGTTCTTCTTTGTGACAGCCACAAGACCGTAACATCCCTGTAATGCACAAAGTCCTGCATAATCACCGTCTTTCAGCAAAGAAGCATCTACCGTTACCTCCCCAACACAGCCCGGAAAACGCATTCTCTGCGTCAGGGTATTTTTCGCCTGTGTTACATTTTTGCAGAGCTTATCCGTGGTAATTTCCACTGTTCCAGTCTCGAAATCTCTTTTGATCAGAGACAAATCCGGTTCATGGTTGATCTGTCAGCAGCTTTTCAACCCAAAACTGTCGTAATCATACTGTTTCGTCATTCTTCCGGATGCCTTTACCTCTCCATCCACAGAGAAACCGCCCTTAAAATCATCACTCTGTACCAAAGGAAGATATTCATATCCCGGTCTGGTACTTACCGTTTCAAAATCAGCCGGTAC
>JACJJN010000077.1 GCA_016899975.1 Lacrimispora saccharolytica | reverse complement strand
ACAACGCAGGATGCAAGGATAAAGTTATCCAGGTTATATCCGACAATACTTTAAAAACTAGGTGGATGCACCACTAGAAGAAATTTAAGAGGAATAATTTGAAAATGGAGGCTTTAATTTTTATAATCAGCATTTGCACATCTGTCATTGGAGTAATCTATGGGACCGTCGATGATGTTATTATTCAACCGATTCTAGATGCGATTGGAATACTGAGAGTTAGCGCTATCAGTTTTCTTTCTAGGTGTACAGTTTTATCTATGAGTTGCTAATCAGGCGTAAAGTCCAGAATTGGCAAACAATCTGTGATTGATATGGGTATCAGCACATGTCTTGGAATTGGAGCGGTTATCAGTAGTATCGTGGGAAAGAAAGAGTTTCAGTTTGTAAAGTAGTTATTTGATGATGCGAATACGATAGGACTGTTCAGGTTGTTCCACTTGCTGTTATTACTTTTGGATTGCTATTCTATACCACATTTAAAAGGAAATTCCCTGCATATTATTTTGCTGTCTCAGATATCAAGTCTACTGATAACCATTTTTACCCATACAGTTCCGACTGCTTCTCTATGGACATTAATTGGAAAGATTTTACGTGGAATCCTTGGAAGTGCAGTCGGTCGTAAGATTAATGCAAGAGTCAGCAGTCAAATAGTTGATAAATTGTTTATGGGCTAATGTGTGTAATCTTTGTAATATGTTTTTATAATATTTATTTATGTCATAGGATAAACCCATAAATTGACACAAGAATATATATCTGATAAAGGAGAAATATTTTTATGAATAAAAGCTTTATTTTAAAAGGGAATTTTGTCTATTGTAATGAAAAAAAAGAACTTGTAATTTGTGAAAACAGTTATGGTATTTGTGTAGATGGGACTTCCGGAGGAATCTATAAAGAGATTCCGGAGAAATTTCAGAACTTGGAAATCATTGATTACGGCAACCGTTTGATTTTGCCTGGACTGGTGGACCTTCATGTACATGGCCCCCAGTATGGCTTCCGTGGTGTTGGATTTGATTGTGAATTGATTGAATGGCTGAACACACATACTTTTCCGGTGGAAAGTCAGTTTGGTAATGAGGATTATGCAAAAAAAGCATATAAAATTTTTGTTGATGATCTAAAAAATTCTGCCACCACAAGAGCAGTAATCTTCGGAACAATTCATGAGAACAGCACACGAATTTTAATGGAACTGTTAGAAGAGACAGGACTTAAAACCTATGTTGGAAAAGTCAATATGGATCGCAATGCTCCGGAATATTATATGGAAGACAGTACGAAAAAATCTGTGCAGGATACTATCCGATTCATAGAAGAAGCACAGAAGAACTTCAAAAACACAAAACCTATTATCACACCAAGATTTATTCCGACCTGTACAGACGAGTTAATGAAAAATCTTGCGGAATTAAAGAGAAAGTATCATCTGCCTATGCAGTCCCACTTATCAGAGAACAGAGGGGAGATAGAATGGGTAAAAGAATTATGTCCTTGGGCAGAATGTTATGGAGATGCATATGATGAAAGTGGCATCTTGGAAGGAAAGTATTCTTCTATTATGGCCCACTGTGTATCCAGTACAGATGAAGAAGTAGAACTGCTTAAGGAACGAGAGGTATTTGTAGCACATTGCCCGAAATCAAATCTGAATTTGATGTCTGGCATTGCTCCTATCCGAAAATATATGGAAAAAGAAATTCCGATTGGTCTTGGAAGTGATGTTGCAGGCGGAGAAACCTTATCAATTTTTGAAGAAATGGCAAAAGCTATTCAGGTTTCTAAAATGTACTGGAGATATGTAGATGAACAATGCAGACCGCTGACAGTGCCGGAGGCTCTGTTTCTGGCAACACGTGGGGGCGGGGCATTTTTTGGAAAAGTGGGAAGCTTTGAAGAAGGATTTGAATTTGATGCGATTGTAATAGATGATTCGCAGATAAAGACTCAGTTGGACTTAACACTTACAGAACGTTTAGAGCGTATTGTATATTCTTCAGGGCAGTGTAAACTTATAGCGAAAACTGTAAGTGGAAAGAAAATATTTGTAGATTAGTAAAAATAAATAGGTGCGTATTAAATATAAACAGGGTGCTTGCTTTTTATTTAAGACCATTTTATATCAAAGTGAAAAGAGGGCCAACTAAAAAAATAGAAATAAAATTTAATGACTATCTGATATAAATCCCCCAGCGGCGCTGGGGGACTAGGGCAAGCGGAAGCGTTGCCCAAAGCCCTAG
>JACJJN010000076.1 GCA_016899975.1 Lacrimispora saccharolytica | reverse complement strand
GCACATATCGTTTTTAACAGCGTCAGTATTGTGGATGGCATAAAATACCATTATGCAGATGGGGACTGGAAAAAGTATATTCAGCCGGTTACCGATTCTATCACTGCAAAGTATGGTCTTCCGCCGCTGACCTATGAAGAAAAAAGAAAAGGAATGGACTATGGCGTATGGCTTGCCAGCAAAACGAAGATGGGATCTTTACAGGAAGATATTGATTATGCGATCAAGCATGCGGCAACTTACCAGCAATTTTTCATGATTATGGAAAGAAAATACAAAATCCGCAGCGGTTATTCACAAAAATGGCAGTCCGAATACCTTACCTTCAAAAATGATAAGATGCCGCGTGGGTTTCGAAGTTACTCGCTGGGGAAAGCTTATACGGTGGATGCCATCAAGCAAAGGATCGCCATGAAAGATTTCCGTCCGGAAAAGCAGCTGGTGAATTATTATGTCCCTCCAGTAAGAAAATGGTCAGCCAATCTTTCCGGAACATGGAAAAAGAAAAATGGCAGTTATCTTACTCCATATCAAAAAAAGTATATGTATTACTACTGGCAGATCAAAAAATCTGAGAGAAAATTTTCTGGTGGACGTGGTGTACAAAAGACCTCCAGACAGGCAGAAGAGATGCTGCGCTGCCTGAGATATATCATCCGGGAAGGAATTCATGGGGAAGAAGATTTGAAAGGACGGAGAAAGCAGCTTCGTGAGAGGAAAGATTATTATGAGATGCAGATGAAAATGACGCTGCCAGATTCAGAGATGCAGGAAGTAAAGAAAGTTCTGACAAGATACAGCTATCTGATCCATTATATCGAAACACATAACGATGATAAAGTTGGAACATATGAAAATGAACTGGATGAGCTGGAAGAAAAATATCCGATCGATAAATTAATGGAAACGGAACAGAGAAGGCGGGAAAGAAATGAAGAAACAAAAGAACAGTTGAAACGGATCAAGAGTGAGCAGATGATGCTGCGAAAAATCCGGAGCAATGACAAGAAGAGAGGCATTGTGTTATGAAAAAAATGGTATATGATGAAGCAGAAATCAAACGGTTCACTGCGCCAATGGAAGAACCGATGAGACATCAGATCCAGGATGCAATGAATTTAAAAATTCCAAAAGAATATATTCAGGTTTTGGTCAATAAGAAATTTAATTTCTATTCGCGGGCTTATCTGATCGGATGCATTTTGGATCAGGAAAGCATGGAGGGCATTCAGCAGCTGGCAAAAAAAGAAAGCGCGGAAGAAATGTGCCTGGAGAGACGAAAACTGCAGGAAAAAACTTTTCTTCAGGAGAGTCCGGTCTTCCGGGAATATAAAAAAATGGCAGAGGTGTATCGGGAACAGATCGAAAGGGTAAAAAGGGATCAGCAGCAATACCAAGATACTCTGCGTTTGCTGAATGAAATCACTGCCAAGAGAGAAAAAGAGGGATCAGAGGAAACGGAAGTACAGAAAAATCCCGTAGATCAAAAAGATCCCTCCCTGGAAGACGAAAATAAGAAACTGAGAAATCTTACCATACAGTTGGAATATGACCTTCAAGACGCAAAGGAGAAATTGACTGTTGTTTCCGAAGCATTAAAAGAAGAGCAAAAAGAAAAAGAGCTGCTGCAGCGGAGACTGCGTTTTATGTCCGGAATGTTATCCGCCCCGGAAACTGAGGATCAGGAGGAGACAGGACTGGTGGTCTGGAAGAAAAAACAAGAAAAAAATGGTCGATTAATTTTCAAACCGATAAACAAGATTGTTTGCTGCGTGAGGAAGAGAAAAAGCAGAAGAGCAGAAAAAAATCGAAAAGCATTCATGAAAGATTTTGTAAAAAGAAAAAGTTCAGCGCCGGATCAGGTTGATTTTCTGATGGACCTTTATCAGGAAGGGTGGAACTTGGAAGATTTAGAAAAAGTTTCTGGATGTGAACAGATAGATGAAATGAAACAGATGAAAGAAAATGTAGAGAGAGCAAGGAGTTATCAAAAAATGTTGAATTGAGAAATTAGGCAATAAAGCAAATCTCCCTATAATTAATATAATACGGTTCAAGAGATCAAATGTTACATGAAAAATGATAAAAAGTAAAAATCTGTATATTGTAAATAATATACAGACTAAATATTTGTGAAACAATAATAATAGACAGAAAAATTTATACGTGGTACAATTCTTTAGGAAAGTATCAGATTCAGAGCGAGAAAAAGAGCAGCCCTAAGTAAAAACGAACTGCTCTGAATGTGAT
>JACJJN010000075.1 GCA_016899975.1 Lacrimispora saccharolytica | reverse complement strand
TGCACTCGAATACCAGACACCGGCTGAATGCTACTATCCGGCAATGTTGTTGCCCTATGTAGCTTAGCATATATGGGAATGGGAGTATTCCACCGTCCTATACCTCATCCCTGTAACTTATCCACCGTATCAGTTCATTATAAAAATCTTAGATTTTTGTCTTGACAACTGAGCCACTATAACAATTCATACATACTTGAGAGATAATCCTTTATATCTGCTACCAGAAAATCCGGAATAGCAATCGTTCTTATGCCTTTTGCAGTTTTGGGTTCAGTAATCACTACTTTCCCTTTGAGTCTCTGCAATGAACGCCTTATATACATTTCTTTTGTATCCAAATCGATATCCATAGGTCTAAGTGCCAATAATTCTCCACACCTTATTCCAGTCCAATAAAGAATTTTAAATGAAATATATGACACTCGTTTATCCATTAAACTATCAAGGAATTGATTAAACTCCTCTTTTGTCCAAAACTTCATTTCATCTGCTTTACTCTTTCCCATGCTTCCTGCTTTCTTACATGGATTGGTTGATAGATCATAATACTTTTCTGCGAAATTGAAAATTGCTGATAATTGGTTATTCATCGTTTTCAAATATGTTGGTGCATAGCCTTTAGAAATCATCATGTTTTGCCATTTTCTTATATCTCCAGCTTTTATTTCATTCATTTTCTTTCTTCCAAAGTACGGAAGTATTTTCAAATCAATAAGATAATGTTTATTCTCCATTGTATGCTCTCGAAGTCTTGTAGCTTGGTCCTTATAATAGATGTCATTTACAAAATCCTCAAACAACATATTGAAATCTACTGCCTTAACAGATAAGAATTCTCTCAACCATTCTTCTGCTTCACGCTTTGTATCAAATCCACGTTTCATTGACTTACGCCTGATACCTTGCCAATCCGTATATCGATACTGAATGTCCCACTTTCCTGTTTTTTTGTTTTTCTCTGCTTTCATCTTGCCACCCTTTTACGCCGAAAAACCAAAACAACGTTTCTCTACATAACGCTTTGGAACTTTTCCCGCTATGACAATATACCCTTCTTTCTGTAACTCATCATTTAGTTTACGAATAATCTTATAGGCATGCCCTACTGATATTCCTAAAATCTCTGCGAGTTCACTTGCAGTAAAATACATTTTGTTCTCTGTCATTATATTATTCTCCTTTCTTTGTAGCATTTTTGCTACTTCGATATATCTGTATTATATGTAGCAAAAATGCTATTGTCAATATTTTTTATTCATTCTATAATATTTTTATTCAAGAAGTAGCAAAAATGGTATTAAAGAGGGTATTTATCATGACTTTTGGTAGAAAGATAAAATATTTACGTGAAAAACGCGGACTTACTCAAGATCAATTAGCAGAAGAAACTGGAATACATCCAGTTACGATTAGAAAATACGAAACTGATAAAACCTTGCCAAAGACAGCGCAATTAGAGAGAATTTCTGAAGTATTAGAAGTTAAATTGGATGATTGGGTAAATGAAATTGATTACAAATATCCTGTTCAAACACATTTCAATTTTTTAGATATTCTTTTTAAACTATATTTATATAATTTTATAGAAATTCTGGGAGAAAGGGATTCAGACGGGAAAATCATTTCTGAAGGTTCAAAAATTACTTTTAAAGATGAAGGTAAGGCTTTCTTATCCTTCATTGATACAAGTAATAAGAAAAAATTACCAATAGATTCTGTTGGATTTGATTTAGATGAAAAAATAAAAGATACTTTCTTTCTATGGGAATCTTATCTTCATAAGATACAAATTGCAAAAGATATGTTAAGCAAACATCCTAGCCAGGAATTATTAGACGAAGTAGATCGACTACATCTTGATCTTTCCATGCTCAAAAGTGATTATGAACTCCATGAAGATAATTGGGGCTTACTAACTGTTAATCCAGGTGCTTCAAAGATTTCATCACTTCCAAATATATAGTTGAATAACATGAGTAAATAAAAGAAGTTCTACATCACCAAAATGATGCAGAACTTCTTTTATTCATATCCTTTCCATTCAAAACCAGTAATATCTCCGGATATCTGAGTTTTATCATTGAATATCTTTATATAGTCATGATCTTTATCAATTTTTATAGATATTAGATTTTTATCTCTTTCTGCTAAAGTCATTGCAGATTTTATACAAAATTGAATAGTCTTCTTCTCTTCTTCACCATAATAACCGATTCTAAATATTGTATTTTTTCTTTCGTTAGCTCCATATCTGTTATTCGTAACTTTACCTGCTCTATAGTGGCTCAGTTGTCAAGACAAAAATCTAAGATTTTTATAATGAACTGATACGGTGGATAAGTTACAGGGATG
>JACJJN010000074.1 GCA_016899975.1 Lacrimispora saccharolytica | reverse complement strand
ACGGTCTCTGCCCTGTAACAGGTAACAGTTCAGCTGAGCGAACGGTTACTTTCCCCTATATTTTTGACATGACAGATCTCTTGCGCTTTCTTTGCGCATGTTCCGCAGATTTCTCTGTGACAGGCACTTCTTCACGGCTGGGCGATGCATCAACCGGCACATTCCGTTCTCGCAATGCTTCCTGATGACGCTGTATGAATTCCCTGGCTTCTTCCGGGCTGAGGCTTTGCAGCCGCCGGATCTGGTTTTCCAGCACTTCCGCTGTCTCCATTAATATTTGTATGTTTTCCCGCATTTCCTGCAGCAATTCGTCCATATTGATATCTCACTCCAATCATTAAGATAACCAACGGTTTTTCTTTATCGTTTTATTTTCTTTTGGACCAGATTCCCTCAGGGCTTCTTGAAGCTCCCTGCCAGACCTCGCATAAATCAGCTGCTTCTGATTACAGCTGTAATAACAAACCTGGTCGGACAATCTTTCCGAAGGATCTACCTCCGTCCTGTTCACTTCCCGTACCATTTGCTGCAACTCCTCGAGCGATATTGCACCATTGTTTTTGACACAGATCACTTCATGTACGGAAGAGGGTAAGACAAAATAATCACTTTGAAGTTTCTCGCCCACCATTTTCAAAACTTCTGAGTCCATGATCACCGCCGCACCATACGAGCGCCTCGGATTTGTCAGTACATACAAGCCAGGATCTTGCTGTAATTCTACCTCGGAAATCTCAAGCGGCAGCCCAGCTTCCGCCAGAAGTGATGTCATGGATTGGAATTCTACTTCCTTTATATTTTGAATTGCTGTTTTTCTCAATTCTTCTTTTGAGATGCCCCATGTATCCAGCATCTTGTTTGTCACCCGTACTTTCAGAGAATCATTCAGTTGTATGGAATATGTTGCGATACAGTCCGGAATTTCATAGGTGTATGCATATTCTTTCAAAAATTCTGTCCGCTGGTTTTTAGATAATAATTCCGGAAGAATTTGGGATGCACTGCTTTCATACGCCTGCATCCTGTCGAGGTTCAGGTCCTGCCCCTGAATCATCTGTTCTGCATCGACCACACGCTGCGCCGCCTCGTGAAAAATATCTTCCAGTTTCTTTTTCTCCTGGGAAAATTCTGCAAACTTGTCATCCAGATATACCACAGGGATGATACTCCCCAATTCCTTTGCGACGGTAATTCCTGTTTTCGGTCCTTCCGGTTTTTCGATTCTTTCAACCGATATTTTCGCATTTTGGTACTCTTCCGGAAGATAAGATTTTAAGTTTTCCGCAATCTCGTAATAAAATTCATCTTTTTTCATCCTGTTTTGTGCTCTCCTTCTTGTTTTCCATATATTTTCTTTGGTATGCCATCAATCTTTCCAACGTTCTTTTATCGACGCTGCCTCTCGTAAAAATTCTTTTTTCCATTTTTCTTTTCCTTTCAATATAATGATTGAGTTGTATTACATTTTTCTCGCAGCACATAACAGCCTCCCGCACCCAATCTTCCATCAGGCAGCTCCCCTCGAGGTCATAATCTGTAATCAGATGCTGTCCAGATAAATACTGCCGCATTGCTTCCTCCGATGCAGGAAGGGTCAGCCAGCCTCCTATCAGCTCCCCCTGCTCATAGGCTGCTGCGTTGCATACAAATACATGCAGCAACGGCTTCTTCTCCCTGGATTTTCTCATTCTTTTCTCCTGATTTCTTACTTCCTATTCCGGAAGTCCCGCGTCTCCTTCTTCCGTATCTACCTGCTGCAGGATCTCGTCTCTGCTGGCTTCCACTGGTTCAAAAGACCAGCTGATGGTCCTCTTATAATACGTCGCCAGCAAGACGGTTTCCTTCTCATCGTTTAAGGAAATATAAAAGCTTTCTTTGTTGTCTTCGTAAGATCCATAAGATAAGTATTCACCGGCACTTGCCTCAACCCCATGTTCCTGGCACCAAAGGCCAAGTTCTGTGGATAATGTATAGGAATAGGACATGGTACTGCTTAACAGATCCTGGCAAATGACATCAATCGTATGGTTTTCATCTTCCAGAACCGGAATACTCGTTTCCGTAATTCCCTTCTGTTCCGTTTCACTTAAATATTCCCAATTTGATGGGTTTGAGATTGGCGTATATTCACGCCCATCCTTTTCCTTCCCCAACGGATACAGTTCTTCATTCTCTTCCTCTGCTTCACCCGTGTCAGACTTTGACACGGGTTTCTCGGACGCTTCTTTTCCTCGACCCTGCAGGTATTCCAGTGTTTGCGTAAGAACCGCCTGGATCGTACGTTCTGTATCCGCGTTCTCGATGTTATTTCTGGCTTGTTCCATATATTCTGTGCAGTTCTCCTGATCCTCTGCGGAAAGTTGCCGGTAAGCTTCTTCTATCTGCTGTAGAGCATCCTCTTTTTGTTCTGACAAATCCACAGAATTGGCAGCTGTCTGGTCTGGCTGTGAATCCTTTTGGTTTTTAAAGGAAAAAATAACTGATACCATAATCAGCAGAATGCCAATAACGGTACACAGCAATATAATTTTTTTCTGTTTCATAAGCGCACCTTCTTACTTTCTTTTCTTTTCACGACACGCCCAGCTTCCATATCTCCATGTTCCAGAAAACTATAGTTCCAACCATTTCGTCCGCCAATAATCACATGGTCCAA
>JACJJN010000073.1 GCA_016899975.1 Lacrimispora saccharolytica | reverse complement strand
ATTATAACTGGAAATTTTGGCCGCTTAATGTGTCCTTGGCTGACCGCCATTTAAGTCACAGGCTGGCCGCCAAATATAGCACAGGTGGCCGTTTAGGCTGGCAATCTGCAGTGTTCTTCCTGCGTGAAACGTTTTCTGCGTCTACGAGAAGCGCCAGACGGTCCTCAAAGGAAAGCGCCTTATAACGTTGAGGTTCTTCCAATTGTGACTCCAATTCCCGGGCCATACCGGGAAGTCTCAGGGCACGCAGTTCTTTGACGGTTGAGAGGTCGATCATTTTTCATCGCCTCCTTCCCGGAACTGTTCTGCGCCACGGGTAAAGCCGCGGCTCCGGCGGTGATTCGTCCTTTGGATGGATGATGGATCTGTTTTTCCATCTTTCTTTACCGGGGATTTCAGCAAGGCCTGGATCCCACGGATGGAAGGATCTCCACTAAACAAAAGGATTTGCCGGCATGCTTCTTCGATCCGCTCAGCTTTGTATCGATCTGCGTATTTTTTCAGGCTGACACAAGACTTAAAGCCCTGCTCAGGAGCCTTTCCGGATTCCAGGAAGAAGCGGACGACTTTTTCTGCATTGGGGCCGATCGTGGAAGCCCAGGACTGGAAATCATCTTTCGTGTAGGTAAGATACTGCCGATGGTTCTCCGGCATATGCGAGGTTATCATGACCGGGTCCCGCTTACGGCCGGCCTCTCTTGGATGGACAGCCACCCGGTTCCCGTGGAAGAATACTTCTACTGTATTGCGCGTGACACGGACGCTGACCGATTCCCCAATCAGGTCATATGGGACAGAATACTTGTTTAATCCGTCAGTTACGGTATAATCAAGAAGAACTGTCTGACCCGACCAGAGAGACGGTTCATAGGGATTGGCAGGGAGCGGCTGCATGAATTCTTTTTCCTCATGGATATAAGCATCGCGGCGGTTCCCTTCCCGCTTTTTAAAGGCATAACCATTGAGCTCTTCCAGCTTTTCAGCAACTGCCTCTTTGGCGTCGGCCAGGGAAAAGAAGGTTTCGTTCCGCAGTGCCGCCAGGATCCACGTAGACGCATAGGAGACACTGCCCTCGGCATGGCTCTTGTCCTGTGGACGGCGAATGCGAGCAGGGACTACTGCAGTGCCATAGTGATCTGCAAGTTCTGAATAGCTGCGGTTCAGGACGGTATCCATACGGGTATTTTTCAGCACACCGGTACGGAGATTGTCCGGGACTGTCAGCCTGGTGTTTTTTGGCGAGCAATTTTCCCCATTTTCATCATTATGATTCCCTAAAATCAGCGTTGTATATTCATGCAGTTTCAAAGAATATCAATACATTTCCGAAAAATCAAGGACGCATTCGCGCCGCTATCGCGGTTGAAATCCTTGATTTTACGGTAATGTATCGATAATGGTAATCAAGGCATGAATGAGTAATTATAATTGTCTGACAATGATGATTTTAAGGAAGTGCCGCGCCAATTATGAGGAATTGACCTCGCTCATAAACACCTGGGTACACCGCCAAAATACTCATAGGCATGTACATGGCAGAGCAGCCAGTTTTCAGACTTCATGTCACTGCAGAGCTCGGCATAAACATAGCAGCTGCAGGGAAGAACCCCTACAAAAAGGTATGCAGGAACAGTCTCTCCAGTAATAGGATCTTTGATTGATAGTGTCCCGCCTGCCCAGTCCACTTCCATGGCATCTCCGGGCTTATGATGGATCCTCATTGTGGCTTTGGATTTTTTCGCCCATGCCCGGTAAATGTCACAAAACTGTGTATACTGGTATGGGACACGCCCCACATTGGAGCAATTGACCTGATATTCTTTCCAAAGCAATGTCAGGTTCACTCCTTTTTTCGCCAGTTCACGGTGAATCCAGGCACAGTCCGGTTCCAGATAAACATTTGCTTTTTCCTGCCGTTCCGGATAAAGCAGGACATAAAGCTGTGGATTTGTTACCTCCTCTCCAAGAGGCCACCGGATTCCTTTCTCATCTGCAAGCCGTTCAACTTCTCTTACGGTGTTGCGGGAGCTGTGCAGCGATCCGGCGATCTGTGTGATGTTGTACCCAAGGCTCTGGAGTCTCAGGATTTCGCGATAATCTACCATGATCATCGTCCTCCTTAAATGATAGTCACACGAATGTGTGCCATAATCATTATAAGAATGACTTTGATCACCGACTATACATCTCCGAGATCAGTGATCTGAATCTCCGTGAAAGGTGATCAGATTGGCCGTGAAGGATGGTCAGTTTATCTGAAATATACAGCGATGCGGAGCGAGCGGACTGATCTATAGTTTTTAATAACCTACGGATCTCCTATAATGATTGAGGCTACCGAAAGGTGGACTAATCATTAAGGAGGATGCCGTATGTTGTTGATCGGCATTTAATTGTTTTCTTTCCAATTCTGCAGCATAACACAGCTTGTTTTTGCTGATTTCCTTTTTGAGCCGCATTTCCTCAACTTTTACTTTAATATATCCGTACTCCATGAAATTCGCCCCTTTCATTCTTTATCATTCGCCATAACATCAGTCAACTCGCTTCATTTTATCGAAAAGACAGCACAGCGACTATTTTTCATCTTCCATTCACAAGCAAATTGTAAGGAATCATTCAAAATATCTTGTCTTTACATTTTTCTTTTTCGAATATGCAAAAGACCGCACCAACCATATGGCCAGTGCGGTCTTTTGATTTCTTTCAGAAAAAAATATTTTCGCCTCCAAGTTCTATTTTCGACTTACAATTCTCTCCAAATCACTTTCAATCAAAACTTCTCATTTTCAGAGCATGTACGAATATTACTTAACCTTGTCCCACCATTTTTTTCCAGAAAAATCGCCAAAAGAATCAATGCAGTTCCAC
>JACJJN010000072.1 GCA_016899975.1 Lacrimispora saccharolytica | reverse complement strand
GTAAGCGCTTTATAACCAACCGGATAGTCAAACTCCAACTTTTGTGAGATACTTCAGATACTTGGAGTAATTCACTTCCTATCCGGTTCTCGGAGTTGCAAAAGCTATGCTTTAATCTCACATCCTGAGTCGCTTTTGTTGTACCTGATTACTCCAAAATCTCACGTTGGGAGGAGATGAATTAAATGAGTACAACTTTAAATGATGAACATTGGTTAAATCTGATCACCCAGTGCAGATCCAGCGGGCTTACCGACCGCCAATGGTGCATAGAAAACGGGATCCCTGTCAGCACATTTTACTATCACGTCCGGGCTTTACGCAAAAAAGCCTGCGAGGTTCCGGAAGCAGTGGATGCTGCCGCACAGAAACAGGAAGTTGTCCAGATCCCACTCTGGGAAAGGGAACAGCATTCAGATACCGTAGCTTTACATACGCCCTCGATCTGTCTGGAAATGCAGGGCATCCGTATCGAGATCCATGAACAGGCCGGGGCGGATGTGATCCGCAATACTCTTCTTGCCCTGCGGCAGCTTTGTTAGGTGAACTGTCCGGTGTGGCCAGATTTTTCCTTGTGACAGGCTATACCGACATGCGAAAAAGTATTGATGGCTTAATGGCAATCGTTCGGGATACCTATGAATTAGATCCCTACAGCAATTCCCTGTTTCTTTTCTGCGGCAGACGCTGTGACCGGATCAAAGCGCTTCATTTTGAAAAAGACGGATTCTGTCTCTATTATAAACGTTTAGATAATGGGCGGTTCCAGTGGCCCCGGGATTCTTCAGAAGTAAGGAATCTTACCCGGCAGGAATACCGCTGGCTTTTAGAAGGGCTTTCCATCGATCAGCCCAAAGCAATCCGGCCTGCCGGGAGAAAGGACTTCTGACTTTTGTGCAAAAGGGAGAAATTTTTTCTTCCCTTATAGGGCGGAAAAAACGCTGCTGATGGGTTATCCACATAACAATGGAACCGCCGGGAGATTAGGGGGATAACGATTTCCATTTTTCCCGGGTTACTGTTTGCGTGTGGAAAACCCAACGTTTTTCATAGGGAATATCCCGCCGAAGCTATGTGTTTTCCACATTTTCCTTTCGTCAAAATGACGATGGCAGTACGGCGGAAAATTCGCTTTTCTGCTGGATTTCCGGTATAATAGGAAGCAGCAAAAAGAAAGGTGGTCCTTTAATGCCGCAGTCAGAGATGGAAGCGCTCGTGCAGCTTCAGAAAGAGACAATTGAATCCCTTCGTCAGCTGGTGGACAGCCAGCGTCTTACGATCGAGCAGATGACCAAAAGCCATGAAGAGCAGACCGCACAGCTGAACCAGACGATCGCAAATCTCAATGAGACAGTCGAATATCTGAAGAAAAAGCTGTTCGCATCTTCCAGCGAAAAAACAAAAAAAGAGGCATTCCCAGGACAGATGGATCTGTTCAATGAAGCAGAAGCCACTGCAGATCCTTCTGTCCCGGAACCAGCTCTTGAGGAGGCTGTTGGTGGTTATAAACGTAAGGCAAAGAAACCAAAGGCCACCAGGGAAGAGATCCTTGCAGGGCTTCCTGTGGTGGAAGTTCCCTGCACCGTGCCGGATGAGGACAGGAGCTGCCCCTACTGCAATGCTCCGATGGAGGTTATCGGGAAAAAGGTCGTGCGGGAAGAACTGCGGATCATCCCTGCAAAAGTGGAACGGATCCAGTATGTCCAGGAAGTGCTTGGCTGTCCGGAATGTAAGAAAGACGGCGCTTCCGTTATTGTTGGGGCCGAAACACCAAGCCCGCTGCTGAAACACAGCCTTGCATCTCCGTCCACGGTTGCTTACGTGATGTATCAGAAATATGTGAACAGCATCCCTCTTTACCGCCAGGAGGCGGATTGGAAACAGCTGGGAGTAAAGCTCCCCAGAGCGACACTGGCGAACTGGGTCATCAAATGCGGCCTAGATTATATGGAGCCGGTGTATGGACAGCTTCACCAGCATCTGCTGGAGAGGGACATCATCCATGCAGATGAAACACCCTGCCAGGTACTGAAGGAAGAAGGGAAAACGGCACAGTCCAAGTCCTATATGTGGCTGTATGGCTCTGGAAATGACGGGCTGCCGCCGATCCGTCTGTATGATTACCAGCCCAGCCGGGGCGGATATCATGCGGAAGAATTCCTGAAAGGATTTTCAGGATACCTTACCTGTGATGGTTTTGGCGGTTATAATAAGCTGAAGGATGTCATCCGCTGCGGCTGCCTTGCCCATATGAGACGATACTGGCATGATGCACTTCCCGGGAAATCGAAGAAATCCCCGGATAAGACTCCGGCAGAGATCGGTTTCGATTACTGCAGCCAGTTATTCGAACTGGAAAAGGAGTATGCGGATCTGGATACCGATACACGGAAAGCCAAGCGTCTTGAGACAGAGCCTGCCATATGGGAGGCTTACTGGTCATGGCTTGAAACAGTGGACCCAGCTGGCGGAAGCCTTCTGGCCAAAGCGGTGACCTATGCGAAAAACCAGAAGCCATATATGGAGAACTACCTGTTGGATGGGCGGTGCTCCATATCGAACAATATCGCAGAAAATATCGCCCGTCCCTATGCGGTAGGGCGGAAAAACTTCCTGTTCCATGATACTGTAAAAGGCGCCCGGGCCAGTTCCATCATTTACAGTTTAGTAGAAACTGCAAAACTCAACAATCTGAACATCTACGCATATCTGGAGACTGTACTGCTCTATATGCCGGACTACAAAAATGAGCCCGAAGGTATAGAAGAGCTGATGCCATGGTCTGACATGATACAGCAGAGATGCCGGATCAAATCGAAAAGTTGAAGTTGGAGTATTTTACTTCAACTATAGCGGAATACCTTGTGAAAAGATAGCCATTATTTTATTGAGCGCTTACTTT
>JACJJN010000071.1 GCA_016899975.1 Lacrimispora saccharolytica | reverse complement strand
AAATGAACCGAATGCTTAGAGAACACAAAAGCCTGTCACTAACGCTATAGTGGCAGCGGACTGTAAAAGGTCAAGCATTAAGAGCGCAGGGTGGATGCCTTGGCACTGAGAGCCGATGAAGGACGTGATAAGCTGCGAAAAGCTTCGGGGAGGAGCAAATATCCTACGATCCGGAGATCTCCGAATGGGGAAACCCACATGAGCAACCCTCATGTATCCATACGCCAATCCATAACGTATGGAAGGGAACCGGGGGAACTGAAACATCTAAGTACCCCGAGGAGAAGAAAGAAACCTCGATTTCCAGAGTAGCGGCGAGCGAAATGGAAAGAGCCCAAACCGTGGTGCGTGCACCGCGGGGTTGTGGACTGCGTAAGGCACTTCAAAGGATAGCCGAACAGTTTTGGGAAAGCTGATCAGAGAGGGTGAAAATCCCGTAGGCGAAATCTTGAGAAGGCTGGCAGGATCCAGAGTACCACGAGACACGTGAAACCTTGTGGGAAGCAGGAGGGACCACCCTCCAAGGCTAAATACTCCTCAGTGACCGATAGCGCATAGTACTGTGAAGGAAAGGTGAAAAGGACCCCGGGAGGGGAGTGAAAGAGAACCTGAAACCCTGTGTTTACAAGCTGTGGGAGTGCCTTATGCGCACGACCGCGTACTTTTTGTAGAACGGTCCGGCGAGTTACGTCTGCTGGCAAGGTTAAGGGCTGAAGGCCCGGAGCCGAAGGGAAACCAAGTCTTAAGAGGGCGAATGAGTCAGCAGGAGTAGACCCGAAACCGGGTGATCTACCCATGTCCAGGTTGAAGTTTGCGTAAAAGCAAATGGAGGACCGAACGCACATCCGTTGAAAAGGGTGGCGATGAGGTGTGGGTAGGGGAGAAATTCCAATCGAACCCGGAGATAGCTGGTTCTCCTCGAAATAGCTTTAGGGCTAGCCTCGTACGAGTTTCACGGAGGTAGAGCACTGAATTCCTAAGGGGGCGTCAAAGCTTACCAAGGGATATCAAACTCCGAATGCCGTCGAAATGGTGTACGGGAGTCAGACTGCACGAGATAAGTTGGGCGGTCAAAAGGGAAAGAGCCCAGACCTGCTGCTAAGGTCCCAAAGTACGTGTTAAGTGGAAAAGGATGTGGGATTTCGAAGACAACCAGGATGTTGGCTCAGAAGCAGCCATACATTCAAAGAGTGCGTAATAGCTCACTGGTCGAGAGGTCCTGCGCCGAAAATGTCCGGGGCTGAAACACGACACCGAAGCACAGGAACGTATTTGATACGTTGGTAGAGGAGCATTGCTGGCGCGGCGAAGCGGTACCGGAAGGAGCCGTGGAGCGCCAGGAAGAGAGAATGCCGGAATGAGTAGCGAGAGTAAGGTGGGAATCCTTACGGCCGAATATCCAAGGTTTCCAGGGTAAAGCTGATCTGCCCTGGGTAAGTCGGGGCCTAAGGCGAGGCCGGAAGGCGTAGCCGATGGACAGCAGGTTGAGATTCCTGCACTATCATAAGACAGAACTGTGGGGACATATGTGGAGAGCACAGGCGCGGAATGGAAAGCCGCGCGCAAGCGAGGTAGGAGTGCACCAGGCAAATCCGGTGTACAATCCGAAGACGTGATGCGGACCGAATTGTAGTAGGGAAGTGTGTGAGCCATGTATCAAGAAAAGCCGCTATCGTTCTTATGGTACCCGTACCGTAAACCGACACAGGTGGATGAGGAGAGAATCCTAAGGCCGACGGAAGAAGCATTGTTAAGGAACTCGGCAAAATGACCCCGTAACTTCGGGAGAAGGGGTGCCATCGAAAGATGGCCGCAGAGAATAGGCTCAAGCAACTGTTTAGCAAAAACACAGGTCTATGCAAAACCGAAAGGTGAGGTATATGGGCTGACGCCTGCCCGGTGCTGGAAGGTTAAGAGGAGAGGTTAGCCGCAAGGCGAAGCTTTGAATTTAAGCCCCAGTAAACGGCGGCCGTAACTATAACGGTCCTAAGGTAGCGAAATTCCTTGTCGGGTAAGTTCCGACCCGCACGAAAGGCGTAATGATTTGAGCGCTGTCTCGACAATGCATCCGGTGAAATTGAAGTACCAGTGAAGATGCTGGTTACCTGCGCCAGGACGGAAAGACCCCATGGAGCTTTACTCCAGTTTGGTACTGGGGTCCGGCAGTGCATGTACAGGATAGGTGGGAGGCGAAGAAAATGGAACGCCAGTTCTATTGGAGCCGCTGTTGGGATACCACCCTTGTGCTGCTGGGCTTCTAACCATCGCCCGTGATCCGGGCGGGGGACAATGCCAGGCGGGGAGTTTGACTGGGGCGGTCGCCTCCGAAAGGGTATCGGAGGCGCTCAAAGGTTCCCTCAGAATGGTCGGAAACCATTCGAAGAGTGCAAAGGCAGAAGGGAGCTTGACTGCGACACCGACGGGTGGAGCAGGTACGAAAGTAGGACTTAGTGATCCGGTGGTATTAAGTGGGAATGCCATCGCTCAACGGATAAAAGCTACCCTGGGGATAACAGGCTTATCACTCCCAAGAGTTCACATCGACGGAGTGGTTTGGCACCTCGATGTCGGCTCATCGCATCCTGGGGCTGTAGTAGGTCCCAAGGGTTGGGCTGTTCGCCCATTAAAGCGGTACGCGAGCTGGGTTCAGAACGTCGTGAGACAGTTCGGTCCCTATCCGGCGTGGGCGTAGGATATCTGAGAGGAGCTGTCCTTAGTACGAGAGGACCGGGATGGACTGACCGCTGGTGGACCGGTTGCACCGCCAGGTGCATGGCCGGGTAGCCAAGTCGGGCCGGGATAAACGCTGAAGGCATCTAAGCGTGAAGCCCCCCTCAAGATGAGATATCCCATTCGAAAGAAGTAAGACCCCTTGAAGACGACGAGGTAGATAGGGCAGGGGTGGAAGCACAGCAATGTGTGGAGCTGACTGTTACTAATCGGTCGAGGGCTTGACCAAGA
>JACJJN010000070.1 GCA_016899975.1 Lacrimispora saccharolytica | reverse complement strand
AAGTTGGAGTATTTTACTTCAACTATAGCGGAATACCTTGTGAAAAGATAGCCATTATTTTATTGAGCGCTTACTTTCAAAAGCATGCTAAGATCTTCATCTGGATGTTTTTCTCTCATTTCTTGAACAGATTCCTCATCCATAGGGATTTTTTCTATGTGTGCCTGAAGGAAATCCTTCCATAAGTCTTTATAAAAAAATATACTTCCTTCTTTTCCTGTTTTGGCAATATCACGGAATTCCTTTCCCTCATATCTTGCTCGTATATAATCAAAACAAACAGTTTTCAAATCAGAAATGTCAGAATCCTGATAATCCCAATCAACATTCCTTATATTAGCCCCTTTTTTTTGATATGAGTCAAGATAGCCTTCTAAATCTACAAACTGACCTTCTGTTTTGTCTAAGCGCGTATAAATCCCATCATACCCATACTCATTTAGGTACTCTTCCATTAATGTTAAAATTCGTAACCATTGTTTTATTTGTGATGGTTTCTCGCTCATAAATTCTGCAATATCTTCTTCCGAAAATCCGAGTCGTTTCAATTCTTTACATTTTAAGTATTTTTCAATAGGATTATAATCTAATTTATCGTCCTCCCCCATCTGATAAATTGTCTCTAGCTTTTGAATATCTCGTTCCTCTGCATCATCTGGAAGAATTATTGCAAGAAAATATTTGCATTTTTCAACTTCTGCATATGTATATCCTAATTCATCTCGTTTGTGGAATAGTCTATTTAATAGCATAGCTCTTCGGTTTCCATCTACTATTTTCCCATCTGAAGTAACAATACCATATCGCTGTTGTCCATTTTTCAAAAGACTGTTCATCGTTGTCTTATTTCTATCCTCTTTGGATTCATATAGGAAACGTTCTATAAGCTCTCTATCCGCATCAATTTCCGGATTCAATTCCCCATTCTGTTTTTCGTAAGAAAGAACCTCCGATCCAATTCTGCCATTATACTTATTGTAAACTAAATAATCTAAGGGGATACGATAAACCTTCTCTATTCTCGTTTCCCCCTTATATTGAAGTGGAATTCCTGTCATCGCAATATTACTATCCTTTTTTATCAACTCCTGGAGTTTCTGTTTCCTTGTTTGCGCATCCATTATCTTTCCCTCCCATTTTTTTAATTATATGTTGAAGTAAATAATATCCAACAATTATTGCATTTGGTAATTCATACAAACCATTGATTATTGACTTCTTATCTTTCATTTCTAGAGGAGACATTAAACTACAAATAAAATTTCTAACATCGTCTAATAGTTCAAACGGACCAAGCTCACCACTTTCTTGTCGCTGTCGCTCTGTTTTGCAATATGCTTTCTGAAATTCATCAAAAGATAATAACTTTTTATCTATTTTATTGATATATCTTATTATAGGTTTTCTAAATTTCTCGTCAATCATATCTAACGACACTTCAAAATCATATACCGCAGCTCTTTTTTTCCCTTGACTATAATGCAACTCTGCATCCCAACAAAATTTATTATTTGTAAAATCAGAATGATAATTTGTCAGTTCAACTCTATATGAATTTAAAATCAAATATGGTATATGATATTTAAATTTAGCAACTTCTCTTCTCGGCTTTTCCTGATTGATAGATAGAATAACACCATTCAAGTTAACAAATTTAATATCAGAATCATGCTGTATAGGTATATATTTATTTGGAACATCCAATCCATTTTCTCTTGCAATTGCCTTTGCAATAGCATAAGACAATTTAGGTGGAACCGCATTACCTACCAACGTATGTTTAATTCCCATAGTATTTCCATAAAATCTATAATCAATCGGGAAGCTCATCATGGAAGCTACTTCTCTTACAGTTGGTAATCTGTATCTGTCTTCTTGGTATCGTAATATCATAGCTTCTCGCGAACTAGAACTCATAGTAGCCATAACCGTTCTTGCAGGATTATTCTCATTTTCCGGGAATGCCATTTTCCCCATGTAACCTTTATCTTGCTTAAGCCTTTTTGCTGTTTTCCATTCAAATGGAGCTAATTCTCGTATATAATGAAAATCTGTAATCTCAGTACTTGGTAAAATTAAATCAGGATAATTCACATCGCATATATCAGACTTTGTTTTTGCCAATGGATCCCCCAACGAGTCCAATACTGCCTTAAGCGTTACAGCTTCTTCATCCGAATGTGTAATTTCTAATTCTGGAAAATCCCCACATAAAAATCGTTTTCTATTTGTTGGTGCACCGAAATTTTTTGCATTATATATTCCCGAATTATTATTTCGCGTATGCAAAATAAAATCGCCTTCAACACCAAGATCCTTTGCACTATACTCTTTCTTTATATACTTTTGAGAATTTGGAACATTTTCCAATACCCAATACTTTAATACAGAATTTTTTTTAAATTTTTTTCTTGCAATTATTCGTAAATATGCTTCAATAAGCTGAATACCTATGGTTTTATCCGCATTTCCCGATTTATTAGATTGGGAAAACGCCTGACATGGTGGGGATCCAATGATAACCTCTGAATCGGGAACTAGATTTTCAAATTCTTCATCCCCTAAATTAGAAATTCGAATAATATCATCCAATATTACATTAACACCAGGCTTATTTCCCTTATAAGTCATGACAGCTGGCTTCCACTTGTCTACAGCAAAAACTATATCGAATCCTGCTTGTCTAAAACCTTCGGAGAAACCACCGCCACCGCAGAAAAAATCTGCCACTCTCATTTATTACTACCATCCTTTGCAAATATATATTTATTAATCGAATCGATATTTTTTAAAGCATTAAGTCTTTCAATTAACTTTTTAATTTTATTAATCATATCACATTTTTCAGAAAAAATCTTATAAATAGTTATCGCATTGAGTCTCCTAATCTAAAATGAAATTATAACTATGAATGAGCAAATCCAAAATATTGCACAAAAGAAAGACACCCTCTGTAGAATGATGTATAATTGAAGTACCA
>JACJJN010000006.1 GCA_016899975.1 Lacrimispora saccharolytica | reverse complement strand
CCTTCGTTATAATGGTAAAAGGCCGTAAAGCCCTGGTGTCGTCCCTTGTAGAAGAAAACCGCGGCACATTTGAAACTGAGCACGACCATTCCATCAGAGCCTATCACGTCTACGGTAAGACTGTGAAAGCCAGGTTATATGAGGATGATACGCAGGACAGATACTTCCATATCTACTTCAATCCTTCCAAACATGCGGCTGAAAGGGAACGCCTGGAGCTTACGCTGGACAGATGTAAGATATATATGGACAAGCACATCGGAGATGTGGTTACCTCATCAAAGGCATGTCAGGAGTATTTTACCCTTAAGTATGACAAAGCAGGTCATCTTGTCGGCTACAGCGAGCGAAAAGACGTCATAAAGCGTGAACTGGATCTCTGCGGTTACTTTTGCATCGTCACCTCCGAGGAGATGACGGCCTCCCAGGCGCTTATCCACTACAAAGGCAGAGATGTTTCTGAAAAGCTCTTCAGCACGGACAAATCCTTTATCGGGTCCAAAAGCATGAGGGTCCAGACCACACAGGCCCTGTCAGCGAAGATATTTGTTGAGTTTATCGCCCTTATCGTTCGCAACAGGATGTATAACCTGCTCAAGGAGACCATGCTCAGGCTTGAAACAAAGCCAAACTACATGACCGTTCCCGCTGCTCTCAGAGAACTTGAGAAGATCGAGATGGTAAGGCGGGGCAATGGCCATTACCGCCTGGATCATGCCGTTACGAAAAAACAAAAAACGATACTTAGCGCATTCGGTCTGTCTGATACAGATGTCAAAAGCATAGCGATAGAAATAGGCAGTCAGTTATCAGGCAATCAAACACCTACAGACAAAGCGCCCGAGGAGGATGACGATTATGGCGAGGACACGTTCACTATCATCGATTGAGACTGAGATCTCAAAGGTAACAGCTGAACTTCAAAAGGCTCAGGAGAAGGTTGACGAGCTTACCCAAAGGCTGCTTGAACTCCAGGAACAGAAGAAGTCCATAGAGGCAAAACAGATCATGAATGCCTTCCGCAGGAGCGGTAAAAGTATGCAGGAGCTTATGACGTTTCTCGAAGTGTGAGGAGCGTCAGAAGACCTTTAGTGTAACTTTTTTGCAAAGTTAGCAGTAATGAAATCCTATCATGTCGTTTAAGATGAGCTTAATTCCGTCTTCAAAGTACGTTCACGTAGCGTTTGCTTTTGGTTGATTTGGTGATTGACATCTGTGGTCGGAACGAGTATTATGATAAATAATTAGTGCTATGAGCAAAAATACAAAATTTTGACATCGAATCCCAATACTTTCGTATGATAGCGGGAAAATAAAAATAAAAAGAACAAAGGAAGTTGTTATGGAACAGAACAATGCAATACAGAATGAGGAACAGGAAATCGACTTACTGGAATTGTTTCACGCTCTGCGGAGAAAATGGTATATGCTTCTGGCGGCGCTGCTTGTCTTTGCACTGGCGGCAGGGGCCGGCACCAAGCTTTTGATCACACCTCAGTATCAGTCCTCCGCGATGATTTATATTTTGACGAAAACCACCAGCGTGACTTCACTCGCCGACCTGCAGATCGGTTCGCAGCTGACGATCGACTTTGAGACATTGGCGATGAGCCGGCCGGTAATCAATAAGGTAAGGGAGAATCTCGGACTGGAGGAGATTTCTTACGAGGAGTTTCGGGGACTGCTGACGGTTTCCAATCCCGCAGATACACGAATCCTCCAGATCACAGCGACTCATCCGGATCCGGAGACTGCACAGGAGATCGCAAACGCGATGGCGGAGGCTACGGCGGACAGAGTTGCCGAGATTATGGTGACAGATCGCCCGACAATTGTTGAGGAGGCAGTAGTGGCTGAGAACCCGTCGAGCCCGAATCTTTTGAAAAATGTGCTTCTGGGTGGAATGGTCGGACTTTTTCTGGCAGCTGCTCTTATCATTGTGCGTCATCTGATGGACGATACGATCAAGACAGAGGAAGATGTGGAGAAGTATCTCCAGCTGAACACGATCGCCGCGTTTTCTTATAATAAGAAAACCTCTGGCGGAGAGACGGGAAAGAAAAGAAGGAAATCAGCATGAGAAAAAAATTGCTGACACTTGGGTGTCTGATTTGCGCGATTTTGTTTGGATGCTGCTGTGGATATATTTTCTGGTATTTCAACTCTGAAAAGGAAAACGGTGAGATCTACGAAGAACTCCAGGAGCGTGTGGAAACCACTCCGACAGCGGCTCCGACTGTGACCGATGTTCCTGTGACCGAACAGCCGGAACCGGAGGAGGAGATACCGATAGATTTTGCTGCGCTGCAGGAAGTGAATCCGGATATCTATGCGTGGATCCGGATTGAAGGAACCAATATCGATTATCCGGTCATGCAGAGTTCCACAGACGATTCCTACTACCTGAATCATACGATTGAGGGAAAAGAAGGATACCCCGGTTCGATTTATACAGAAAGCGTAAACAGCAAGGATTTTTCGGACTTCAATACCATCCTGTATGGCCATAATATGCGGGACGGCAGCATGTTCCAGAATCTTCATAATTATGAGGATAGTGCATATATGGCGGAGCATCCGGAAGTGATCATCTATACGCCGTATCATGTGTACCGCTACCAGATATTTGCGGCGGTCACCTACAGTGATGTGCATTTGTATCACGCATTCGATTACACCACGGAGAGCGGAAGACAGGCGTTTCTGGATTCCATTCTCTCTTCCAGAGGGATGTCGGATACGATACGGGACGATGTTCCGGTATCGGCGGACGACAAGTTCCTGACCTTGAGTACATGTATTGGCGGACAGGCGGACAAGAGATTGATTGTAGAGGCGGTACTTCAGAGTGAGTAAAAAAATACTGATTATTTCAATGTGCATCCTTTGTATTGGCGCAGGGGTGTCAGTGTTCCTGCTTCTGCAGAACAAAAAAGATACCGAAGAGCTGCCCCAGGCGAGCGCACAGTCGGGAGCCGACGAAGGAATGCAGAATACAGTCACCTATCAGGGTGAGACATACGAATATAATACAAACCTGAAAAACGTTCTTTTCCTGGGTGTGGATAAAGAGGCCGACAGTGTTGTCGGCGAGACGGTCGGAAGAAACGGACAGGCGGATTGTATCCTGCTGATGATCATGGATCAGGAAGCGAAGGAGACAACCCTTCTGCAGATTTCCAGGGATTCCATGACCGACGTGGATATTTACGGTATTACCGGAAGTTATCTTGCGACAGAGCATGCCCAGATTGCTCTCCAGTATGCGTACGGAGAGAGCGACAGCCGAAGCAACTGGCTGATGAAGAACGCAGTTTCTCATTTGTTATACGAAATTCCGATCAGTTCTGTGATGGCGCTGACGGTTGACGGGATCGGTGAAGTGACTTCCGCAATGGGCGGAGTGACACTGACCGTTCCAAAAGATTATACTTCTGTGGATCCCTCCTTTGCGGAGGGGGCAACACTGACTCTTCAGGGGGATCTGGCTGAGCGGTATGTACGTTACCGTGACATCACTGTTACGGGAAGCAACAATGACCGTATGGAACGCCAGAACCAGTTCATTCAGGCGATGTTCCAGCAGATGCAGAACATTAACGCAGCTGCTTATGAGAGTATACTCAGCAGTGCGGATCCATACCTGACTACGGATATGTCGGCAGAAGAACTGCATCATTTAAAAGATTATACCATTCATCAGGAAATAGAAACCGTTCCGGGAACTGCGGCTCCCGGAGAAGAACACGAGGAATTCACAGTAGACGATCAGGCTCTGTATGAATTGATTCTGAAACTTTTTTATAAAAAGGTGGATTAAGGAAACGGCGGCAGGATCTCTGCTTTGAATAATATTAAGAAAGGAAGAGGTGGGACCCATGAGACTGAACCTCAAAAAAGCTGTTGCAGTAGTGACAGCGGCCCTCACAATCTGTGCAATGTCCGTAACGGCATTTGCGCAGGGAAGCGTTAAGTCCACCGGAGTGGTATCTCCGCAGGGAGCAAAAGATGCGAATGGAAACAGTGTAACTGTATCTACTGCATCCATCCCGGCTGAGCACGCAGAAGCAGTGAATACTGTTAAAACAACGGATGGTCTGAAAGCCGTTCTCGGCGATGCTTATGTAGAAGGCATGGAAGTTGTTGACGCTATGGATGTATCTGTTCCGGAAGGAACCCCGATGCCTGTAACCATCACTTTTGATGTTCCGGGCGTAGGCGCAGATACAAAAGTTGCTGTTCTGCATTACAATGGCAGCGCATGGGAAGTTCTGGAAGGAACCGCTGGTAATGGAACCATTACCGCTACCTTCACATCTCTGTCTCCGGTAGCATTTGTCGTTGACAAAAATACCGCGACAGCAACAGGCACTTCCAATGGCAGCAACACCAGCACTGGCAGCAGCAGTTCTGTATCTCCGAAAACCGGAGAGGATCTGGGAATGCTGACAGCTACCGTTGCGGCAGCAGTTCTTGTTCTGGGCGCAGGCTGCGTATTCTTCGTTAAGAGAAAGAACGCATAATGTAACCGGGATATGGGGAGGGGCACCCCCCTTTGTGGGGTGCTTTTCCTTTGTTAAAGGAGAGTGAGACGTGCAGGGAATCATTGATATTCATTGTCACATCCTTCCGGGAATTGACGATGGCGCTGAGACAGTCAAAGAAGCGCAGGAAATGCTGAAAATGCAGTATAAAGACGGTGTGAGAAAGCTGATCCTGACGCCCCATTACCGCCCCGGAATGTTTGAGCCTTCGGTGTCTCAGATTTACCGGTCTTATTATCAGCTGCAGGCAGCGGCGGAGGATGTGGGGATTCAGCTTTATTTAGGCAGAGAGTATCATATCAGTTCAAAGTTTGAAGAACAGGTCAGGCTGCGGAATCTTCCGACGATGGCGGATTCCTCTTATGTACTGGCAGAATTTTCCAGCAGACATAGCTATGGTTTTATCCGGAGTTCTGTGGAAAAAATGTTGGATGCCGGATATCGTCCGGTGATTGCCCATATAGAAAGATATCCATGTATGTATGAAAAACAGCGGGCGGAAGAGTTATGCCGGATGGGTGCGTATGTGCAGATAAACGCAGGCAGTCTTCTGGGAGAAGACGACAGGCCTTCCCGACAGTATTGCCGGCGCCTGATGGAAGACGATCTGATCCATTTTATTGCCAGCGATGCCCACGGCAGAAAGAAAAGGAAACCCAATCTGGGGAAATGCAGTGAATTTGTGTTGAAAAAAATGGGGAAAGAGTATGCGAGAAAAGTTTTATGTCATAACCCCTTTATGTTGATAAAAAATTTAGAGATTAAATAGGGAGAAAAGCTGTGGAAACGATTAAATTGAAACCGCGGGCGCAGGATTATGAAACCCGTGAGGAAGTGAAAACGATGCGGACGAACCTGCTGTTCTGCGGCAGTGATAAAAAAGTGATCCTGATCACCAGCTGCCTTGCCGGTGAGGGAAAAAGTACGATCACGATGAATCTGGCGCAGTCTCTGGCGGAGATCAAAAAGAAGGTGCTTCTGATCGATGTGGATCTGAGAAAATCGGTTCTGCTGCGGCAGGTAGAAGGAGAGCGGCCAAGAAAGGGTCTGACACATTATCTATCCGGACAGGCGTCCATCGCGGATATCATCTATCTGAGCGAAGAGCCGAAATTTCATATTATTTTTGCCGGTCCGGTACCGCCGAACCCGGCGGAACTTCTTGCCTCAAAATCTTTTGAGCGTTTGATCCAGAAATGCAGAGAGGCTTATGACTATGTGCTCCTTGACTGTGCACCGCTGGGCATGGTTGTGGATGCAGCGGTGGTGGCTGGTTACAGTGACGCAAGCATTCTTGCTATTGAGTCAGGAAATATCAGCTATCATTTTGCACAGGGCGTGAAACAGAAGCTGGAAAATACCGGATGCCCGATCCTGGGAGTTGCGTTGAATAAGATCGATCGTGCGAAGTCCGGACGTTATTATAGAAAGAAATATGAGAAGTATTACCAGAAGTATTATGAAAGTGAAGATAATTTTGATGAAATCTGATAGGCTTTGATCGGTGGAACACCCTCTCCGGGGCAGGTTGGCTGCTTTGGGGAGGGTGTTTTTGGTGATATAGGCTTGACTGCCTGACAGCTTCATAGTAAAGTGAAAACATAATAGACTTTTGTGCCCTTTCAGAGGTTTGGCAGTACAGTGTCATGTTGTGAAAAGGAGTGTTGGAAAAATGGGAAGGAAGAAGCTCCCTGTCGGAATAGAAAATTTTGAGGAGTTTTCGGCTGAGAATTTTTATTACGTGGATAAAACCATGTTCATAGCAGAACTCTTACAAAACTGGGGAAAGGTCAATCTGTTTACCCGGCCAAGACGTTTTGGAAAGTCACTCAATATGAGCATGCTCAAGTGTTTTTTTGAAATTGGCGGGGATCAAACGTTGTTTGATGGTTTGAAGATCACAGAGGAAAAGAGCTTGTGTGAAGAATACATGGGCCGGTTTCCGGTGATTTCCATTAGCCTGAAAAGTATTGATGGTCCGGACTTTGAGGCGGCATCTGCGGCTCTGCGTACGGTGATCGGGGATGAGGCAGGACGGTTTCGTTTCCTTCGGGAAAGCAGCAGCCTTGATGAGGAGGAGAAAAATGCCTACGTCCGTCTGATCAATGTAGAAATGAAGAGTGATGCAACCTATGCAATGTCGTACGCTGCGTTGATCGACAGCCTGAAGACACTCTCACGTCTTTTGGCAAAACACTATCACCGTAAAGTTATCCTGCTGATCGATGAATACGACGTTCCGCTGGATAAGGCGTTTCAGGCGGGGTATTATGATGAGATGGTATCTCTTATCCGTAATATGTTCGGCAATGCGCTGAAAACGAACGACAACCTGTATTTTGCTGTCCTGACAGGCTGCCTCCGGATTTCCAAGGAGAGTATTTTTACAGGACTGAATAACTTAAATGTGATGACAGTATCGGATCCTTACTTTTGCAGCAGCTTCGGATTTACGGAAGAGGAAGTGCTGGAGTTTCTTCGGTATTATGGGTTGGAAGAGTTTCAGAATACGGTTCGGGAATGGTATGATGGGTACCGGTTTGGCGATACATCTGTTTACTGTCCGTGGGATGTCATAAAGTATGCGCAGATTTTATTGAGGGATAGGGATGCTGAACCGGAAAACTATTGGGCGAATACCAGTGGAAATGATCTTGTTCGCCGTTTGTTGAAAAGGGCAGATCAAACTACGAGGAATGAAATTGAGCAGCTGCTCAATGGCGGAACGATTGTGAAAAATATCAGACAGGAGCTGACTTACCGGGACATTGAGGATTCCATTGATAATATCTGGAGTGTCCTGTATTCCACCGGTTACCTGACTCAGAGGGGGCGGCTTCCGGGCAAGCAGATGAAACTGGCGCTTCCGAACAGGGAGGTAAAGGAGCTGTTCATTGAATTGGTGAAGGACTGGTTCCAGGAAACTACCTACGCGGATTCCGCAAGGATCCAACGTTTTTGTGCAGCGTTTCCCGCTGGGGATGCATCAACGATCCAGGACATGCTCCATGATTATCTTTGGGATTCCATCAGTGTGCGGGATACGGCAGTACGGATAAATATGAAGGAAAACTTTTATCATGGCATGGTGCTGGGGCTTTTGCGGAGCCAGGGAAACTGGCTGATTCAGTCTAATGCCGAGACCGGGGAAGGTTACAGCGATATTTCCATCCAGACACCGGATCGGATCGGGATTGTGATCGAATTGAAGTACGCAGACGATGGAAATCTGGAAGCGGCTTGTGCGGAGGCGTTAAAACAGATTGAAATCAAAAAATATGCAGAAGGGCTGAGGCGCCGGAGCCTGAAGAAAATCCTGAAATACGGCTTGGCTTTCTGTGAGAAAGAATGTATGGCCGTGATGGCGTGAGACAATGGATTTCAGTAAAGTGAAAGCGTAACAGTTTAGGAGAGAAAAGCAATGTTTGGACGAAAGAAAAAGCTGCAGAATGACAGGGACAGGGAACTGGAAGAAGTTCTTCGCGGCTGTAAAGAGTGGATGCAGAGAGAGAAGGAAGAAGCACAGGGAAGGCGGGAAGACGAGGAAAAGCGTTTTCAGGCGCTGGAGAGACAGCTGGAGGAACGGGATGCTGTGCTGAGAGAAATGAAAGAAAAATGGAATGCCTGGGAGAAGGCGTTTGTCCGGCAGTCGGATTCTCTGGAAAATCTGCTGGACGAGCTGGATGAACTGGGAGAGAACAGCCGGCAGGAATCGATCCTGGCGCAGGAATTGAAAGAGGAAAGAAAGCGGGAAAAGGCGCTGCTGGATCTGGCGTGTTTTTGCCGGGAACAGATGGATCTGACGTCCCGTTATCTGAAGAAAGAGCCTGGCTGGGCGGATCAGTGCAGGATGATGGAGCAGGAGGCTGAGAGATATCTGAGGGCAGCGAATCTTCAGGAGACCGGCCGGAAGGGAGAGACGGTGGATTATGACATCCATGAGGTGCTGAAGGCGGTGGCGACTCCGGAAAAAGAACTGGCCGGGACGGTGGCGGAGGTTTACCGCCGGGGAAGGATCTGGCAGGGTCAGGTGATCAGCAGGGCACAGGTGGCAGCCTATCGGTTTGAAGGAGGTACGGAAGAATGACAGAGAGAACGGGAGTGATCATTGGGATCGATCTGGGAACGACGACGACGGAGGCAGCTGTCTATCGGAACGGCAAGGTTGAGATGATCCCGGATTTCGACGGAAATATCGCGGTTCCGTCGGCGGTGGGCATCGATGACAGAGGGAACTTTGTGGTCGGTGCAAAGGCGAAGGCTCAGTATGTGCTGGCGCCGGAGCGGACAGCCATAGAGATCAAGAGAAAAACGGGTACCGGTGAGAAAATCCGTCTGGGAGAGAAGGAGTATACGCCGGTGGAGCTGTCCGCCAGGATCCTTGACTATGTCAGAAGGTATTCAGAGGCATGGCTCGGGGAGACGGTGAACCGTGCGGTGATCTCGGTTCCGGCTTACTTTAACGATATACAGAGACGCGAGACTGCGGAGGCGGGACAGCTCGCCGGTTTCACGGTGGAGAGGATCATCAATGAACCGACGGCGGCGGCTCTCAGTTACGGCATGAACCATCTGGAGGAGGAAAGCCATATTCTGGTGTATGACCTGGGCGGCGGAACCTTTGATGTGACGGTGCTGGAAATGTTTGAGGGGGTTCTGGAGGTCAAGGCGAGCAGCGGCGACAACCGGCTGGGAGGCAAGGATTTTGACCAGAGTCTTGTGAGATGGCTGACGGAGCGGTTTGAGGAGAAGAACCAGGTGAGTCTGAAAGGGGATATTTTTGCGGAATCAAGACTGAAGACGGCGGCGGAGCAGTGCAAGGTAGAACTGAGCGCACAGGAGTCGGCGGTTGTGCGGGTTCCTGTGCTGGCAGAGAAAGACGGCTGTCCGCTGGGTCTGGAGGAAACGGTCACAAGGGAGCTGTTTGAGTCTTTGATCGCCGGGGATCTCACAAGGACGAGGCGGCCGGTGAATGTTGCGCTCAGTGACAGCGGGCTTCATGAGGGAGATCTGGATATGGTCCTTCTCGCAGGCGGTTCCACCCGGATTCCTGCTGTCCGCAGGGAAATCCGCGGGCTGCTGGGGATTGAGCCTTCCGCTGCCATTCACCCGGATTACAGCATTGCTGAGGGAGCGGCAGTGCAGGCGGGAATCATCGGCGGCGCAGTGGAGACGGAGAAAAGCCTGGTGATGACCGATGTGAATCCTTACACCCTTGGAGTACGGACAACGGACGGGTATTCTTCGGATGTTATGAGCGTGATCATTCCGAGAAATGTTACGATCCCTGCGACCCGCCGTGAACGTTATTATACTGCCTGGGATGACCAGGACACAGTATCTGTCCAGGTGTATCAGGGGGAATACGCGTCGGCAAGCCGAAATCATATGGTCGGCGAATTTGAAGTCGGTGATATACCGCTGGCGCCGGCGGGAAAGGAAGAGATTGATATTTCTTTTTCCTATAACCAGAATGGGATCCTGCAGGTTTCCGCGGAGGTGGTCAGTACCGGAAAAGTATCGTCACTGACGATCGATATGATCGACGCGAGCCTTCCGGATGAAAAGTCCGCGGAAGAATGGAAAAAATCACCCCTCGCCAGGGAGTTCCGTTCGCTGATCCGGCGTGCGGAGAAGGCGATCCGGCTTGCGTCGGCCGGCGGCGATGGGGAATCGGCAGGAGAACTGGAGACGATGCTTGCGCAGCTGAAATATGCGGTAATGAAGGAATATCGTATCCGGGCGGAAGAGCTGGAGGAAGAGATCAGAGAATACTTGAACAGCGGGGAAGAGAACAATGAATGAAGATGCATATAAAGTATTGGGCGTTTCGCGGGACGCGTCGCAGGAAGAGATCAAGAGAGCGTATTTCCGGATGGTGCGCCAGCATACGCCGGACAGCGATCCGGAAATGTTTCAGGAAATCCGGAGAGCTTATGAAGCTTTGAAGGATATGGAAGAGCAGAAGAAAGATCTGGAAACCATCAGCCTGGAAGTTCCCGATGATCCTATGGGGAAAAAGATGATGGAGCAGATCCTGAGCTGCTACGGAAGCCACGATTATCAGAGGGTGATCGATACCGCGCAGGAGGCGGTGCGTTACTTTGGGAATTGTTCCGGCTTTCTGTATTATCTGGCTCTCGCACAGCGGGAAGCGGGATATACGGGGAAATCTGTCCGGAATCTGGAACTTCTTGTGGAAAAGTTCCCGGATGAGATGAGATTTCGCCGTGAACTGGCGATTTCCCTGCAGGAGCGCGGGTTCGGCAAAAAGGCGCTGGATGCGTTTGAGACTGCCTGGAAGATGGGCTGCCGGGATACGGAATTTCTGTTTTTGTTTAACCTGGCCTGTTATGAAAGAAGGAAGTATGCAAGGGGCGTTCAGATATTGGAAACGCTGATCGGGGATGCGGGACGCAAAACGGTTCTTCAGCCTTTGGATTATCTGCAGCCGTACGAATGGCTCCTGATCTCCAGCGCCAGCGTTTCGGACGAAAAGTTCCGCCAGTCAGCAGAACGGTTCGCGCAGTTTCTGCTGGAAGCGGGAGGCGGGCTGGATGGCTGCGAAGAGGAACTTGCGGAAATGTTTTTGCCGCTTGCAATGATTGCCTATGGCATCAGTGAAAACGATGAAATACCGGAAATGGCTGCCGGCTGGATGAAGGTGACCTACACCACCATCAGGGAAGCGGTATGGAAAATTCTGGCGGCAGCCCAAAAAGCGATTCCAGACGGGAAACTGTGGAAGGAGACGCAGAAACAGCTGGAACATGTGTTTGTCATGGGGGATCCGGAACTTTCCATAAGCATCAGATGTTTAGTTGACGCCTTCGTCGGAGGGGACGAAAGGGAAGATCCGCAGTTTACCAGGTTTATTCAGCTGGACAGTATGCTGTGTATCCTGGAAGAATGGCCGGAAAACCGCGGGCAGATAGAAATTTTGAAACACAGGTACCCGGAAACCTACAGCAGGCTGGAGGAGTTCGTTCGGCGTTTGGACAGTGAGTCGACCGACCGGCTGAGAGATTCGATGCTCAAGGATTACAGGCGTCTGGCAAAGTATTTTGACGGCTATTATTTCCAGCGTTATCCGGAGCGGCGGCAGGAGGGAACCAGGCAGGTTTGGGACAGTGACCAGGAGGGAACTTTCCGGCGGGCGGAGAAAAAAGTTGGAAGAAATGATCCCTGTCCCTGCGGAAGCGGGAAGAAATATAAAAACTGCTGCGGCAGGAAAGGTTGAGAAAGGTGTTTTGACAAGGGAACACCCTCTCCGGGGCAGGTTATCTGCTTTGGAGAGGGTGTTTTTTCTCTGCCCCATTTTCTGTCCACACTTGAAACGATATTCGGAGATGATACAATAAAAAGAAAGATATTGTTTCACAAGGAGGAGGGGCAGATGATGAAGAAAAAACTTCTTACACTGTTTTTAGCGGCAGCGTTGGTAGTGAATTCTCAGGGGATTCTTTATGCGTCAGCAGGGCAGCAAGGCAGCGCGCCTGAAATGGAGAGCGAAGAAATCCCGGCGGAAGAGACGCAGACCGGGGAAACCCAGGAGCAGGAAGGGCAGGCTGTGCTCTCAGAGAGTTCCGGGGATGCGGATGAAGTGTCGGAAAGCGAAACTGGGAATGGTGAAGGGAAGACAGAGTCTGAGGCGGAAACGGGAGTAGAGGCAGACATAGAGGAAGAGAGTGATTCGGAAGCAGATGCGGGTATAGAAGTAGAAACGCCTTCAGAAACAGAAGAAACGGGTGCAGCCGAAGAAGAAGAAACTGTTCCAGAAGAAGAAGCGGGTAAAAAAGAAGAAGCGGTTTCAGAGACAAAGGAACGCACAGAAATGGAATCTGATGCAGAGACAGCAGTGCAATCGGAGTCATCTGAAAGCGATACCGCAGGAACAATTGAAAACACAGACCAGGGTACCTGGGATACGACGCAGCCGGTGATAGAGGAAATTATTTTTCCTCAGAAAGATACAACGCTGAAAGTGGGCGATACTCTGCAGTTTCAGGTGCGGGCTTATGATGCAGACAGTGGGATTAAGGAAGTGACTGCATGGGTTTGGTTTATTTATAATGACCATAGAAATGAGAATATACCGATTACTTTTCATCAGACAGAGGAAGAAAATCTGTATGAGAGTGATCCATATGTGATTGAAGAAACTTTTGTGGAAGGCTATCTTAGCAGTTTAGACGTTACAGATAATGCAGGCAATACCGCACAGGGGCAGACCGGACCGGATTTTCCGGGAGGTGAGGATAAATATCCTTTTCAGGGAGAAGGACCGGCTCCGGATGAGGAAGTGCCTACGGTTGTATATAAGGTGGAAGACTTGCAGTTTAATATGCAGGGACAGCAGGTGAGAGAAGGAACAACAGGAGAAATTTCGCTTCTTTTGGATCGTGACTTTGAGGAAGGAACGATATATTGCAATTTTCAAAATGAAGGGTTTATGCAGTCAAGTGGTATTTCATTGACAAAAAATGAAATGAATGGAAGATACGAAGTCAGTGTGGATCTTCCGACAGACTGCGTTGGTATTTGGAAGCTTAGTCTTGGATCCGATGTGTCCGACCAGGAAGCAAATGTGGTCTTCGATATGGGAGATCAGGAGTTTTGGTATGAGGTTACGGAAGAGGGAGTAAGTAAAATACCTGAAATTACAGCAATTCAACTCGAACAGCAGGGACAAAAAGTTCAGGTCGGTAACAGCATTACTCTAAAAGTAGCAGTGGAAAGCGAAAAACCTTTGCTTGAAACCGGATTTGCATATTTTGCTAATGAAGATTTAAATGTAACTGTAGAGTCGGAAAGCAGAGAAGTAGAATTGCGTTATGATGAAGAACAGGGAATGTATGTAGGAAATCTCGAAGTTACAGAGGATATGTATCCTTGTGAATGGTATGTGAGTTCGATATATATAACTGATGAGGAGGGAAGAAACGCAAAAATCGAGGCGTTTAATTCTGATTTTTACGAAACGTATCCGTATTATTTTTATGTGCAAAATAAAGATACATCTGTGACTTCCGGTAACTATAGTGCAAGTGTAACGTTACATATGCTGGATGAAAATCTTCAATGGGTGGAGTGTGATTCATACAGTCGTTCGGATGCACCAAGACGTGTAACTCTTGGACAGATGGGACTTGATTTTAATCATATGCCTTCCGTTCCGGAATATGATGAGAATTTTGGAATCGAGTTTGAAGGATGGGTAGATGCAGATGGAAATCCAGTAGATGAAAATACGGAGTGCCTTGTTCGTTTTAATGGAGAGAATATAGGTGTTTATGCGAAATACAATGTAACTGTTGTGGAAATACAGTACAGCTATGTGAACGACCGAAATCAGGACACCTGGAATAATCGGACAGTATTGCTTCCAGAGGGATCAACGTATGCAGATTTGCGGCAGTGGTTTGAGGAACATGAACTGGAAGTGGCGCCGGATCAGACAGACGAGGCAAACTGTGTAAAGTGGGATATGCAGCTTCCTTTGTATGTTTATAGTGAATATGATATCATACGAATGGGAAAACAGGTTGGATTTGAAGCCTCTTATGATAAGCTCTGTGTGGAATTGGAAATGCAGTATTTTGATCAGGAGGGAGATTCGGCAAGCTATATGACTGGAGTATGGGTAAATCCGGGGGCAACTTATGAGGAAGTGCTGGCTGATGTCCAGGATTTTGTTCCAGAGGATGCAAATTCGATATGTGGTATTCAGGGCTGGTATTTTCCTTATAAAACGGATCTGAGCGTTCCGGTCAATGAGTATGAATGGAACTGTATGTTTCCGGATTACGGGGATAAGGTGGTAACCAGCGTAAGCTTTAATTACTATGATACAAGAGGCTTGAATACAACAACTTCCAAATTGTATGTGGTTGATAAAGGTACTACATATGAAACATTGGAAAATCAGATTCTCAGTGAGGAAAAAATTCCGGACAGTTATCCGGAGCTGAGGTTTTCGGGATGGGAGTTAATTTCCAGTCATACAGGAGAAATAACGTCAGATCCATTTAGGGGAATTTATTTAAGCGCCCAATATGAAAACTGTTTGGTGCGCTATGTCATTGATGAATATTTCCGTGATAATCGGTTTTTCGAAGGTCAGCCGGAATGGACATATGAGGAGATACAGGTAGCAGAAAAGGGGACAGTATTAAATTGTAAAAAAGATTTGGGAAATTATACAAATATATATTGGCGGATTATTCCATCTGATGCGGTGATTGATGAGAATGGAAACTTTGAAGTGAATGATCACTACACATTCTATGGTTTTGGCGATCTGAAAGAGCCAACGGTAACACCGGAACCAACGGTAAGTCCAGAGCCAACGATAACGCCGGAACCGACAGTAAGTCCAGAACCAACGACAACGCCGGAACCGACGGTAAGTCCAGAACCAACAGCAACGCCGGAACCGACAGTAAGTCCGGAGCCAACGGTAAGTCCAGAACCAACTGCAACTCCAGAACCGACAGACACACCGGAGCCAACAGTAAGTCCAGAACCAACAACTACACCGGAACCAAGTGCAGCTCCAGAGCCAACCGAAACGCCGGTACCGAACGAAGATCCGAATCTGTCGGAAGAGAAGATTGCGGAAGCGGTGGAGGAGATAAAAAATGCCGGGGAAGATTCTGAAGTTACGGTTCATATGGAAGGTGCAACAGTCGTTCCGGAAGAAATCCTGAAAGCAGCAAAAGAAACAGGAGCCACCGTTCATCTGGATATGGGAGATTACTCCTGGACGATTGACGGGGATGAGATTCTGGCATCCAATCCTGCAGAGATCAATCTGGAAGTGAAGAAGTCGGATGCGATACCGGAGGAGGTTGTTGAACGGCTGGCAGGGGAGCAGCCGGTACAGCAGATTTCTCTCACGCATGAAGGAAACTTCGGATTCAAGGCAACGCTGCGGATAAAAGTGGACGAGGCATATAGTGGAAAAATCGGAAATCTGTTTTATTATGACAGTGCGGGCAAGTTCATTTTTATCAGTGCAGGCACGATTAATGAGCAGGGATATGTAACCCTGGAATTCAGCCATGCTTCGGAGTATGTGATTGTCGTCAGTGATCAGAAGATGGATGGGGAAGAACAGGTGCCGGAGGTGACAGAGACACCGGAGGTTACACAGATGCCGGGAAGCACAGAGACACCGGAGGCTACCCAGACACCGGAAAGCACAGAAACGCCGGAGACTGCCCAGACACCTGGAAGTACAGAAACGCCGGAAGCAACAGAGACACCGAAGGAAACTACAGAGCAGAAGGATGGAAATACAAGTCAGGAAAGCAACGAGCAGAAGCAGCAGGAAAGCGTAGAGACCGGGGATGTCAATATGGTGGAGTCATATCTGATGGCAGCAATCGGATCTGCGTTGATCCTTGGGATTTATCTGTGGAGCAGGAAGAGAAAAGCAGAATAATAGAAAACGAAATGATAAAAAACAGATAACAGAATAACAGATAATAGAGTAACACAGAACAGAAAGGCTGTTCCAACCCGCAAGGGCTGGAGCAGCTTTTCGTCCAATTCAGGAAACATTTCATGATAGATTTATGATATACTTAGGTCCAGAGCGTGTCTGAAAATTCATTTTCGAAATCCGCATGCTCCGGGAAGATGATATTGGCTGAAACCTGCATATGCGGAAGCGTCTTCCGAAAAGTGGCAATTCATAAGAAACTGAAGGAGAATAATACAAAATGAAATATCAAAACATCAGAAAAGGCATTTTCCTGCAGCGCCCAAACCGCTTCCTTGCACGGGTGGCGGTGGACGCAAAAGAAGAGCTGTGCCATGTAAAAAATACGGGAAGGCTGGGAGAATTGCTGCTGCCCGGCGCCGCTGTATGGGTGCAGGAACACGACAATCCCAACCGTAAGACCAGGTTTTCCCTGATTGCGGTGGAAAAAGACGGTGTCTGCTACAACATTGATTCCCAGGCGCCGAACATTCTGGCGCGGGAATGGCTGGCGAGCGGAAAGGCCTTTCCGGGGAGTCGGATCACAGACATCCATCCGGAGCAGAAGTACGGAAATTCCAGATTTGATCTTGCATTCTGCCGGGATGGGAAAAGGGCGTTTATGGAAGTAAAGGGTGTAACGCTGAACCAGAATGGAACAGGGCTGTTTCCCGATGCGCCGACGATCCGTGGCGTCAAGCATGTGCGGGAGCTGATCGAATGTCAAAAAGAGGATTATGAGGCATATGTGTTGTTTGTCGTGAAGTTTGAGACGGCTGAGAGATTTATGCCTAATATCGCCCGGCATCCGGAATTTGCCGCGGCGCTGCTGGAGGCGCGGAATGCCGGGGTGCATGTGATGGCAGCCCGCTGCAGTGTGCAGCCGGAGCAGGTGGAAATTGTCACAGAGATTCCTGTGGAACTGCCGGAGAGTACGGAATGACAGTGCGCCGGGAAGTTGCTTGCCGGAGTTACTTACCCTCACGTGAGAGCGTGGGGGTATTTTCATGCAAAAAAATAATAGTTTTGTTGCAAATGCAACATAAAAAGTTGATCGGATATCGTATGATAAGGATGCTCTGATACAGTTGCTTTAGAGTGTGTCTGCAGATTCCAGAAACGAATTTTCAAACACGCTTCAGTGACTGCAGAGATTCTGGGCGATTTTCAGATGGAAAAGGAGAGGGTTTTATGATTCGAAAGATTATTCAGATCGATACAGAAAAATGCAATGGCTGCGGTCTTTGCGCGAAAGCCTGCCATGAGGGTGCGATCGGCATGGTGGATGGAAAGGCGAAGCTGCTGCGGGATGATTACTGTGACGGGCTTGGAGACTGTCTGCCGGCATGTCCGGTCAATGCGATCTCTTTTGCTGTTCGGGAAGCGGCAGCCTATGATGAGGCAGCGGTACTCGCCAAAAAAGAGAAAGGTGCACAGCTGCAGGGTTCACAGCTGCAGCAATGGCCGGTGCAGATTCGGCTGGTACCTGTGGAAGCGCCGTTTTTCCAGGGCGCGGACCTGCTGGTGGCGGCAGACTGTACGGCTTACGCTTACGCGGAGTTCCATAAAGAATTTATTCGGGGACGTGTGACACTGGTTGGCTGTCCGAAACTGGATTCGGTGGACTATGCGGAAAAGCTTACAGAGATTCTTCGGAACAACGAGATCCGAAGCGTAACAGTCGTGCGGATGGAAGTTCCGTGCTGCGGAGGTATGGAAAACGCGGTGAAAAGGGCGCTGCATGACAGCGGGAAATTCCTTCCGTGGCAGGTGGTGACGATTTCCACCGATGGAAAGATTCTGGGGCGTGACTGAAAAATATAAGATAGAAAAGAGGAAGAAAAATGGATAAAAAGATGTTTTGTTTTCAGTGTGAGCAGACAGCCGGATGTGCGGGATGCATGGGAAATGCCGGTGTCTGTGGAAAAACTGCAGGGACGGCAAATCTGCAGGATGAGCTGACAGGAGCGCTGATCGGACTTGCCAGCGCCTGCACGACCAATCCCAAGACGGAGCAGACGGATCGTCTGCTGATCGAAGGTCTTTTCACGACAGTGACCAACGTCAATTTCAATGATGAAACTCTTCGCGAGATGATTCGCCGCGTGAGAGGGGAAAAGGAGCGGGTGGCTCCGGGCTGCGCTTCCTGCGCGGCGCGCTGCGGCAGTACGGATGATTATGATATGAAGAAGATCTGGGAGGCGCAGGAGGATATCCGCTCCCTGAAGTCCCTTCTGCTGTTTGGAATCCGTGGAATGGCGGCTTACGCGTACCATGCGATGGTTCTCGGATACGTCAGCGAAGAAGTCAATGAATTCTTTTACCGGGCATTGTTTGTCCTGGCGCAGGACTGGGACACGGAACAGCTCCTTCCGGTAGTGCTGGAGACAGGAAAGGTGAATCTGACCTGCATGGAACTTCTGGATCGTGCCAATACCGAGACGTATGGTACTCCGGTTCCTGTGACGGTTCCGCTGAAGGTGGAAAAAGGGCCGTTTATCGTGATCACCGGTCATGATCTGAAGGATCTGAAGCTTCTGCTGGAACAGACGGAAGGCAAGGGCATCAACATTTATACCCATGGAGAAATGCTGCCGGCTCACGCTTATCCGGAACTGAAAAAGTATCCGCATCTGAAAGGAAACTATGGAACCGCATGGCAGAACCAGCAGAAAGAATTCGCGGATCTTCCGGCTCCGATCCTTTTCACCACAAACTGTCTGATGCCGGTGAAGGAAAGCTATGCCGACCGTGTATTTACGACGGAGGTCGTATCTTATCCGGGAATGGTGCATATCGGCGAGGACAAGGATTTCACTCCGGTCATCGAGAAAGCGCTGGAACTTGGCGGATTCGCAGAGGATCAGGAGTTTACCGGAATCAACGGCGGACACGAGGTGACAACAGGATTCGGACACGGAACGGTGCTGTCTGTGGCGGACAAGATCATTGACGCGGTAAAGAGCGGAGAAATCCGTCATTTCTTCCTGGTAGGCGGCTGCGACGGAGCCCGCGCGGGGCGGAACTATTATACAGAATTTGTCAAGAACACACCGAAGGATACGGTGGTTCTGACCCTTGCCTGCGGAAAATACCGATTCAACGATCTGCAGCTGGGAACGATCGCGGGACTGCCGCGGATCCTGGATATGGGACAGTGCAACGACGCTTACAGCGCGATTAAAACGGCGGCTGCTCTGGCGGAGGCATTTGACTGCAGCGTCAACGAACTGCCATTGTCCATGGTGCTGTCCTGGTATGAGCAGAAAGCGGTCTGCATCCTGCTGACCCTGCTGCACCTGGGAATCGAGAACATTCGCCTTGGCCCGACATTGCCGGCATTTCTGTCTCAGAATGTTTTGAATCTGCTGGTGGAGAAGTATCATATTGCGCCGATCACCACACCGGAGGAGGATCTGAAGGCGCTTCTTAAGGAATAAGAGGAAAATTTGACCTTTGGCGATGAAGGCAGACGAAAGCCGCCCCATTGTACCGCTGATGTTTTTATGGTAGAATCGGTTTATAAAAATGAAATGACAGACAGGAGAAACGATGAAAACATTAGTGATTGCAGAAAAACCCTCCGTGGGAAGAGACATTGCCCGGGTTCTCGGATGTCAGAAAAAGGAGAACGGATACCTGGAAGGCTCTTCCTATGTGGTGACCTGGGCGCTTGGGCATCTGGTGACCCTTCAGGATCCCGAGGACTATGATAAAAAATATAAGGAATGGAAGCTGGAAGATCTGCCGATGATGCCGGAGCGTTTGAAGACGAAAGTGATCCCGCAGACCGGAAAGCAGTATCGGATCGTGGCGGGACAGCTGGAGCGGAAGGATATTTCTCGGGTGGTGATTGCTACGGATGCTGGCCGTGAGGGAGAGTTGGTGGCGCGCTGGATCCTGGACAAAGCACATTGCCGGAAGCCGTTGTCGCGGTTGTGGATCTCTTCGGTCACGGACCGTGCGATCCGGGAAGGGTTCGCTCACCTGAAAGACGCCGGAGAGTATGAAAATCTCTACCATGCGGCGGTCTGCCGCGCGGAGGCGGATTGGCTGGTGGGAATCAATGCCACCCGCGCGCTGACCTGCAAGTATAACGCCCAGCTTTCCTGCGGGCGTGTACAGACACCGACGCTGGCGATGATCGGCCACAGGGAACAGGAGATCCGAAATTTTGTGCCGGAGCCGTATTATACCATCACAGCCGCGGCCGGAGGGGTGGTCTATACCTGGCGGGATGCGAAAAGCAAGGGAACCAGGACTTCCTCACGGGAACGGGCGCAGACCATCGCGGAGCAGGCAGGGCAGGAACCGCTGATCATTGAGAAGGTGGAGAAGAAGGAAAAGAAAACCTTTGCCCCGATGCTGTATGATCTGACGGAGCTTCAGAGAGAGGCAAGCCAGAGGTTCGGATTTTCCGCGAAACAGACACTCAATCTGATGCAGAGCCTTTATGAGAATCATAAAGTGCTCACCTATCCCCGCACGGATTCCCGTTATCTGACAGCCGATATCCTTCCGACGATCCGGGAGCGGCTGGAGGCTGTGAGCGTTGGCCCTTACCGGGAGGCGGCGGGGAAGGCGAAAAGACAGAAACTTCCGGCGCGTCCGGCGTTTGTCAATGACGCAAAAGTATCGGATCACCATGCGATCATTCCGACGGAACAGTTTGTGCAGCTGAACGCCATGTCGTCGGATGAGAGAAAGATTTATGACCTGGTGGTGCGCAGATTTCTGAGCGTCCTGTTCCCGCCGTGCGTTTATGAGGAGACTTCCGTGACCGCAAGGATCGGAGCGGAGACCTTCACCGCAAAGGGAAAACGGATTCTGGAAAACGGCTGGAGAGAATTGTATGGAAGTGAGGTTCCCCAGGCGGAAGCTGCGGGAGAGCAGGAGGATACGAATCCGGAGGGGCAGACACTGCCGCTGCTGGAGGAGGGACAGAAGATCCCAAAGGTAAAAGTGACGGTGCGGGAAGGAAAGACCAAACCGCCGGCGCGTTTTACCGAGAGTACTCTGCTTGCCGCGATGGAGAATCCTGTCCGGTACATGGAATCCAGGGATGCGCAGATGGCGAAGGTGCTTGGTGAGACCGGAGGGCTTGGAACCGTTGCGACACGGGCGGATATTATAGAAAAACTGTTCAACAGTTTTCTGATGGAAAAACGAGGAAATGAAATTTATCTGACGGCAAAGGCGCGGCAGCTTCTGAAACTGGTACCGGCGGATCTGAAAAAGCCGGAGCTGACGGCGGCATGGGAGATGAAGCTGACGGATATCTCCAAAGGGCGGCTGAAACGCAAGGATTTCATGGAGGAGATCCGCTCCTATACAGAAGCGCTGATCGATGAGATCCGCCGGGAGGAGGGAACCTTCCGGCATGAAAATCTGACCAATAAGAAGTGTCCTCAGTGCGGAAAGCGTCTTCTGGCGGTCAACGGCAAGAACGCGAAGCTCCTTGTATGCCAGGACAGAAACTGCGGCTATCGGGAAACCGTATCCCGCCTGACCAATGCCCGCTGTCCAAACTGTCATAAGCGGATGGAGATGATCGGCAAAGGGGAGGATGCCGTTTTCGTATGCAGCTGCGGCCATAAGGAGCGGCTGGCGAAGTTTGAGGAGCGAAGGAAAAAAGAGGGAAAAGGAGTATCGAAAAAGGATGTCGCCAAATATATGCAGAAACAGAAAAAGGAGGCACAGGAGCCGCTGAACAACGCGTTTGCCGAGGCTTTAAAGGGTATTAAACTTTAATGTTTCCGGTAGCGGGACGGCGGCTCGCCCATCTGTTTCTTGAAAATCCGGCTGAAATACAGGGGATTGTCGTAACCCACCATCGCGCCGATCTCCTGGATCGGATAGTCGGTGCTTTCCAGCAGCATCCGTGCCCGGTTGAGCCGGACGGAGGTGATATACTGCATCGGCGGCATCCCCATTGCCAGCCGGAAACTGCGAATGAACCAGCATACACTGATATGCTGGTTTTTTGCATATTCCTCAATGGAGATGGGCTCGGAAAAATGTTCGTTGAAATAATGGACCGCCTCCTGGATTTCTTTTGGAATCCGCACGCGGTCCGGTCCGCATTCCAGGGAATGGCGGCGGACCGTCATCAGAAGCTGCCGGAACAGGAGAGCGAGCAGGTCTTCGTAGCAGGGACGGCCAAACTGCAGTTCCTGGATCATCTGGAGAAAAAACTGGTGGTATTCCGGCAGGATTCCTCCGTCCAGGATTCCTTCCCGGTCAAAACCTGCCTGGCGCAGAAGGTCCGGAACCTCTTTTCCGGAAAAATGTACCCAGCAGACCTCTGTTTTGCGGGAAGCGGAGTATTCGTAATCCTGTGGCTCGCCGGGAGTATAAACGATGAACGTGCCGGCAGGAGCCGTAAAGGAACGGCCGCATTTCTGAAAGACGGCGGTTCCCCCGAAAACGTATAACAGCTGATAATCCCTGCGGCCTTGGGGGCGGGTTGTGCGCAGGGCAGGGACGGTGAGCATCCGGTAGATCCCGCAGCTTCCGATGATCAGCGGATGGATGTTATCTTCGATTTCAATATCTGAATGGTTCAGATAGCCGGTATTGGAATACAAGGAGGCACCTCTTTCTGATTGCTTTTTATGTAACAGTTCAGCCAACGGAACTGCTGCCTTTTTCTTTCTGTATCATTGTATCATTTTGTGCATGTTTTGGGCAAGACTGGCTATGGAAATTTTCTGACATTTTCGATATAATTTCTTATATATGGTTGAAAATAATTCTGCAGTTTCTTCTTTCGGCGGAAAAGGAAGGAGGAACAGCGGAAAAATAAAAGAAAGAGAGGAACACAAACATGCTGGTACCAAGATACTATGAAGATCTCAGCGTACTTCACCTGAACACGATGCCGAACCGTGCGTACTATATCCCGGCGTCGGTTTCCATGGATACGGTCGGTGAGAAACGGGAGGAATCCGATCGTTTTGTACTGCTGAACGGAGACTGGAAATTCCGTTATTATGAGAGCATTTATGACCTGAAGGAGGCGTTTTATGAGGAAGGCTTCTGCACCTGCGGATTTGACGAGATCCCGGTGCCGAGCGTATGGCAGAACCACGGCTACGACCGCCATCAGTACACCAATGTACGCTATCCGTTCCCGTTGGATCCTCCGTATATTCCACAGGACAATCCCTGCGGCGCTTATGTACATAAATTTGAATATCAGAAACAGACGGACGCGCCGAAGGCGTATCTGAATTTTGAAGGTGTGGATTCCTGTTTTTATGTATGGCTCAACGGAACGTTCGTGGGCTACAGCCAGGTGTCCCATTCCACCAGTGAATTCGATGTGACTCCGTATCTGAAGGACGGCGAAAATACGCTGGCTGTCCTGGTGCTGAAATGGTGCGACGGCAGTTATCTGGAGGATCAGGACAAGTTCCGTATGAGCGGTATCTTCCGGGATGTTTATCTGCTGCTTCGTCCGGAGCAGGGAATTTTTGATTATTTCCTGAAAGCGGTTCCGTCAAAGGATTACAAAGACGGAACCATCGATGTGGAATTCAAATTTATGGACGGCGAAGTACCGGTGAACTGCCGTCTTCAGGATGTCTGCGGCAATCTTGTGGCGGAGCAGAAGGCAGTGGATGGAAAGGTGCACATGGAGGTGAAGGACGCCCATCTGTGGAATGCCGAGGAGCCGTATCTGTATACGATCATCTATGAGACGGAGCATGAGGTGATCACGGACCATGTGGGTATCCGCGAGATCCATATCGAGGGAAATGTGGTTTATCTCAACGGACAGAAGATAAAATTCCACGGTGTGAACCGTCACGACAGCGATCCGGTGACCGGATTTACCATCAGCCAGGAGCAGATTATGAAGGATCTGGTTCTGATGAAGGAACATAATGTCAACGCGATCCGTACCAGCCATTATCCCAATGCGCCGCATTTCTATGAACTGTACGATGCGATGGGATTTTATGTGATCGACGAGGCGGACAATGAAAGCCACGGAACGTCCATGCGTTATATAGAATCTATGGACTGGGAGACCATCCGAAAACTCTGGAATGAGATGATCGCGGACAATCCGGATTATACCGAGTCTACGGTAGACCGTACACAGCGCTGTGTGGAGCGGGATAAGAACCGTCCGAGTGTTGTGATCTGGTCCATGGGAAATGAATGTGCCTATGGCTGTACCTTTGAAGCGGCGCTGGAGTGGACGAAGAAGTTTGACGATACCCGTCTGACGCATTTTGAGAGTGCGCTTCACGTTTCGGATAAGAGAAAATATAACTTTGACAACATCGATCTGTTCAGCCGGATGTATCCATCCCTGGAAGAGATCCATGAGTATGTAAATGAGGATGGAAGAAAACCATTTGTGATGTGTGAATTCTGTCACGCAATGGGCAACGGACCGGGAGATCTGGAGGATAATTTCCGCCTGATCCAGCAGTACGATGGAGTCTGCGGAGGTTTTATCTGGGAGTGGTGTGACCATGCCATCGATATGGGCAAAACCATCGACGGAAGAAAAATGTATGCCTACGGCGGCGACCACGGGGAATACCCGCATGACGGCAACTTCTGTATGGACGGACTGGTTTATCCGGACCGCCGGGTACATACGGGACTGCTGGAATTCAAGAATGTATACCGTCCGGCACGTGTGGTTTCCTACGATCAGAACAGCGGCGAATTGGTGCTGCACAACTATATGGATTTCCTGAACCTGAAGGATTACCTGACGGTTTCCTACGAGGTTCTGTGTGACGGCACAGTGATCGCCAAAGGAACGGTGGAGAATCAGGCGCTTCTGGACATTCCTGCCCACGAAGAAGGAACGATGACACTGCCTGTGGATGTTCCGGAGAAGGGAAAAGCAGCGCTGAAGATTTCCTATGCGCTGAAGGACGCACAGGGCGTTCTTCCGGCGGGCTTTGCCCTTGGATTTGACGAGGTGGCACTGGAAACCGCGGAAAATGAAAATCAGAAAGTGAAAGCGCTTCTGGCAGCAAGTACGATTTCTGCACCGAAGGCGGAGGAAGAGGATGCTTCCGTGATCGTAAGCGGAGACAATTGGCGCTATGTTTACAACAAACGCACCGGACTGTTCGCGCAGATGGTCTACGAGAACCAGAATCTGCTGGAGCAGCCGATGGAATTCAATATCTGGCGCGCGCCTACAGACAATGACAGAAATATCAAGAGGGAATGGATGCGCGCACAGTATGACAGAACCTTCGACCGGGCTTACAATACCACAGTTACGGAGAAGGACGGCTGCATCGTGATCGAGAGTGACCTGTCAGTGGCAGCGATCTATGCACAGAGAATCCTGGAGATCCATGCGGTATGGACTATATCCGGAAACGGAGCAGTGGATGTGCATCTGGATGTGACCCGTACTCCGAACTTCCCGTTCCTGCCGAGATTCGGCCTGCGTCTGTTCCTGCCGAAGAGCATGCAGAAAGTAACCTACTGCGGTATCGGGCCGAACGAGAGTTACAAGGACAAGAGACAGTCCGGATATCACGGCCTGTTCCACACGGATGTTCCGGGGCTTCATGAAGACTATATCCGTCCCCAGGAAAACGGCGCACACGACGACTGCGACTATGTGATCCTGGAAAATGATCATCTGGCCCTGGCTGCCGCCGGAGCGAAGACATTTGCCTTCCAGGCATCGGAATACACCCAGGAAGAGCTGACCAGAAAAGCACACAATTATGAACTGGAGAAATCTCCGTATACTGTACTCTGCCTGGATTACTGCCAGAGCGGCATCGGCTCCAACAGCTGCGGACCGGAATTGAGAGAAGAGTATCGTCTGAATGAAGAGAACTTTACCTTTGCAATCCGCCTGAAACCGGAAGCAAAATAAGAGTTGAAAATTTCATAGGAAACAACAAAAATCTGGCTGCTTTCGTCCCCACAAATTTCCATTTTTCGCCGAATTAACTTTATTTCCGCGGGCAACGAGCCAAGCGGACATGCTTGCATGTCCATTTGGCGACTGCCGCGAGAGTCAAATACCCCGCAGCTTGCTGCGGGGTATTTGACTTCTTTGCGGTGAGAATGATAAAATGGAAAAAACAGACCGGACATGCATGAAAGGGGAGAAAGGAATGGAGAATTCCAGAGAAATTCTGCAAAATGTAATCGGGCAGGTCAGGCAGGTGGTTGTGGGAAAAGAAGCCTGCGTGGAGAAGATCATGATGGCAATGCTTGCCAACGGCCATGTCCTGATGGAAGATATCCCGGGTGTGGGAAAGACGACGATGGCGGTGGCGTTTGCCAGGGCGCTTGGGCTGGAGGCAAGGAGAATGCAGTTTACGTCGGATGTGCTTCCGTCGGATATTACGGGCTTTTCTGTATACCGGAAAGATCTGCAAAGTTTTGTCTATCAGCCGGGCGCGGTTTTCTGCAATCTGTTTCTGGCGGATGAGATCAACCGTACTTCGCCGAAGACTCAGTCCGCCCTTCTGGAAGTCATGGAAGAGCGGCAGGTGACCGTGGAGGGTGTCACCCGTCAGGTACCGAAGCCGTTTATGGTGATCGCGACACAGAATCCATCCGGTTCGGCGGGTACGCAGATGCTGCCGGAGTCTCAGATGGACCGTTTTCTGATCTGCCTGAGTATGGGCTATCCGGAGCTGTCGGATGAGATCGCGATCCTGAAAGGGAGAAGCGCCGGAAATCCACTGGAAGATATCGTTCCGGCGGCGGATGTTCCCACTTTGCTTCAGATGCAGACGGAGGCGGAGCAGGTGTTTGTGCATGATGTGCTCTATGAGTACGCGGCAAAGCTGGTGCGGGCGACGCGGGTGCATCCGATGGCGGAACTGGGCATGAGTCCGCGGGGCGGCCTGGCGCTGATGCGTATGATGAAAGCGTCGGCGTATCTGAAAGGGAGAAATTACGTGACGCCGAAAGATACGGAGCAGGTGTTTGCGGATGTGGGAGTGCACAGGATCCGCCTCAATGCCAGAGCGCGGGCGGGACATGTGACCAGCCGTCAGATCCTGGAGGAGGTTCTCACCCAGGTGCCGCGGCCGGTGCCGGCAAAGCGTTGATGCAGCAGAATAGTTGCATGAGACATGGCGGGAGAGGAATGTTATGATTCGAGCAGTCATTTATTTTTGTCTGATACTGGCTTTGCTGGGCGGTTATATCATGTTCAACGGAGCAGTGCTGCTGGTGTTTGCCTGCTTTCTGACGCTGCTTGCGGTTGTTCTGGTTGGGACATTGCTGTGGCAGAAGCGCCGGTGCAGGATGGAAGCGGTGCAGGGAAACGATGTGGCGGAGCTTGGGGAGACTGCGGCTGCACGTTTTCGCCTGGTCAATGACGGAATCCTGCCCGCGGCGCAGATGGTGATCCGTTATCAGATATATGAGTGCCGGACGCCGTCGAAAAAAGAGAAAAAGAAGATCCGGCTTCAGATGAAAGGCCGGTCAGAACAGTATTTTGACTGCCGGGTACCGTCGGATCACAGTGGGGTTTCCGTTGTTCGAATCAAAAAGATCTGCCTGTACGATTTCCTTCAGATTTTTTCCTGTCATCTGCCGGTTCCCGGGAGACAGGAGATCAGTGTCCTGCCGCCCCTGCATCAGGCGGAGCTGACGGTGACGCCACGGTCGGGCAGAGAGGAAATGGAGGAGGAGACGGACGATACGCAGAAAGGCGACGATCCCTCCGTCATCTATCAGATCCGGGAATATCAGCCGGGGGATTCGATGCAGAGGATCCACTGGAAACTGAGCGCGCGTACGGATCAGTGGATGGTCAAAGAATTCGGCAGGACGAAGGAGCGCACAGCGGTGCTTCTGTGGCTGGATCTCCGGTCGGAGAAGGAGACGGCTGAGCTCCTGGACAGGTTCCGGGAGTCGGCGGCATGTCTGATGGATACGTTTCTGAAGCGGGAGATCGGCTGTGAGATTGTCTGGAAATACCGAGGACAGGAGCAGCGGTTTACGATTGCTTCGGAGGAGGATATGTACCAGGCGCTGCGCGCACTGGTGCGGACAGGATTTGAGCGGACTCTGGAAAGAGCGAACACGGCGCGCAATTCTGGAAAAGCGAATGCGGCACGAAAGCAGGACAGGACAGACACGATGCAAAATTCGGAATGGCAGCCGGTAATCCGGCAAGGGTGGCGGATGCTGCGTCTGAGTGTGGATGGAAAACTCTGGGATATGGAACGGTGCGCAGCCGGATTTCCCGGCGCCGGGTCCGGCGGCGAGGAATGGGAGAGCGTGAGGATTGAGTTGTAACAGGGGGTGCTTATGTTTTTTATCATCTATTATCTGATGGGAATCCTGGGCACCGTTCGGATGCTGTGGGAAACTTTTTTTCAGGAGGCGGATTTTGCTGTTTTTCTGAATGAAACGGTGTGGATCAGTCTGCTGTTTGTTTTCTGTCACTGGGTAATCCGAAGATGGAAAGGGAGCAGATGGATCCTGTTCTGTCTTCCGGCAGTGTTGGCGCTGATGGGGCGGGGTGTATTTGCACTGACAGAGAGAATCGGAGGGACAGCCGCGCTGAGCAGTGGATTCGAAATATTGTATCGATCCATCCATATCACTTCCTGGAATCATTTTTATCCGGGCGATCTTATGAGCCGTTACGTGCTGCGTTGGGACACGTCTGACTATCTGGCGTTTGGTATTGTCCTGGCGATATTTGCGCTGCTGCTGTATCTTGCGGCGGTGGTGAAAGGCAGCCGGATGGGCGTGGTGTTCCTGCTGACTTTGCCGTTGGCGGCGGTGCTGGCAGTGGGAGAGACCCCGTCGCTTTTGGCGATGAGCCTGGTAGTTTTCTGCTGTATCGGGATTTTTGCCGGAAACAGAGCCTACCCTTTGAGGGCGCTTGGAGCGACGGCGGCAGGATTGGTTCTGCTCGGGGTCAGCTGTGTGCTGGTGCTCCCCGGGAGCGGACAGATGGAGGAGAGAAAACTGGAAACCCGTCAGTGGGTGCGGGAGACGTTTACGTTTACAGATTTTCCGGCGCAATCGGTGATCACCCTGCCGAACTTCCCGGGGCTTTCGGAGAATCCGGGAGAGTTGACCAATGAAGACAACATCCGTTACACCGGAAACCAGGTGGCGGAAGTCGTTACGTGGAACCAGCCGGAGGAAACCGTTTATCTGAGAAACTATTATGGATCGGAGTATACGGGACATGGCTGGGATGCGCGGGAGACGGAGGAAGAGGACGCATTTGCTGCCGCGGAGTATCTGGAGGAAATACGCGGGGAAACCATTCAGCAGGAAATGGAGATCAGTCTGTATTATCCGGAGAATGGAAGTTATGTTCCGTATTTCTCGGACCTGAGCTGGCAGAGTGAACCGGCAGGGCTCAGTCCTACGACCGGGTATCGTTATTTTCCGAGGGAACGTTATCTGGAGCTGATGGGACAGGCTTCACAGTCAGAGCGGGAAGATGCATGGAGGGGCAATGACGTTTCCATCCGGGAGGATGAATATCTTCAGTGGCCGGAAGAACTGCGCAGTCTGAAACAGATCTGCGATGAGAATCCCATGGAGGATATCGGTGAAATCCGTCAGTTTATCGTATCATGGCTGGCGCAGAACTGCAGTTACAATCTGCAGGTGGGACGATTTCCGGAGGATGAGGATCCGATCGAATACTTTCTGTTTGAGCGAAAGGAAGGATACTGCCAGCATTTTGCCAGCGCGGCGGTGATGATGTTCCGGATGTACGGGGTGCCGGCGCGCTATGCGACGGGGCTGGCGGTTCAGGCGCATCTGTTTGAAAATAACGGGGCAGCCTGGACGGCGCTTCCCACGGACCGCAGCGCTCATGCCTGGGTGGAAATCTATCAGCCGGACTGCGGATGGATTCCGGTGGAGGTGACGCCGGGCGGCGCAGTGCGGGACGATGCGGGAACGGAAGCTGCGCTGCAGGAAGAGCTTCCGGTGGAGAACCAGCAAACGGAACCGACGGCTGCGGCAACTCCTACGTCGGAGGCAATGGAAACTTCCGAAACACCGACGCCCACGGCGACGGATACGCCGGAGCAGACAGGAGAGCCTGGCGGCGTGGGAGAAAACGGGGCACCTTCCTTTCTGGATTCGGAGGCATTTCAGACAATCCTGAACGTGGCGAAGGTTCTTGCCGCAGTTCTTTGTGTGGCAGGCGCTGTGGTTTTATTACTTGCAGCAAGGCGCGGATTTTTGCTGGCGGCGCGCAGAAAAAAGGGCGTGACAGGGATTTTCTGTGATCTGTTGAAAGTGCTGCAGAAAGGCGGTCTTCCGTCGGATACAGACTGGCTGGCGGACGATTTTGTACAGAATGTCTGCCGGAGGTTTCCGTGGATGGAGGAAGAAAGTTTTCAGGCAGCGATGGATCTTGTGACAGAGACTGCTTACGGAGAAAAACGGGAAACGAAAAAGGAAAGAGAACGGATGCGGAAGCTTTATCTGAGAAGCTGCAGAGAAATCTGCGGTCAGATGGGAAGAATGGAAGCATTCAGGTTCCGTGTGTGGGACGGGTATTTTTGAGAACATAGCAGAAAGCCCCGTGTATCTGAAAATTTATTTCTATGATTTTCAGATACACGGGGCTTTTTCAGTGTTTGTGCCTTTTCGAAAAGCGGGCAGATGAATTTGCCGGTTATTTCGCGGGCGATTCACCGGAAGAAACGGGCGCATCTTTTTTGCCGAATTTTTCCTGTTCCTCGTCAAAAGCATCGTCGATCATGGCGAGGTAATCGTTTTCGCGTCTCTTTTTGCGGGGGATAAAGCGTGAAGCAAAACGGCTTTTTCCGCGGTTTTTCACATAGAAGAATCCGATCACGGAAAAGACAAGGGCGCCGATAAAGTTGACCAGAAGATCCTCCATGGTATCCAGAAGTCCGATGTCCAGATAGCCGCCAAGTCCCAGTTCCTGTCCGTTGACTACGGTGGAAGTGATATCGTGGATGGCGTACGGACGGTTGCCTCCGGCGGGGTCCAGGGTGACGGAACTGATGGAATGGATGATGGTATCTTTCTGCATGTCCAGTCCGAAAAACACATCCATGCCGCATTCAAAGAATTCCCAAATGACACCGATGGTCATGGAGAAACAAAAAGCCACGAGGGCAAGGAAGAAGGGGGATAACTTCATTGCCACCCGTTCGTCATCGTTCAGCAGGACTACCATGGAAAAACCGATGGCTGCGGCAAGGAATCCGTTCAACGTATGCAGGATGGTATCCCAGAAGGGGATAAAAATATAAAATTCACTGATCTCTCCCAGGATTTCCGCGGAAAAGATAAAGAGAAGAACAATGATCTCCAGGGTTGTCGGCAGTTCGATCTTGAAATTGACCTGGATAAAGCTGGGGATGAAGAGCAGAAGCAGAGTCAGGATACAGAGAAATACATTCTCATAATTCTGATTCATGATCTGCCGGATCATCACAAGAATGACCAGCGCACGGAGGACAATATACACGGCAAAAGAGCTTTTGTGCTGACGAAGCTCCATTTTTACAGCCTTCCACATATTCTGCCGCCTTGCCGGTTCTTTGTTCTGTTCGTGTTTTCGTTTTTTCAATGGAACTTACCTCCTGTGAGTTTATGTAGGGTAATCTTTGCGTATGGCTATCATTATAATACATAAATGCGAAATCCACCAGCAGATCATGAAAAAAATATATTTTGGGGTATTGTATACAATTTAGTACAAGATAGGGCTTGAAAATCGAAAAAGGATTGAATATAATAGGGTTTGTGATTGTTAAGAAAATAACTGACAACAATGCAAAACAACAGATTCATAATCTAGCAGGAGGAATTTTTTATGCAGCAGTTTGAACAGTGGGCAGACTTCAAAGGCAAACTCTGGAAAGAGGAAGTCAATGTGCGTGACTTTATCCAGCACAACTATACACAGTATGAAGGAGACGAATCCTTCCTGGCAGGACCTACAGAGGCAACCAATAAACTGTGGGGAGAACTTCAGAAGCTTCAGAAAGAAGAGCGTGCCAAAGGCGGCGTTCTGGATATGGAGACAGAAGTTGTTTCCGGTCTGACAGCATACGGTCCGGGCTATATCAATGAAGAGATGAAAGATCTGGAGCAGATTGTCGGACTGCAGACAGACAAGCCTCTGAAAAGAGCATTCATGCCTTACGGCGGAATCAAGATGGCAGAGCAGGCTTGTACCACTTACGGATATACTCCAAGCCCGAAGCTGCATGAGATTTTTACCAAATATCATAAAACACACAACCAGGCAGTATTTGATGTATATACTCCTGAAATGAAGAAAGCACGTCACAACAAGATCATCACAGGTCTTCCGGATACTTACGGAAGAGGACGTATCGTAGGCGACTACCGCCGTGTAGCTCTTTACGGTATTGATTACCTGATCGAGAAGAAAGAGTCTGATTTCATCGAGTTCGAAAGACATGGAATGAAGGGAACCGATTTCCGTCTTCGCGAGGAGATCGCAGATCAGATCCGTGCGCTGAAAGAAATGAAAGAAATGGCAGCGGTATACGGATACGACATCTCCAAACCGGCTACCAATGCAAAAGAAGCTGTTCAGTGGCTGTACTTCGGATACCTGGCAGCGATCAAAACCCAGAACGGAGCAGCGATGAGCGTTGGCCGTATCTCCACCTTCCTTGATATCTATATCCAGAGAGATATGGAGAAGGGAATCCTGACCGAGGAGCAGGCACAGGAGCTGATCGACCACATCGTTATGAAGTTCAGAATGGTAAAATTCGCAAGAATCCCGTCCTACAACGAGCTGTTCTCCGGAGACCCGGTATGGGCAACTCTTGAGATGGCTGGTATCGGCATGGACGGACGCCATATGGTAACCAAGAACGATTATCGTTTCCTGCATACACTGGAGAACATGGGACCGTCTCCGGAACCGAACCTGACTGTTCTGTATTCTTCTCATCTGCCGGAGAACTTCAAGAAATATGCAGCATATATTTCTGTTACAACAAGTTCCATCCAGTACGAGAACGATGATGTAATGCGTCCGGTATGGGGCGATGACTATTCTATCTGCTGCTGTGTATCCGCTACTCAGACAGGTAAAGAGATCCAGTTCTTCGGAGCTCGTGCGAACCTTGCAAAATGCCTTCTGTACGCGATCAACGGCGGTGTTGACTGCAAGTCCAAACAGCAGGTAGGACCGGCATACGCGCCGATCACTTCCGAGTATCTGGACTACGATGAAGTAATGGAAAAATACGATGCGATGATGGAATGGCTGTCCAAGCTGTACGTTGATACACTGAACATGATCCATTATATGCATGACAAATACTATTACGAGGCAGCTGAGATGGCTCTGATCGATACCAACGTAAGACGTACCTTCGCTACCGGTATCGCTGGATTCTCTCACGTTGTAGACTCCCTGAGCGCGATCAAATACGCAAAGGTAAAAGTGATCCGCGATGAAGACGGAATGGCTGTTGATTTCGAGACAGAGGGTGACTTCCCGAGATACGGAAACGATGATGACCGTGCAGACGAGATCGCAGTATGGCTGCTGAGAACTTTCATGAGCAAGCTGAAAAAATGCCATACCTACAGAGATTCTGAGCCGACCACTTCCATCCTTACCATTACATCCAACGTTGTATATGGTAAAGCTACCGGTTCTCTGCCGGATGGAAGAAAAGCAGGCGAACCTCTGGCACCTGGTGCAAACCCGTCCTACGGCGCAGAGAAGAACGGCCTTCTGGCATCTCTGAACTCTGTTGCGAAACTGCCGTACGAGCAGGCTCTGGACGGAATCTCCAACACCCAGACCATCAGCCCTGGAGCGCTGGGACATGATGACGCTGAGCGTACCAACAATCTGGTTCACGTACTGGACGGATACTTCGATCAGGGTGCACACCACCTGAACGTAAACGTATTCGGTACAGAGAAACTGATCGACGCTATGGAGCATCCGGAGAAAGAAGAGTATGCAAACTTCACCATCCGTGTATCCGGTTATGCGGTGAAATTCATCGACCTGACCCGTGAGCAGCAGCTGGATGTTATCGCGAGAACATGCCACGCTTCCATGTAATCGGCAGGAAGAAGTCAAATACCCCGCAGCAATAAGCTGTGAAATACGGTTCCGCCGGAAGTTTCCGGCGGGACAGTAGACAAAATATCATAATACTTACAGACAGCCAGGGCGGAGGTTCCGCGCTGGCTGTCTGTGACTTGGGACATGCCTGAAAACGGGTATGTGAATCATGGAATGGAGGTTTAGAGATGTCGGAAAACTCAAATCAGCCGGTTATGGGCCGGGTATATTCACTGGAGAGCTTCGGCTCTGTGGACGGGCCGGGTGTCCGGTTTGTCATTTTCCTGCAGGGATGCGCGATGCGCTGCAAGTTCTGTCACAATGCGGACAGCTGGGATATGCAGAAAGGCGATCTGTATTCCTCGGACGAGCTGCTGAAGAAAGCGCTGCGGTTCCGTTCTTACTGGGCGGAGAAAGGCGGGATTACGATCAGCGGCGGAGAACCGCTGCTGCAGATGGACTTTCTGCTGGATTTCTGCAAGAAGGCAAAGGCAGAGGGAGTGGATATCACCATTGACTCCAGCGGAAATCCGTTTACGCGGAAAGAGCCGTTTTTCTCCAAATTCCAGGAACTGATGAACTATGTGGATCTGTTCCTGCTGGATATCAAGGAGATCGACGACGAGATCCATAAGGATCTCACCGGATGTTCCAATGGAAATATTCTGGAGATGGCGCAGTATCTCTCGGAGATCGGCAAACCGGTATGGATCCGTCATGTGCTGGTGCCGGAGTACAGCGATAAGGATGAAGATCTGAAGAAGCTGGATGCGTTTATCAAAACGCTGAAGAACGTGGAGCGGGTGGAGGTGCTTCCTTACCATACGCTTGGGGTCTTCAAGTGGCAGGAACTGGGATTGGATTATCCGCTGGAGGGGATCAATCCGCCGTCGAAGGAGCGGATCGCCAATGCCAATGAGCTTCTTCACACCGCAGACTATACGAAATATCTGGGGTGAGTGGGGACGAACCCCACCGGAGCCGGGACTCCAGGGGCAGCGGCAGACGCCGCGCACCCCGCTGGTATCCCGCCAGACCCTCCCGGAGACAGCCGGTGCGGTGTCGGTGCAGCGGGCGGCTGCGGAGCACGGGGAAATTCTAAACGGCCAGAAGGCTCTCCGAACAGGTACCGGAGCGATTCATCAGGAATGCTTTATGCATTCCCGATTCAGCGCTCCTCAGGCTCAGTGCGTGTGGCACTTCGCCTGCCCTGTCCGGAGAGCTTTCTGCCCGTTAAGAATTTCCATCCGTGTCCGCAAATGCCCGCTGCACCGACACCGCACCGGCTGTCTCCGGGAGGGTCTGGCGGGATACCAGCGGGGTGCGCGGCGTCTGCCGGCTGCCCCTGGAGTCCCGGCTCCGGTGGGGTTCTGAGTGATGGGAGCGTGAGGAAGGGGAGCGGAACGGAATTCCAGAAGTTTTTGATTAAGTGTATCGCATCTTTCTTTTCTTTGTTGTATAGTCTTAGACTTATCTTTTGATTCATTTTTTATTTCCCTTTTTGTCGTTAAATTTCATATCCTGCCACTGCTGCAGGTTTTCAAGGTTTTCTTTCATCAGGCGGATGAAGTGTTTCAGTGGTTCGTTTTGCTGCAGGGTTTTGTAGTACAGGCCCAGAGACATTGGTTTTGTATTTTCCAGAGGAATCTGGATCATGGAAGAGTTCGGCGGAATGTACAGCTGGGGCAGGACGGAAACGCCGAAACCGGCTTCAACCAGTATGCCTGCGGCTTCGAAGGATTCGCAGAAGTAAAAATCGGACATGGGGTGGCCGGCTGTGAGCATTGCCTGAAAGCTGCTGACCTGTTCCGGGGATTTTTCCGGAGCGATCAGAATCAGGTGCTGGTCCTGGAAGTCGGAGACGTTTACCGAGGAACGCTGTGCCAGGGGGCTGTCTGGGGAGCAGACACAGACGATCGGGACTTTGGCAAGCTCCCTGTAGGTTCCGTGAGAGCGGCGGGGGTCGGCAAAGCCGAGGATGACATCCACATCCTCATCTTCCAGCAGACGGTACAGGTGCTGGAACGGGACGGTGAGAAGGCGGGGATGCAGGTTGGGGTGTGTCTCCCGCATTTTTCGCAGGATGTCAGGAAGAAGAAACAGCGGCATGTAGTTGTGACACCCGATGGAGAAAACCTGTATCTCGTGATCGGAAGGCTCTTTCCATCCGGAAGATCTGATCACACATGAGTTTCCCATTGAAAAAGCGGGAGAGGCGTATCAGCTGATGGCAAAGGGAAACTGTGGAAAAGTAACGGTGGTCTTCGGAGAAGAGTGAACGCCTGGGGCGTACAGATTGCAGGAATGAATTTTCAAACACGCTCAAACACGGGCCGGGAAAAAGAACAGAAATGGAGTCTGACAGATGGAAAGAGAGAGCAAGGAAAACGAGAAGAAGGAAAACGTGGTGACAAGGGAGGAGCTTTTTATTACAAGCAAGGTGTGGAACGACATGCATGGAGAAGGGCAGGTGGAGCAGGCATGCAGGCAGAGCCTTCAGGATCTTGGGCTGGATTACCTGGATTTGTATCTGGTACACTGGCCGTTTCCAAATTATCATGCGCCGGGGTGCGATGGAGATGCGAGAAATCCGGATTCCAGACCGTTTGATGCCGGAGAATACCTGTCAGTCTGGAGACAATGTGAGCGGCTGGTGGAACAGGGACTGGTGCGCCATATCGGAATGTCCAATATGACCATTCCCAAATTGGAAGCAGTGCTGGGGCAGTGCAGGATTCCGCCGGCAGCGATTGAAATGGAGCTGCATCCCGGCTTTCAGCAGCCGGAGCTGTTCCGGTATGTGAAAGAGCGTGGAATCGTGCCCATTGGCTACTGTCCCATCGGCTCCCCGTCGAGACCGGAGAGAGATCGGACGGCGGAGGATGTGGCGGATACGCAGATCCCCATTCCGTTTTCTGTCAAGCCGCAGCAGTATCTGGAAAACCTGTGGTGTGCGGTGCAGGATCCGCTGACGGAGGATGAAATGGAACGGATCCGCAGGGCGGACAAAAACTGCCGGCTGATCAAAGGGCAGGTATTTCTCTGGCCGGGTGCGGACGGATGGGAAGACCTGTGGGATATGGGCAGCTGATCCGTCTTACGGTTGTTGCCGTTTTAATCGTCCTTTATGATCAGTCATCGCCCACCGGCTCTCAACAATCTTGAGTAACACAGGCATTGCCTGTTATTATTAAATGAAAAAGGCGCTTTCGCAGAACGTTCTCATGCGAAAGTGCTTTTTTGGTAACCGTTCATCTGGCTGAATGGTTCCCTTTTTTGGTGGAGTTTGGCTGCGCCGAGATTGCAACAACTGCAAAAATACGATATGATTAATCTGTACAATCGGGAAAGTGAATGTGGCAGTTATGACTGGTTTTCACCCGGACGGAAAGTAGGGATATGGCAGAATGAGGAATAGAGAAGGAATGGTACGCCGGGGAGCGGCGGTGAGTATGGCGATTCTTTATCTGTGCGGCATAAGCGGCTGCAGCAGCCCGGCAGAGAAGGAAACACAGCAGAAGACAGTGCTGGAACTGATGGTGCATAAACGGGAGGATATGGAGAGCATGGGAAAACTGGTGGATGCGTTTAATCGTTCCCAGGATGAGATCGTAGTGCAGGAAACGATTGTTCCGGATGTAGACACCGAACTGAGAATCCGTGCAATCGAGGGAAATCTTCCTGATCTGGTACAGCTGAATGGCCTGCAGGCAAAAGAGTGTATGGAATATGTGAAAGGAGATTATCTGCTGGATCTGCAGGATGGGGCATTTATGGAGAATGTCCGGGAGGAACTCCTTCCCTATATCCGCTATGATGGAGAAATTCCGCTGTTTCCAATGACGGTGAGCTACGAAGGGATTTTTGTGAATACAGAAAAACTCTTTCAGGCGGGCTATGAGATTCCGTATACTTATGAAGCTCTGATACAGACGGCCAGGCAGATACAGGCCAATGGGGAAACTGCGTTTCTGTTCCCGGATGGGGATAACTGGTCTGTACGGATGTCGTTGGAAGGGATTGAAACGGCGATGCGGGGAAGTTCTGCGGATTTCTGGGAGCAGGTGGCTTTGGGAAATACGGATTTTCAGACGGATACCATTACATTGGAAGCCATACGAAGGATGAAGGAAATCAGACAGTATGGACAGGAGGATGCCCTGGAAACGGGATACGACGAGGCGGTCGAACGTTTCGCGGCGGGTGAGGCATACTTTTTTCCGCAGGGGAGCTGGTGTTATCAGGCGCTGATACAGGAAAATCCGGATCTGCAGGTACAGCTGATCCCATTTCCGGTCAGTGAGGAAGAGGAGCAGAAAGTGACGTTCTGGATCGATTCCAATCTTGCGGTCACCAGTCAGAGCGAGTATCCGGAAGAAGCGGCAGTTTTTTTGGACTTTGTATCCAAGCCGGAAAATCTTGAAATGTATACAGAATCGCAGCAGACATTTGGGTGTGTGAAAGGAACGGAACAGATGGTTCCTTACGCAGACTGCATCGATGAGATGGAAGAACAGGGTGCGTTGGTTTATGAGGCAGTAGGACTTCCGCAGGCAGTCAGTTGTTATCGGGATGAACGTATCCCGGAGCTTCTGATACGATCCGGGGATGAAGCCGTACAGGAATATCTGACGGAATGTACGAAACTGCTACGGGAATATGGACAGGAATATCTCAGTATGAAGGAGAAGACCGGATGAAAGAGAAGATCAGAAAGCTGCCATTCCGAAAGAAATTAATGTATTCTTACCTGATTTTACTGTTTCTGTTTGCGGCAGGCATTATTTTCTATACGGTTCAGCAAACGCACCGTCTGATGCAGATGGATATGGATTATATGGATCAGGCCAATCAGCAGATGAATCTTACCCTGGATATGGTGGAAGACAACGCGGAAAACCTGCGTTATCTGCATTTCGCAGATGAAACCATGCGTACCATCCTGATGAGGACAGGGGAAAATTTTACGCAGGAAGAGCAGTGGGAAGCAGGAGCCTATATCAGAAATTTCCTTGCGGTGGAGACCAATCTGGACGATTATCTGCTGCGGGCTACCATTGAGACGGCGGATGGAAGAGTTTATCAGAGTCTTGTGGCGGATGAGGACAGTTATCTGGAAAGAATGAGGGAGCTTGCAGGACAGCAGGAATGGACGGATACCAGCCAGGTATTCTATACGGATGTGTATTCTCTGGAAATCAATATGGTATCTTATGAAACAGTGACGATGATTACGCCTGTCTATGATACAAGCCAGAGGGAACCGATAGGAATGTTATATGTGGATCTGGATTTTGGCGCTTTGAAACAACAGATGAATCATATGCGCCAGGGAAGTGATATTCCGGCAAACTTTGCAATCCTGAATCAAAAGGAAGTGCTTTATCACTCGGCGGATCAGGCGGAGGACGATCCCCTGAATCTGGATGCGGAGCAATTGTACCCGGTGTTGGCGGCAATCGTGGAACAGGACGGCAGAGACAGTGATCTGGAGATTGACCGGAGAAACTGCAGTGTTTCTGTTGAATACAATGAAAAAACGGGATGGATCCTGCTGCAGTACCGCCCGAAGAGTGATCTGGTGATGGGAATCCTTCCGGATGTGCTGCAGATGATCGGGATTTCTGTGGTTCTTTGGCTTCTGCTTCTGTTCGTTGAACTTGCGTTTGTGGAGCAGATCAGCCGTCCGGTGCGGCTGCTGTCCGAGGTAATGGGAAAAGTGGGGCAGGTAAAGGAGGGAGAAGTACCTGTTATCGATGAAAAGGAAAATGTCTGGGAGGATGAATTCGGACTCCTGGTGACCAGCTATAACCGAATGGCCAGCCGGATCAATGAAAATATCATCCGGAGCTATATGGCGGAACTGGAGCAGAAGAGGACGGAACTGAAGATGCTGCAGTTTCAGATTAACCCGCATTTTTTGTATAATGCGCTGAATACGATCAGTTCCATCGCCGTGCTGGAGAATGTGGACTATATTCCGCAGATTGCCAGCAGCCTTTCTGAAATGTTCCGGTATAATATCAAAGGAAAGAATATCGTACGGATCAGGGAGGAACTGAGGCAGACGGACAACTATCTGCAGATACAGAATATCCGCTTTCCCAACCGGTTTGAGATAGAGATTGATGTACCGGAAGAAGTCCAGGAATGCGAGATTATCAAATTTGTTCTGCAGCCGGTTGTGGAGAATTCCATTCATCATGGCTTTACAGAGCACAGAAAAAAGGATCGTCTGAAGATTACCGGGTTCCGTGAAGAAGATGAGGTTTTTCTTGTGGTAGAGGATAATGGGTGCGGGATGAAAGAAGAAAAAGTGATGGAACTGAACCGGCGTCTGGAATCCGGAACAATTTCCGAACTGACAGAGAATGCGAAAAGCATCGGGCTTTCCAATGTGAATGTCCGGTTGAAAAATTTTTATGGAAAAGAGTGCGGCATCCGTGTGGAAAGTCAGCCTGGGGAATTTACAAAGATTATTCTGCATATCAGAGTCATGACGCAGAAAACGGGAGGATAACTATGAGGGTGATTGTAGCAGACGATGAATTTTTTGCGAGAAGAGCGATCAGTAAAATGTTGAAAGAGATCATGCCGGATGTGGAGATTGTTCTGGAGGCTGAGACCGGACGTGAGATTATGGAAGCGATGGAGCAAACTGCCGCTGACGTGATCTTTACCGATATCCGTATGCCGGATGGAGATGGACTGGAGGTGGCGGAGTTTATTCAGAAGCATTGTCCTGATACAAGCGTAGCCATCATCAGCGGATACGCGGATTTTGCTTATGCATCCGCGGCAATCCGATATGGAGTGGAGGATTATCTGACCAAGCCGGTACAGAAAGAAAAACTTCGGGAGACGCTGGAACGGATTCTTCAGAATCGGAAAGCCCGCAGCCAGGCAGTGGAGGAACGTGTGGAAAGCCGGATGGAACTGGAAGGGATCCGCTATATGAATCCTGAGGAAGTGTTTGCGGAGGAAAAAGTTTCAGATATTCTTACTGCGACGATTCCGGACAGCGGAATCGGCCAGGACGATTGCTGGCAGATGCTTGTGATCCGGCTGAGGGAGAAAATGACCAACTGGAGCAGAGAACGTATGGAAGAACAGAGAGAATATTTTCGCCAGCATCTGGAGCGGATGAAGGTATGGGAATACTATTTTTATCCGAGAGAAGAGTTTTTGATACTGGCAGCGCCTGGACAGAAGGGTGTCACAGAGGACTATCTTCCGGCAGCCGCAGAAAAAATGCTGGAAGCTCTGGAAAGAGACCGCAAGCTTCACTTTACAGCTGGAATCAGCGCTCCACATCAGGGTCTGGAAGCTTGTGTCCTGAAGGAAGCCTATCGGGAGTGCAGCATTGCTGCCAGCCATCGGCGCCTGGAGACAGGGAAACGGAGTTTTCTCTGGGAACAGGAAAGCAGTGAACAGGAGGAAATCGTGAATCGCATTCTGGCCTATGTGGAAGAAAACTACCGGTATGACGTCACACTGTCTCAGATTGCCAGTGAAAAATTTTTTATGAATGCCAGCTATCTGAGCCGTATATTCAAAGCCGGGACCGGAAAAACTTTTTCCCGCTATCTGATTGAATACCGGATGCAGAAAGCGGCAGAACTTCTGCAGAAGGAAGAACTTCGGATCAGTGACGTGGCACAATATGTGGGATACAACGATACCTCCTATTTTATCCAGACGTTTAAAAAGCAATATCATATGACACCGGAGCAGTACCGAATGAAAAAAGAAAAATGAGTACAGTAGTGGTCCGGAAGAAGAGGTTGTCTCAAAAGAACAGATTCTTTTGAGGCAGCCTTTTCTTTTTGGGGCTCAAAACATGCTCTGGGAATATGCCGGGACAAAATGATGGGGTAGCGATATGTACAAAAAATACATGGAATAATAGAAAAAAGGATTAAAAATCACGAAAAAGTAAAAAATGTTTTATGCAAAAACACATAAAACTTACACAAACGATTTTTTGAAGCATCTATAATAAACATCAGTTACTTATTGAAGACCGGAAAACCGGGAAGGAGGATGTTATGAAAAAGCGTACAGTGGCTGCAGTGGGAGTCGGAACGCTGACTCTTGCCTTTGCAGCGGTCGGGCTTGCAGGCTGTGGCAGCAATCAGGACGATGGAGTTGTGACAATCGAAATGGTACAGTACAAGCCGGAGGCAGTGGATGTATTTGAAGAACTGGAACAGAAGTTCAATGAGACACATGAGGATATTCAGCTGGTGATCGATTCGCCCAATGATGCGATGACGATCCTGAAGACAAGATTTATCCGCGAGGACTATCCGGATATTGTTGCGATCGGAGGAGATATCAACTATTCCAATTTTCTGGATGCAGGCCTTTTTATGGATATTTCAGATTTTGACGGACTGGAAGACATCAAGCAGGCATATCTGGATATGGACAAAGAACTGGAGTATGTACCGATGGATGGCGTTTATGCGGTTCCTTATATGGCGAATGCGGCCGGCGTGCTGTACAACAGGGACATGTTTGAAGAGCATGGATGGGAAATTCCGACGACCTGGGATGAGTTTATATCCCTGTGTCAGGAGATTCAGTCGGAAGGTGTTCAGCCTCTGTATTTCGGATATCGTGATGTGTGGACCTGTCTGGCGCCGTGGAATGCGATGGCGGTCGATCTGGCTCCGTCGGATGTCTGCTATCAGGTAAATGCAGGTGAAACGACCTTTGCTGAAAATTACCGGGAGGTTGCAGAAAAACAGAAACAGCTTCTGGAGTATGCACAGGACGATCCGTTTGCATACAGCTATAACGATGCATGTACCGCATTTGCCCGTGGTGAGTCTGCGATGTATGTGATCGGAAGCTATGCAGTGCCGCAGATTCAGTCGGTCAACCCGGAGATCAACATTGATTCGTTTGTGTTCCCGGCAAGCAATAATCCCGATGAGAATATTCTGAACTCCGGAAATGACCTCCAGATGTCTGTGATGGCTGCCTGTGAGCACAAGGAGGAAGCATATGAGGTGATGCGTTTCCTTCTGGAAGATGAGAACGTCCAGTTCTATGTGAACGATCAGAGTGCAGTTCCGTGTAAAGAAGGAGACTTTGAGCTGGCGCCGATGTTGGACAGCATGAAACCTTACATCGAAGAGGGACGGCTGGCGGATTACCAGGATCATCATTATCCTTCGGAGATGTCTGTGGATGCAATGATCCAGACATATCTGCTGGATGACGACGAGAATGCACTGGATACTTTTATGGAACGGTTCGATACAGAATGGGTGCGTTACAACCGGGATGTCATCCGAAAAGTTCAGGAATATATGGAACAGAATCCTGACAAGGAATAAAGAAGGAGGGGACAGAGATGAAAAACGGAAAAATGAAGAATGACAGACAACGTACTTTTATGTTGATTACCATTCCCGTGGTGGTTTTGTTTTTCTTTTTCAATACATTTCCGCTTCTGCGAGGTGTATATTACAGTTTTACAAATTTCAAAGGCTATGGTTCTTACGATTTCGTAGGGCTGAGAAATTATATCGATCTGTTCGGCGATGCCAGAGTGGGCAACTCGTATCTGTTTACCGTCAAGTACGCGGTTGTCTGCACGATTATTGTCAATGTCATCAGTCTTCTTCTTGCACTGGGGCTGAACAGCAAGATCAAGGGAAAGAGTGTACTTCGTGGTATTTACTTTATTCCCAACATCCTGGGAGGTCTGGTTGTAGGTTATATTTTCAGCTTCTTCTTTACTTATATCCTGCCGTATGTGGGACAGGCGCTTGGAATCGAAGCACTGAGCAGCAGTATGCTTTCCAGTGAAAGTACCGCATGGTTCGCAATCGTACTGGTCGGGGCATGGCAGTCCATTGCGATGAACACGATCATTTATATTTCCGGTCTCCAGACGGTGCCGGAAGACGTTTATGAGGCGGGTTCTATTGATGGGGCAACAGGATGGAAAAAATTCAAAAATCTGACTTTCCCGCTGATCATTCCATTCTTCTCCATCAACATGGTTCTCTGTATGAAGAATTTCCTGATGGTCTTTGACCAGATTATGGCATTGACCAAAGGCGGACCGTCTCAGAGTACGGAGTCAATCTCCTACCTGATCTATCAGAATGGTATCAACGGCGGACAGTTTGGCTTCCAGAGTGCGAATGCAGTGGTATTCTTTGTTGTGATTGTTACAATCTCTGTTTTACAGCTGAGGTTTACAGGTAAAAAGGAGGAACAGTTATAATGAAAACAAAAATGAAACATGGCGAGAAAGTAAACTGGCCGATCACTATTTTATTGATCCTTGGCTGTCTGACTGTATTTTTCCCGCTGTATATGACGATTGTGATCGCCTTTAAACAGCCGTCTGAGATGACCAATGATATTATGGGCGCGCTGGCGCTGCCAAAGTCCTGGAGTTTCAGTAACTTTGCGGAGGCAATGCGGGTAACGGATTTTTGGAATTCCCTTGGAAACAGCCTTTTGCTGACGGTTGTCACTGTGGTGATCGCAATCCTGCTTCATGGAATCGCTTCCTATGCGATCGGACGCAGCATGGCGAAGAGCAAAGCGTATAATTTCATTTATCTGTATATTGTAAGCGGTATGTTTGTTCCGTTTGCGATCCTGATGATGCCGTTGATCAAACAGACTGCGCAGCTTGGCATTGCCAACCGGTTTGGCGTGATTGTGCTGTATGTGGTATTTTATATGCCGATTAATCTGATGCTTTATACCGGTTATCTGAAGAATATTCCGATTGCGCTGGAGGAAGCGGCACGCGTGGACGGCGCCAGCACATGGAAAACTTACTGGTCGATCATTTTTCCTGTGATGAAGCCGATGCATGCGACCGTTGCGGTTCTCACGGCAATGGCTGTTTGGAACGATGTGATGACGCCGCTGGTTATCATGTCCGGTACCGGAAAGAATACGCTGCCGCTGGCACAGCTGAATTTCCAGACACAGTTCGGAACCAACTACAACCTGGCGTTCGCGTCTTATCTGCTGGCATTGCTGCCGATCCTGATTTTCTATCTGGTCTGCCAGAAACAGATTATCAATGGCGTTGTGAATGGGGCGGTGAAATAGCATTTCGATTTGGCAGTAAAGAAACAGCAGGATACAATTTGCAGTATAGAAAAAGTGCTTCAAATCCTTGTTTTTAAAGGGTTTGGGGCATTTTTTTGAAATATAGAAAAAAACTGTTGTTCAGAAAGGAACGAGTTTGCCAATGAATGGTATTCCAGAAATATGTATATCCAGGGGACTCCGGAATTTGAGCATCATGTAAAGACTTACGGACCGCATAAGGACTTTGGTTATAAGGACTTTATTCCGATGTTCCGCGCGGAGAAGTTTCAGCCGGAAGAGTGGATCCGTCTGTTCAAAAAGGCGGGAGCAAGATACGTGGTTCCGGTTGCGGAACATCACGACGGCTTCCAGATGTATAAGAGTGAGATCTCTCACTGGAATGCATTTGAGATGGGACCGAAGAGGTGGCAATCTGTTACAAACATGACGCATTTATGTTCGGGACGGCAGTCGTGGACATTGAGCGTGGACAGTTTGCGGATGTGAAGCCGTTCCACTGGCAGACCGACGAGGCGATGGCGACCAATTCCTGGTGTTATACGGATGGGAATCAGTATCGTACGGCGGCTGAACGGCAGCATATGCGGCAGAACATACAGGACGCAGACATGGAAAAGGAAAACTTTTTCTGTGGATGCGTCTTTTTTTGCTTTTCAGAATGAGAAAGGCAGGGTATAATAAAGCAGATTTTCAAACAGGATGGAAAGAGAAGGAGGTAGTTATGTCATTTTCGGTAGAAACCGGGATTCCGGTTCTGACGGTATTTCTGCAGGGGCTTTTGAGCTTTTTCTCACCCTGCGTGCTGCCATTGGTTCCGCTCTATGTGACTTATCTGTCCGGAGGGGCGAAAGTTGTGGAAAAAGACGGAACAATCCGCTATCCCCGTGGAAAAGTACTGCTTCATACGCTGTGCTTTGTGATCGGGATCAGTTTTGCGTTTTTTGCGCTCGGGTTTGGCTTTTCTGCGCTCGGCCGTTTTTTCTCAGGAAACCGGACGATGTTTGCGCGGATCAGCGGTATTTTGATGATTCTGTTCGGTATTTACCAGACGGGAATTCTCGGACATCTGAAGGCGGCGGATAAAGAGCACAGGATTCATTTCCGGCTGGACAAATTTTCCATGAATCCTCTGGTGGCGCTGGTGTTCGGGTTCACTTTCAGCTTTGCGTGGACGCCCTGTGTGGGACCTGCGCTGGCCAGTGTGCTTCTGATGGTATCTACGGCGTCTTCCCCTGCGCTCGGCTATCTGCTGATCGGTGTGTATACGGCGGGCTTTGTGATCCCGTTTCTGGCGGTGGGGCTGTTTACGGGAACGGTTCTTGACTTTTTCCGGAAGCATCAGAAGATTGTCCGGTATTCCGTGAAAGGGGGAGCGGTGCTGATGATCCTGCTTGGCGTGATGACATTCACCGGATGGATGAACGGGCTGACTGGATATCTGTCTTCCATCGGCGGGCAGAACAGTGTTTCTGTCGCGGAACAGGAAGCGAACACATCCGCTGGTGAAGACTCCGGAGAAGGCGGTACGGGCAATGACGGTACAGATAATGGAGGTACGGTTTCGGACAGCAGTGCAGCGGAGCCGTCGGGTCAGGAGGACACCAGTGGATCGGAGTCGGTGGATTCGGAAGAAGAACTACCGGACGCACCGGACTTTACGCTGACGGATCAGTACGGGAACACGCATACTTTGTCGGAGTACCGTGGAAAGACGGTGTTTCTGAATTTCTGGGCAACCTGGTGCGGTCCCTGTAAAATGGAGATGCCGGACATCCAGGCGCTCTACGAGGAGTATGGAGAAAACAGCGAAAACCTGATCGTCCTTGGCGTCGCGAATCCGAAAACGGAGGAGAATCCAGGCAATGCGGATGAGAGCCAGGAGGATGTGGAAGCGTTTCTTGAGGAGAACGGCTACACATATCCGGTGGCTATGGATACCACCGGGGAGATTTTCCAGACCTATGGGATTTCCGCGTTTCCTACCACCTTTATGATCACCGAAGAGGGCAAGGTATTCGGTTATGCCAGCGGTACGCTGACCAGCGATATGATCCGCAGCATTGTGGAACAGACGATGACCGGAGCGAGAGAATAAACCGTGAGAGGATAAAAGAAAAATTCGTGTTACAGTTCAGCCTAGGTCTGCGCACATGCTGCGCAGACCTAGGCTGAACTGTAACACGAATTTTTCTATACACCCGATAAGATTTCAGATATAATAGAAGCAAGGAAGTTTGATAAGGGAGAAGGAAAGGTATGAATCGATGGCAATGGCTTCTGCTGGTACTCCCGGAAATGGCGGCAGGTACCGGCGCTTACTTTCTGATGAAATACAGGATGAATACCCGCTGGAAGATCATGGCGAAATGTATGGTCACATGGATGGCGGTCTGTACGGCGGCTGTGGGCCTGCTCCAGCAGCAGAAACATCCGTTTGAAGATATGATCTTCTGGGCGATGGTGCTGTTCCTGGCGGCGGATGGTCTGCTGGAGATCTGCTTTCCGGCGGGAGCGGCTGTCTTTGGGCTTGGCCATGTGCTGCTGATCCTGTGGTATTTCCGGCAGGGAGGGCTTCATCCGATGACGGCGGCGGTGTTTGCGGTGCTGTGTCTGGCGGCTCTTGTGCTGTTCCGGAAGGAGTGCAGAAAGCTCTGGACGGAAAGAAACTATCTGTATCTGGCGGGAATGCTTCTGTATCTGGCGTTCCTGATGCTGATGGTTTCCATGGCGGTCCTTCTTCCGACGGTGATGGGTACGAAGGGCTTGCTGCCGGGCATCGGCGCACTGGCGTTTGCCGGGTCCGACATGATGGTCGGGAAGAATGTTCTTGTGGGACTGCCCAGGAGAAAGAATGACTTTGCGCTTTGCCTGTATTATGCTGCGGTTCTTATGATCGCGTTTGTCACATGGACGGAGGGATAAAAAATGAGAATGTATGATCTGATCATGAAAAAGAGGAACGGAAAACCGCTGGAAAAGGAAGAGATCGACTGGATGATCTCGGAATACACTGCAGGACGGATTCCGGATTATCAGATGTCGGCGTTTCTGATGGCTGTTTATTTTCAGGGAATGAGCGAGGAAGAGACGCTGAATCTGACCATGGCGATGGCGCACAGCGGCGAGATGCTGGATCTTTCCGGGATCCGGGGGATCAAGGTGGACAAACATTCCACCGGGGGCGTCGGCGATAAGACGTCTCTGGCGCTGACACCGATGGTCGCTGCCTGCGGCATCCGGGTTGCGAAAATGAGCGGCCGCGGGCTGGGGCATACCGGAGGAACCATTGACAAACTGGAAAGCTTTTCCGGATTTTCCACGGAGATTTCCGCGGAACAGTTTGAGGAGCAGGTAAACCGCATCGGCATTTCCATTATGGGACAGACGGCGGACCTGGCTCCGGCGGATAAAAAGCTCTATGCCCTGCGGGATGTGACGGCAACGGTGGACCAGATGTCGCTGATCGCCAGCTCCATCATGAGCAAAAAGCTGGCGGCAGGCGCGGACGCGATCGTGCTGGATGTGAAGACGGGAAGCGGAGCTTTTATGAAAACCCGGGAAGATGCGCTGGCGCTTGCCGAAGAGATGGTGCGGATCGGAAACGGGGCAGGGAAACATACCATCGCTGTGGTATCGGATATGAACCAGCCGCTTGGAAATGCGGTGGGAAATGCGCTGGAGGTGCAGGAGGCGATTGCGACCCTGAGAGGGGAAGGACCGGAAGATTTCACAGAACTCTGCCTGACGATCGGCTCTTACATGCTGGTGGCAGGCAAAAAGGCGGATACGCCGGAAGAAGCCCGGGCGATGCTGCGGCGGGTGATCGCCGATGGAAGCGCGCTGAAAAAGCTGGAGCAATTTGTGGAAGCTCAGGGCGGAGATCCGGGGCAGGTCCGCCATCCGGAACTGCTGCCGGCAGCGGCGATCCGGGAACCGGTTCTGGCGCCGATGGATGGATATCTCCAGAGTATTCAGTGTGAAGAGGTTGGAAACTGTTCGATGATCCTCGGAGGAGGACGGGAGACGAAAGAAAGTGAGCTTGATCTGTCGGTGGGGCTGATCCTTCACAAAAAGACAGGGGACTTTGTGAAAAAAGGAGAGCCGCTGGCGACGATCCATGCCAATGACCGGGAGAAAGCTGCTCAGGCAAGCAAGAGGTATCTGGCTGCCTGCCGGATCGGGGAAGAGCCGGTTCAGAGACCGGAGTTGATCCACGCAGTGATCCGATGAAGTGTTTTATGACAGTATGCCCGGACCAGATGCGATACTGTATACGGCAGCTGTTCCGGAAAGCGGGAGAAATCAGGAGAAAGCTCCAGGGTTTCTCCCGCTTTTTCGATACTGGCTGGGCGAGATCCCCATCTCTTTTTTAAAGATCTTGGCGAAATAGGCGGAACCGCCAAAGCCGGTCTGCTCCGCGATCTGTGTGATGGAAAGATCTTTTTCCCGCAGCAGAGGAAGACTCTGTTCCACCCGGTAATCCAGAAGATAATCAAACAGAGAAAGCTTCATATGTTTCCGGAAAAAGCGGCAGCATTCGCTTTTGCTGATGTTAACATGCTTTGCCAGGCCATCCAGAGTGATTTTTTCACGGTAATGGGTGTGCAGATACTCCAGGATCGCCCGCAGCCGTTCTGTGTCGCGGATCGCACGTTCCGCGGAGGGCTGCAGATCCATGCTTTCATGGAGAAACAGCGCCTGCCAGAAACAGGAAAGTTCCCTCTGGATCTCAAGCTCATAGACCGGAGAAGGATGAAGGGTTTGTTCATAAATCTCCTTCAGGTGCGAGAGCGCCTCCGCTTCCCATGCCACGGCAGGGGAGAAACTGACGGAGGAAAGGCGGGCGCTGGTCAGTACCGGCTCCATAAACCGGGTGTGGATCAGGCTGTTTTCAAATCCGTAGATCAGCCGCGGCAGGAAGGTGATGGAAAAATAATGACAGTCCTGTCCGTTCAGCATCCGCCCGGTGTGCAGGGCGTTGGTATTGCAGAACAGGCCGTCTCCTGCCTGCATATGATAAACGCGGTCGTTGACCTGGTATTCCATTTCTCCGGAGAGAAACAGTGTCAGCTCAATTTCCGGATGCCAGTGCCAGGAAAAAGAGCCGCGTTCATAGGAAGAGAGGATTTCATGGCTGGTATGAAAGGGAAATTCATAGGAGCCATGGGATTTCAGTTCTTTCTGGGTGTCGTTGAGATGGAGCTGCATGAGCACGATGCCTCCTTACTGTGAAGATTGATGTTACTATTCGTAACCGCTCATCTGACTGAATTGTTATTACATTTCATTATAAAGGGATGGGAGAAACTTTACAAGCGCAAGATAGTTATCATATTGGGTAATATTCTTATTGATAAAACACAGGGATTTTTTTATACTTAAAGTATCAGAAAACGCAGCCGTTCAATCTGCTGAGCGGCTGCCGGAAAACAGAAATTCAAGCCCCATGGGAACAGCCCGTATCGGGTGTCCGGAAGGGGCAGTGAACCAGCGGCGAGAGGAATTTTTGAAACATTCGGGAATGGATGTTTGAAAATGCTGCAGGGTTCGGAAAGGAGAAGAGGATGAAGCAGAAAGTATTGGAGAGTTTTGCAGAGCATTTCGGAGGGGAGGGGGATATCCGCACCTATTTTGCTCCGGGACGTGTGAATCTGATCGGAGAGCACACCGACTACAACGGAGGCCATGTATTTCCCTGTGCGCTGACTATCGGTACCTATATGGCGGCGAGAAAGAGGGAGGACAGAAAGCTCAGATTTTATTCGATGAATTTCGAGCATCTGGGTGTGATTGAATCTTCTCTGGACGATTTCAAGATGGGAAAAGAAGGAAACTGGACCGCTTATCCGAAGGGAATGATCTGGACGTTCATCAAGAAAGGATACCCGGTGGAGCAGGGAATGGATGTTGTGATTTACGGAAATATTCCAAACGGTTCCGGACTTTCCTCTTCCGCATCGGTGGAGGTTGTGACAGGAGTGATGCTGCGGGATCTTTTCGGCTACGACCAGCTGACGAACACGGATCTTGCGCTGTTCGGCCAGTATTCAGAAAATAATTACAATGGTGTCAACTGCGGAATCATGGATCAGTTTGCTGTGGCAATGGGAAAGAAGGATTGTGCGATCTTTCTGGATACCAGCGATCTTTCCTACGAGTACGCGCCGGTGAAGCTGGAGAATGCCCGTATCGTCATTGCGAGCAGCAACAAAAAGCGCGGCCTTGGAGATTCCAAGTACAATGAGCGCCGCAGCGAGTGTGAGACGGCGCTGGCAGAGCTGCAGAAGGTGAGCAACATCGGCAGTCTGGGCGAATTGACGGTGGAGGCTTTCGAGGAAATCCAGTCAGCGATCCAGGATCCGGTGCGTGTGAAACGTGCCCGCCATGCAGTAGCGGAAAACCAGAGAACCATCGAGGCGGTAAAGGCGCTGAAAGCCAATGATATCAAGACCTTCGGAGAACTGATGAATGCGTCCCACGTATCTCTGCGGGATGATTATGAAGTGACTGGAATCGAGCTGGATACTCTGGTTGAGGAAGCATGGAAATGCCCGGGTGTAATCGGTTCCCGCATGACCGGAGCTGGATTCGGCGGATGTACCGTAAGCATCGTGGAAAATGATGCCATCGACAATTTCATCGAGAAAGTCGGAGCGGCATATAAGGAGAAAATCGGCTACGCGGCAGATTTCTATGTCGTAGATATCGGACCGGGCGCGGGCGTTCTGGAGTAACCGTACAATTCTGGCGTAAGGAGGCGCAGAAGTTTGGAAGTAAACTTCCAAATCTACCTTGATGGCGCAGCAAGTGCGTCAGGAAGGAGGAAATTATGATAGAAGAAAGTATCGCAAAACTTGTACAGTATGGGATGGAGCAGGGACTTTTGCAGGAAGAAGACAGGATTTACGCGATCAACCGGATTCTGGAGGTCCTGAAACTGGATGATTATCAGGAACAGGAGCAGGTGCCGGAGCATCCGGATCTGGAGGAGACGCTGAATGAGCTTCTTGATTATGCAGCCGAAAAGGGGCTGATGGAGCATAACAGCGTTGTTTACCGGGATCTGTTCGACACGAAGCTGATGGACTGCCTGATGCCGAGACCGTCGGAGGTGACGGCGAAATTCCGGGAGCTGTATCAGAAAAGCCCGGTGGAAGCAACGGATTATTTCTACAAGCTGAGTCAGGATTCCAACTACATCCGCCGTTACCGGATCAAAAAGGATATGCGGTGGAGCGTGCCCAGTCCGTATGGAGACATTGATATTTCCATCAATCTCTCCAAGCCGGAAAAGGATCCGAAAGCCATCGCGGCGGCGAAGCTTGCAAAACAGAGCGGATATCCCAAGTGCCTGCTCTGCAAGGAAAATGTCGGATATGCAGGAAGAGTCAATCATCCGGCAAGACAGAATCACCGGATCATTCCGCTGAAGATCAACGGCACCGACTGGGGATTCCAGTATTCTCCGTATGTATATTACAATGAACATTGCATTGTCTTTAACTTTGAACATATTCCCATGAAGATTGAGCGGGCAACCTTTGTCAAGCTGTTCGATTTCATTAAGCTGTTTCCTCATTACTTTATCGGTTCCAATGCGGATCTTCCGATCGTGGGCGGTTCCATCCTGAGCCATGACCACTATCAGGGCGGACATTATACCTTCGCTATGGCGAAAGCGCCGATCGAGCAGCATTTCATGATCCCTGGATATGAGGATGTGGAAGCGGGAATCGTCAAATGGCCGCTTTCTGTGATCCGTATCCGCAGCGGAAACGAAAAACGGCTGATCGATCTTGCCGAGCATATTCTGGAATGCTGGCGCGGTTATACGGATGAGGCAGCTTTCGTGTTCGCGGAGACCGACGGGGAACCGCACAATACGATCACGCCGATCGCCCGGAAGGTGGGAGATACTTTCGAGCTGGATCTGGCGCTCCGCAACAACATTACGACAGAGGAATATCCGCTGGGCGTATACCATCCACATGCAGAGTACCATCATATTAAGAAAGAGAACATCGGCCTGATTGAGGTTATGGGACTGGCGATCCTGCCGGCACGTCTGAAAGAGGAGATGGAGCTTCTGGCGGAATATCTCGTGGAGAAGAAAGATGTCCGCTCCTGCGAGGCGCTGGAAAAACACGCAGACTGGGCGGAAAAGATGGTGCCGCTGCATCCGGAGCTCAATGCAGACAACGTGATGGATATCCTGAAAGAGGAAATCGGAAAGGTATTTGTCGGAGTTCTGGAAGACGCCGGAGTTTACAAATGCACCGAAGAGGGAAGAAAAGCATTTGCAAGATTCCTGAAAACATTGTAAGATAGAAAGCAACAGTTCAGCTCAGGTCTGCGCACATGCTGCGCAGACCGCAAGAACGTGATTCAGGAGTGCAAAATCCCATCGCCGAAGGCGATTTTAAATGGATTTTGCATGAAACGGTTCAGCAAGGCTGAACTGTTACGATAGAAAAAAAGAAAAATCGGAGGACAAAGCATATGAAGATCTTAGTTACCGGCGGCGCCGGATATATCGGAAGCCATACCTGTGTGGAACTGCTGAACGAGGGATATGATGTTGTTGTCATGGACAATCTCTACAATTCCAGTGAAAAGGCTCTGAACCGCGTGGAACAGATTACAGGAAAGAAAGTGACCTTTTACAAGACTGACATGCTGGACCGCGAAGGCGTGAAGGAAATTTTCGATAAGGAAAACATCGATGCCGTCATCCACTTTGCAGGTCTGAAAGCGGTGGGCGAATCCGTTCGCAAGCCGATTGAATATTATATGAACAATATGACAGGAACCCTGATTCTCTGTGATGAGATGAGAAATCACGGTGTGAAGAACATTATCTTCAGTTCTTCCGCAACGGTATACGGGGATCCGGCACAGATTCCGATCACCGAGGAATGCCCGAAGGGAACACCGACCAATCCATACGGATGGACCAAGAGCATGCTGGAGCAGGTGCTGACAGATATCCATACGGCAGATCCGGAATGGAACGTGATCCTGCTTCGTTACTTCAACCCGATCGGAGCACATAAGAGCGGACTGATTGGAGAGGATCCGAAAGGAATCCCGAACAACCTGCTTCCATACGTTGCGCAGGTGGCGATCGGTAAACTGGACTGCATCGGAGTATTCGGAAACGATTATGACACTCCGGACGGAACCGGTGTGCGTGATTACATCCATGTCGTGGATCTGGCACGCGGCCATGTGAAAGCGATCCAGAAACTGGCAGACAAAGAAGGCGTTTCCGTTTACAATCTGGGAACCGGAAAAGGCTACAGCGTTCTGGAAGTCATTCACGCGTTTGAGAAGGCGTGCGGCCATCCGCTGAAATATGAGATCAAGCCGCGCCGCGCGGGAGATATTGCAACTTGCTACTCCAAATGCGACAAAGCAAAGAAAGAGCTGGGATGGGAAGCTGAGTACGGCATCGAGGAGATGTGTGCGGATTCCTGGAACTGGCAGACCAAAAATCCAAATGGATATGAAGAATAAATAAGCGGACGAAATAGATGAAACCGGCAGTTGGGAGCTTGAAAGCCGCTTCACAGTAATTTCATAAAGTGTTGCTTGCGTATTGAAAATGAATCCATTATAATGTAGTAATCAGGGCAATTTCCGGCTGGAAACAGCCGTTCCGATTTCAGCATAACATAAAGGAGGAAAGAAATGGATAATATGCCAAGCAATCAGAACCAGGATCCCAAAAATCCTGGAAATGGAGGCGGGTCGGGAAACAAGCAGACGCTGCTGATGATTCTTGTATGCGTACTGGTAGGTCTGATGTTCCTGGGGCTGATGAATAATGTTCTGGGCAACAGTTCCACGAGAGAGATTGGTTACAGTGACTTTCTGGAAATGGTAGAAGAAGATCAGGTAGAGGAGGTAGTTCTGCAGTCGAATATCCTGACCATTACGCCAAAGTCAGAGAGGGAGGGAATTCAGGTGATCGAATACCAGACGGTTCTGGTGGGAGATGAAGAATCTCTGAAGGAACTGCTGGACGATCATGGCATTAAATACAGCAAGGAGCCGCCGGATACGACTTCAACACTCGTTTATTCCCTGGTATCTCTGGTGCTTCCGATCGCGCTGCTGGTTGGCGGAATGGTATGGCTGATGCGCAGTATGAATAAAGGCGGCGGCATGATGGGCGGCGTTGGAAAGAGCAAAGCAAAAACCTATGTTCAGAAGGAAACAGGCGTTCTGTTCAAGGATGTGGCAGGACAGGATGAGGCGAAAGAGTCCCTCCAGGAAGTGGTAGATTTCCTGCATAATCCTGGAAAATATACACAGATCGGAGCCAAGCTGCCGAAAGGAGCGCTGTTGGTCGGCCCTCCGGGTACCGGTAAAACATTGCTTGCGAAGGCGGTGGCGGGAGAGGCGCACGTACCGTTCTTCTCTCTGTCCGGTTCTGAGTTTGTTGAGATGTTCGTCGGCGTGGGTGCCTCCCGTGTCCGCGATCTGTTTGAAGAGGCAAAGAAGAATGCGCCGTGTATCATCTTTATCGATGAGATCGATGCCATCGGTAAAACCCGTGATTCCCATTACGGAGGAAACGATGAGCGTGAGCAGACGCTGAATCAGCTTCTTGCCGAGATGGATGGCTTTGATACTTCCAAAGGCCTTCTGATCCTTGCCGCTACCAACCGTCCGGAAGTTCTGGATCCGGCGCTGCTGCGTCCGGGCCGTTTCGACCGGCGGATCATTGTGGAGCGTCCGGATCTGAAGGGACGTGTTGAGATTTTGAAGGTTCATGCGAAAAACGTTCTTCTGGACGAGAGTGTGGATCTGGAAGCGATCGCTCTTGCCACGTCCGGCGCGGTGGGTTCCGATCTGGCAAATATGATCAACGAGGCGGCGATCCTGGCAGTCAAGAACGGAAGAAAAGCTGTTTCTCAGAAGGATCTTCTGGAAGCAGTAGAAGTGGTTCTTGTGGGAAAAGAGAAAAAGGACCGTATCCTCAGCCAGGAAGAACGCAGGATTGTTTCCTACCATGAGGTGGGACATGCGCTGATCAGCGCTCTGCAGAAGGATTCGGAACCGGTGCAGAAGATCACCATCGTTCCGAGAACTATGGGTGCGCTGGGATACGTGATGCAGGTACCGGAAGAGGAAAAATATCTGAATACCAAGAGTGAGCTGGACGCAATGATCGTGGAATGCCTGGGCGGGCGTGCCGCAGAGGAGATTGTCTTCGGTAATGTGACCACCGGCGCTTCCAATGATATCGAGAAAGCCACAAAGATCGTCCGGGCGATGATCACCCAGTATGGTATGTCCGAGAAATTCGGACTGATGGGACTGGCGACCCAGGAAAACCAGTATCTGGACGGCCGTGTGGTTCTGAACTGCGGCGACGCTACTGCTACAGAGATCGACCATGAGGTGATGCGGGTGCTGAAAGAGGCTTACGAGACGGCAAAACGGATGCTTGCCGCGAACCGTGATACGATGGATAAGATCGCAGCACATCTGATCGAGAAAGAGACGATCACAGGTAAGGAATTTATGGAGATCTTTCATCAGGCACAGGCGGAAAGCAGGGAGCTGCAGCTGCCGGTGAATGATGAGATCGAATATGTGTAAGAACTGAGAGAAAGCAACATTCAGCCAATGGAGCTGTTATAAGCAAGAGACAGGAAAACGGGATGTTCTGCTATGGAGCGGAATGTCCTGTTTTTTTGCTCTTTGTCTGTACCGTGAACGGATATTGCCGGGGAATCCAAGCACGTCTTGCAATCCCCGGAATTCGATGTTAGAATAATCGCAGACATTCGGAGAGGAGAAAACCATGGCATTTGATATTGAAGAAGAACTGAAAAAACTCCCTGCCAAACCTGGCGTATATCTGATGCATGACGCGGACGATACGATCATATACGTGGGAAAAGCAGTTTCCCTGAAAAACCGTGTCCGTCAGTATTTTCAGGAGAGCAGGGCGAAGCGCCGGGGACCGAAGATCGAGCAGATGATCTCGCTGATCGATCATTTTGAGTATATTGTCACAGACTCCGAGCTGGAAGCGCTGGTGCTGGAATGCAATCTGATCAAAGAACACCGGCCGAAATACAATACGATGCTGATGGACGACAAATCCTATCCGTTTATCAAGGTGACCGTTCAGGAGGAGTACCCCCGCATCCTGATCGCCCGGACGATGAAAAAGGACAAGGCGAAATATTTCGGGCCGTACACCAGCGGACTTGCGGTCAAGGAGACGGTGGAACTGATCCGCAAACTTTATCAGATAAGAGTGTGCAATAAAAAACTGCCGCGGGATCAGGGGAAAGACCGCCCCTGCCTGTATTACCATATCCATCAGTGCAAGGCGCCCTGTCAAGGGTACGTGACGAAAGAGGAATATCAGGCACAGATTCGTCAGGCGCTGGATTTTCTCAATGGAAATTTCAAGGATATCATCAAGGAACTGCACGAAAAAATGATGCAGGAATCCGAAGCATTGAATTTTGAGAAAGCAAAGGAATACAGGGATATGATCGACAACATCCGCAGGATTGGCGAACGCCAGAAGATCACCAACAGCGACAGCGAGGACAAGGATGTGATCGCGCTGGCGATGGATCAGGAGGATGCGGTGGCGCAGATTTTCTTTATCCGTTCCGGAAAACTTATTGGAAGAGAGCATTACTATCTCCATATCGGAGAGGAGGATACCAGCGATCAGGTGCTCCTCAGTTTCATCAAGCAGTTTTATGCGGGAACCCCATTTGTGCCAAGGGAACTGATGATCTCTGAGGAGATCGGAGATCGGGAGCTGATGGAAGAATATCTGGGGAAAAAGCGGGGCGGCCGTGTCTATATCCGGGTTCCGAAAAAGGGTTCCAAAGAAAAACTGGTGGAGCTTGCGGAGCGGAATGCCCAGATCGTCCTGAACCAGGACAGGGAAAGGATCAAGCGGGAGGAAAGCCGTACCCTCGGCGCGATGAAGGAGATTTCCGACTGGCTGGATCTTCCGGGACTGGAACGGATCGAGGCATACGATATCTCAAATATCAGCGGTTTCCAGTCGGTCGGATCTATGGTGGTCTATGAGAAAGGGCGGCCAAAACGCGCGGATTACCGGAAGTTCCGGATCAAGTCGGTGCAGGGGCCGAACGATTATGCAAGTATGGAGGAAGTCCTTGGGCGAAGGTTCCAGAGAGGCATTCAGGAGGACAGCGGGTTTGAACGGCTGCCGGATCTGATCATGATGGACGGGGGACGCGGACAGGTGAATGTGGCGCTGGAAGTGCTGGACCGGCTGGGGCTTTCCGTTCCGGTCTGCGGTATGGTCAAGGACGACAAGCACCGGACCCGCGGGCTGTATTATCAGAATGTGGAAATCCCCATTGACAGGAACAGCGAAGGCTTTAAGCTGATCACACGGATCCAGGATGAGGCGCACCGGTTTGCCATCGAATATCACCGGCTGCTGCGGAGCAAGGGGCAGGTACATTCCATCCTGGACGATATCCCGGGGATCGGTCCGAGCAGGAGGAAGGCGTTGATGCGTCATTTCCAGAGTCTGGAGGATGTGCGGAATGCCAGTGAGGAAGAACTGAGCAAAATTCCGTCGATGAACGCCCGGGCGGCGCGCCAGGTATATGAATTTTTTCACCATTGAATCACTGGTTTTCCTGTGATAAAATGATAAAAACAGCCGGATCCCGTGTGCTGCGGAACCACGGAGAACCGGCGGAAAAAACGGGGATTTCCCTGGAAGGAGAAGGGTATGAAGACAATCGGTTTAAGAACTCTGGTAGAAGAACTGAATTTGAAAAATCTGACACCGGATGTGGACATGGATGATGTGAGGATCGCCACCCCGGATATCAATCGTCCGGCACTTCAGCTGACCGGATATTATGAGCATTTTGCCAATGAGCGGGTGCAGATCATCGGTTATGTGGAATTTTCCTATCTGCAGCACCTCGAAGAAGAGGTGCGTGTCAAAATGTTTGAGGATTTTGTGTCCAGAAAAATTCCATGTGTCATTTTTACAACCAACATGCAGCCGGGACAGGAGATCCTGAGCCTGTGTGAAAAATATCAGGTGCCGGCGCTCGGCACGGAAAAGGCGACATCTTCTTTTATGGCGGAGATTATCCGGTGGCTGGGCGTAAAGCTCGCGCCGATGATTTCCATCCACGGTGTGCTGGTGGATGTTTTTGGTGAAGGTGTCCTGATCATGGGAGAGAGCGGGATCGGAAAGAGCGAGGCGGCTCTGGAGCTGCTGAAGCGCGGACATCGTCTCGTCAGCGACGATGTGGTGGAGATCAGCCGTGTGAGCGATGTGACGCTGGTGGGTTCCGCTCCGGACATTACCCGGCATTTTATCGAACTGCGCGGCATCGGAATCATCGACGTAAAATCGCTGTATGGTGTAGAGAGCGTAAAAGATACGCAGTCCATCGATCTGGTGATCAAGCTGGAGGAATGGGACAGAGATAAAGAATATGACCGCCTTGGACTGGAAGAAGAATATATCGAATTCCTTGGCAACAAGGTTGTCTGCCACTCTCTGCCGATCCGTCCGGGACGGAATCTGGCGATCATTGTAGAGGCTGCAGCGGTTAACCACAGACAGAAAAAGATGGGTTATAATGCGGCTCAGGAACTGTACAAGCGTGTACAGGCAAATCTGGTCAAAAAAAGAGAAGGAGACAGATAAGAGAGATGAAGGACTATGTATTTGGTATTGATGTAGGCGGAACAACGATTAAATGCGGACTTTTTCAGGCGGACGGAACGCTGCTGGAAAAGTGGGAGATTCCCACACGGACAGAGAATAACGGGGATCAGATCCTTCCTGACGTGGCGAAGACGGTTCTGAAGAAGATCAAGGAAAAAGGAATCGCAAAGGAAGATGTGGCAGGCGTTGGAATCGATCTCCCGGGACCGGTCAACGAAAAAGGTGAGATTGCGGTGGCAGTTAACCTGAACTGGGGATACAAGGATATCGTTGCTGAGCTGGGCGGCGCACTGGGCGGAATTCCGGTAAAGGCAGCGAATGACGCCAATGCGGCGGCCCTCGGAGAGATGTGGGGCGGCGGCGGACGCGGCACGAAAAACCTGATCATGGTGACCCTTGGCACCGGTGTGGGCGGAGGAATTATCGTGGACGGCAAGATCGTAGCCGGAGCTCACGGAGCCGGCGGTGAGATCGGACATGCCTGCGTGGATCCCACGGAGACGGCTGTCTGCAACTGCGGAAACCGCGGCTGCCTGGAACAGATGGCGTCTGCGACAGGAATCGTCCGCCTGGCAAAACGTTATCTTGCGACCTATCAGGGAAAAACTATGCTGAATCCGGAGCGTATTTCAGCAAAATCTGTTTATGATGCGCTGAAAGCAGGAGACGAGGCGGCGACAGCAATCGTCGAGGAGGTTTCTGCTTATCTTGGAAATGCCCTTGCGATGTTTGCGTGCGTGGTGGATCCGGAGGTCATCGTCATCGGCGGAGGCGTCTCCAAAGCCGGAGAAATCCTGGTCGATGGTGTGAAGAAATATTACCGGAGAGATGCGTTTATCTCCTGTAAGGAAACGCCGATCGTGCTGGCAGAGCTTGGAAATGATGCGGGAATCTACGGAGCTGCAAAACTGGCGCTGGGATAAGCGGCTGCCGGAATATGGAGCGGTAAGCGAAAAAAGAGGCTTACATGTTCAGGTTTGTAAAATCTGAACGTGTAAGCCTTTTTCGTTGATCAGGTTCCGCCTGTGGATATCGGAGCTGCCGCCGGAGCTTCTGTTGCTGCCGGAGGCTGAGTTGCCGCCGGAGCTTCCGTGGCTGCCGGAGGCTGCGTCGCTTCAGGAGCCTGTGTGACTTCCGGAGTCGTTGGCTGGGAAGGAGCCGAAGGATCGGTCGCACCCGGCGTCGGAGTTACGGAAGGTGTTGGGGTTACCGACGGTGTCGGAGTTGCCGTTGGGGCTGGCGGCGCTACATAGTGGCCGGCACAGCGTCTGGTCGGAACATCCGATACCGCATAGTATTCTGTGACTGCGTCGCAGCTGGAACGTGCCAGAAGTCCTGTCTCGCTGCAGATGCTGACTTCTTTGACCGTCGCAGGCATTTCAAATTCTTTTTCCGGAAGGTCTTCGTGGATCCTCTCCATTACCTTCTGCCACAATTCTCTGTGGAAACTCCGGTTGCTTGCCGGAATCTCCGCCTGAACGTCGTATCCGGTCCAGATAGCGGCAGTGTAGTAAGGGGTGAAGCCCGCGAACACCAGGTTCGTGTAATCGTTTGTGGTACCGGTTTTTCCGGCAACAGCCATGCCGTCGATCTGGCAGGCGGTTCCGGTACCTCTTTCCACAACGTCTTCCATCGCGCTGGTCAGCAGATATGCGGTGCTCTCACGGAAGACCTGGGTACTCTGACGGTTGGTGTTGTCGAGGATCACATTGCCGTCACTGTCTGTCACTTTGGTGTACAGGATCGGCTGGTTGTAGGTTCCTCCGTTGGCGATTGCCGCGTAGGCGCCGGTCAGTTCCAGATTGCTGACACCGTTGGTCAGACCGCCAAGGGCGATGGACTGATGACTGCTCTCGGATGGCAGAAGCTGAGAAAATCTGAATTTTGTCAGATAATTGTATCCTGTCTCCGGTGTGATCTCCGTCAGGACTTTGACCGCCGGAATATTGTAGGAATGTATGATTGCTTCGCGCACGGTTACGTTTCCGTGGTATCTGCCGTCTGCGTTGCGGACCGGAGTGCCGTCCTCATAGGTGTATGGCTCGTCCTTGATCACCGTGGAAAGGGTGATCGCTCCGGTATCCAGCGCAGGACCGTAAGCGGCAAGTGGTTTGAAAGAAGATCCCGGCTGACGGTAACTGTCCGTCGCGCGGTTCAGCGTCAGGCTGGCAGTCTTCTCTCCGAGACCTCCGACGAGTGCCTTTACATAACCGGTGGACTGGTCGATGATGGTCATGCATGCCTGAGGCTGCATGGTAAAATCAGCCCGCTCGGCAGTGATCGTGTCGCCCTCGGTCAGAATGGAAGCTTTATAAGCATCGATATAGCTCTGGGCCTCTTCCTGAGAATCAAACAGAAGGTCAAATTCCGGATCGTCATTGCGGAAGAAAAGCTGCATCATTTCCTTGCTGTAATTCTGAACCGTTCCATCGGAATGGGTGACGGTCAGCGCCCAGTCCAGTCCCACCTGGGTATCCGGCGGGTAATTGTCCGGATCCTGGAATTCTTCATCCAGTACGGACTGGATCCAGGAGTCCTGTGTGGTATAGATATGCAGACCGCTGCTGTAAACCGCATTCTGCGCCTGGACTTCCGTATAACCCTTCTGGACCATCAGGTCGTTGATCACCTGGGAGATGACTTCGTCATTAAAATAGGAATAAGGGGTTTCCTTTTCCTCAAACTGACTCTGCATCTGGATCCGCTCATAAACGTTATCATTGAGCGCTTCCTCATATTCCGCCTGGGTGATATAGCCCTGTTCCAGCATATTGTTCAGCACACGGTCCCGGCGTTTCTGATTGTTTTCCGGATGGGTTCTCGGATTATACCGTGTAGGTGCCTGAGGGATCGCGGCGAGCACCGCGCATTCGGAAAGGTTCAGATCCTTGGCATCCTTGCCGAAATAAGTCTGGGATGCCGTCTGGACGCCGTAGCAGCCGCTTCCGAGATTGATGGTATTCAGGTAATTTTCAAGAATAACGCTTTTTGTGTCTTCTCCCTGCTCCGTCAGATATTTTTCCAGCTCGAGCGCCAGATACTGTTCCTGGAACTTACGCCGGAAACGTTCCAGCGTGTTTTCGTCCATCCAGTCTGTGAATACATTGTTTTTCAGAAGCTGCTGGGTGATGGTACTGGCGCCCTCTGTGAAGTTAAAGCCATTTGTAACACCTACGACAGCAGCCCGCAGGATACCGCTGGGGTCTATTCCGTTATGCTCATAGAAACGTTCGTCTTCGATCGCCACGATCGCGTGCTGCATGTTCAGAGGGATCTCGTCGATGGAAATCGAAATACGGTTTCCGCCGGCGCCGGTCAGCTTCTGAAGCTCATTGCCGTCCGCGTCGTAGATAAAAGAGGCGTTTCCGAGAGGCATGATATTCACGTCTGAGATATCCGGGGCGCTGTCAATCAGTCCGCGAAGGATTCCAACGCCAAGGCTGATGATCGTCACCACCAGAAGAAGCAGAAGAAAAAAGCCGGTCCGCAGCGCATAGACACCTGCAGACCGTCCTGTTCTGGCATTGGCAGAAGTCAGCTTGTCACGCTTGTCGGCGACACTCTTTTTTCCAAAATTCATATCGTTCCTCCTTATACAACCTTTATGGTAAGTATAACCATATTCGCATTATATCAAATATGAACGGGTTAGAAAAGCCAAAAATAAAAAGTTCACAATTTGGAAGGGTGAAGAGAGACGGACGAAACCATCCCAGCGCAGAGGCGGTGCGTGTGCCGGGGACGGCTGGCGGTAGAAAACACGGGACTTGTCAGAAAACGGGGGATGGGATATAATTTCAAGTACAGCGTTCGCTAAATAACTGGACCAAGCGCGCAGAATGCTTTTTCGAGTGTGCAGGTCAAAAAACGCAGGCGTAGCGGGCTACGCTGAGTATTTTTGACCTGTGCAATCGGGAAAGCAGGCAAGCGATTTGGTGTAGTTATTTAGCGAATGCTGTACGGGGTAATAGGTTAATGCTGCCTGAACAGGCGGCGGAATGGAGTTTGTTATGATGGAACAGTTGCGGACGGTCTATCAGGGAGGCGTCGGGGAGATCGTGGAGAAGAAATCGCGGTTTATTGCTACGGTGCGCCTGGTGGAATCGGAGGAGGAAGCGCTGGAGGTTCTGGAGGCGGCGAGGAAGAAGTACTGGGACGCTACCCATAACTGTTTTGCCTATGTGATCGGTGAACGAAGGGAAACGGTCCGGTGCAGTGATGACGGGGAGCCGTCGGGAACGGCGGGACGTCCGATGCTGGATGTGCTGCTGGGAGAAGAGATCACGAATGTGATCGTGATCGTGACAAGATATTTCGGCGGAACGCTGCTGGGAACCGGAGGACTGGTGCGGGCTTATTCCAAGGCAGTTCAGGAGGGTCTGGCGAACAGCAGGATCATTGACAAGAAATATGGCGTCCGGATGGAAATCCAGTCGGATTACAATGGGATCGGTAAGATTCAGTATTTGCTGGCGGAGGATAAGGTTCCTGTTCTGGATACGGAATATACGGACAAGGTGACGATGCAGGTGCTGCTTCCGAAGGGGCAGGTGGAGCAGATGAAAGCAAAGATCACCGAGGGAACCAACGGCAGGGCGCGAATGAGGGAAGTGGAGGAACTGTATTTTGCAGTTCTTGACGGGGAGATTCTTTATAAAGACGCATTATCGCAACATAAAACGTTAAAAATTTAATGCTTTTGTCGCAGGATTGTCAAATTTTCTGCGAAAAGATGTGGTATAATCGGCTACAGTTTATTTCTTATGGCTTTGAGAGGAACAGAATTAAGAAAAGGGGTAAGATACAAATGAAAAAAAAGAAGAAAATCCTTCTTGCTATTGCCGGTGCTCTTCTGGTCCTGATGATTGCCGCTTATGCCGCCAATGCATTGCATTTCAGCAGGCATTTTTATTCGGGAACAACCATCAATGGGATTGACAGCACGGAACTGACAGCCGAGGAAGTGAAGGAAAAGCTGGCGCAGAAGACGGAAGAATATGTACTGAATCTGGTCGGGATGGATGGTACGTCCGAAAATATTTCTGCGGAACAGATCGGTCTTGCGTTTAAAGATGACAAGGAGGTAGATCAGCTCCTGGAAGATCAGAATTCATGGCTGTGGATTGGGGAAGTATTTACGGACAAGGAGCATGAGCTTCAGGTGTCGGTCAGCTATGATGAGGCGTCCCTGGAGGCAGCAATCAACGGCCTTCAGTGCATGCAGGAAGGAAATTATACGCCGCCGCAGGATGCGGCTGTGGGCGATACGGAGAATGGCTATACCATCGTTCCGGAAGTTGAGGGAAATCAGCTGGACCGGGACAAATTGCTGGAGACAGTAAAAAGCGCCATCGACTGCGGACAGACGGAAGTGAATCTGTCGGACAGCGGATGTTATTTGAAGCCGTCCGTTTATCAGGATGACGAAGCGCTGAATGCCAGAGTGAATCAGCTGAATCAGCTGGTATCCGCCAATCTGACGATGGATTTTGGAAGCGGGCGCACGGAGACTGTAAATGGAGCCCTCCTGAAAACATGGGTGACGCAGGATGAAAATGGAAATGACATCATTGATTCTGCAAAGATCACAGAATATGTCAGCTCTCTGGCTGCAAAATATAATACCAAGGGAGCCACAAGGACCTTCCGGACCTCCAGCGGCAGTACGGTTCAGGTGTCCGGCGGTGACTACGGATGGCTGATGGATGAGACCACGACCGCCCAGAATCTGTCCAGCGCTATTGCGGCAGGAACCCAGGGAACCTTTGAGGTAACGTATACCAATTCTGCAAGATCCAGGGAAACCAACGATATCGGAAATTCCTATGTGGAGATTTCCATTGACCAGCAGACCATGTGGTGCTATGTGGATGGCGAACTGCTGGTGGAGACGCCGGTGGTGACCGGAGACGTGAGCAACGGAACGGAAACTCCGCGAGGCAGCGTCTGGAAAGTCAAAGGAAAGACCACCGATTATACGATGACGGGAAAGATCAATCCGGCAACCGGTGAACCGTCCTATACCGCCCATGTGAACTACTGGATTCCTTACAGTGAAGATCTGACCATCGGTCTGCATGACCTGACGACCAGATCGGCATTCGGCGGAGATATTTATCTGACCAACGGTTCCCATGGGTGTGTCAATACGCCGCTGGAGGCAGTGAGACAAATTTATGAAGTGGTTTCCTATGGTTTCCCGGTAATCGTCTATTGATGCAGGGCTGCGATGAGCAGCTGTTCACGAACAGAATCCGGCGGCTGTCCGGATTCTGTTTTCGCAGGTTAAAGGAGAGAGGAAAAATGTATGACCGTCTGACGGAAAGTGATATCAGAAAAATGCAGGAGGAAATCGATTACCGCAAGCTGGTCGTGCGGCCAAAAGAGCTGGAAGCGGTAAAAGAGGCCCGGGCTCAGGGCGACCTGAGTGAAAATTTTGAATACAAGGCGGCAAAACAGGACAAAAACCGTAATGAAAGCAGGATTCGTTATCTGGAAAAGATGATAAAGACGGCAAGGGTGATTTCCGATGCGTCCGATGAGGATGAGGTTGGGATCAATAACACGGTTACGGTCTATGTGGAGGAGGATGACGAGGAGGAGGTCTATAAACTGGTGACTTCCGTCAGGGGAAATTCCCTGAAAGGGTATGTGACCATTGATTCTCCGCTGGGAAAGGCGATCTTTCACAGGAAAGTCGGTGACCGGGTGACCGTGCGTGTCAGTGACAGCTACAGTTATGACCTGATCATCCGAAAAATCGAAAATACCGGAGACGATGGAGACGAGCTGAGAAGCTACTGACGAAAGAAAACAGAAGTAAACGGAAAAGCCGAGAACCGTTAAATCAAAGAAATGGTTTGAGACGATATAGAAACAAAATGAAGGGAGACAGGAAAACAATGAATGTACCGGAAAGAATATCCAAATTGCGCGAGCAGATGAACCACTATGGAATGGATGCTTATATCGTTCCAACAGCGGATTTTCATCAGAGTGAGTATGTGGGAGAATATTTTAAATGCCGCCAGTTTATCACTGGATTTACCGGATCGGCAGGAACCGCGGTGATCACCAGGGAGCATGCGTACCTCTGGACCGACGGAAGATATTTCATCCAGGCGGCAAAAGAGCTGGAGGGCAGCACTGTGGAACTGATGAAGATGGGAGAACCGGGCGTACCGACGATCCGGGAGTTCCTTCAGGAACAGCTTCCGGAAAAGGGTGTGCTGGGATTCGACGGAAGGACCGTTGCGGTTGGCGAGGGGCGCGCTTACGAGCGGATCGCCGAATCCAAAGACGGAAAGATTATTTACAGTGAAGATCTGATCGGCAGTATCTGGAACGACCGTCCGGAACTTTCCAGAGAACCGGCGTTTGCGCTGGATCTGAAATACACGGGAGAGACAGTGGCTTCCAAACTTGACAGAGTACGCAATGAGATGAAACTATACGGTGCTGACCGTCATGTACTGACGACACTGGATGACATCTGCTGGCTGCTGAATATCCGCGGCAATGACGTGGCGTTTTCCCCGCTGATCCTTTCTTACGCAGTGATCACGATGGATTCTGTGGAACTGTATATGGATGAGACAAAGCTGAGCCAGGAGATCCGCGCGGCGCTGGAAGCAGACGGAGTTGTGCTGCATCCTTACAATGCGATTTATGAGGACATCAAAAATGCCAAAGAGGGAGAGGTTCTGCTGCTGGATCCTGACCGGCTGAATTACGCGCTCTATAACAATATTCCGGAAACGGTCAAAAAGGTTGAGGCAAGAAATCCGGAGATTCTGTTCAAGGCTGTCAAAAATGCGGTGGAGATCGAGAATATCCGCAAAGCTGAGATCAAAGACAGTGTTGCCCATGTAAAATTCATGAAATGGCTGAAAGAAAATTATGACAAAGAAGTGATCACGGAGATGAGCGCTTCCGATAAGCTGGATGAACTGCGGGCGGAGCAGGGCAACTTTATTCGTCCGAGCTTTGCTCCGATCAGTTCATACGGGGAGCATGGGGCGATCGTCCACTATTCTTCCTCTCCGGAGACCAATGTCCAGCTGAAGGCAGAAGGATTTCTGATGACGGATACCGGAGCGGGCTTTTATGAAGGTTCCACCGATATCACCCGTACCTATGCGCTGGGAGAAGTGACTCCGCTGATGAAAGAACATTTCACCCTGGTTGCCGTGAGCAATCTGCGGCTGGCGGACGCGAAATTCCTGAAGGGCTGCACGGGCGTTGCGCTGGATATCCTGGCGCGAAAGCCGTTCTGGGATCGCGGCATGAACTTCAATCATGGAACCGGACACGGGGTCGGATATCTGCTGAATATTCATGAAGGACCGGCAGGTTTTCGCTGGAAAGAACGCCCCGGCGAGGTGGATCCTCTGGAAGCGGGAATGGTCATCACCGATGAACCTGGTATTTATATTGAAGGTTCCCACGGTATCCGTCTGGAAAATGAACTTCTGATCTGCGAGGGAGAGAAGAATGAGTACGGTCAGTTTATGTACACAGAGCCGATCACCTTCGTTCCGATGGATCTGGATGCCATCGATCCGGAGCAGATGTCTGCGGAAGACAAGAAGCTGCTGAATGATTATCACAAGAAAGTATACGAGGTGGTTTCTCCTTATCTGGAAGAGGATGAGAAGGAATGGCTGAAGACGTATACCAGAGAGATCTGATAACTAGTCATCCAGAGGAACGGTTACGAAATCTGAGCATACAGGAAGGAGAACGCCGGTGATGAGAAATATGCGTCTGGCGAAGAGAGAGGTCACGGAGACGGAAGCGCTCCGCCAGATCCTGGAAGACTGCGATGTGGTGCGTCTGGGACTGACGGATGAAGATGGGATGTTTATCGTCCCTGTAAATTTTGGCTATGAGTTGTCGGAAGAAAACGGCGCGCGGAAGCTGCGGCTTTATATCCACAGCGCAAAGGAAGGCAGAAAAGCCGAGGCGTTTGTGAGGCATCCGGTGGCTGCCCTGGAAATGGACTGCGGTCATGAGGTCATCACCGGGGAGTATACCTGCAGTTATTCCTACGCCTACCGAAGCATTATGGGAACCGGGAGCGTCCGTGAGGTTACCGCGCAGGAGGAAAAGATCCATGGGCTGACATTGCTGATGAAACACACGGATCCAGAGGCGTCGGTGGACTTTCTTCCGGAGATGCTGGAGCGGGTTGGTGTCTATTGCATCGACGTTCTGGAGTTTACCGGGAAAAAGCGGGAAAAGAAAAAATAGTTGATTTTTAGGTGGTCGAATCGTTCGGCCACCTTTTCTGTGTGCCGAGCATGGCACTAGTCTTACTGGTGAAAGTCCAGCCACAGGTATTTACCGCCAAGTGTAGCGAACCACAAGCCGGTATCAGTAATGGTATGGATGAAGGAAGTGGTGTAGCAAAGTTCTTGAGCCTACGTACAGAAACTTGATAAAAAACAGTGCCGCTTTATCCGGTGAGTACTGTGTTTATTTGAGAGAATTTTTCCGAAACTCTCCCGGAGAGGTTCCGGTGAATTTGCGGAACTGACGGCAGAAATGTTCTGGATTATTATAGCCACACTGCCAGGCAATTTCGGAAATACTTTCTGTGGTATAGATCAAGAGATCCCTTGCTTTGAGCAGGCGGAAACTTATCACATCGTCCATACAGGAAACATTAAATTCCCGTTTGTACAAGAGCTGCAGATATCCGGTGCTGATGTGTAAATCCTTTGCCATATCGGAAATGTTCCAGGAAAACTGCGGGTTTGCAGCAATCTGTCTGCGCAAGGCCAGTAACTCATGATTATGTCTGGTGGAGGCAGTGTTCATAATATCATTATGCAGTTTGTTGAACAGAATCCGGAGTAATTGGGTGCTGTTCAGGTTGTTCTGCTCGCTGTTCAATATAGCATGTCTTATCTGCGTATTGCAATTATGAATGACAGCGTTGGTATTTTGCATGCCTCCTGTGACATCATTCAGTCCGTCTCCAGCTGGGCAAACCAGCTGCGCAGTTTCCCAGGTCAGCAGCTGAAACAGGTTGCGACAGTAATCAGGATCGAAAATCGGGAACGGAACTGCCTGGCGGGGAAATTTGGTGACGAAAGCTTCATCTGATGAGAAATGAAGCCAGTGATCGACATAGGGCTGATTATCTGCGGCATACCAGATTTCATGATTAGGAGGATACAGAACTGCTGTGTGAGCAGGATATTCCATGACCTTACCCTGTACACGGAAAAGTGCAGGCGTCGTTGTGATGACCAGCAGATAAAAGTTAAAACCTTCCGGTATATCATATTTAAAATCCTCGGAATGAATTCCCTCATAGCCGACGAAGTGAATTTGATTCATGGACAGCACATCCTTTCAAAATGCAGTGTGTGAAAACATATTTTGAATTTTTATTAATATGAGGATAGATCAATTATCCATTAGTATTATTCATTGCGCGAAAAAAGTCAATGGGATATTCTGAAGATAGATAAAAATTCGAAGGGAGCAATTCATTGTGAAGAAACAGGCTTTTAATCCCTATTTACCATCCTGGGAATATATTCCTGACGGGGAACCTTATGTTTTCGGAGATAGAGTTTACATTTATGGATCGCATGATCGTTTTAACGGATATGTCTTCTGTCTGGGCGATTATGTCTGCTGGTCTGCTCCGGTAGATGATCTTGGAAACTGGCGTTATGAAGGAGTGATTTATGAAAAAACATCAGATCCGCTGAACAGAGATGGGAAAATGTGTCTGTTTGCCCCGGATGTGACGGTAGGTCCGGATGGCAGATATTATCTGTATTATGTGTTGGATCACGTAGATATCGTTTCTGTAGCGGTGTGCGATACGCCAGCTGGAAAATATGAATTTTATGGTTATGTACATTATGCGGACGGAACCAGACTGGGCGAGAAGGAAGGAGATCAACCGCAGTTTGATCCAGGCCTTCTGACAGAGGGGGACAAAACTTATCTCTACACCGGATTTTGTGGTCGGGGTGACAAATCCAGAACCGGTGCCATGGCTACTGTTCTGGGACCGGATATGCTGACAATTCTGGAAGCACCGGTAATCATTGCTCCAAGCTGTGAATACAGCGAAGGAACAGGTTTTGAAGGACATGAATTTTTCGAGGCGCCATCCATGCGCAAAGTAGGAGATACTTATTATTTCGTATATTCTTCTATTGTTATGCATGAACTGTGCTATGCCACCAGTAAAAATCCAACAGAAGGTTTCAAATATGGAGGTGTCATTGTAAGCAATTGCGATTTACATATCGACACCTATAAACCGAAAGAAATGCCTATGGCTTATGGGGCAAACAATCATGGCAGCATTGTCGAAATTCAGGATGACTGGTACATTTTTTATCATCGTCATACCAATGGAACCTGGTACAGCAGACAGGGCTGTGCGGAAAAGCTGACCATTCTGCCGGACGGCTCTATTCCTCAGGTGGAAATCACATCCTGCGGCTTAAACGGCGGACCGCTTCAGGGAAAAGGAGAATATCCTGCTCATATCGCCTGTCATCTTTATAATAACATTCCCTCTGTTTATGTGGGAGATGACCGTTTTCCGAAGATTGTTCAGGATGGAAGAGACGGTGACGAAGAACCGGGTTATATTACAAATATGAAAGACTCTGCGACAGCCGGTTTTAAATACTTTGATTGTAAAGATGTGAAGGAAATCCGTATTAAGACCCGTGGTTATGCAGCGGGCGTCTTTGAAGTAAGAACTGCATGGGATGGGGAAGTGCTGGCAACAATCAAACTTGAATTTACCAATGTTTGGGAGGAATATTCAACGCCGGTTCAGATTCCGGACGGCGTACAGTCTATCTATTTGACCTACAGAGGGGATGGCATTGCGAGTCTTTTATCTTTTACATTGGCATAAAACGTAGCTTACGATAAAAAGGAGAAGTGAAAATGGGGGGCATTTCATACCCTATCTGTTAACGAGTTCAGATCCTGCAGGTCCATGGAAAAAGAGAACGATTGAAGGTTTTTATTATTTTACCTGTCACATGTTAAAGAGCGGAAATGCCTGGAAAACTGAGGATTGCTTTATTGCGGATTCACTGACTGTAATTTTGTTTTTGATGGAGGTACGAACTAAATGAAAATAAGAAGATTTTATCAGATTGATACGAATGCGAATGTTCATTTTCATAACAATGTAGATTTTTGTATCGGAACCGGGAGAATGGGACTGGCACTGCAGCAGGAATATCAGGAACAGCTGAAGCTGGTGCAGGAAGAAATAGGTTTTCGTCATATCAGGGGACATGGTTTGTTTTCTGATGACATGGCAATTTATCAGGAATATGAGGATGCATCAGGAAACAGACAGGTAGAATACAATTTTACTTATCTGGATCTGGTGATGGACAGTTATCAAAAATGTGGTCTGAAACCTTTCCTGGAGCTGGGATTTATGCCGGCAAAGTTAGCTTCCGGTGAACAGACAATTTTTTATTGGAAGGGAAATACCACGCCGCCGAAAAGCTATGAGGCATGGTGTGAACTGGTGACAGCTACCTTGAAGCACCTGATGGAACGTTATGGGGCGGATGAAGTGGTGACCTGGCCTGTTGAGGTATGGAACGAACCAAATCTTTCGGGCTTCTGGAAGGATGCAGATATGGAAGAGTATTTTAAGCTTTTTCAGAAAACCTTTTATGCGGTTAAGGCTCTGGATGAACGTTTTCGTGTGGGCGGACCTGCCATTTGTGGGGTACAGGATGAATTCTGGATTCGTTCTTTCATGGAATTTTGCCGCAGAGAGAAGATTGCGGTGGATTTTATAACCAGACATCACTATACTACGGAGTTTCCGGAAAATGTGGGACATTATGGTTATGCTGCGCTGCTTGATCCGAAAGAAGGTTTTGCAAACCTTCAAACCACCAGAAATATTGTGGACAGTTTTGAGGAATACAGAGGGTTGGAAATTCATATTACGGAATTCAATACGTCTTATGTTCCAAACTGCCCGCTGCATGACACAAACCAAAATGCGGCGTATCTGGCGCTGCAGCTGTCAAGACTGGGGGATATGAACGAGTCCTATTCCTACTGGACATTTGGTGATATCTTCGAAGAGTATGGTGTTCCATTTACGCCTTTCCATGGTGGATTTGGTCTGGTAGCCAACGGCCGTATTCCGAAACCTACCTTTTGGACCTTTAAATTTTTCAGAGATTTGGAAGGAAAATGCGTACATAAATCGGATGATATGGTGGTGCTTCAAAAAGAAGATGGAAGTTTTTGCGGTGCAGCCTGGAATTGGAGCAGAACACGAACCGGAAAGGAACTGGAAATCGGATTACGTGTGCCTGCTGATAAAGAAGAGTATGTGCTGATTACGAAAATAGTGGATGAAGAAACCTGTAATCCGCTTCGGCTCTGGCATGATCTGGGAGAACCATCCAGCTTGAGTGAAAAACAGAAGAAGCTTCTGAGGGAAGCGGCAAATCCGCTGATTACCAGCAGCAGAGTGTATCCTGACAGCAGGAACGCAGAGATAAAGCTGAATATTCGGGAACATGGTATGGTGTATTTTGAATTGGCACCTGTGGTGACGAAGAGTGACAGAGGGTATGATTATAAAAGAGTGATGCAGTATGATGTGCAGTGAAGTTAAAATGCAGGAGGTCGGAATTGAAGGTGGCGAAACGTTTCTTTTTATAAGCAGCAACGCCACGGAAGTCTGTGGAAGCTTTAAAGGTTTCCAATGCTTTTGGACTTTTGTGTGAATTGGTAGTTGGTTAAACGATTAATCGAATGCGAAGTATCATAACCAATGAGAAACAAAAAAGAAATTCACAGGAGGTAACGTATGAAGTTTACAAATCCAGTAGTAAAGGGGTGTTACCCTGATCCAAGTGTATGCAGAGTTGGGGACGATTTTTATCTGGTAAACAGCAGTTTCGAGTTTTTTCCGGGGCTTCCGGTGCTGCACAGCAGAGATTTAGTACATTGGAAGACAATAGGACATTGCCTTAGCAGAAGCGATCAGCTGATACTGGAACCGGGAGAGCATAACCATTCAGGAATCTATGCCCCTAGCATTCGCTATCATGAGGGGATTTTCTACGTGATTACAACAAATGTTGGAAACAGTCCGGATAAGGGAAATTTTTATGTATGGACAAAAGATCCGGCGGGAGAGTGGTCTGACCCGATTTTTTTGGATACGCCGGGAATTGACCCTTCGCTGTATTTTGATGAGGACGGAAGTTCTTATTATGTTGGTACCTGCGAGGAAGGGATTTATGTACAGAGTATTGATCTGCAGGAAGGCAAAGTGACAGGTCCACGCCATGTTTTGTGGAAAGGGACGGGCGGAAGTTTCCCGGAAGGTCCTCATATTTACAAAAAAGACGGATGGTATTATCTGATGATTTCAGAAGGTGGAACGGAGCGATGTCACATGCTGACTATGGCGCGAAGCCGCAGCCTTCTTAAGGATTATGAGCCGTGTCCTAAAAATCCTGTTATGACAAACCGCAGTCTGCCTCTGCCAATCCAGTCCGTGGGACATGCGGATCTGGTTGAAGACAAAAATGGTAACTGGTGGGCAATCTGTCTGGGAACAAGAACATTTTCCTATCCGCCTAGACATAATCTGGGCAGAGAGTGCATGCTGGTACCTGTGGATTTTAGTGGAGAATGGCCGGTTTTTGGAGATTGTGGACGTGTTCTTGAGGAATTTGATGTGCCGATGCTTCCGGGAGAAGGAGTGTCAGAAGCAGATGATATTGATTTCTTTTCTGATACATTTTCCACGGAAAAACTGGGGCTGTCCTGGAATGCGCTCTATAATCCTGCTCCTGTATTATGGAAAAGCGGAAACGGGCAGTTGACTTTGTGGGGAAATGAAAGAAAACTTGAAGATGCGGATAGAATTGCTTGGCTCGGAAGAAGGCAGCAGCATCATGTCAGCACAACGAATGTAACGCTGACATTTGAGTGTGTGCAGGAAGGCGAGGAAGCAGGCCTTACCATATTTATGAATAATTATCATCATTATGATGCCGCTCTCATGCAGAAAGATGGAAAACGAAAACTGATTTTGCGCAGACAGATTGGAACGTTGTGGAAAATAGAAAAGGAAATTGACTATCCAAAGGACACTGTTGAGATTATGCTGCAGTCTGATCTGGAACAATATGTATTTTTCTATCGGGAACCGGGCGGTCAGTGGAAGGAACTTGGCGGCGGAGAAACTATTTATCTAACGACGGAAGCCGGCGGAGCGTTTACCGGAAACTATGTTGGTCTTTATAGTGTTGGGAATGGCCAGAAATGTGTAACTCCTGCAGTATTTAAGAATTTCTGTTATCAAGTTGGAAAGGTGGCAATATGACCTTTGAAATTCGTCTTGCATGCCGATTCACTGTGATTTTGTGTTCAGAGATTCAGTGAAAGAAATCGGATGACTTTACATAGTTTCGTATACGTGAAAGTTTAAAAAGGTAAAACGGAAAACTTAAGTGGTCTTAAAGACGGCACACGATAAAATTTCGTAGGCCGTCTTTCTTTATGCTGTTTTTGAAATTGAGTTAAACGATATATATTACAAAACGGGATTTTCATTTACAAAATTGGAATCTCGCTTACAAAACAGGATCTTAAATTGCAAAAAGAGATTCTTGGATTACAAACGGGATTCTCGGCCTGCTATTTACCCGTCTACTCTTTGATTTTGTGAAAAAGAATATATATTTATCGAAAAACGATAAATATATATTGACAAATAATGGGAAACGGGATTATACTGCTTGTAAGAAAGGAAAGCAACAGCAAAGCGAGGAGGTTGAGTATGAGTCAGAAAGAAATGGCAAGGTATCTGAAAATGATCACAGTAGGAATCGGAATCCTGTTTCTGCTTTTTGTCCTTTGGTTTTTGCCGTCGTCTCTGCGGCAGATACTGCCGGAAATGATGGGCAGGGCATTCTATATTGGGAGTTGTATTTTTATCCTGGTGACGGCGGTTCCGTGTCTGATCTGTCTGTGTATGTTCTGGGGAGTCTGCGTAAGGATCGGACAGGACAGATCCTTTTCCAGAGAGAATGCACAGGCGCTGAAGCGGATGAGCCAATGGATGATGGTGGATACGATCCTGTATGCAGGGCTGCTGGCAGCATGCTTTTTGCTGGGATGGTACCAGCGTATGGGCAGCATGATTTTTGCGGTGGTTTTAATCCTGTTTCTGTGCATTGCACTGTCAGTGATCTGCGCAGTGCTTTCCCATCTGGTATATAAGGCAAGCAGAATACAGGAGGAACAGGATCTGACGATCTGATAGGAGGAAAACGTGGCAATTATCATCAACATAGACGTAATGCTGGCAAAACGTAAAATGAGTGTGACCGAGCTTTCGGAAAAAGTCGGTATTACGATGGCGAATATTTCAATTCTGAAAAACGGAAAGGCAAAAGCGGTGAAGCTGAGTACTTTGGACAGCATCTGCAAAGCGCTGCAGTGTCAGCCGGGAGATATTCTGGAATATGTCCCGGACGAGGAGACGTAAGAGAACTTGCAGACATCCGCTGACTGAAAGGAGAGAAAGACATATGGAAAAACAGGAACGGCCAGAGGCGCAGGAGATTCTGGCTTGTGAAACTGCGCTCATTTTGGAGGAAAAAGAAGAGAAGCGTGAACCGATTCCGGCAGACGGCACAGATTTCTGGTTCGCAGTGATTTACACGATACTGGGATACAGCTTTGCTTATCTGCTCAGCAGCGGAGGCTTTGCATGGAAATTTTCAGCATTTACCGCAGGTTACGCGGTGGCAGTGCTGGGCTATCTTCGGGTGAAGAAGAAGACAGTCCCACGGGAAAGCTGGTTTTGGCTGGCGATGATGCTTGGTTCCGGAATTACCTATGGGTTCTACACGTCGAGACCGGTGCTTCAGGTACTGGGAACGATGGCGCTTGGCGCTTACTGGACACTGGCGGCAGGCGGATGCCTGATGGAAGAGGGGAGGACCTCCCAGTGGGCGGCAGCGGATTTCTGGAACAGTATCTGGGTGGTGCCGTTTGGAAACTTCTCCTGCTATTTTCATGTGTTGTCCAGCGGCGGAGAAGAGCAGCCGGGAAAAGATGCAAAGGATACAGAAACCGGAGAAAAACCGGAGCAGGACGGCGGACGGGGAGAAGGACAGGCGAATCTGAGAAGGCTGGGGATAAAAAAGATCGGGGCGGTTTTCGGCGGCCTGCTCCTTTCCGTTCCAATCCTGTTCGTAGTATTGCCGCTGCTCGCCAGCGCCGATGACAATTTCGGCAGGCTGGTTTTGGAACTGCCGGAAAAAATATCGGACGACATTTGGAGCTTTCTGGTGCGGGCGATATTTTCTCTCCCCGTGACTGCCTATCTGTTTGGGTTGGGTTATGGGTGCATTTATAAAAGAAAAACGGACAGGATCCAACGGGAAGCGGTGCGAAAAACCGGAGAAGGAGTGCGGATCGTTTCGGATACGGCGGTGAACACAGCGTTGATGACAATCAGTGCGTGTTATGGATTGTTTATGGCGCTCCAGGCACAGTATCTGTTTTCTGCATTTGCCGGAATACGTCCGGAAACGTACACTTACGCAGAGTATGCCAGAAAAGGATTTTTCGAACTTTGTCTGGTAGCAGTGGTAAATCTTGCGGTACTGTTGATGGCAAATCTGTTTACGAAGACAAAAAGAGAAGAGAGTCGGTGGCTCAGATGCCTGAATCTTTTGCTCTCTGTCCTGACCCTGCTTCTGATCTCGACGGCAATGAGCAAAATGATTCTTTATATCAGTGCGTATGGACTGACGGAAAAAAGAATTACCACGATGGTCTTTATGGCATGGCTGGCGATTGTGTTTGTCCTGTGGTGTGCCTGCCAGAGACGGAAGCTTCCGATGATCCGGACAGCGGTGATGAGTGGTTCAGCATTTTATGTGATGTTGTGTGTTCTGCCTTTGGAAAGAATCGTGACGGCGATCAATGGAATATTTTTTTACTGATCATACGGCGGCTTGCGGTATCCTCCTCACCGAGACGAAAATCACTACACTTTTCATCAATGGTCTGCTATAATAATGGGAAAGATTACGAAATGGAAAGGAAATTTATCATGGAAAAAATTGCAAGCTTTACCATTGACCATATCAAACTGCAGCCGGGCGTGTATGTGTCCAGAAAGGATCAGGTGGCAGGAGGCGTAGTGACAACCTTCGATCTGCGCATGACTTCCCCAAATGAGGAGCCGGTGATGAATACTGCGGAAGTGCACACCATTGAGCATCTTGGAGCAACTTTCCTGCGAAACCATCCGGAATTCGGCACAAAAACTGTATATTTCGGACCGATGGGCTGCCGTACCGGATTTTACCTGCTGCTTGCAGGAGATTATGAGTCACGGGATATCGTTTCGCTGGTGACGGAAATGTTTGAGTTTATCCGTGATTTCCGCGGCGAGGTGCCGGGGGCTTCCGCGAAGGACTGCGGAAACTACCTGGATATGAACCTGGGAATGGCAAATTATCTGGCGAAAAAATATCTGGAGCAGGTGCTGTATGATATCAAAGAGGAGCGTCTGGTTTATCCACAGTAAGGAAAATACGGCTGGAAATCGGTAACCGTTCCGTTGGATGAATGGTTACCGAAATTATTTTGCGGGCAGCGACAGAGAAAGGAAAAAGAGATGAGATATCCCAAATTTTTAAAAGAGAACGGAACGATAGGATTTGTGGCTCCGTCTTTTGGATGCAACATCGAACCATACCGGACCGCCTTTGAACATGCGAAGGAAATCTGGAGCGGTATGGGATATGGGCTTCAGCTTGGACCCAACTGTTATGAGGGGCGTGGGATCGGCATCAGCAACACGCCGGAATTGTGCGCACAGGAGCTTATGGAATTTTATCAGAGCCGGGAAAATGACTGCCTGATCTCCTGCGGCGGCGGAGAGCTGATGTGTGAAATCCTGGGACATCTGGATTTTGAGACGCTGAAGCAGGCGGAACCCAAGTGGTACATGGGGTATTCCGACAATACCAATTTTACATTTTTGCTGACGACGATCTGTGATACGGCATCGATTTACGGGCCATGCGCGGCGGCGTTCGGCATGGAGCCCTGGCACGAATCCATCGACGACGCTATGGGGATTCTGACGGGAAAAAATCTGCAGGTTCACGGCTATGATCAATGGGAAAAAGAAAGCCTGAAAGATACAGAACATCCGCTGGAGCCGTACCATGTGACAGAACCGCGGGTCCTTCGCCGTTTCCCGGATCAGGATGTGGAATTTTCCGGAAGGCTTCTCGGTGGATGTGTGGATTGTCTGGTGACGCTTCTGGGGACAGAATTTGACCGGGTACAGGAATTTGTGGAAAAGTACAAAGACGATGGGATCGTCTGGTTCCTGGAAAGCTGTGAGCTGAATGTGATGGCTCTGCGCCGGGCGTTCTGGCAGATGGAACATGCGGGATGGTTCCGTTATACGAAAGGCTTTTTGATCGGCCGTCCGCTGGTTCACGGACAGGAAATGATGGGGCTGGATCAGTATCAGGCGGTGATGGGAATTCTTGAACATTACCAGGTTCCGGTGATCATGGATGTGGATCTCGGCCATCTGCCGCCGATGATGCCGTTGATCACGGGCAGCTATGGAACTGTGTCAGTAAAAGGAAATGACATCCGGATCCATATGGAACTGAAATAAAGTTTTCTTAATTTTGCAGTTTTAACAATTCAGAAACAAAATATGCACATTTCAAAAACATCCGAAGCGCAGAATAGCGTTATCAAGTGAAACGCATGTGACAGCCCGGCAGGCTGAACTGTTAGAAACACATTGCTGCAGATGAATGATGATAAATGGAGGATGTTGAAATGAGTGAAAAGATGGATCTGGAAAAAGAAAACTTTCAGGCACAGGTAGATGGAGAACGTCTCAGAATGGAGGCGGCAGAGAAAGCAGGAGAGAATCTTGCGGAGGGTACGGTCGAGGCATATGAAGCCATTGAACATGGCGTGGCAGGCACTTATAAAGCCATCGAACACGGAGTGGTGGATACGTACAAAACCATCGAGGACGGTGTGGTCGGAGGATTCAACAAGATCAGTGATAAATTTGTAGATGCTTTTCTGAAAAAAGAAGGGGAAAGCGTGGAGGAAGCCAAGGAGAGACTGGCAAAGGAGCAGGCGGAACGGGAAGCGGCGGCAAAAGCAGCGGCAGAGAAACACAGACGGTAAAGCGCCCGCCTCTTTGTGCTTTTCGGAGAAGCGGAAGAGGAGGGTAAAATGAAGCGGTTAGGGAAAATACTGCGCAGTCTGGTGTTTCCCCACTGGCTGATCGCGATTCTTGTGATTCCGACAGGGTTTGGAATGCTGATGTACAGTTTTCTCATCGTGCCGGAGGATGATGTGATCGCCTACCTTTCTTATGCATGGTCGGCTTATGCGCTGACGATTCTTTGTACCAGCATTCCAAGGATCATCCGGTTTGGAAAGTGGTTCCGGGGAGAGAATCCCTTTGCGCAAAGGTATTTTTCCGATACCCAGTATCGGATTAAATGGTCGCTGTACGGTTCTCTGACGGTGAACATGCTGTATGCGGTGCTGCAGCTGGGATCCGGAATCTATTATCATTCCGCATGGTTTTACACTCTGTCCGGCTACTATGTTATATTGGCTGTGATGAGGTATTTTCTGCTGAAGGAAACCAGACATAGGGAGCTGGGGAAAAACCTTTTCCGGGAATATCTTCATTACCGGTTTTGCGGCATTTTGCTGCTGCTCCTGAATCTTGCCCTTGGCGTGATGGCATTTTATATTGTAAGCCAGAGCCGGGGCTTCGAACATAATCCGATCATCACGATCGCAATGGCTGCTTACACCTTCTTTGCCATTACGATGGCAGTGATCAATTTCGTAAAATACCGGAAGAAAGGAAGCCCGGTCATGGAGGCAGTCAAAGCTATCAGTCTGGCGGCGGCACTGGTCTCCATGCTGTCGCTGGAGACGGCGATGATCTCCGCTTTTGGAGAGGACAACGGACCAATGTTCCGGAAAATTATGACAGCCTCTACCGGAGCCGCCGTGTTTGTGCTTATTCTTGCCATGGCGGTGTTTACGATCTGGCATTCCACCAAAGAGATTCAAAAAATCAAGAGGCAACAGATCAATGCGGACGAAACAGAAGACTGAACTGTTATGACGAAACAGAAGATCGGAAAAAAACTACTTGACAAATCTGTGTTTTTCTGCTTATACTGAAGAAAATCATATAAACAAAGCGATGAAGAGACGAGTACGCTGCGGAATGTCCCAGAGAGAGATCCGATGTGGTGGAAGGATTTTGTCAGGAAACAGCCGAAGACCAGCTCCGAGCGGCCCCAATCCGGCCCGGTGATTCCGTTATCATCCTGAATGAAGTGGTTCTGAACATCTGCAGCATGCCGGTCCGGCAGTATTTGATGCAGTTCAGGACAAGCGGGGTGGAACCGCGATGAAAAAGAGTAATCGTCCCCTTCTGCAGCGTTGATGATACGCTGCAGGAGGGGATTTTTGTCGTCCCCATGAAACTTTATAAACAAACATGCTCTGTGAGGAGAAATCCTCTGAGAGAACAAAAGTTATGGACGAAAAGGAGGAAAAGCAAATGATTATCACACTGAAAGACGGAAGCCAGAAGGAATATTCCGGAAGCATGAGCGTGATCGATATCGCAAAAGATATCAGCGAAGGCCTGGCGCGTGTGGCATGTGCCGGAGAAGTGGACGGAGAGGTTGTGGATCTGCGTACAGTCATTGACAGAGACTGCAGCCTGAGCATCCTCACATTTGACGATGAGGGAGGACGCGGAGCATTGCGTCATACCGCATCTCATATTCTGGCGCAGGCGATCAAGCGTCTGTATCCGGATGCGAAACTGGCGATCGGACCATCCATCGCAGATGGTTTCTACTATGATATCGACAAGGAAGTTCCGCTGACCAGCGATGATCTGGAAAAAGTTGAGGCGGAGATGAAGAAGATTGTAAAGGAAAATCTTCCGATTGAGCGTTTTGAGCTGCCGAGAGCGGAAGCGATTGCTCTGATGAAAGAGAAAGACGAGCCTTATAAAGTGGAACTGATCGAAGACCTTCCGGAGGACGCGGTGATCAGTTTTTACCGTCAGGGAGAATTTACAGACCTCTGCGCAGGCCCGCATCTGATGTCCACCAAGCCGGTGAAAGCGTTTAAGCTGACAAGCCTTGCAGGCGCGTACTGGAGAGGCAGCGAGAAAAACAAGATGCTGCAGCGTGTCTATGGTACAGCATTTACAAAGAAGGCAGATCTGGACGAGCATCTGGCGATGATCGAGGAAGCAAAAAAACGTGACCACAGAAAGCTCGGAAAAGAACTTGGCCTGTTCATGATGTGCGAGGAAGGACCGGGCTTCCCATTCTTCCTGCCGAAAGGAATGGTTCTGAAAAATACACTGATGGAATACTGGAGAGAGATCCACCAGAAAGCAGGATATCAGGAAATCTCCACTCCGATCATCCTGAACCGCCGCCTGTGGGAGACTTCCGGACATTGGGATCATTATAAGGAAAATATGTATACCACAGAGATCGACGGCGAAGAGTATGCGGTAAAACCGATGAACTGCCCGGGCGGCGTTCTGGTATACCGCTCCGAACCGCGTTCCTACCGTGATCTGCCGCTGCGTCTCGGCGAGGTGGGACTGGTTCACCGACATGAGAAATCCGGACAGCTTCACGGTCTGATGCGTGTGCGCTGCTTCAATCAGGACGATGCGCATATCTTTATGACACAGGATCAGATCAAAGACGAGATCAAGGGAGTTGCGAACCTGATCGACGAAGTTTACCGTCTGTTTGGATTCAAATATCATGTGGAACTGTCAACACGTCCGGAAGACAGCATGGGAAGCGACGAGGACTGGGAGATTGCAACAGAGGCGCTGCGCTCTGCGCTGGATGAACTGGGACTGGAGTATGTGGTAAACGAAGGTGACGGAGCATTCTACGGACCGAAGATCGACTTCCATCTGGAGGACTCCATCGGAAGAACCTGGCAGTGCGGAACCATCCAGCTGGATTTCCAGCTTCCGCTGCGGTTTGAGCTGGAGTACACAGGAGCAGACGGAGAAAAGCATCGTCCGATCATGATCCACCGCGTGGCATTCGGTTCCATCGAGCGTTTCATCGGTATCCTGATCGAGCACTTTGCAGGAGCGTTCCCGACCTGGCTGGCTCCGGTTCAGGTAAAAGTGCTTCCGATTTCCGACAAATATGCGGATTATGCGAAGAAAGTTTACGAGGAACTGCAGGCAGCAGGTATCCGTGTGGAAATGGATACACGTTCCGAGAAGATCGGCTACAAGATCCGCGAGGCACAGGGTCAGAAGATTCCGTACATGCTGATCGCCGGTGCGAAAGAGGAAGAGGAAGGAACCGTTTCCGTGAGAAGCCGCTTCAAAGGCGACGAGGGATCCAGAACACTGGAAGCGTTTATCTCTGATATCAAAGAAGAAATCAAGAACCGCGAAAACCGCAAGGTTGAAGTGGAAGTAAAAGAAAATAAGTAATGTATTTTCAGGCAATGTATTCTATATAATATAGAAGAAAAAATTTATCACAAAAGCGGCAGATTCCTGTCTGTGGCTGTGAATGGAAAAAGCGGCGGAGCTCAGACTCTGCCGCTTTTTTTGAATGAAGGTACGGTGATAGGAAAGTATGGTATTATATGATTATGCCAGGGAAGCGGAGGAAGAATCCGCGCTTCCCAGTGTGATGGTTATTGTCTTTTCTGTATAGGAACTCTGATCCGGCACCATCAGTGTCACCTCCACCTGGGAACCGGCAGGGTAATACTGCAGCAGGCTCTGAAGATCCGAAACGGAAGTAACGGTATTTCCGTCAAAACTGGTCAGGATACTTCCCGCCGTAATCCCGGCAGCAGCAGCGGCGCTGTTCTCGGAGACATTGCTGATATAGACACCCTGGGGAATCTGGTAAGCTTCAGCCACATCACTGGAAATGTCTCTTCCGGAGACTCCGATCGTGCCCTGACTGCCTTCTTCAACCTTGGTCTTTGTCGTCTCATTCATCAGGGATTCAATGATATCCTGTACCCGTGAGATCGGAATTGCGTAGCCCATTCCCTCGATCTCTGTGGAGGAAAGTTTTGCAGTGTTGATTCCGATGAGTTCTCCGTCCATGTTCAGCAGCGCGCCTCCACTGTTCCCCGGATTGATGGCTGCATCGGTTTGAATGTAAGTGCTGCTTTCCGTGCTTTCCGTGTCAGTGGAAGAGCTGTCTGAAGAACTGATGGTACGGTTGGTTGCGCTTACGATACCGGTAGTCACGGACTGACCGTATCCAAGAGCATTTCCGATAGCGACAACCTGTTCCCCGACTTTCAGGGAATCGGAATCACCGATCACTGCGGTGGAAATACTGGAAAGCGTATCGGAGGAAATGTTGTCCAGAGATACCGCGATGACCGCAAGATCGTTGGTAGAGTCCATGCCTTTCAGGGATGCTTCACAGACCTGATTGTCAATGAAACTTACAGAGAGTGTATCGGCATTTTCCACCACATGGTAATTTGTGACGATCAGAAGCTCCGTGTCATTCTGCCCGATGATGATGCCGGAACCGCAGCTTTCCGTTTCCTGCAGCTGAGGCTGCTGATAATTATATCCGAACGTATTGAAATAATTCTGCACTTCCTGGACCGACTGGTTGGTGATCGATACAATGGAAGGCATTGCGGCTTCCGCGATATCAGAGACATCCAGGCTGCCTTTGGAGGTGCCGGAGGTTGCGGAAACCTCGCTGGCATTCAAAAGGCTGGAAGATCCGGAAGTTCCGTTTGAGGAAGTCTGCGTGCTGCTTTCGATCAGCAGATTCACACCCTGGAAAGTACCGGCAGCCAGTCCTCCGAAGAGAACTGCGCTGAGGGCGAGGGCGCTGACTTTTTTCAGGAAAGCTTTCTGCTTTCTGTTTCGTCTGGATTGACGTACCGGGGAAACCTCCGGGAGATCCCGGTCTGTCCCGTTGTTCTGCTGCATGGAATGTTCCTGGTTGAATTTATATTTTTTCATCATGATTTCCTCATTTCTGACGCATTTACTGCGTCATTAAGGTAGATTTGGAAGGTTACTTCCAAACTTAACGCCTCCTTGTTCTTTACAAGTGAAAGTATAAAAAAAGACTGTGAAAAAAATGTAGTAAAATTGTGATGGAATTACGATAAAAGTGTGGAAAAAGTGTGTTCTCCTGGAAAGGATAAAATCTGCAGCAGCCTAGTCGGTGAAGTTTTGTAATGAATCAACCAGAGTGTGTCTGAAAATTTGTAATAGTTCAGCCAGCTGAACTGCTGCGAAAATTTAAAGAATAATAAATGAAAAACAGAGCATACTATCTCCGAAAAGAAAATAACAGGAGGTAAAGAATATGCCAGCATTAAGTTGTTCTGCAACGACCTGCATTTATAATAAGCAGGAACTCTGTTCAAAAGGAGACATCAAGATCGGCGGCAGCAATGCCCACAAGCCGGGGGAGACCTGCTGCGAAAGTTTTCAGGAGCGTGGACAGGATGCAATGACCAATTCCATGGCATCCGGGATGGGATGCACCAACATTGCCATCGACTGCGAAGCTCAGAACTGTCAGTTTAACGAATCCTGCAAATGTACGGCAGGAGGAATCCAGATCTCAGGCAGTGAAGCCTGTTGCTGTGATGATACAAAATGCAGCAGCTTCCGCTGCGGCTGAACTGATTCTATGGCTCTGGCTGCGGCTTGGGCAAGAGCCGGAACCTTCAGTGGGCTTTTTTAGAAAGTATTTGAAAAAGCGTGGATAGCCGTGGGGTGGCAAAGCGGACGAAAGCAGCCAGGCGCAGGTGGTATGCGTGTACGGCGGGCGGCTGGAAAAATGCGGAAAATCTAAGCGTTCCAAAGCCCCTGCGGACGGGCACCGGTCCGGGCGGTTCCGGAACGGTTAGATTTTCCGCCTCCCCGCAGCCGCCCGCTGTACACGGACGCCGCCCGCCCAGGGAGTTTTTCGTCCGCTTTTTCAATTATATGAAAAAAACAAAAAAGGTATTGACAATACCCGCCCGTATATGATAGAGTAACAGAGTGTGAAAAAGAAAGTAGAGTATCCACTCTCACCTTAGCGCAAACGGGCGACTATGGTTCAATATTGAAATATCCTTTTCTGTTGAGCAGGAAAAGCTGGTATACAATGTTTGATGTGGATAGTCTGTCTATCCGCTTTTTTTATGCTGAAAAGAGCGGATCGGCGAAGCGACTCAGAGTATATGATGGAGGTGCACTACAATTAGCGATTTGATGATTAATGAGCAGATTCGAGACAAAGAAGTTCGTCTCATCAGCGAAAACGGGGAACAGTTAGGAATTATGTCTGCGAAAGAGGCATATTTTAAGGCTCAGGAAGCAGGTCTTGACCTTGTGAAGATCGCTCCGACCGCAAAGCCTCCTGTTTGCAAGATCATTGATTATGGTAAGTACAAATACGAGCTTGCCAGAAAAGAAAAAGAAGCAAAGAAAAAGCAGAAGACCATCGAGATCAAAGAGGTGCGTCTTTCTCCCAATATTGACAGCAATGACCTGAACACAAAAGTAAGTGCAGCCCGCAAATTCATTTCCAAGGGAAACAAGGTAAAGATCACACTGCGTTTCCGGGGCCGTGAGATGGCACATATGAACAACAGCAAATACATCCTTGAGGATTTTGCGAAGAGCCTGGCAGACATCGCGGTGGTTGAAAAGGCACCGAAGGTGGAAGGCAGAACAATGACGATGTTTTTAGCTGAAAAACGTTAGAAAGTGTCTCAGGACTGCATTGGGCAGTTTACCGGCACACTCTAAGATAGCGCAGTTGTTTTGGTATGACTGCAGCAAGTAAGACTTTTAAGGAGGAAATAAAAATGCCAAAGGTAAAAACCAGCAGAGCAGCAGCAAAGCGTTTTAAAACAACAGGAACAGGAAAGTTAGTAAGAAATAAAGCTTACAAGAGCCATATCTTAACAAAGAAATCTCAGAAGAGAAAAAGAAATCTGAGAAAATCTACCGTAGTTGACGCAACAAACATTAAGAACATGAAGAAGATCCTGCCGTACATGTAATTGTCTGCGCAGAGATGGAACGTTGATCAAGGAGGAAAATAAGAAATGGCAAGAATTAAAGGCGGTATGAACGCTAAGAAGAAACACAATAGAGTATTAAAGCTGGCAAAAGGTTACAGAGGAGCCAGAAGCAAACAGTATAGAGTAGCAAAACAATCCGTAATGCGTGCACTGGCAACTTCCTATGCAGGAAGAAAGCAGAAAAAACGTCAGTTCCGTCAGCTGTGGATCGCTCGTATCAACGCAGCAGCAAGAATGAACGGTCTGTCCTACAGCAAGTTTATGTACGGCCTGAAACTGGCAGGTGTTGAGCTGAACCGTAAGGTACTGGCTGACATGGCAATCAATGACGCAGAAGGATTTGCAACACTGGCTGAGCTGGCAAAGAGCAAAGTAGCGTAATAGTTTTTTGTGAAAAGAACATCCTTCAGAGACAGAAAAGTCTCTGAAGGTGTTTTTTTTCATAGGAAATTGCTTTCCTATGAAAAAAACGCTCCGCGAGGATCGCACCGCGGCGGAGTGGAAGTTTGTGCAGAGAAAAAGGTTTATTTTTTTGTATAGGAGATATTATTTTTGATAAACGGTTTGTTTTTTGACAGTTACAATAAAAGATAATATAAAAATGGAAGCCCGTTCCGCCGGCAGCGGCTGAGCGGAAGAGAAAAGGGAGAGCTTATGAAATTGTTAAAACTGGTGATTGTGGACGATGAACCGATTCTGCTGCATGGACTTTTGGAAACTTACGACTGGCAGGGGATGGGATATGAAGTTGTGGGTATGGCACAGAGCGGAGAACAGGCGATTCAGGTGATCCGTGAGACGAAGCCCCATGTGGTGCTTACCGATATCCGTATGAAACAGATCACAGGCCTTATGGTCATGGAGGAAATTCAGAAATCAGGCCCGGAATGTCTTTTTATTGTGCTGAGCGCATACCGGGATTTTGAGTATGCCCAGCAGGCGTGCGACCTGGGAGCGTTCGCCTATCTGCTGAAGCCGATTGATGACGCAAAACTTTGGGAAACCATGCGAAACGCTTACGAGGCCTGCATGGAACAGCTGGAAAACGAGGCAAAACTGGAAAGCTGGGACAAGCTTCTCTCGGAGGATGCGGCAAGTTTTTTGCAGGTGGTGGTGCAGAAGTATGTGAAGAACAGTATCCCGGAAGAAAAGGTGGCGGAAGTGTTCCAGACCCTTGGAGGCGTTTGGGAAGAGGGAGACCGTTTTATCGCGGTATGCGCGGATATCGACCTTACTTATAAGATCACGAATTCTCTTGGCTATGAAGCGGCAAGGTTTGCGCTGCTGAAATTTCTGGAAGAAGCCATCGGCGAGCGCTTTTATCACTGGAGATTCGAAGGGGAGGAAGGAAACTGCATTTTTATTGTCAAGACACAGGACAATGGGGCGGTCCGGGAGCTGAAGCGTATTTTGGAATCCGCAAAGAAAGAGGAAAAAAGCCCGGTGGTCGCGGCAATCTCCAAACCGTACAAAGGAATCGCGGGAATCAAGAGAAGCTGTGAGGAAGCACAGAAACTTTTCGGATTCGCAAGTTTGTCCGGCGCCAGTGCATTTACGATCCCGGACGATATGGAAGAGAGGGCAGAGAGAAATTATTCCGGAGATGCGGAGATACTTGTGGTCAATGCTGTCAGAAAGAACAGTGGGAAAGATCTGAAAGAGGCCTTTATTCAGTTTATCTACGGACTTCCTCAGGGAGAAGAGCAGCAGCTGCAGTATATGCATAAGGTGATGCTGAAAGTGGAATTTATGATGGAAGATTCCTATGGAATGACGGAAGAACTGAGGAAACAATTCAAGAATTATTATTCCAATCTGCAGAATCTGAATGCGGCAAAAGCCGTGGATGTCTGCTATAAAATCCTGTGCAGCGCCATCGATGCCAGGACTGAGGATGTTCAGGGGGATAAAACACGGTATTTTAAAGAATATATGTCCGTGGCGGTGGCATATATCGAAGAACACCTGGATGACGAAGAACTGTCCATCGTATCGGTGGCATCCCATATTTACCTGAATCCTGTATACTTTGGAAGAGTGTTCAAAAATACCTTCCATATGACCTTCAAGAAGTATCTTCTGCAGCAGAGAATGGAGAAAGCGAAACGGCTTCTGGAGGAAGGGAATGGAAGCGTCGGCGATATCTGTGAACAGGTGGGAATCCACAATCCGTCCTACTTCTCCCATCTGTTTAAGCAATATACGGGAAAACTTCCCAGTGAATATAAAAAGGAATATGAAGTATGACAAAAGGGAGAAAACCGTCGGGGATCCGGAAAAAATACCTGAGAGATACCATAGCGCTGCTGATCCTGGCGCTGATGCTCTCCAGTATCGGAGGCTGGATCTATGTCAGGGAGAAAATGTCCGCGACCATCATTGATCAGTATGAATTTATGACAGAGCGGGAAGGGCTTGCGCTGGATGCGCTGTATCGGAACAGCGATGAGGCGACCGCGGAATGTATTCTGTATGAAGATGTGCAGAAGACGCTCCAGACCAGAGGGCTGGAAGAAATCAGTTACAATGCGCTGAGCAAATCTTTTGCCTATGTGGATCTGGAAGGTATCGCGGATTACTGTTACGTGGACAATAAGAAGAACGTATACAGCCGGTCCTATTCCAGCATTTCATATGAACAGGTGGAGGAAAGCGGTTTTCGGGAATATCTGGGAGACGAATACTCCAGGACCATCTGGTTTTGGACCAGCGACCGGCTGTTCGGGACAGGGGAAGAAGCACTGTTCATCGGACGGTATGTGCGAAGCCTGGAGTATGCTCATGAACCGGGAATGCTGTTTTTCAAAATGGATCCCAGATTTCTGGAGGAGATCATTGATACGGAGCGGGAGAATGGAAAAGAAACTGCCATCGGGATCATGGACGCGGACGGGCAGATCTGTACAGCGGAACAGTCGGAAGAATTTCCTGTGGGAGCGTCGGAAGAAGCATACCTGATAGAGCAGCTGAAACAGCAGCAGGGAACGGGAATGATCCTTGAGGGAGAGCATGTGAAAGGCGGCGTCCTGTCCGCCTACCGGCAGGCGGAGACGGGATTTGTCGTGTTTTCTTTTGTGCCGGACGAGGTGCTGAATCAGGGACTTGCGGAGATCATTCTCGTTTTTGCGGGGATTTATCTCGTTGTGATCATCGTCGCTGTGGTGCTGAGTATGTACTTTGCGGAGCGGTTTACCAAACCGATCCAGACGATCAACGAGGCGATGACCGGTTTTGACGGGAATGATTTCGAACGGACCATTGAACTGCACACGAACACGGAACTGGATGAGATCGGACTGTCTTACAACAAAATGCTTGTCAATATCCAACGGCTTCTGGAAGAGATCAAAGATCAGGAGAAGGAATTGAGAACCAGCGAGCTGAATATGCTGATCAGTCAGATCAATCCCCACTTTCTGTACAATACCCTGGACACCATTTATATGCTGGCGCGGATCAACAAAGAAGAGACGACCATGAAAATGATCCAGGCGCTTTCCACCTATCTGAGACTGTCCCTGAGCAAGGGGAGCGAGATCGTGACGGTGGAGGATGAACTGGAGAACGTGAAGAGTTACATGGAAATCCAGCAGATCCGCAATGAAAATCTTTTTTCTTATGAAGTGGACTGTCAGGTGGACGCTGCCCATACCTGGGTGCTGAAGCTGATCCTTCAGCCGCTGGTGGAAAATGCGATCAAATACGGGTTCTGCAATATTTTTGAAGGCGGACAGATCCGCATTCAGGTGAGAAAAGAAGGGGAGATCCTGTGTCTGGAAGTTTACAACAGCGGAACGCCCATAGAGAAAGAGATCATGGAGAAGATCAATGCCATGAATGAAATGCCGCTTTCCCAGCTGAAAGAATGCTTTCCCGACAAGAAGAGGGGATACGGCGTGGTGAATATCATGACCAGGCTTCGGCTGAAGTATGGGGACGCCGTTCGTTTCTGCTACGAGGCGGAACAGGACGGAACAAGATGTCTCATTAAAATCCCGGGAGGAGGGAAAACGGAAGAATGAGAAAGCACAGAAAAGAGAAAAGGAACAGACGGCGTCTGCTGGCGGTAGTTTCTGCATTTGCCGTTCTGTCCACAGGCTGCGCCCGGGAGACGGAGGAAACATCGGCTGAGAAACAAGAAGTCACCATCCCCATGATCCTCACTGTGGATTCTTCCACCGGGATCAAAAATGAGGAAAAGCTGGTGGAAGCCTTCAATGAGGCTTATGAGGGAGTCTGGCAGGTGGAGGTGGACTGGATTATGGAAACGGAGGAAGAGTACCGGCAGAATCTGAAGCGGCAGAATGTGACGGATACGCTTCCTGCCGTCATTACGGATTTGAGAATGCTGCCGTCCTTTTACCATATGATGATCCAGGATGAACGGATCGAGGATCTTTCGGCGTGGATCAACGAGGACGAAGAGTGGAAAGCAATGATCGAACCGGCGGTTCTGGAGGCGTGTTCCGAGGAGGACGGGAGCATCTATCTTGCGCCTTTGAGTACCGCTGCGTTTTCCTGTTCGGGCGTCTTCTGGAACGAAGAGTTGTTTGCCGCGGCGGGTATCTCTTCCTTTCCGCAGACCTGGGAGGAATTCTGGGAATGCTGTGAGACGCTGGAAGAGCATGGTATCACACCGCTGGCTTTACATACGGAAGGGACGGCATGGGCGCCGATGCTTTTTGCCACGGCGGAGCTTGCCCAATCGGAGGAGGGCGCCGCGTTTATGAAAGAACTGTATCCGGACAGCTACCAGAACGTGTGCGGCATCCAGCTGGCAGAGACACTGAAGCGATTGTTTGAGTATACAACGGAGGATGCCCTGTATACAGATTTTGATGTATCTTATGAGAATTTCTTTTCGGGAAAAGCGGCGATGATTCCCAATGGCTACTGGATGATGGATCAAATCCCGGAAGAATGGACGGGGAAAGTACGTTTTTCCCCGTTTCCGGGGAATAAACTGATCTCATCTCCGGAGACGTTTGGATGGGCGGTGGTGTCCGGCTACAGCGAAGAAGTCAAGGAAGGAGCCGTAGAATTCCTGAAGTTCCGCACAAAACTGAATCTGGAGGAAAAAGAGGAATTGTTTTCCAGCAGCGCGGAGGAACTGATTCCCGCGGAGCAGGATTATATCAAAGCCTATCAGGAAAACCCCCAGATTGTCCCCAATTATCAGGTGAAGTGGAACTCGATCCTTCAGGAAGAGGTGCTCGGGGAAGCCCTCCCTCTTCTGACGGCGGGAGAGATCAGTCCGGAGGAATTTACAGAACTGGAGGATGAAAGCATTCAGAGGTTTGAGGAAGAACAGTAAGGTATTTTTTTTGATAGTATTGGTTTTTTAATTGCTAATGGTTTTGCCCTTTCTGATGATATGATGATTTCAGCAAAAGAAAATAAGTATTTTCAGAAAGGGAAGGTAAATACTATGAAAAAACGTAAAGTGTTATCGGTAATACTGGCGGCAGCGATGCTCACAGGGACGCTGGCAGGCTGTGGAGGAAATTCCGGATCTTCCGCCGCTTCCACCGCTTCCACATCATCGGAATCCGCGGGTTCTGAGGCAGAAGGAGAGGTTTATTATCTGAACTTCAAACCAGAGGCGGATGAGCAGTGGCAGGAACTGGCGGAACAGTACACGGAGGAGACCGGCGTTAAGGTAACGGTCCTCACCGCCGCTTCCGGAGAGTATGAGAAGACACTGAAATCCGAAATGGCAAAGACAAACGCGCCAACCCTGTTCCAGGTGAACGGACCGGTGGGACTTGCGAGCTGGAAGGATTACTGCTACGATCTCTCGGATTCAGACATCGCAGGGGAACTTACCGACGACAGTTTTGCTCTGATGGATGGAGACAAGATGGCAGGCATCGCATATGTCATCGAGAACTACGGCATCATCTATAACAAGGCGCTTCTGGAAAAGGCAGGTTATACGGCGGAAGATATCACAGATTTTGAAAGTTTCCGGAAGGTAGTCGAGGATATCACGGCAAGAAAAGATGAGCTGGGATTCTCAGCATTTACCTCCGCAGGTATGGACGGTTCTTCCGACTGGAGATTCAAGACACACCTTGCGAATCTTCCAATCTACTATGAATATCAGGCAGACGGAATCAATAATACAGATGCGATCAAAGGCACCTATCTGGACAATTACCGTCAGATCTGGGATCTGTACATCAACAATGCAACCTGTGAACCGACCGAAATCTCCACCAAAACGGCAGATGACGCTACCGCAGAGTTTGTGACCGAGGAAGCAGTCTTCTATCAGAATGGTACCTGGGAGTACAACAACATTGCGGATGTCGGCGAAGAAAATCTCGGTATCCTTCCGATCTATATCGGTGTAGAGGGAGAAGAGAATCAGGGTGTCTGCACAGGAACAGAAAATTACTGGTGTGTCAATGCAAAAGCGTCAGAGGAAGACATTCAGGCAACGCTTGATTTCATGAACTGGTGCGTGACTTCCGAGACCGGTGTGAATGCAATGTGCAAAGAGATGGGATTTGTCATTCCGTTCAGCTCCAATCTGGAATCCGAGAATGTACTGGTCAATGAGGCAAATAAATATCTGGAAGACGGCAAGACTCCTGTCACATGGGTATTCTCCACAATGCCTTCCGAGGAATGGAAGAACGGAGTTGGATCTGCCCTTACTGCATACGCAGCGGATCAGACCGATGAAAACTGGGATGCAGTGGTGACGGCATTTGTTGACGGCTGGGCGACGGAAGCAGCGGCAGCAAAATAATTTACGAATGCGGCGGGCGATGGCGATTCGCCCGCCGCTTTTGAAAGAAGGAGGGCGTTTTTGTGGAAAAAGCGATCAAACGGTATATGCCGATTTTTGTGCTTCCGACCTTATGTGCATTCATCCTTGGATTTATCGTTCCGTTTGTCATGGGAATCGGTTTATCTTTTTGTGAATTTACAACGGTTACCGATGCGAAATTTGTCGGAATTTCAAATTATGTAGCAGCGTTTCAGGATACCATATTCAGACATTCGTTCTGGTATACCCTGCTGTTTGCGCTGGCATCACTGGTGGTGATCAATGTGATCGCGTTTGCGCTGGCGCTGGCATTGACACAAAATATGAAGGGAACCAATATTTTCCGTACGATTTTCTTCATGCCGAACCTGATCGGCGGTATCGTACTGGGATATATCTGGCAGCTGATCTTCAACGGAATCCTTTCAAAGTACAGCACGGCGCTTGCTTTGAATGAATGGTATGGGTTCTGGGGTCTGATCATTCTTGTCAGCTGGCAGCAGATCGGATATATGATGATCATCTATATTGCCGGCCTGCAGTCCATTCCAGGGGATGTGATGGAAGCGGCGCAGATTGACGGTGCGACAGGCATTCAGAGACTTTTCCGGGTTACGATCCCGATGATGATGCCGTCGATCACTATCTGTATGTTCCTGTCCATCACCAATGGATTCAAACTCTTTGACCAGAACCTGTCTCTGACCGCAGGAGAACCGGCGAAGATGTCAGAGATGATGGCTCTGAATATCTTTAATACATTCTACGGACGTTCCGGATGGGAAGGCGTCGGACAGGCGAAAGCTGTGATCTTCTTTGTCATTGTAGTGGCGATCGGAATGGTACAGCTGAGAGCAACCCGTTCGAAGGAGGTGCAGCAGTAAATGAAAAGAAAAAGCAGAATGAGCATGGTTGGGACCTGTGTGTTTACCGTTTTGGGTGTGATCTATATCCTGCCGATCCTGGTCGTGCTCATGAATTCCTTCAAGAAAAAGATTTTCATCAACAAGGAGCCGTTTACCCTGCCTGCCGAAAAAACATGGAATGGCATTGAGAACTACCTGACTGCCATTGACAAGTATGGACTGCTGGATGCGGTGGGATGGACGATCTTCATTACCGTGGGCTCCGTGCTGGTGATCCTGATCTGTACGTCCATGTGCGCGTGGTATATCACCCGGATACAGACCCGGTTTACCAAAGCTCTTTACCTTTTATGTGTATTTTCCATGGTCGTGCCTTTCCAGATGGTCATGTTTACGCTTTCTCTGGTGGCAGACCGCACAGGGCTGAATACCCCGTGGGGAATTATCATTATTTATCTGGGATTCGGCGCAGGACTGGCGGTTTTCATGTTCTGCGGATTTGTAAAATCCATTCCGCTGGAGATCGAAGAGGCGGCAATGATCGACGGATGCAATCCTCTGCGCATGTTCTTCTCCATCGTGCTTCCGATCATGAAGCCAACGTATATTTCCGTCGGTATTCTGGAAACCATGTGGGTTTGGAACGATTTCCTTCTGCCGTATCTCGTGCTGGATCTGAATCGGTTTAAGACGATTTCCATTGCCATACAGTATATGAAGGGAAGTTACGGACGGGTAGATATGGGTGCGATCATGGCGGCGCTGATCCTCGCCGTGATTCCGGTGATTATTTTTTACCTTGCCTGCCAGAAACATATCATTAAAGGAGTTGCAGCGGGAGCTGTCAAAGGTTAATCGAATTGTTTGGGGTCGATGCACAAAAAAAGAGCGCATCGGCTCCTTTTTTGGTGCAAACATAAAATTATACTATAATATCATAAAAAATTGCTTAAGAAAAAAGAAAATTTGATTGAAGAAATTATAAAATATGCTATAATAGAGATAGTCGGTTTGACCGGAAGATGAACAAAGTGCTTAAAAACTCCATGAATATCGAAGTGATATCGGCGAGTTGTACGGCGCAGAAAAGCTTTGGACATCAGATATTCAAGGAGGAGAAAATGTATGGCTAACACACAAACAACTACGAAAACAGTGAGCCACCGTAAATTCGGGCTGCTGGACCAGCTGGCTTATGGAGCCGGAGATTTCGGCTGTAACATGAGTTTTGCGCTGAAAGGTTCCTTGTCATTGTTCTGGACCCAGTTTATGGGGATCAGCAACAACACAATGGCGCTTCTTCTTCTGCTGGTGCAGGTATGGGACGCAATCAACGACCCGGTGATCGGTGCAATGGTAGACGCGGACAAACGCAAGTATAAGAGAAACAAATTTCTTGCGTACATTTGGCTTGGTTCTATCGGTCTGATGGTAGCAGGTGCACTTTGTTTTGTTCCCTGGAAGGGCGCTCCGGGTATGGTTAAGAACATCCTGTTCGTTGTAGGATATATCTGCTGGGATGCATTCTATACCATAGCGAATGTTCCGTACGGTTCCCTGCTGTCTCTGATCACTGCGGAACCTGTAGAGAGAGCAAAACTTTCCACAGCACGTTCCATCGGTTCTATGCTGGGAAGTATCTCCTGTTCCATTATCCTGCCGTTCCTGATTTATGATGCAAGCAACAACCTGGCCGGAGAGAGAATTTTCTTCATCGCTCTTGTCATGGGCGTTCTTGGATTCATCGCTTTCCAGTTCATGATCCGCAATACGGAGATTCGTGTGGAAAGAGAGATTACCGTAAGTGAGGAGAGACAGAAATTTAACGTTATCAAAGCAATCGGAAACTTCCTGAGAAACCGTCCGGCAGTAGGAGCGACTCTGGCACCGGTTGGACAGTTTATCGGTATGTACGGCGCACAGATGGCAGTGCAGGTTACTTTCCAGGCGTACTTTAAGAATCCTCAGATTTCCGGTATTGCAGGTATGGTATCTTATCTGGGTCTGTTCCTGTTTACTCCGTTTGTAGGAAAGATCGTTACAAAATTCGGTAAGAAAGAAGCCGTTTCTGTTGGTTCTTTCGTTATGATCATCGCATACGTTCTGATGCTGGTTCTGCCGATCACTCCGGACGGAAAAGGACTTGGTCTCTTTATGATGTGTCAGCTGATCAGCGCAGTCGGCGGCGGTATCGGAAGCTGTGTTTCCTGGTCACTGATGGCAGATGCTATGGATTATGAAGAGTGGAAATTTGGTGTGCGCAACGAAGGTACTACATACGCAATGCACTCTTTCTTCCGTAAACTGGCACAGGGTATTGGACCATCTCTTGGTCTGGTTCTGGCTGGATGGTTAGGATACGACGGTCTGTTAGGTGCAGATCAGCCGATGAATGTTGCACTGAATATGCGTTATCTGACTGCTGTTATGTATCTGATCAGCGCAGTGATCCAGTTCGTTGCATATACATTTGTATTTAACCTTGATAAGAAAACACTGGCACAGATGGAACATGACCTGGGACATGATAAAAAAGAAAATTAATGCATGAACCTTGATACACCGCAGGAAAATTTTCCTGCGGTGTTTTGGTGTATGAGAAGTTTTATGGGAAGACAAGACGGAAAACAAGATGGGAAACAGGCAAAGTCTGTCAGGGAAAAGGAGTGAAAGTCATATGCGTATCACGGAACTGCATATTTATCATTTCAAATCGATCCGCGAAATCCATCTTACAGAAATTGAAAATGTACTGATCTTGGTGGGACAGAACAGTTCCGGAAAAACCTGTATCCTGGATGCGATCCGTGCGGTGATGGGAAATTATGTCATTGCGCCGGAAGATTTCAATGAAAAGCGGCAGAAGATTGAGATTGAAGCGGAGATCGAGCTGGATGAGGAAAGCCTGAAAAGCCTTCACGCCAGAAAAATCGTGAGCGGATATAAAAGGTATGAAAAGTGGCTGGCGGATTTTGGAAACAAGCTGCCTTCCTGGAAAGACGGACGCCTGCGCTTTACGTTCCAGGCGAGCCCGGATGGGGACATCCGGTATTTTGACGGGGTGCATAAAAATAACAGGTATATCTGTCAGCTCCTTCCGGAGGTATTCTATCTGGACAGCCAAAGAGACATCCGACAGATGCAGGAGACGATCCTGATGTTTCAGGAGGACGATCTCCTGAAACGGATGCGGACCGGCTGCTGCATGTTTGACAGCGGAAAGCCATGCAGCCACTGTTTTTCCTGTATGGGGCTGATTGAACGGAAGCGTCCCGATGAGATGAATGCTTTTGAGGCGGAAAAGCTTTTGGAATACAAGCTTTATCAGATGAACCTGGATGGATTTTCCAGAAGAGTAAACCGGATCTTCCGGAGAAACAGCGGAAGGCAGGAAGAAATCTGTTATGAACTGCAGTGCCATGCCAATCAGATTTTTCAGGTGGAAACGACGGTGTATAACCCCAATCGGGAATATGGGATGGCGGTGGATCAGATGGGCAAGGGTATGAGGAGTATTTATATCCTTTCTCTTCTGGAGGCATGCATGGAGGAAGAGGGGAAGCTTCCCGGGCTGATCGTGGTGGAGGATCCGGAAATCTTTCTGCATCCGAGACTTCAGAAAATTTCCGGGGAAATCCTGTTCCGGCTGTCGAAGAAGAGCCAGGTGATCTTTTCCACCCATTCGCCGAATCTTTTGTCTCATTTCAACCGCAGACAGATCCGGCAGGTGGTACTGGACGAGGAAGATTATTCAGTCATCCGGGAGAAAACGGATATCTCCGAGATTCTGGACGATCTTGGGTATACGGCAAACGACCTGCTTAATGTGAATTTCGTCTTCTTTGTGGAAGGAAAACAGGATAAGAGCCGTCTGCCGCTGCTGCTGGAAAAATATTATTCGGAAATCTGCGATGAGCAGGGCAATTTGTCGCGGGTTGCGATCATCACGACCAACAGCTGTACCAATATCAAAACCTACGCAAATCTGAAGTATATGAATCAGGTATACATCCAGGATCAGTTTCTGATGATCCGGGACGGAGACGGAAAGGATCCGGAGGAACTGACCCGTTCGCTGTGTAAATATTACGACGAACGGAGGATGGAAGATGTGGACCGCCTGCCGCGGGTACGGCCGAGGAATGTGCTGATCCTGAAGTACTACTCTTTTGAAAACTACTTTTTGAATCCGGAACTGATGACAAAAATCGGAGTGCTGAAATATCCGGAGGATTTTTACCGGATCTTATGGGAAAAATGGCAGGAGTATCTCCACCGACTGTCCAGCGGACGCCATCTGACCCAGGTGATGGGGCGGGAGTTTATCGGGCCGGAGGATATGAAGGAGCATATGGAGGAAATCCGGATTTACCTGAGAGGGCATAACCTGTTTGACATTTTTTATGGAAAATATAAGGATAGGGAACAGGAACTTTTGAAACAGTATGTGGAGCTGGCGCCGCGGGAGGAATTCAAGGATATTTTGGACGGGATCGACCGGTTTATCTATTTTTACAACCGGAAAATGGAATAATAAAAAAAACTCTTGACCCGGAGCGTGCCATAATTCTATGATAGTGTTGAGGGAAAACTGTAAGACCTGAGAACTCGTCAAGGGATTTTTGGATGGAGGAGGGAGTCTATGGAGCAAAAAAAGAGAAGGAGATCGATATGATCACGATTAAGGAACTTGCCAGTGAGTTGGGCGTCAGCCCGACTACGGTGTCCAATGTTATCAATGGAAGAACGGGAAAAATGTCACCGGAGACCAGAAAGAGGATAGAGATCGCGCTGGTGGAGCACCATTATACCGGAGAAAACCGCCGGGAGAATCCGAAGGAGATCCGCCTGATCGCACTGGATTTTTGTCTGGGAGAGAAGAGGAATGTGCTGACCGATCCTTTCTGCGGTGCATTGATGGAGGCGGTGATCGAGAATCTCCGGGAGTATGGGCGTTATGTGGTCAGTGATTCTCCGTCGGGTGAGGAGGCGATCCTGCAGAAACTGGAGGCGCGCAGTATCGAAGGTGCGATTGTCCTTGGCTATGAACCGGATCAATGCGAGGAGCTGGCGAAGCGGTCGGCGAAGCCAATTGTTTTTATTGATTCCGGTGACGGGGAATATGACAATATCGGGCTTCAGGATCGGGAAGGGGCTTCGCAGATGGCCGAATATCTGATCCGTCAGGGACATCGCAGGATCGCTTTTTTTGTGGATCAGAAGGAGGATTCCGTCTGTAACCGGATGCGTTATGAAGGGTTTCGGGAAACCCTGCGCAGCCATCATCTGCCATTTTTTGAGGAAGACCGGTATCCTCTGCCGCTGAACCGGAATCTGCGCAGTGAGATCATCCGGAAGTTTGCGCGGGAAAAGGCGGGCAAGGTCTGCACCGCCGCATTTTTCACCGATGATCTGTATGCCAATGAGGCGATCACTCTGATGACAACGGAGGGGATCAGAGTGCCGGAGGATCTCTCTGTGACCGGTTTCGATGACAATATTTACGCGCGCCTGTCAAGTCCCATGCTGACTACGGTGCGCCAGCATCCGGAAGAAAAAGCCAGTGAGGCGGTGCGGATGCTGATGAAACGGCTGCACGGCGAGCAGGTGCCGGTGCGTTCCATTCATCTGCCGACGGAATTGATCGTACGGGACAGTGTAAAGAACATTCTGGAGCGTGTCTGAAAATTGCGGGAATGCATTTTCAAACACGCTCCTGTGTTCCTGTGCGGCGTGTTTGGTTTTGCACAAAACCTGTTGTATAACCTTGCAAAACCAGATACGATAAGAGCATGAAAAACTTTCTGAAATCCTTTGAATCGACGGCAGAAAACACGGAAGCGTGAGAAGAAGCAGGAAGGTCAGAGAGCAGGGAAATACTGGAAAAACGGAGGTTGTCATGGAACTGAAGCAGAGCTATTTTGAATTGTATGGGGAAAATGAGATCACGCAGTACCGTTGGGAGCAGCTGCAGGAGATCATCGCTGCAGCGAAGGCGGGGAGAAGTCAGGAACTGAAAAAGCAGGATAAGGAAGGAAACCAGTGGTATCTGTCCGAAAAGATGGCGGGAATGATGCTGTACGTGGACCGGTTCAGTGAAAATCTGAAGGGCTTTGAGGACAAGATTGATTATCTTGCGGAGCTTGGGATCACTTATGTGCATTTTATGCCGCTGCTGAAATCAAGAGAGGGAAACAACGACGGCGGTTACGCGGTGTCGGATTATCTTTCGGTGGACCGCAAATTCGGAACCATGCGTCAGCTGGAACGGGTGGTGAAGCTGTTAAAGAAACGCGGAATCCGCACCTGCATCGATTTTGTGCTGAACCATACGGCGAAGGAGCATGTCTGGGTACAGGAATATAAGAAGGGCAATCATGATTACGACAATATGTATCACATGTTCGACGATGACCGGATCCCGCAGGAATATGAAAAGACGATGACGGAGATTTTTCCGGGTGTTGCGCCGGGAAATTTCACCTGGTATCCGGATCTGAATAAGTATGTGATGACCCGTTTCTATGAATTTCAGTGGGATCTGAATTATTCCAATCCGCAGGTGTTCAACAAGATTGTGGAAGTGCTGCTGACGCTGGCAAACAAAGGCATCGATATCTTCCGGCTGGATGCAATCCCGTATATGTGGAAGGAAATCGGAACCCGGTGCATGAACCATCCGAAGGTGCACACGCTGCTTCAGATGATGTACCAGATCGTGCAGGAGGTCTGCCCGTCTGTTATCTTTCTGGGCGAGGCGATCGTGGAGCCCCATGAGATCGTCAAATATTTTGGAACCAAAGAAGCAAAAGAGTGCAATGTGATGTACAACGCATCGCTGATGGTCCTGCTTTGGAGTTCGCTTGCCACCAGGGATGTGCGGCTGATGGAGCGATCCCTGTCGAAAGATTACGGAGTGCCGGCGGACGGTGTGTGGATCAATTACGGCAGATGTCATGACGATATTGGATGGGGATTTGAAACGGACCTGCTCAGTGAGCTTGGCTGGGATCCGGAAGCCCATAAACAGTTTATGATCCGGTTTATGGAAGGACGGTATCCGGGCAGTTTTTCTACCGGAGAGCTGTATGAATTCAATCCGGTGACGCTGGACGCGAGAAACAGCGGTACCTTTGCTTCCATGTGCGGGCTGGAGCAGGCTTTGAAGGAGAAGCACAGCTATAAGATCGAGCTGGCAGTCAAGAGGATCCTGCTGCTGAATTCCATCATTATTTCCTATACGGGAATTCCCCTGTTTTACAACGGAGATGAGATCGGTCAGCTGAACGACTGGAGTTATAAGGAGGTTCCGGAGGAGGCCGGAGATTCCCGGTGGCTGCACCGGCCGAAAATGGACTGGGAGGCGGCGCAAAAGCGTGAGGATCTGACGACCGTTCAGGGACAGATTTTCCAGGGCATCCGCCGGATGCTGGAAATCCGCCGGAACTGTGAGTATTTCCGGTCAGACCTGAAATCCACCCCGGTGGATCTGGACAATCCGGCAGTCTTTGGGTTCCATAAAGAAAATAAGATGATGGTACTGGCGAATTTCTCGGAACAGGAACAGTGGGTGGATGCCGACCGGTTCAGCTGGTTCGGTCTTCCGGGAGAAATGACGGATATGCTGACCGGCCGGCCGGTACGCTCTTACAGCAACAAGATCCTGCTGGGGCCGTATGAGTATTTGTGGCTGGTATAATGGAAACGTATTTGATGAGACTAGAATGCAAAAGGAGAACAAGAAATGGCGATTATTGAGAAGAAAGAGTCCGGAACTTTTACGCTTCAGACACGGACGAGCACCTATCAAATGAAAGTTGACCGGCATGGCATGCTTCTGCATACCTATTACGGGGCAAAGACAGACGAAAGTGATTACTCTTATCTGATCATGCCGGCGGACCGGGGATATTCCGGACAGCCGGGGGATCTGGGGAATGACCGTACCTATTCTCTGGATTTTTATCCCCAGGAATACCCGGTCTATGGAGATGGAGATTACCGGATCACCGGATTGAAAGCAAATCTGGAGGGACAGGTTCCGGCGCTGGATCTCAGGTATCACAGCAGCCGGATCATGGATGGCAAATACCGTCTGGAAGGTCTGCCGGCGATGTTTGCCGGTGCCGGTGAAGAAGGAATCTCTACGCTGGAGATTGTATTGAAAGACCGATACGAGGAACTTTACGTCCACCTGCTCTATGGTGTGTACGAGGAAGAGGATGTGATCACACGTGCAGCTGTGATCGAGAACCATACCGGAAAGACGGTGGAATTGAAGCGGGTGATGAGTGCCTGTGTGGATTTTGCGGAGGGTGGTTTTGATCTGATCCATTTTTATGGAAAACATGCGATGGAACGCCAGATGGAACGCCGGGCGCTGCCTCACGGAATCACTCAGATCAGCAGCCGGAGGGGAACCTCCAGCCATCATCATAACCCATTTGTGATTCTCAGCCGGCCGGAGACCACGGAGGACCAGGGAGCGTGCTGCGGATTTTCTCTGCTGTACAGCGGAAGCTTCCAGGCGCAGGCAGAGGTGGATCAGTTGGATCAGACACGTCTGGTCATGGGAATCAATGAGGAAGAGTTCTGCTGGAGACTGGCAGACGGAGAGCGTTTTACGACACCGGAAGTCTGCATGGTTTACACAGAGGAAGGGTTCACCGGCCTTTCTCGCCGGTTCCAGCGCGCATTCCATCAGCGCCTGATCCGCAGCCCGTGGAAGGATCGGCTCCGTCCGGTGCTGGTCAATAACTGGGAGGCAACCTACTTTGATTTCAATGAAGAAAAACTGATGAACATCGCCCGCCAGGCCAGCGACCTTGGATTGGATATGCTGGTATTGGACGACGGCTGGTTCGGAAAACGTGACAGCGACAATTCCGGTCTGGGCGACTGGAAGGTCAACGAAGAAAAACTGGGATGTACCATGAAAGAGCTGGCGGAGAAAGTCAATGCCCTTGGCCTGTCCTTCGGTCTTTGGTTTGAGCCGGAGATGATCTCTGAGGACAGCGATCTGTACCGGGAACATCCGGATTTCGCTCTGCAGATTCCCGGAAGATCTCCGGTGCGGAGCAGAAACCAGCTGGTGCTGGATTTTTCAAGAAAAGATGTGAGAGAATATATAGAACAGCAGATATTCCGGATCCTGGACGAAGCGAATATTACTTATATCAAATGGGACATGAACCGCAGCATCGAGAATGTATACAGCGCGGCGCTGCCGGAGGGCAGCCAGGGAGAAATCCTCCATCGGTATGTGCTCGGCCTGTATGAGATGAGCGAACATCTGCTGGAACGTTATCCGGACCTGCTGCTGGAAGGATGCAGCGGCGGAGGCGGAAGGTTCGACGCGGGAATGCTCTATTATGCCCCGCAGATCTGGTGCAGTGATAACACCGATGCGGTGGAACGTCTGAAGATCCAGTACGGAACTTCTTTTGGATATCCCATGTCCAGTGTTTCCGCTCATGTCTCTGTGTGCCCTAACCATCAGAACGGCAGGGAGACACCGTTTAAGACCAGAGGAATCTGCGCAATGCAGGGAGCGTTCGGATACGAACTGGATCTGAGCAAACTCAGTGAGGAAGACAAGGAAGAAGTCAGAAAGCAGGTAAAGGTTTACAAGGAAAATTACAAGGTGATCCAGAGCGGCAGTTATTATCGATTGACTTCTCCTTGGGAAAACCATGATGTGACTGCGTGGAGCTATGTGGCGGAGGATCAGGATAGAGCCATTCTTGCAGCCGTTTATACGGATCTGCACGGCAACCCCGCGCCGGTGCGCGTCCGCTGGAAAGGGCTGAAACCGGATGCTGTGTATGAGGTGGAAGGCAGCAGCTATACCGGGGCGGCGCTGATGAACGGCGGATATCTGCTTCCGGTTCCGAAGTGTAATTATGATTCCTGTCTGCTGATCGCGGTGGAGAGGCAGGCGTAAAACAGAAAATTTAAGATCCGTAAAAAATGCCGAAGCGCGGCAGGGTTTTCAGACTCTGCCGCGCTGTTTTTGTGCCTGACAGGAACGATGCCTGCGGCGGCGTCTTGCTTTTGAAGAGAATCCGGGCATTGGAAAAAATTGTATGACATTTCGTGAAAAATCTGGGGAACCTAATTTAAGGAAATAGAGTCAAAAACCCCGCAGCAAGCTACGGGGCATCAAACTTGTAACGCAGCAGAGCTGCGGGGTTTTTGACCCTCGCGGCAGTCGCCAAATGGACATGCAAGCATGTCCGCTTGGCTCGTTGCCCGCGGGAATAAAAAAGTGCAGACAGGTGGTGAGAGGATGATAGATGCAGCGCTTCATGAGGTAGAACAGGCGGAAAAGGAAGCGGATGAAATATTAAAGCAGGCGGAGCAGCAAAGCAGGAAAGCTGTGGCAGAGGCACAGCAATTTGCAGAAGCCTCCCTGCGGCAGAGAAAGGATGCGTTCCGCCGGGAAGCTCAGTCCCGGAGGGAGAAGGTACAGCAGGAAGAGAACGCCAAAAGGAAGGCAGTCCGGGAGACGGCTGCCCTGGAAATCCGTGCCCTGAAGTCCGGGGCGGAAAAAAAGGAGAAAGAGATCCTGCAGGCACTTGTGAAAAAGATCATCTGACGGTTTCAGACAGATGAAAAAGGAAAGGAGGTTTCCGATATGGCAGTTGAACAGATGCGGAAGATCAGTATCTGCGCGCTGAAGAAACACCGCAAAACCGTGCTGGAACGTCTGCAGGAGCTGGGCTGGGTGGAAATCTGCCTGGAGCCGGAGGAGACAGAGGCATTCCCGAGGACGGACACTGCCGGGGCGAGAAACGCATTTCAGAAGAGAATGCATCTGGCGGATCAGGCGCTGGAAATCCTTGACCGGTATGCGCCGGAGAAGAAGCCGATGCTCCATTCCCTGGAGGGAAAGCCTCTTCTGGAAGGGAGCATTTACGACCATGTGGCGGTGAACCGTTCCGAATATTCCAGGACGGCAAACACCTTGATCCAGCTGGATCAGGAGCTTCAGACACAGCGGACAAACGTCCAGAAAATGAAACTTCAGATTGAGGAGATGCAGCCGTGGATGAAGCTGGATGTACCGATGATCCGTCCGGGGACAAAACGATGCGATTTCTTTGTGGGGACACTCCCGGCTCCGTACACGGAGAAGGAAGTTCGATCGTTCCTCTCGGAGGAAAATGAAACCCTGTCTCTGTACACGATACAGATCTTGTCTGCCGCCCGGGATGGAACGTATCTTGCCGTGATCTGCATGAAAGAAGAGACGAAGGAACTGGAGTGTGCGCTGAGAAACCATGGGTTTGCAAGACCGTCCCAGCTTCTCGATCAGCCGCCGGAAGAAAAGCGGAAACAGCTGGAACAGAGAATCCGGGATGCAAAGGAGAGCATTGCGGGGCTGGAAAAACAGATCCGGGAATTGCAGGGAGAGCGGGAACATCTGCGGCTGATGTCGGATTATTACCGTGTGCGCACGGAAAAATATGAGGTGCTGGGACAGCTTCCCCAGACCCGCGCCGCCTTTGCGCTTGCCGGTTATGTTCCGGCAAAAGTGGCGGGTCCTCTGGCGGCGGAACTGACGGAGCGGTTTGCGGCTTCGGTGGATGTGGAGAGGATTCCCGAGGAGGAACAGTCGCCGGTCCTGCTTCACAACAATACGTTTGCCCGTTCCGGGGAAGGCGTGCTCGCCTCCTTTGGACTGCCGAAGAAGGATGAGCTGGACCCCACCGGTATCATGACCGTTTTTTATGTGTTTCTGTTCGGACTGATGCTCTCTGACGCGGCATATGGGGCAATCATCTCCAGCGCCTGCGGCGCGGCGATCCTGAAATTTCCGCGGATGGAGGAAAGCCTGAAAAAATCCCTTCAGTTATTTTTCTGGTGCGGTCTTTCCACGCTGTTCTGGGGAATTATGTTTGGAGGGTATTTCGGGGATGCGCTGGATGTGATTGCGAAGACCTTCTTTGGGGTATCGCTGCCGGAAGGGCAGAGCGTGATTCCGGCGCTGTGGTTCGTTCCGCTGAACGATCCGATGCGGCTTTTGATGTACTCGCTTCTGTTCGGCTGTATTCATCTGTTTACAGGGCTTGGAATCAAGGGATATCTCTGCATCAAAAACAAAGATTTCATGGCGTTTCTCTGTGATGTGGTCTTTTGGTTTCTGTTGATCCTGGGACTGTTGCTGATCCTGATCCCCAGCAGTATGTTTGCATCCATGTTCGGGCTGGAGGTTACATTCCCTGCGTTTGTCCATGTGCTGGCAAAGGGGATGGCCATCGGTGGGGCGCTTGGTATTCTGCTGTTTGCAGGAAGGCGCAGGAAAAACCAATGGGGGATCCGGCTGGCGCTTGGCGCTTATGATCTGTACAATATCACAGGCTGGCTGTCGGATCTTCTGTCCTATTCCAGGCTGCTGGCGCTGGGGCTTGCGACCGGAGTGATCGCGTCCGTGGTGAACCAGATGGGAAGTATGATGGGGCGCAGTATTCCGGGAATCCTTCTGTTTGCCGTGGTGTTCCTGGTCGGACATACGTTTAACCTGGCGATCAATCTTCTTGGGGCGTATGTCCACACCTGCCGTCTGCAGTATGTGGAATTCTTCGGAAAATTTTATGAAGGCGGTGGAAAAGAGTTCACCCCGTTTCGGTCAAATACCAAATATGTGGATATCAAAGGAGGAAAATAAGAATGAATGGTTTGGTTTGGGCTTTATCAGGAGCGATCGTGGCTGCGGCTCTGGCGGGCTGCGGTTCCGCCTACGGTGTCGGAATGGCGGGGCAGGCTGCGTCCGGCGTAGTTACCGAGGATCCTTCCAAGTTTGCGAAAGTGCTGCTGCTGCAGCTTCTTCCTGGTACGCAGGGCATTTATGGTCTGCTGGTGGCGTTTGTGACCCTTTCCCGCATCGGTATCCTTGGCGGCGGCGGAAACGATATCGCGCTGACCACAGGGCTTCTGATCTTAGCGGCGTGTCTGCCCACCGGTATCGTAGGACTGATTTCCGGCATCTACCAGGGAAAAACAGCAGCGGCATCTATCGGGATCGTGGCGAAAAAACCGGATCAGTTCGCGAAAGCGATGCTGTTCCCGGCGATGGTGGAAACTTACGCGATTTTGGCGCTTCTGGTTACCGTACTTTGCCTGTTTTCGATTCCGGTATAAAGGAAGCGTAACCGTTCGTCAGCAGAACGGTTGTAGAAAAACGGCGGAACGGTTACAGGAAAACGGCAGAGTGATGAAAGAGAAAGGAGGCGCTGCGGCTGCGATGAATGGACTGGAGAAAATCACCGGACAGATTCTGGCACAGGCTCGTGAGGAAGCGAAAAAGATGGAACATCAGGCGGCGGAGGAAGCGGAAAAAATAAGAGTCCGCGCGTTGAAAGAGGCGGAGGCGTGGGAAGAAAAAGCCGTATCCTCGATGGAGCGGGAACTGGAGGAACTGAGAAACCGGGAAAGTTCCAAAAGGGATCAGGAGAGAAGCCGTGCGGTCCTGGAAGCAAAACAGGAGATTGTCCGGGATCTGATCGGAAAGGCGAAGAAAAAAATGCGGGAGACCGATGAGAAGGAATATTTCGGGGCATTAAAAACAATTTTTCCCCGCTGTGTCCGCGGAGAATGCGGAGTGATGTTCCTGGGCTCCCGGGATTACCAGAGGATGCCGGGGGATTTTGAAAAGGAAATAAAGAAAATCGCCAGAGAAACAGGCGGTGCGATCGAACTGAGAGAAGACCCATCCATAGCGGACGGATTTCTTTTGTCCTACGGAGGGATCGAGGAAAACTGTACGTTGGATGCGCTGTTTGCCGGTCGATGGAACGAACTGCAGGATGTGGTGAATGATCGGTTATGGAGGGAGAGCGATGGCAGATAATTATGTATACGCCGTTGCCCGTATCCGTTCTCTGGAAACTGCATTGTTCACGGAAAGCGTGATCGGGCAGCTGCTGGCGTGCCAAACTTACGAGGGCGCGCTGGATTTTCTGGCGGAAAAGGGCTGGGGCGACAGCGATACCGGAAGGGATGCAGGCAGGATGCTGAAGCGGGAGACGGAAAAGACCTGGGAGGTCATCCGTGACCTGAAGGTGGAACCCTCGGTGCTGGAGGTGCTGTCATATCCCCATCTTTATCACAATCTGAAAGCGGCGGTCAAGGAAGTCTGCGCAGGGAAGGCGAATGCGGAGATTTATTATGATGACACATTCATTTCCGGGGAAACGATGCGGGAAATCCTTCAGGAGAAAGATTTTTCCGCTTTGCCGGAGCATATGCGCCAGGCGGCAGCGGAAGCTCTGGAGACGATGCTTCAGGCCAGGGACGGACAGCTCTGCGATATCATTGTGGACCGCGCCGCACTGGATGCCATCGGACAGGCAGGCAGAAGGTCCGGCGAGGAAGTGATCCGTGCGTATGCCGAGGATTTTGTTGCGACAGCGGATATCAGGATCGCCATCCGCGGGGCACGGACCGGAAAGAGCCGGGCGTTTCTGGAACGGGCGCTGGTTCCATGCAGGTCGGTGAGTGTGTCCGCGCTGACGACGGCGGCGCTGTCCGGTGTGGAGGCAGTTTGCGCGGCACTGGTTCAGGAAGGATTTCAGGAGGCGGTGGACGCCTGGAACGAATCCGGCTCCGCCTTTGAGCGGTGGTGCGACAACAGGATTATCCGGGCGATCCGGCCGCAGAAATACCGGGCGTTTTCCGCGGGACCGCTGGCGGCATATGTGCTGGCGAGAGAAAATGAGATCAAGAATGTGCGGATGATACTCACCGGAAAGCAGAGCGGCCTTCCGGATGCGGTGATCCGGGAAAGGGTAAGGGAAATGTATGTATAAGACAGCGGTGCTCGGCGCTTACGACAGTATCTATGGGTTTGCCGCCCTTGGCGTGGATACGTTTCCGGCGGCGACACCCGGGGAGGGAAAAGCCCGGCTACGAAAGCTGACAGACAGCGGTTACGCCGTGATTTATATTACGGAAGCCCTGGCGGCGGCGCTTCCGGAAGAAATTGAGCGATATAAAGGTCGATTTCTTCCAGCATTGATCCAGATTCCAGGAGTTTCCGGAAATACGGGGGCAGGGGTAGCAGGTGTAAAAAAATCCGTGGAGCAGGCGGTCGGTTCCGATATCCTGTTCAGTGAAAAGCAGTAACTGAGAAGGTAGTGAAAAGTTACGAAAAGTAAGAGAAAGCAGGTGATGGCAACAGATGAGTACAGGAGTGATCAAAAAAGTCGCAGGTCCGCTGGTCATCGCGACTGGCATGAGGGATGCCAATATGTTTGATGTCGTCCGCGTCAGCCAACAGAGGCTGATCGGAGAGATCATAGAGATGCACGGGGACGAGGCTTCCATCCAGGTATATGAGGAGACTTCCGGGCTTGGACCGGGTGAGCCGGTGGAGTCTACCGGAATGCCTCTGTCCGTGGAGCTTGGTCCCGGCCTGATCGCCAGCATTTATGACGGGATTCAGCGTCCGCTGGATGATATCCGGAAGGTTTCGGGAACCAGTCTGAAAAGAGGGGTTGAAGTTCCTTCCCTGAAAAGGGATATCCGATGGGAGTTCGTGCCGGCGGCGAAGCCGGGGGATGAGGTGGAGCCGGGCGATGTGCTGGGAACGGTACAGGAGACCATCGTGGTGGAACAGAAAATCATGGTGCCTTACGGTATCAGCGGCAGGGTGAAATCCATCCAGGCGGGCAGTTTCACTGTTGAGGAAACGGTGGCGGTGATCGAGACGGCGGACGGGGACAGGGAAGTGGCGCTGATGCAGAAATGGCCGGTCCGCCGCGGGCGGCCTTACAGCAGAAAGCTTCCGCCGCGCACCCCGCTGATCACAGGACAGCGGGTGGTGGATACGTTTTTCCCCATCGCCCGCGGCGGTGTGGCTGCTGTTCCGGGACCGTTCGGAAGCGGAAAGACCGTGATCCAGCACCAGCTGGCAAAGTGGGCGGAAGCGGATATCGTCGTCTATATCGGCTGCGGAGAGCGGGGAAATGAGATGACAGACGTTCTCAATGAATTTCCGGAGCTGAAGGATCCCAAGACCGGGCAGTCTCTGATGCAGAGGACGGTTCTGATCGCCAACACCTCCGATATGCCGGTTGCCGCCCGGGAGGCTTCCATTTACACAGGGATCACCATTGCGGAATATTTCCGTGATATGGGATATTCCGTTGCGCTGATGGCGGATTCCACCTCACGCTGGGCGGAGGCGCTCCGGGAGATGTCCGGCCGTCTGGAAGAGATGCCGGGCGAGGAAGGGTATCCGGCTTATCTGGGAAGCCGTCTGGCGCAGTTCTACGAGCGTGCGGGGGATGTGGTCACCCTTGGAAAGGAAGGCCGGGAAGGCGCGCTGTCTGTGATCGGCGCTGTGTCACCTCCCGGCGGCGATATTTCGGAACCGGTTTCTCAGGCAACCCTTCGGATCGTCAAGGTGTTCTGGGGCCTGGATTCCGCGCTTGCCTATAAACGGCATTTCCCGGCGATCAACTGGCTGAAGAGTTATTCCCTGTATCTGAATGATATGGAGAAATGGTTCAACGCCAATGTTGCCGGAGACTGGATGAGCTGCCGTCAGGAAATGATGGCGCTGCTGCAGGATGAGGCGGAACTGGAGGAAATCGTGAAGATGGTCGGTATGGACGCCCTTTCCGCGGGCGACCGCCTGAAGATGGAGGCGGCACGTTCCATCCGTGAGGATTTTCTCCATCAAAACTCCTTCCATGAGATTGACACCTATACCTCCCTGAAGAAGCAGCATCTGATGATGAAGCTGGTGCTTGGGTTCTATGACAAATCCGTCGAGGCGCTGAAGGAAGGGGCGGCGGTGAATGACCTGATCAAAATGAGCGTCCGTGAACAGATCGGACGATACAAATATACGCCGGAAGATCAGCTGGACGTACAGTATGAGGCAGTTGTGAAGGAACTGGCAGCGGAGATTTCCGGGCTGATCGGAAAGGAGGATTTGTAACATGCCGAAGGAATACAGGACCATACAGGAAGTAGCCGGTCCTCTGATGCTGGTACAGGGAGTGGAAAACGTCACCTACGACGAACTGGGAGAAATAGAGCTGGCGAACGGGGAAAAACGCCGCTGCAAGGTGCTGGAAGTGGACGGAAACACAGCGCTGCTGCAGCTGTTTGAAAACGCGGCAGGCATCAATCTGTCCAACAGTAAGGTGCGTTTTCTGGGCAGGACCATGGAGCTTGGCGTATCGCCGGATATGCTGGGACGTGTCTTTGACGGGCTGGGACAGCCCATCGACGGCGGTCCGGAGATCCTGCCGGAAGAACGCCGGGATATCAACGGTCTGCCGATGAACCCGGCGGCGAGAAGTTATCCTCAGGAGTTTATCCAGACAGGGATTTCCGCCATCGATGGATTGAATACACTGGTCCGCGGGCAGAAGCTGCCGATCTTTTCCGCGTCCGGTATGCCCCACGCGCAGCTGGCGGCACAGATTGCCCGTCAGGCAAAGGTGAGGGGAAAAGATGAAAAGTTCGCGGTGGTTTTTGCCGCGATGGGTATTACGTTTGAGGAATCCAATTTTTTTATCGAGAGTTTTCAGGAGACGGGAGCCATCGACCGTACCGTATTGTTTGTGAATCTTGCCAACGATCCGGCGGTAGAACGTATCGCGACGCCGCGCATGGCGCTGACGGCGGCGGAGTACCTTGCGTTTGAAGAAGGGATGCATGTTCTGGTCATCCTGACGGATATCACCAACTATGCGGACGCTCTGCGTGAGGTGTCTGCCGCCCGCAAGGAAGTGCCGGGACGCCGCGGATATCCCGGATACATGTATACGGACCTGGCTTCCCTCTATGAGCGTGCGGGACGGCAGAAGGGAAAAGACGGCTCCATCACGATGATCCCGATCCTCACCATGCCGGAGGACGACAAGACCCATCCGATCCCTGACCTGACCGGATATATCACGGAAGGTCAGATTATCTTAAGCCGCGACCTGTATCACAAAGGCGTGACTCCGCCCATCGATGTGCTTCCGTCCCTATCCCGCTTGAAGGACAAGGGAATCGGGGAAGGCAAGACGAGGGCTGATCACTCCAATACGATGAACCAGCTGTTTGCCGCGTATGCCCGGGGAAAGGATGCCAGGGAGCTGATGGTGATCCTGGGTGAGGCGGCGCTGTCCGACACGGATCTTCTGTATGCGAAGTTTGCCGACGCCTTCGAGAAGGAATATGTCAGCCAGGGGTATACCACAGACCGTACCATCGAGGAGACACTGGAGATTGGATGGAAGCTGCTGGGTATCCTGCCCAGAAGTGAACTGAAACGGATTGACGACAAATACCTGGACCAGTACTATGTACCGGCAGAGCAGGACAGGGAATCGAAAAGAGGTGAAGCGTAAGTGGCAGTGACACAGACAACGCCCACCCGGATGGAGCTGACCAGGCTGAAAAAGAAACTGGTCACTGCGGTCCGCGGACATAAACTGCTGAAGGATAAGCGGGATGAGCTGATGCGTCAGTTTCTGGATCTGGCAAAGGAAAACATGGAACTGCGGAAAGCAGTGGAGGAAGGCATAAGAAAGGCAAACGCCAATTTTGTCACGGCAAAGGCTTCCATGCCGGAGGAGGCGCTCCACACGGCGCTGATGGCGCCGAAGCAGGAGGTTTATCTGGAAGCAGAGAGAAAAAATGTCATGAGCGTGGAGATCCCGGTGTTTGAATACCGGACCAGGACAGCGGATCCCAACGATATTTATTCCTATGGATTCGCTTTTACATCCGGGGATCTGGACGACGCGGTAAGATCGCTGGCGGATGTGCTGCCCCAGATGCTGGAACTGGCGGAAAAGGAAAAAGCCTGCCAGCTGCTGGCGGCGGAGATCGAGAAGACCCGCAGGAGAGTCAATGCACTGGAGCATGTCATGATTCCGGAGACCCGGGAGAGCATCCGCTATATCACGATGAAGCTGGATGAGAACGAGAGGAGTTCCCAGATCCGCCTGCTGAAGGTGAAGGATATGATGCTGAAAGAGATTCTCGGAACACCTTAACAAATCCTTACTTTTAGAAAAGACCCGTCCGTCAGATAATTGGCGATGACAGGTCTTTTTTTCATGGAATCAAATCGGTAAATAGTCTCGTAATACTGTGTGGACGATGCAGGATCAGGAAATCTTCGTTCCTAATTTCATGAGGTCTTATACCAGAATTTGCTTTACATGGATTTAAAATAGATTTAACCCTGTGTTGATAGAAGAGAATAGGAGAAACTGATAGGATTAACATGAGATTTTACACGTTTCAGGAACAATCTACCCCGGAAATCGGGGAAAATTCACGTATTCCTATACAGGGGGATTTCTATGGGAGCGGAACATCAGATTGTCGGGCAGGTATATGCGGCGAAAAAAGATACGGAAGAGGCAGATGCGCTGATTCGCCAGTATATGGGATTTATTAAGGTGGAGACGGCGAAATTTATGCAGCGCATTCCTGTGGAAGGACAGGATGACGAACTGAGCATTGCGATGATGGCTTTTCACGAATCGGTGCTTGCCTATGAGAGAACAAGAGGAAATTTTCTGAAATATGCAGGAAGAAATATCCGGAACCGGCTGATCGATTTTTATCGGAAAGAGAAGAGACACAGGGGCCTGATCTCGCTGAATCAGCCGGTATCCGAGGAGGACGACACGGAATTTCAGGACTGGCACTCTGACGGAAGAGATGAGATCCATGAGCGGATTTCCAACACTGCTGCAAGGGAGGAGATTGAAGAGTTTGGACGGCAGCTCGGCAGATTTTCTCTTTCATTTACGGAAATTGCCGAAAACTGTCCCCGGCAGGAGAGAACGCTGAAAGCGTGTCATTCGGTTCTGGAGTGCGCGGTGAATCATCCGGAGCTTCTGGAGGATATGCTCAGAACCGGAAAACTTCCAATGAGCAAAATTGAAGAAAAGTCAGGAGTCAGCAGAAAAACCCTGGAGCGCCACAGAAAATATCTGGTGGCGGTCCTGCTGGCATTTACCAATGGATATGAGATTATACGAGGACATCTGGAACAGATTGCTCCGGTAAAAGGCGGTGGTAGACAATGAAATATCTGGTAATCGAAGTACACCCGGGTTATGCGGTACTGCTGGATTCCGAGGGACGCTTCCTTCGGGCTGCAAATCTTGGATACCAGGTTGGAGAGACCGTCACGGAAATCGTTGTCATGAAGGAGCACAGCAGGGAGCCTTTCTTCCAGAACAGGAAGCTGATCGGCGGAATCGCTGCGGCAGCGTGTTTCTGTCTGGTAAGCGCGGGACTTTATTTTGGAATGTATGTGCCGGATTATACAGCATACGGAACGCTTGCCATGGAGATCAATCCCGGTGTGCAGATGACACTGAGCCGTTCCGGGCGTGTCCTGGAACTGCATGCTGCCAATGACGATGGGGAACGGCTGGTTGAGGATCTGGCTTATAAAAACCGATCCGAACAGGTGGTAGCGGATGAACTGGCGGATCGTGCGGTGGAGCTGGGCTTTTTGTCAGAAGGCGGTGAAATCGTCCTGGAGGCAGCTGCGGAAGATGAGGATTGGACGGAAGAGACCGAAAAGGAAGCGGTCCGCACGCTGCAGGAGCATATGGAGGCTCAGAATCTGGAGGTGCAGGTACTGACCCGGGAGGAAAAAGAGAGAAAAGAGGAGACGGAGGAAGAGATACAGGTGGTCATCACACTTCCGGCAACCCCGACTCCGACAGCCACACCAACCCCGACAGAAGCACCAGAGCAGACACCGACGGCAGCGCCCACCCAGGCACCGACGGCAGTGCCCACCCAGGCGCCGACAGCAGCGCCCACCCAGGTACCGACGGCAGCGCCCACCCAGGCGCCGACAGCAGCGCCAACTCAGGCTCCTGCGGCGGTGCCGGATGACGACGGGAGATCTGACTATGAAGCGCCGGAACCGGAAGGCGATTCCGGTTACAGCGACAACGATAGTGACGATGATGATAATGATGATGATGATGGCAGCGACGATGACGATTAAGTCAAAGACCCCGCAGCAAGCTACGGGGCATCAAACTTGTAGTGCAGCAGAGCTGCGGGGTATTTGACCCTCGCGGCAGTCGCCAAATGGACATGCAAGCATGTCCGCTTGGCTCGTTGCCCGCGGGAATAAAAAAATTAAAAAAATATTTGTTTCGACCCCGATTTTTCACACCTTGGTTTCGTAACCTTAATCAAAAGAAAAAATAAATCCAAAGGAGAAAAAGGATATGAGGAAAAAAACTTTTATGGCAACGATCGGAACAGCATTATGTATGGCGGCATGTGTGGGAATGCTGGCAGCCTGTGGCGCAAACTCCGGAAATGAAACTCCGGCAGCCTCCGCAAACACTGTCACTGCGACGCCCGCTCCAAAAGAGGGAACCATCTATGTACGGGTCAATCCGGAGATCGCGGTTTCCTACGATGAGAATGGAATCGTCAGCAAAGTAGAAGGCGTCAATGACGACGGAAAAACCCTGATTGAAAATGCGGACAGCTATATTGGCAAGGAATGCAGCGATGTGGTGAGAAATCTGATCGTACAGATGAACGACGCGGGGTATTTTACAGAGGAAGTTGAAGGGGAAGAACGGAAGATCATCCTCGAGATTGAAAAAGGTTCGGTTATGCCGGATGAAAACTTTATCGGAAATATGGTGGCGGAGGTAAACAGCTATCTGAGTTCTGCAGCCCTGAAAGGAGAAGTCGATCTTGAGGGAGCCAGCGATTATGGCGATCAGTCGGTGAACGATGACAAGAATACGGACTACGGCATGAACAGTGATGGAAATACCGATTACATCGATACGGATTATGGTCCTGAAAATGACGGAAACACCGACTATCTGTCTACCGTTTCCGTAACAGAGACTCCGGCAGCCACCCAGACACCAGCTGCAACCAAGACCCCGGAGGCAACGAAAGCCCCGGAGGCAACCAAAGCACCGGCAGCCACCCAGGCACCAGTTGCAACGCAGGCACCGGCTGCGACAGAAGCTCCAGCTGCAACACAGGCTCCGGCGGCAGATGATGATACGGACTACGGCCCGAACAACGACGGGGTGACAAACTATGACGATACGGATTACGGTCCGAATAAGGACGGAGTGACCAATTACGACGATACGGATTACGGTCCGAATAATGACGGAGTGACCAATTACGACGATACGGATTACGGTCCGAACAACGACGGCGTGACCAATTATGACGATACGGACTATGGCCCGAACAATGACGGCGTGACAGATTACAGCGATGGAAGCAGCAACTATGACGATGGCGGCAGCAACTATGATGATGATGGCGGCGACGACGATGACGACGACGGAGATGACTGATGGGAAACGCTATATGAAGCTGCGCCATGAACAAAAGCACCAGATCAGCCGGATGGAGGATCTGGTGCTGGCGGGAAGGCTGTCGAAACTTTTTGAACGGGACAGCCACGCCGGACCGGATGGAAGCTACAGGGTGACCAGCCTGTATTTTGATACGCCTTATGACAAGGCACTCAGGGAGAAAATGGATGGAATCAGCCGCAGGGAAAAATTCCGGCTTCGTTATTATGGGACGGATGTCAGTTATATCCGACTGGAAAAGAAATTTAAGATTGGCGGTATGTGCGGAAAACGAAGCCGGCGCATCAGCAGGGATCAGGCGCAGGCGCTGCTGGCGGGTGAACTGGCGCTTCCTCCAGCGGATGAGCCGCTGCTGCTGGAATTTTACAGTAAAATCCAGGGGCAGCAGCTTCGCCCCAAAACGGTGGTACGCTATGACAGGGAAGCGTTTCTCTTTGAACCGGGAAACGTGAGAATCACGCTGGACCGGAGAATCAGGACAGGGCAGAGCCCGCAGGATTTTTTTCGTGAGGATTCTTGTCTGATCCAGGTCATGGATCCTTTTACTGTGTTGGAAGTCAAGTACGATGAGATGCTCCCGGAGATCGTGGAGATGGCGGTGCAGGTACCGGGGAGGCAGGCGTCCGCCTGTTCCAAGTATGCGCTGTGCCGGAGATTTGATTAAGTGGATACAAAAGGAGAAGAAGTTTGAAAGTAAACTTCCAAATCTACCTTGATGACGCAGCAAGTGCGTCAGAATGGAGGAAAGAATGACGTTTCAGGATATTTTTAAATCCGGATTCCTGGAAAATATGGGCAGTATTTCTCTGCTGGATTCTGCCATTGCCATGGGTATGGCGTTTCTCTTGGGGATGTATATTTTCTTTATTTATAAACAGACATACAGCGGAGTGATGTATTCTTCCGGATTTGGAGTATCCCTGATTGCCATGACGCTGATCACGACGCTTCTGATCATGGCTGTGGTCAGCAACGTCGTGCTGTCCCTTGGTATGGTGGGCGCACTGTCGATTGTGCGTTTCCGAACGGCAATCAAGGAACCGACAGATCTGATGTTTCTGTTCTGGAGCATTGCCATAGGCATTGTGCTGGCGGCAGGCCTGATCCCGCTGGCGGTTTTTGGAAGTATTTTTATCGGGCTTCTGCTGATCCTTTTTTCCAGAGGCAGCAAAACGGATACCCCTTATATTCTGGTGGTACACTGTTCCGGAGAGCAGGAAACACAGGTGCGGGAATGTATCGCCGCAGGGGCCAGAAAGATGAGTCTCAAAAGCAAAAGCGTGACGGGAGACAGGACGGAGCTGAATTATGAGGTGAGGCTGAAAGATGAGGAGACGGGATTTCTCAATACACTGAATGAAATGTCCGGAGTCAGCCATGTGATTCTTGTGTCGTACAACGGCGATTATATGGGGTAATTATGCTGAAACACAGATATATTGACAGAATCTGTATCGCAGCCGCGCTGGCTGCGGCAGTTCTGACGGTTCTGTTTATGTGCGGAGAAAAGTTTGGGATTACAAGAGCTTCCGCGGATCCCGGCTATGTGGACAGGCTGTTTGATTCCCAACGGGTTCATACGGTGGATATCCAGGTAGAAAACTGGGAGGAATTTCTGGAACAGGCGGAAGCGGAAGCTTACGTTCCATGTACCGTGGTCATTGATCAGGAAACCTTTCGCCAGGTAGGCATCCGTGCCAAGGGAAACAATTCCCTGCGCCTGACCAGCGAGTACGGTCTGTCCAGGTACAGCCTGAAACTGGAATTTGACCATTATGTGGACGGGGGAAATTATTACGGACTGGATAAATTTTCCCTGGACGCTTCCTTTCAGGACAACAGCTACATGAAGACCAGCCTGACTTATGACATGATGGAGTTTATGGGAGTTCCCGCGCCGCTTTGCAGCTACGTATGGGTGACGGTGAACGGGGAAGACTGGGGGCTGTTCCTTGCCATCGAGGAGCCGGAGCACGCGTTCGCCAAACGGAATTTCGGAAGCAGATATGGGGACCTGTACAAACCGGATTATCGTTCCTTGAATGAGGAAAATGCGGATCTGGCGCTGAAATATATCGATGATGATCCGGAGAGTTACGACAATATCTTCCGCAATGCCAAGTTTGACGTTTCCAAGGCGGATCAGGAACGGCTGATCCGGGCGCTGAAGGCGCTGGAAACCGGGGACGGACTGGAGGAAGCGGTGAACGTGGACGAAATTCTGAGATATTTTACCGTCCAGGTTTTTGTTATGAACTGGGACAGCTACATTGGATATACGGGGCACAATTACTTTCTCTATGAAGAGGACGGGCAGATCAGCATTCTGCCCTGGGACTATAATCTGGCGTTCGGAACCTATGCCCTGGGTATGACAAACCCTCTCGAAGATCCGGAAATCCTGATCAATTATCCCATTTATACACCGGCGGAGGGCAGCGTTATGAAAAACCGGCCGCTGTATCACAATCTGATGAAGCAGGATGAATATTTTGTCCGGTATCAGAAATATTTCGACCAACTGATTTCCGGGTATTTTGAGAGCGGCCATTTCCAGACCTGGATGGAACAGACTTTTCGCATGATTGCGCCTTATGTGGAAAAAGACCCTACAGCGTTCTGCAGTTATGAGGACTACTGTCTGGCGGTGGATACGCTGAAGCAGGTCTGTGAGCTCCGCGCCGAAAGCGTGCGGCTGCAGCTGGACGGGGAGATACCGGCAACGCTCAGCGGACAGGAAGAGTATCCGGAGAAGAAGGTGGATGTGTCATCGATACGGCTGGAGGATCTGGGGGATTTTGGGGATCTGAGAAAAAGAGAATAAACGTTACGGCTCGACTGCCGCAGCGGACGGACAGATTTGCCGGACCGATGCGGCAGTTGTTTTACAGTTTGTATGAGGGGACGGTTCGGCTGAGCGTTTGCCGAAAAAAGAACGGAGGAAAAAGAAACGGAAAGCAGGATATCCTTGATAAATTTGTATTTTTGGAGTATCTTATAATTGTGAAAGTTTTTTGTATCAATGGTTTCTATAGCGCTCCAAGAAAATATCGCATCGGATTCAGTACATCGGAACTCGAAATCCTGCGTCAGCCAGCTTCGACGTACCCCGGTACGCCTTCAGCCGTCTTCCTTGTCTTTCGAGCCCCGCTGCCCTGTCTCCGATGTGATATTTCCTGGAGTGCTATATAGATTTTCTGCGGGAAGCCTGAAGATTGGTTTCCCGGCGGCGAAAGGAGTAACAAAAGATGGACATCAAAGAAAAAGCACTGAAACAGCACGAAGAGTGGCAGGGAAAAATCGAGGTGACAAGCCGCGCGAAGCTGGAGACACCGGAAGACCTTTCCATCGCCTACACCCCGGGCGTTGCCGAGCCTTGCCTGAAGATTTCTGAGGACACGGATCTTTCCTATAAATATACACGCCGCGGCAACATGGTAGCGGTTGTGACCGACGGAACCGCAGTTCTTGGTCTGGGAGACATCGGACCTGAGGCGGGAATGCCGGTAATGGAAGGAAAGTGTGTGCTTTTCAAAGCATTTGGCGGTGTGGATGCGTTCCCTCTCTGTGTGAGAAGTAAGGATGTGGACGAGATCGTCAACACGATCGCGCTTCTGGCGGGAAGTTTTGGAGGCGTGAATCTGGAGGATATCTCAGCGCCGAGATGCTTTGAAATTGAGAAAAAGCTGAAAGAGCGCTGCGATATTCCGATCTTCCACGATGATCAGCATGGAACGGCTGTCGTAACCGCTGCAGCTATGCTGAACGCTCTGAAAGTGACCGGCAGAAAGCTGGAGGATATCCGTGTGGTAACTTCCGGAGCGGGAGCAGCGGGAATCGCGATCATCAAGCTGCTGGTAAGCCTGGGACTGAAAGATGTGATCATGTGCGACCGCAAAGGCGCGATCTACGAGGGACGTGAAGGGCTGAATGCGGAAAAAGAAGAGATGGCAAAAATCTCCAACCGTGAGATGAGAAAGGGAAGTCTTGCGGAAGTCCTGAAGGGTGCGGACGTGTTTATCGGAGTATCCGCGCCGGGCACTGTGACACCGGAGATGGTGAAGACGATGGCGCCGAACCCGATCCTGTTCCCGATGGCAAACCCGGTTCCGGAAATCATGCCGGATCTTGCGAAGGAAGCGGGAGCGGCGGTCGTAGGAACCGGACGCAGCGATTTCCCGAATCAGATCAACAATGTACTTGCATTCCCTGGAATTTTCCGCGGAGCGCTGGATGTGCGCGCGAAGGATATCAACGATGAGATGAAAGTGGCGGCTGCTTACGCAATCGCAGATCTGATCGATGAAAAAGATCTGAACGCAGATTATATCATTCCGAATCCGTTTGACAAACGTGTGGCACCGGCGGTTGCGAAGGCTGTAGCGGAGGCTGCAAAGAAAACGGGAGTAGCGAGAATCTAAAGGGATTGCCCGCAGGGTGTAAAAAATAAGCAATGAAATCGGCACAGCCCGGAAAAGCCAGAAACCGTACGATGAATGGCTTTCCGGGCTGTTCTGTTTTTACGCTTTTTCCATTTCATAATTTGTCAGCAGCACACCCTGTCGTTCCACTTGCTGTTCCCGGAGTACCCGATATCCGCGTTTTTCAAAAAACGGTCTTGCCGTGATGGAGGCGTGGACTGTGATTTTGGGAGCGTGCTGTGAGAAGGCATAGCGTTCCAGCTCCTGGCAGATCGCTGTGGCGATTCCCTGCCCCTGAAAGTCACTGTGGACATACAGGTGATCCAGATATCCGGTGTCGTCAATATTTCCGTATCCGGCAATTTTTCCGCGCTTTACAGCAACAATAGTATAAAGAGAGAGGAAAAAATCGGGATTTCCGGCAAGGCGGTCGCGGGCGGCAGCCCATACACGGATCTGCTCCGGGGTGTAATCCCGGCAGTTGACGCGGTGAATGGTATCGGAAAACAGGTCTGCAATTTCCGGAAGATCTTCCGGGCGAAAACGTCGAAGTATCATAATGAAGTTCCCTCCGTAATGTTTTTTACAGAGTAACACTTTTTGCATAAAATGTCACGGGCTGCTTTCCGTTTCCAAGCACTTCGGATTTACAAAACTTCCATTTGATTCTATAATAGTAGGCAGTATAACATCAAAGGGGAGCGCAGTATGAAAAGTAAAGTAGTATTGATTCCGTGCAGCAGCTACGAAGACGAAACTCTCTACCGGTGCCTGAAACAGGGGCTGGAACTTCTGGGCGGTCTGGAATCATTGATAAAAAAGAACGAGAAAGTCCTGTTCAAACCGAACCTGGTGAGGTCCGCAAAACGGGAGCGGGCGGTTGTGACAGACCCGGCGGTGATGGAAAATGTGTTCAGGATTTTCCGTGAACAGGGATATGAACATCTTGCTTGCGGAGATTCCTGTGGAATCGGCAGCGCGGGCAAGGCAATGAAAGAATGCCATATGGACGCGGCGCTGGAAAAATACGGTGTGGAGCTCAAAGAATTTCAGGACGAGCAGAGAGTGGAGACACTGAGAGGAAGAACCCTGACCCTGGCAAAAGACGTTCTGGAGGCGGATGCCCTGGTGAGTGTCTGTAAAATGAAAACACACGCGCTGGAGCGGGTCACCGGAGCCGTGAAAAATCAGTACGGATGTATCTGCGGAATGCACAAGGCAATGGGACATACTCAGTATCCAAATGCAGATATTTTCGCGCGAATGCTGGCGGATCTGAACCTTACCGTCAAACCACGCCTGTATATCATGGATGGGATCACCGCCATGGAAGGAAACGGTCCGACGTCCGGCGATCCGGTTCCGATGAATGTCCTTCTTTTCTCGGAAGATCCGGTAGCGCTGGATACGGTTTTCTGCCATCTCATTTACCTGGATCCGGAGTTGGTGCCGACGAATGTTCATGGAGAAAAGATGGGACTTGGAACCTGGAAAAGCAGTCAGATCGACGTGGTCACCCCGGAGGGGACCTTTACTCCGGAACAGATTGGCGAGAGATATGGAAACCGGGAATTTCATGTGGACAGGAAAAAGGTCAAGGGAAAAACAATTATGGACACCTTCCGCGTTTTTGGCATTTTCCGGAAAAAGCCGTACATCGTCAAAGACCAGTGCCGCAAATGCGGCATCTGCGTCAGCGCCTGCCCGGTGGAGGGAAAAGCCATCCGGTTCAAAAACGGGAGAACGAACCCGCCGGTATATGATTATAAGAAATGCATCCGCTGCTTCTGCTGTCAGGAAATGTGTCCGCACAGGGCGATCAAGGTAAAGTAAAGAGATGGTGATTGTCCGATGGTTTTTGATACAGAATTGAAATTTATTGATGTGATTCCCTCGAAGGAAACTGTTGTTCCCGGCACTTCCCTTAATGTGCTTGGCGGTGTTGCAAATCCCGGCGGGGAAATATCTGTCCGGATTACACTGTGGGGCAGAGCGGAAGGATCATGGAAAGCTCTGCTCTCACAGAAAGTTTTTTTGGAAGAAAAGGAACACAAACATATATATTTTACGGTTCCTCCGGAAGTATTTCGCGGAGATTATTGGGGAATGGATGACCTGGAGGAAATAGAACTTATGATATCTGATAAAATTCCTTCCGAAGACGTTCCGGGAAAGTTGGTTTTTATATTATCTTAGAGCGTGTTTGAAAATTCATTCCTGCAATCTACACGCCCCACTTTGCGGGAAATTTGCCCCAAAATCAGTCAACGTAGCCCGCTACGCCTCTTGATTTCGGAACAGATTTCCCACAAATTGTGACGCGCATCTCGCAGAAAGCAATTTTCAAACACTCCCATCATCTGCCCAGTATTCATCGACAGATGCAATTTTGTTGTCTCTTATTTTGATAAATGATGTCACATGAAAAGAAGATGTTTTTTCTATAGGGTATACATGGGTTACCGTAATCAGTAAGCCGTCTGCTTTTTCGATTCTCTCAATTTTTCCTGTCCAGTTTCCTGGATATTCGCAATTTGTAATAATAAATTCATCAACTGTAAAATGTTCATTGGTACAATGCCAGTTGATGTATGCATCTTCATGAAAATATTTTCTAATTTCCTGTTCATTTTGATCCAGAACAGCTTTCCAGAACTCTTGTATTTCCATATCGATCCTCTCAATTAAAAGTTGTTAGCTTGATGTTTTCAGTGTAGCATAATTATAAGAGTTTGGAAAGCGTGATGCAGCTTTGCCCCACGACAAACGCATGAATGTGTTTCCCAACTAAACCTATCGATTTTCGTTTTTTTTACAAATTCATAAGTTCATCCAGATATTTTTCCGGATTTGTTCCGATCGCATACCTTTTCTTTTTCATACTTAATGGACGGCGTCCCACTTCTGCTATCTTTAAAATATTCAGTGCCAGCTTCCTGATAATATTCAGATTATAAGCCGCCTGCTTCTCTAATGTGTGATTCCCATCTTCCCGAAATGTCACATCTAAATGCCAGTGATAACTTTCTACCATCCAGTGCCCCCTCACTGCTCTTTCTGCCTCTTCTATATCTGTTGGCAGGCTGCTGATAAAATATCTCTCCTCTACGGTCTCTTTTCCATCTGCTTCCTTTATAGTATTCCGTGTCAGGATTATGCTCTTTAACCCCGCCCACTCTTTCTTCTGGCTCAGCCACGAGATATCTTCTGT
>JACJJN010000069.1 GCA_016899975.1 Lacrimispora saccharolytica | reverse complement strand
TCTTTCGTATTGATTTTAGTATATCAGATTCATTAAAAATTGTCCGAAAAAGTGTCTTAATTTATGAGACCATTATATGGGGCAGCTATGGGGCAAAAAAACGTTAAAGTTTGCCGCGATTTGCAATAATTTGGCAATAAAAAGCCAGTAAATATCACAGTTTGCCGGAAATTTCACAGGTTTTCGATTCCGGCCTGCGGCATCGAACTATCTTCCGAAACCCTTGAAAATACAGGAAAAACAAGGAGTTTGAGATGATTGTATTTTAGGCACATATACAGAAAAATCATGTGCATATGTTATTACTACTTGGATGCGGCAATGGGAAAGCCAGGAGCTTGGGGAGCAGGGATATTCAGCGATACAGATTCTGCGGAGGTTTTACGGTCAGGATATGTATATCAATACCGCAGAGGAAATTTCAGGAATCCCGGCTTCCTGGCCGGGCTATGATCTGGATATCGGCGCATCCGGACAAAAGGTGCGTCAGCTTCAGGAACAGTTGAACACGATTGCGGATGTGTACACCTCTCTGCCGCAGGTGGAGATCAGCGGCAATTTCGATGAAAATACCAGAGAGGCTGTCATGGCGTTCCAGAAGTTGTTCAAACTGCCGGTCAGTGGGATCGTGGATTATCCGACCTGGTATAAGATACAGGCGATTTATGTGGCGGTCACGAGGATCGCGGAACTGAATTAATCGGTAAAAAGATAAACCTGGACTGTCTCGCGTATTGCAGAAAGTCCAGGTTTATCTTTTTACAGAGAGTTATGGCAGCCGCTTATCTGGTTCGAAAAAACATTCTGCGCAATTGCTCTGATTACTTTGCGGATGCACCGGCGGAATGATTTTTGCGGCGGTGTCTTTCGTGACCGAAATCGCTGAAATTTTTATGAGGAGTTCTTTCCTCTGATCGGCGCTGGGTTCCGCGGCGGTTGGAGTCCTGATTCCGGCTGCTATGTCCATCTTTTCGACGACGGCTGCCGCGCTGATCATGACTGATTTTGTAAAAAGAAAGAGTTCCGAGCCGGATCTGGTTGATTTTCTGATGGAGCTTTACCGGGAGGGATGGAGGATGGAAGATTTGAAAAAGATTTCTGAATGTGAGAAGATCGACGAAATGAAACATAGGAAAGAAGATATCGGGAGGGCAAGGAGTTATCAAAAAGTGATGAAAAAGTAAAATTTTCTGTAATGAACAATGTAAATAATGAACATTTATGAAATAACGATAATTGACAGATAATTTATAGAGTGGTATAGTTAACCTATATTAATAAACGGATAAATTAAAAAAGGCTGGAGGTACAGACCAATGGGAAAAGTTGAATGAAAACATTGACAATTTAGTTAAATAGTCATGAAAAGAAAAGAAGTGTATGAAGAAATTATTGACAGTTTTTTTGAGTGTATTAATGATGTTGGGTACACTCACCACCGTAACAGGTGCTGCGGAAATTGAAAAAGCGGATGACAGGTTGTCTGATGCAGAAGTAGCTGCAATAATTGAAGAGGCATTTCCTGAGCATAATATGGCTACTGCTAAAACCAAGAATTCCGTGTCTGCATGGTATACCATTTATACGAGTAGTTATGATAAAATAAATTCTAAAGGAAGTGTATCTGATCCTAACGGTTCTACTGGGCAGACAGTGGTAGAAAGATGGCAGGAAAATTCCAGTGGTCCTGCAACTGTACGATATTCAGTACCTTTTGAACAGCCGCTCTTAGGAGGTTCTATAACAGTAACTCCAAAAGTTTATATCGGAAATAATCAGAAAACACATGATATTTTCTAAAAATATATGGAAGGGGGGTAGCTTATTATGAAAAAGATAAAATATTATTTTATTATTCCGTTGCTTCTCTTATTGCTGCTTTTGGCAGATGTAGCTATTGTCTTTGGCTTTTTTTGCTGCAATGTTTTTCGATATACAGATGACAGCGGTATTGCTGAGATAGATCCTGCCTATCAGAATGCTACTGTGCTGGATGAAACCCTAAATACCGATAGCAACTGTAAATTTATCTTTTTTGAAACATCTTTGAAGGAATCCTATATAGTTGCTTTGGAAAAAGCGAGGTTTTATGACCGGTATCGTTATCTTCCGGAAGCTACCACATATATTTCAGAGGAAAGACCTTTTTCAACATCGATTCATTTGCCGAATAATCTTGTAGAAGTTATCATTGACGAAAATAATCAGGTGAGTTATTTTAACACGGTAAGTGCTTATACGCCGCTCAGCACACAGATTCAAGTGATTTGTATTGGGGTCTTATTCGCGCTTGAGGTTCTACTATTTTGCATCATTTGGCACTTTTATAAAAAACGTAAAAACAGGAGCGGTGATAGGGGTATTCAAAAATAGAAGTACAGTTAGCTTTAATAAAAGGCTTAATCCTCCAACTATGTTGGGGAGAACAGAATAGTAAAAAACAGCAAAGCTATCAATAAACTTCTCCTATGCTCGATACTTGGCTTGCGACGCCAATTATTGAGCGTAGGTGGAGATCCAAATAGACGATAAAAGCATATCGCATATCCGGTGGAAATGTCAGTAGCATATCATTTCCGTCCTGAACATCTGGATGATTGTCTACCATAGAATCCAAAGGTAAAGGAGCTATGTCAATAATCGTTGATCTTTCAGTATAAAAGGTTGACGATTATTTTTCTATACACTGTCTTATTTGCCATTTATGAACAAAGGGAAGTGATGGTGGTTTGGTGAATAATAAAGAGTGAAAGGGGTCGATTTCATAGAGTATGGGTATATTAAAATAAAACTTGAGGAATTGCGGTAAAAAAAGCAATCAGCAAGAATAGGCTATGTGTCTGAAGCAGGTTTGCCGCAGACTTCCGGACAGGCAGAAGAGATGCTGCGCTGCCTGAGATATATTATCCGGGAAGAAATTCATGGGGAAGAAGGGAACAGATCGAAAGGGTAAAATATGACCTTCAAGAAGTGAAGGGAAAATTGACCGTTGTTTCCCAAATTAGCAATTGATGGAAAATTTTCTTTGATACAAATGAAGCTTTAAAAGATGGATTTTCTGAAGAAATAGTTATGGTAGTAGAAAAGAATATTGCAAACATGAGTAAACTTGTTTTGGAAGAATTGGCTTAAATCGATAATACTTTTACTGCAACAATTTATTTTCCATGGTGCTAGAATATAAATAGTGCAAGTCAAAATGAGAAAATTCCAAATAGACAATACATGATACAATAGAAGTATCGTACTGAAGGAGGATCTCATTATGGCAAAGCAACATGACAAACAGTTTAAATTGGATGC
>JACJJN010000068.1 GCA_016899975.1 Lacrimispora saccharolytica | reverse complement strand
AAGTGAATTACTCCAAGTATCTGAAGTATCTCACAAAAGTTGGAGTTTGACTATCCGGTTGGTTATAAAGCGCTTACTTTTGAAAAGTCGAGATAATGAATGGATTCAATCTGCAAAGGGGGTATTAAAGGGAAACCTAAATAAATATTCAAGAAAGTTAGAAGATAAACGAGCGGCAAATAAACCAGCGGATCTCATTGAAAGAGCATTAAGTGCATTACAATCTGTTGACCAGGAACAGGATTCTTTCTTAAAAGATCCTCATATTCTTGAAATGGTAAAAGAGATTGGACATATTACTTGGAAAATGAAAAAACAATTGGAGAAAATGTAATGGCAACTATTTCAATTGATTTTAATTCAGAAAAAAAAGAAGTATATCTACTTGGTGATATAAAAGCATTGAAAGCAAATAGATTTGCGTGGCGTTATATGAAAGATTATTTGCATCCAGTAGAAGAGACTGATAAGTTAGTAGTTAAATTGGAAGATGAAACGCCGTTTGCGATTATGGCAAAAATTCGTTCTATGTTAGAAAAATATGGATTTTGCGAAAAAAGAACGGAAACTTCAGAACAAGTTTTATTAGATTTTTATGAAGAAGAACGTAAATTTAAAGTATTTTCAGATAAGGCGTTAAAGATAAGAAATAATGAATGTGATTCAACTGAATTTCAGGAATTTGTAGAATCTGTTGCCACTAATCTTACTACTAGATCATTATATCCCTTACAACTTTTATCTGCATATCATATGGCATTTTCACAGAATGCATGTAATTTTTCAGTGCCAGGAGCTGGGAAAACGAGTATTGTATATGGGGCATATTCATATTTGCATCATTTGTCGAAGGATGATCCCAAATATATAGATAAAATAATGATTATAGGCCCACTCAGCTCATTTGCTCCTTGGGAAATGGAGTATGAAGAATGTTTTGGACATTCACCCTCTTCAAAAAGATTACTTGGAGGAACAAGTAAAGAGGATAAACAATTATATTTATACTCAAAGCATCCAGAAGAACTTACATTGATTTCCTATCAATCAGTTGTTTCGCTACAAAATGAACTTAGTTATTTTTTACGTAATAATAAAGTTATGGTTGTCTTAGATGAAGCTCATAAAATAAAAAATGCTTCTGGGGGAGTTATTGCAACGGCAGTAATGAGTCTTGCAAAATATTGTAATGCAAGGATAGTATTAACTGGAACACCAGCACCGAATGGTTATGAGGATTTATTTAATATGTTTAAATTCATCTGGCCATCAAAAAATGTAATTGGATTTGAAGTTAATCAGTTACGCGATATTACAATTCGAGGGGATCAAACACGTGTAAATCGATTGATTAATAATATCGTACCGTATTTTATAAGGATAAAAAAGAGTGATTTAAATATCCCACCAGCGACTATAAAGCCGCCGATTAGAGTACCTATGGGAAATATTCAACAACGAATCTACGATTTTATTGAAAAAAAATATATTGAAGCTATGTTAGATGAAGGAGTAACAGATGTATCAACACGATTTAAGACTATGTTGATTCAAGCTAGAATGATTCGTTTGATGCAGGCAGCTACTGATCCGTCTATGTTGCGTTCTCCATTACAGGAATTTATTGAGGAAGAAGATAGTCCTCAAGAAGCTTTTCGGGCAATCGACGATTCAGATGTACTGAAGTCCATAATAGAATATGAAAACATGGAAATACCTACAAAATATGTTGCTACTGAAAAATTGGTTAAAGAAATTATCAGCCAAGGTGGAAAAGTAGTTATTTGGGCAACATTTGTGCATACAATTCATGGTTTAAGAGATTATTTGAAAAAACAAGGAATTGAAAGTCGAGTTTTGTATGGTGAAGTGCCCGTAGAAAAAAATAGTTTATCAGAAGGAAAAGATGAAGAGATTATTACTAGAGAACAAATAGTTAAGGAATTTCAAAAAGAAGATTGTTCATACAAAGTAATAATAGCCAATCCTTTTGCGGTGGCGGAATCTATTTCGTTACATAAAGCATGTCATAACGCTATATATATTGAACGATCTTTCAATGCAGCTCATTTTGTTCAATCAAAAGATCGTATTCACCGCTATGGATTGAAACCAGGGACGGTGACGAATTATTATTTTATTCTTTCTAAGGATTCTGTTGATGAGACAATTAATACACGTTTATTAGAAAAAGAGCAAAGAATGACAGAGATAATGGAAAGCATGCCAATTCCGCTGTTTAGTAATATTTCGGAAGAATTAGGCGATGATGATATAAAGGCGCTGATAAAAGATTATGTTAGAAGATCTAAAAAATATTAATTATTCTCTTACAAAAGATAATTTCATATATTTTATGGTAGATGTATTCGGCAATAATAGATACGACATCACCTCTCTATCTGTACTTTGTAATCATGCACCTGGGAGGTTACAGTTATTATTCTCAGATTTATTAAATTACTGTATTGCTTTTGAGTGGGTATTACGCGAAGAAAATGTTTATTTCCTTTCGCCCAGCATAATTAAATATATTGATGATAAGGAAAAACTGAATGATAAATTAGTAAAGGATTCAGTTATTATGTTATTTAATGCGAATTTAATTAATGCGGATATGTTTATTTATGAAGCTAATACAGACAAAATTCGTTTTAAAAATGAGAGATTTTCTTTAGAGTTTTCAATTATTCGTAATGCCTTAATAAGTCAGGGACTGTTTGAGATTCGAAGGACTACGAAAAGGACTTACTTTTATTTATCTGAGACGTATTTTAATTTTGTTAGTTCTTTTATCAAGCAACAAAAGAAAAAGCTCTCCTTAGATCAATTAAAAAGGAAATTGGAAGAAAATGAGAAATCAGGCGATTTGGCCGAACGTTTTGTCTTAGAATTTGAACAGAAACGTCTTCCAGCATCTCTACGAAGCAAAATTCGTATAATATCGTCTATTGATGTTACAGCTGGTTATGATATTGTTTCTTTTGAATCTGCCAATTCGTTGGAGATTGATCGTTTTATTGAGGTTAAAGCTATTAATCATGAGAGACGATTTTTTTGGTCTCAAAATGAATATGAAGTCGCAAAATTAAAGGGGAATAGGTATTATTTATATCTTGTTGAATTAAATAATATAAGAAAGGCTGATTATAAACCGATAATAATATGTGATCCGGTAAATTCAGTTATGAAATCTGATGAATGGTTAGTAGAAACACAGACTTTTTGTGTACGTCATATTTCTAGTTGATTTTCGAAATTTAAGTAAAATTATGTCATGGAAGATTGCTGATTTTTTGTTGTTTTAGTAACATTTAATATAGGTGTGGTATGCTTCAAATTATATTGAAAACCTACATTACTTATTATATATGACATGTTAGCGATATTAAAAAATGTAATTTATATCTATGAATGAGCAAATCCAAAATATTGCACAAAAGAAAGACACCCTCTGTAGAATGATGTATAATTGAAGTACCAAA
>JACJJN010000067.1 GCA_016899975.1 Lacrimispora saccharolytica | reverse complement strand
GCATCCAATTTAAACTGTTTGTCATGTTGCTTTGCCATAATGAGATCCTCCTTCAGTACGATACTTCTATTGTATCATGTATTGTCTATTTGGAATTTTCTCATTTTGACTTGCACTATTTATATTCTAGCACCAACGCATCCTTGAAGCAGCAGCTAAAGCAGGAACAGTTTGCAAACCTGTACCGCCTCATAAAAAGCAGCGCCTCATTCGAAGAAGCTTTTAAGTTTGTGGGATAAGTTTGTGCAAAATTCGATATTTGCTCATTTATAGTTGGAAAGTAAAATGAGAAATGGATAACAGTTATAACAGAATTTAAATATGGCATCTCTTTCACCCGTATACATAAACTGTATTTAAGCACAATGCTGGCAAATGGGTGTTCCATATATATTGAGTTACCATACTAAAACCAATTAATATTTGATACTTTTGTTTGATTATTATGGCGCGTTATAGCCACCTGTCCGACAAAGTCACAGCCATAGTTCCGGTGGTACAGCGTTCCACCGTAAAATATATGGAAGAATTGGAAGCAGAGCTTTCATCCATGCCTGGTTATAAAGAACCGGAGAATGTAAAAGAAGAGAAAGAATCTTTAAAAAGCCGGACAGATCCAGAATGTGGTTATATCCACCAGGCTCGGAAAAAGGGGCTGGGTTATCTGACGGAGATGACCGTAGATACCAGGCATGGCATTATTACCGGGGTGGACTGTTATCAGGCTAACCAGAGGGAAAGTGATATTATCCTGGAACATTTGAAAGGACAGCCTTGTAAATATCAGGAAATTGGATTAGATGGCGGATATGATATAGGAGCGGTACACAGAGGGCTGGAGTTATTAGGAATCCAAGGTTATACAGCTATACGTGAATATCAGAACAATGCAATGAAAAAAGGATTCTGTTATGAGGAAGAAACAGATCGCTTTGTATGTAGACAGGGAGAATATTTAGGATTTCAGAAATTAATTTATAAAAAGTCAACGCAGAACTATTACCGTCTATATAGCCGTTCAAAAAAACAATGTAAAAACTGCCCGTATTTTTCAGCCTGTGCCACGGATCTGGGTACAGTCAGAATCAATGCGAGTCCTTATTATCCCTCTTTTTATCGAAATGGCAAGAAAGTAGGGAACAGTGATTATCTGAGGATCATGAGGCTTAGGAAGATATGGGCAGAACCTTCGCAGTTTTAAAACGAGAACATAAATTGAATAAAATCCAGAAAAGAGACCTTCAGAAAGCGATAGAAGAATGCCTCTTATCGGCAACGGCATTAAATCTAAAACGGCTGGTAAAAGCGGTTTGAATAACCGAATTTACCAGCTGTTTTATGACTGTTTAAAAAAACATGCAGAAACAGACAATGAAAAAGTGAGTTTGTCAACAGGTCCTTTTCTTCATACCCTCGACAACCAAAAGGATTATATTTTTTCACAATCTACATTATGGAAGGCACCCTCGTTAAAACGATAACTCTTTTCTATATTGTTCTATGAAATTTTCGATTGTATTACATACTTTTTAATTGAATATTTACACGCTCCATTGGTATATAGTATTTATTCAAACAAATGACTATTCCTTTGTCATCAATAAGCTTTTCCGTCAGTACTACATATACACATTTTTCATTTTTCATTTCACTCTCAATGCTTTTAATCATATTGATTTCAACTTTTCCCACTTTGGCATACTTATATATATCATTGCGGATTAATTTCGAAACCTGTTCGGAGTTCATCATATCTATTTCAGGTACAAAATCCAAATCTGTTGGCAGAGTAGAAAAACATTTTGCTATGCATTCTTTATCGGAGTAATATAACAATGTCGCAGTTAAAAATACTGGTATTTGCCTTTCAAAAATATTATCGGTATATACCGTAGATTGCCTCAAACACGGTATGCATGTGATTTTATCAATTTTAGAAATTCCACATTTCGGTAAAATATTACCAATTTCTTCCAGTCCAGCAGTTAAATATTTCTTTTGATTCCGTAAAAAATTACCTACACCTTTTCTGGATTCAATCACACCATCTTCTTGTAACAATTGTAATGCCTGCCGAAGCGTCACTCGACTTACTCCCATCTGTTTAGCTAATTTAATCTCATTAGGCAACTTATTTTCCTGATTATACAAACCATCTAAAATATTTTTTAGAATTTTATTATATGTCTCAACATAAAGAGGCGGCTTATCCTTCAAACGATTATTCTCCATTACTCTATTCTCCCGTTTTGCCAATACATAAATGTAAATCATTAATAGAACCTCATATTAAAACAAAATTTTACCACTTTTAAAATTAATCGTCAAATCTTCTTTCTGTACTGCCGTTTTGAATGGTAAAATATATTCACCTACCATATACCAAGGGATTTCTTAGAAAAAAAATTATCCACAACTTGTGTTTTACTTCTGAACTTATCCTCTTTTGTGATACTAATGACCAAATTCTCCAGTTTTGTAAACATTTCAGTTCATTTTCTTCTTGGCAGACATCATTTTCTTGGCTATATTTATCTCAGTTGATGATTTTATATTTATATCAACTAAGAATATATCTTCTTTTGTTAGTTACCGTCCAAAGCTGGCTGGCAAAGCCGAAGATATATATCTGTTACTCCCGTTTTCTCTAGATAATAATATTATACAGATGTTTCATAAAAGCTGGAATCTGTTCCATCAGATGTTGCAAAAAAGCACTCGCTCTCCCTCGTGCATTACCACACCTTCAAACTTTCTCCTAGTTTTGTTATCATCATCTAATAATCATATGGGTAACACCTCCATCCTCTGTCTTCTTCACATTTGGATATCTAAACATTGCTAAAAAATAGCGATTTTGATTTCTGAAAACCGCTATGGAATGAATTAATTTGTTGAGTCAACCGCTATGTTCGAAATTCTTGATTGTTATATGTCAGATTTCATTTGCATCAACTTTTTAATACCATGGAGAGTTGAAAATCGGAATTACTATATTCTGCTTTATGTACCATAACTTCTTATAAATAATATATACAGTAAGCAAGAACCACATGATGTAATGTATGGGTGTGGATTACACCATAAAACATTACATCATGACCGGCGGCTCATTTGTGGCAAGTGAAAAGGCTGTTATGATCAAGGAATCTACTGTAACCGTCAACCACATATTCCCACGAAAGGAACTTGTATGGAATTGGCTTATACCAAATGCGGTGCTTATCTCATTCCCGACCTTGTGTTGTTAGCCCCGTAAGAGTATCATATCTGGAAATATGGTCAGATACACTGTGTACCTACTTGAAAGAACACAGGCCATTCCGTTTACCTATCTCATTGTCACAGAAAAACCGTTTCCTCACTTAAGGGAAATCAACACTGTTGCAGCAAATAGTACAGCCTACTTCTGCTGTTTAACAGCCAAAAGCAGTGTCCCTAATGCTGAATGAAGATATATAGCAACAGCCCGTACGGAGAATATTTCAACATGCATAGAAGGAATGGTGCTAGAATATAAATAGTGCAAGTCAAAATGAGAAAATTCCAAATAGACAATACATGATACAATAGAAGTATCGTACGGAAGGAGGATCTCATTATGGCAAAGCAACATGACAAACAGTTTAAACTGGATGC
>JACJJN010000066.1 GCA_016899975.1 Lacrimispora saccharolytica | reverse complement strand
GTGCTGCGATCCCGGGACTGTCGCTTTTTCTACAAATTTTTCTTTCATACGGTCATTGGCAACTATCATTTTGGATGCCCTTTTTACTGTTTCCCATCTTCCATCTTTTCTCTTTTTCACAGTCACTGGATGCTCATAAGCGCCAAGGCTCATTGCCTTTTTATAATTTTCATCTTCAAACGGCCGGTATTTTGTATCCATCATTGGCTGCCGGCCTTCCAGAAAAATCATGCACTTGTTTTTCGGCATCCTGCCAACTTCTTCCGGTGTCATCAGTGCTCTCTGCATGCGGTCAAAATTTAAACTGCCTCCGCCGTTGCTGCTGTAACTCAGCCCGTCCGACGTTTTATCGATGGTTGTGTTTCCGATCAGCTCGCTGATAAATTTCTGCGTGCTCAATGCCCCTCGCCCTGCGCCAAGAAAAACAAACGTAGCACAGGCGTCCATAAGGATGTCCCAGGCGTCGTTTTTGTAAATGGTCTTGATCTGGCTGATAGACTGCAGAAAGAGCAAAACGGCGATATTACGGCTTCTCAAAGTTGTAATCAGGTTTTCAAAACGTTCCGGACGCGCGCCGTTGGCGAACTCATCCATCCACACCTCGACCCGTATGGGAAGCTTCCCATGGCACTCAAAATCAGCCGTGCGGATCAGCGTGTCAAAAAGCTGCTGATACAGCATATTGATGATGAAATTGTAGCTTGTATCATTTTCCTTCACCACCAAAAACAAAGCTGTTTTTGTGATCCCGTCCTCTTCCCGGCCCATTCCGATTTCCTGAAGCTTCATGTCATCTTCTTCAAAAATGCGCTGCACGGCAGGGCTGTTAAAGAACTTTAATTTGGCATTCAGGATGAGGATGATGGAATTGACCGTTTCCGGCGCTCCGTCTTTTAACTTCCGGTAATCGCGCACAGCCGGATGAGCTGCCCCTTTCCTTTCCTGCAGGGCATCGATCAACTTCGTCATTTTGGTATATCCTTCTTCTGCGGGTTTTCCATCGAAAGTCCTGCTTTCTGGCTGCGATTCCAGCAGCGTTAATGCCGTAATCTGGTTCATGGTAGGTGTTTCGTACACGGTGCTCCATTCGATCCTTGCTTCCCGGAAGATCTCCAATTTATCCTCCACGGTAACCATCCAGGTAAAATAAAAAAGCGATTGCAGGTACAAGGCACATCCGTCGTCCCAAAAGGGATCTCCTTTCGACGCTTCCGGAGGTTCCACAGACTTAAAAATATTGACTATGATCCTCGGGATATCATCTTCTTCCTGTATATACCGGAAGGGATTGTATCGATCCGATTTATCCATTTCTTTCAGGTTCAGCACCTTGATCTGATAGCCGATCGCGCTGAGATAGTTGCCATACTTTGACAGCAGTTCCCCTTTAACATCCAAAACCACATAAGACGCTCCGCCAAGCAGCAGATTCGGCGTTACCACAAACATAGATTTTCCGGTACCTGGGGAACCAACAAAAATGGCGTTATTGTTCGATAACTTATTCAGCCCTACCTGCAGGTTTTTGGAAAGGATCCGGTTATTTTCCGGGCATTTCCGGTCATATAATTCTTCATTGACCTTCCTGACGTTTCCCCATTCGCTGGAGCCATGCTCCACATCGGGATGCGTATTCCGGTTATGCTGCAGATACCAGGCAACAAAAAATACCCAGCCGATCAACGCACAGCCGAGTATGATCGTGGTCATATCATTATAGTAATTACGAAACGGATGCGTAAAAATTTCCAGCAGCAAATCCGAATAATTGGATGCATTCAGGGACGGAAAGGTAAATAATCCAGACAGGTAATACCCTCCCACCAATAAAACGCCAAGCAGAACAAGAAACGCTTTGATGGGCGGCTTCTTCTTCTGTATCATAGTTTCAGCCCTCCCTTACCTCCCATTTGCGGGATTTTCAGTCCTTTTCCATCTGTCCTTGGTGCCGCTTGCTTCCCGGAACGGAGATATTGTTCGAATTGGTCCTTTGTCATCAGAACCTTCTTGGAAAGAGAGACGTCCGTTTTTGCGATCACCCCGGCGCCGATCAGCCGGTCCATAAGTTCACTGGCATCCTGATAGCCGATTTTAAACTGGCGCTGGAGCATGCCGGCAGATGCTTTCCCTCGTTCTATGACGTAATATCCCGCATCCTCGAAATGATCCGGCTTCGCTACTTTTCGTCCGACCGTTTCGGATACTTCTGTCTCTTTCCGTGCTTCCTTATCTTCAGCCGCTGGAATCTTCCGCGTGACTGGATCGTAGTGTGAATAAATTTCTTCCCCCGAGAATACACCGACCCGATGCGGAAGGTTTTTATCGTTCATCTCGTAAACTGCATACTCCTTTTTTTCCTCCAAAACAGCTGCGTAGGTACGTCCGTCATCAAGGGTCTGCGTCTTGTCAAAGAACATATATTGCGGCGGGTCTGTGCCGGGAATCCGGGTGAAGACCATATCCTCTTCCTGGGACAGAATAAGGCTTTGGTTGATCGTAATATAATGCTGCCCTGGCAGCAAAGTTTCTGTTTCCGATGCCAGGGCGCTTTCAAAAGACTCCGTTTTTACATCGCTTGCCTTCCTCCATTTATCGCTTTCCATTGCTTTTTTTATTTCAGGATCGGCAGAATCCATATATTCTTTTTCTGATAAAATTCCCGTCTGCAGATAATCTTCTTCCGAAATGGTCGCGGATTCTCCCAAAATCGGATCTGTTTTTCGCTCTTCCGCATACGTCTCAACATATACCTGCATAGCAGCCTTGAATTTTTCCAGATCCACATTTGCGATTGCCAGCTGCAGATTATAATCTCCATACTTCAAATCTGGAAGTACAGCAAAATTGACATGCCGTTCTTTCAGGATTCCCAAAAGATCTGTCAGTTTTTTCCCATCCTCCCGGTAATCACCGAGCGCTATGCCTTTGATCTGGTACTGGCCGGAAGTAAGCGCTTTCAGTTCCTGAAAGCTCATAATACCGCCCTCTGTGAGTTCTGCTGAAACAAATGCTTCATAGACTCCCTGCCATTTTCCGATGTCCCTGTTCAGCACCGCGACCTGGCGCATCCCATCATTCAAATCCAGATCCGGCAGCACATAGTAGGTAATGCCCGCCTCATACAGCGTATCCTCGAATGCCTTCATTTTTTCTGCGTCCTGCGTAGGCAGATTGGCAATCGTATAGTCCCCTTCACTTGCCTGCAGAAATTCTTTAAACGACCGGAAATCCGACTCACTGATACGTTTATCTTTTTTCAGTTTTGTCATATATTGTAGAAAAATAAGAGGATTTAATTTTGACGATGCGATTTTGCCGCCTAAAAATGCTCCTCCCTGAATGGCTCCCTTAAGGATCATCATTTCTGCATTAATGATAACTCCCAGATCGCCATTTCCGTCTTCATATGCCATTCCAGCACCTCCCTATTAAGACAAAAAAGAAAACAGCACATATTTGTACTGTTTTCCTTTTTTCTGATTATTTGATTGTCATTTTCTTGTGTGACTTCGGCTTCGGTGGTAAGTCGTCCAGTTTTTCCGGTTCTTTTTTCTGTTCTTTTTTCATATATTGCAGGACACATTTCCTGCAGCTTTCTACCGCCGCCTTACAATCCTCAATATCTTCCTGGTCAATGGCAATGCTCTCTTCTCCCGGATACCTGGTAGAGAA
>JACJJN010000065.1 GCA_016899975.1 Lacrimispora saccharolytica | reverse complement strand
GTGTTGCGATCCCGGGATTGCCGCTTTTTCTACAAATTTTTCTTTCATACGGTCATTGGCAACTATCATTTTGGATGACCTTTTTACTGTTTCCCATCTTCCATCTTTTCTCTTTTTCACAGTTACTGGATGTTCATAAACGCCAAGCCCCATTGCCTTTTTATAATTTTCATCTTCAAACGGCCGGTATTTTGTATCTATCATTGGCTGCCGGCCTTCCAGAAAAATCATGCACTTGTTTTTCGGCATCCTTCCAACTTCTTCCGGTGTCATCAATGCTCTCTGCATACGGTCAAAATTTAAGCTGCCTCCGCCGCTGCTGCTGTAACTCAACCCATCTGATGTTTTATCGATGGTTGTGTTTCCGATCAGCTCACTGATAAATTTCTGCGTGCTCAATGCCCCTCGCCCTGCACCCAAAAAAACAAATGTAGCACAGGCGTCCATAAGGATATCCCAGGCGTCATTTTTATAAATGGTCTTGATCTGACTAATGGACTGCAGAAAGAGCAAGACGGCGATATTACGGCTTCTCAAGGTTGTGATCAGGTTTTCAAAACGTTCCGGACGCGCACCGTTGGCGAATTCATCCATCCATACCTCGACCCGGATGGGAAGCTTTCCATGGCACTCAAAATCAGCAGTGCGAATCAGCGTGTCAAATAATTGCTGATACAGCATATTAATGATGAAATTGTAGCTTGTATCATTTTCTTTCACAACCAAAAACAAAGCTGTTTTTGTGATCCCGTCCTCCTCCCGGCCCATTCCGATTTCATGAAGCTTCATATCATCTTCTTCAAAGATGCGCTGCACGGCAGGGCTGTTAAAGAACTTTAGTTTGGCATTCAGGATGAGGATGATGGAATTGACCGTTTCCGGTGCGCCGTCTTTTAGCTTTCGATAATCGCGCACTGCCGGATGTGCTGCCCCCTTCCTTTCCTGCAGGGCGTCAATCAACTTCGTCATTTTTGTATATCCTTCTTCTGCAGGCTTTCCATCAAAAGTCCTGCTTTCTGGCTGCGATTCCAGAAGCGTTAATGCCGTAATCTGGTTCATGGTAGGCGTTTCGTACACGGTACTCCATTCGATCCTTGCTTCCCGGAAGATCTCCAATTTATCCTCCACCGGAATCATCCAGGTAAAATAAAAAAGCGATTGCAGGTACAAGGCACATCCGTCATCCCAAAAGGGATCTCCTTTCGATGCTTCCGGTGGTTCCACAGACTTAAAAATATTGACAATGATCCTCGGGATATCATCTTCTTCCTGTATATACCGGAAGGGATTGTATCGATCCGATTTATCCATTTCTTTCAGGTTCAGCACCTTGATCTGATAGCCAATCGCGCTGAGATAATTTCCATATTTTGACAGCAGTTCCCCTTTAACGTCCAAAACCACATAAGATGCTCCGCCAAGCAGCAGATTTGGCGTAACCACAAACATGGATTTTCCGGTACCTGGAGAACCAACAAAGATGGCGTTATTGTTCGATAACTTATTCAGCCCCACCTGCAGGTGTTTGGAAAGAATCCGGTTATTTTCCGGGTATTTCCGGTCACATAATTCTTCATTGACCTTCCTGACATCTCCCCATTCGCTGGAGCCATGCTCCACATCTGGATGCGTATTCCGGTTATGCTGCAGATACCAGGCAACAAAAAATACCCAGCCGATCAACGCACAGCCGAGTATAATTGTGGTCATATCATTATAGTAATTACGAAACGGATGCATAAAAATTTCCAGCAGCAAATCCGAATAATTGGATGCATTCAGAGACGGAAAAGTAAATAATCCGGACAGATAATACCCTCCCACCAATAAAATGCCAAGCAGAACAAGGAACGCTTTGATGGGCGGCTTCTTCTTCTGTATCATAGTTTCAGCCCTCCCTTACCTCCCATCTGTGGGATTTTCATCTGTTTTCCATCGGTCCTTGGTGCCGCTTGCTTCCCGGAACGGAGATATTGTTCGAATTGGTCTTTTGTCATCAAAACTTTCTTGGAAAGAGAGACGTCCGTTTTTGCGATCACCCCGGCGTCGCTCAGCCGGTCCATAAGTTCGCTGGCATCCTGATAGCCGATTTTAAATTGACGCTGGAGCATACCGGCAGATGCTTTTCCTCGTTCTATGACGTAATATCCCGCATTCTCGAAATGATCCGGCTTCGCCATTTTTTGTCCGACTGTTTCTGATACTTCTGTCCCTTTCCGTGCTTCCTTATCTTCAGCCGCTGGAATCTTCCGTGTGACTGGATCGTAGTGTGAATAAATTTCTCCACCTGGGAATACACCGACTCGATGAGGAAGGTTTTTATCGTTCATCTCGTAGACTGCATACTCCTTTTTTTCCTCCAAAACAACTGCGTAGGTACGCCCGTCATCAAGGGTCTGCGTCTTGTCAAGGAACATATATTGCGGCGGGTCTGTGCCGGGAATCCGAGTGAAGACCATATCCTCTTCCTGGGACAGAATAAGGCTTTTGTTGATCGTAATATAATGCTGCCCTGGCAGCAAAGTTTCTGTTTCCGATGCCAGGGCGGTTTCAAAAGACTCCGTTTTTACATCGCCTGCCTTCCTCCATTTATCGCTTTCCATTTCTTTTTTTATTTCCGGATCAGCAGAATCCATATATTCTTTTTCCGATAAAATTCCTGTCTGCAGATAATCTTCTTCCGAGATGGTCGCGGATTCTCCCAAAATCGGATCTGTTTTTCGCTCTTCCGCATACGTCTCAACATATACCTGCATAGCAGCCTTAAATTTTTCCAGATCCACATTTGCGATTGCCAGCTGAAGGTTGTAATCTCCATATTTCAAATCCGGCAGTACCGCAAAATTGACATGCCGTTCTTTCAGGATTCCAAGGAGATCCGTCAGTTTTTTTCCATCCTCTCGGTAATCACCGATCGCTATTCCTTTGATCTGGTACTGGCCGGAAGTAAGCGCTTTCAGTTCCTGGAAGCTCATAACGCCGCCTTCCATAAGTTCTGCCGAGACAAATGCTTCATACACACCCTGCCATTTTCCGATGTCCCTGTTCAGCACCGCAACCTGGCGCATCCTATCATTCAAATCCAGATCCGGCAGTACATAATGGGTAATGCCCGCCTCATACAGCGTATCCTCGAATGCCTTCATTTTTTCTGCGTCCTGCGTAGGCAGATTGGCAATCGTATAGTCCCCTTCACTTGCCTGCAGAAATTCTTTAAATGACCGGAAATCCGACTCACTGATACGTTTATCTTTTTTCAGTTTTGTCATATATTGTAAAAAAATAAGAGGATTCAATTTTGATGACGCGATTTTTCCGCCTAAAAATGCTCCTCCCTGAACGGCTCCCTTAAGGATCATCATTTCTGCATTGATGATGACTCCCAGATCGCCATTTCCATCTTCGTATGCCATTTCAGCACCTCCTTGACCCTTTTATGGAAAAAAAGAAAACAGCACATATTTGTACTGTTTTCCTTTTTTTCTGATTATTTAATTGTCATTTTCTTTTGTGGCTTCGGCTTCGGTGGTAAATCGTCCAGTTTTTCCGGTTCTTTTTTCTGTTCTTTTTTCATATATTCCAGGACACATTTCCTGCAGCTCTCTACCGCCGCCTTACAATCCTCAATATCTTCCTGGTCAATGGCAATGCTCTCTTCTCCCGGATACCTGGTAGAGAA
>JACJJN010000064.1 GCA_016899975.1 Lacrimispora saccharolytica | reverse complement strand
CCACAGACCGGGCAGTAGGATATGGCGCTGCTCTCAACAAAAAATATCATTTTCATGATTGTAAGTGAACGTGTAATTTGATACAATAACCATGGTTTTAATGCCAGGGTTTCAGAGTACACAACTTGCTACGGAGGGTGCTCTGGAACCCTTTTTCTTTCTGTATACTGATGACAGTATACAGGGCAATCCAGAGACATGCAAGCAGAGCAGCATAATGCTAAACTATGAGGTCAAAAACACCTACTTACTAGCCAACTTCCACAACAAAATATGACGCTAAAAAAAATATTTTTTTAATTTTTTTCTTAAGCGTTTCATTCGTGCAGAAACCGTATTCGCTTTCATCTCAAGCAATTTCCCTATTTCCTCCGTACCATAACCAAACGTTTTTAAAAGAATAATGTATAATGTTACTTGATCCAACTTCAGCAATTCTTTTCTTAGTTTATTGTCATCTAAAGACTTTATGAAGTCTTGCACGTTAACAGGCTGTTGGATTTCCCACTTTCCAGAAATGTCTTCTGTTCTCTCTATAAAATCCGTATCTGGCATCTGATGTGTTTGGTAATTACGCTCTTGTTTAAAACACTTCCAGTCGTAACCACGGAGTTCTGCTATAACTTTTTCTGAAACTCCTAGTTCTCGCATTTTTTTCTTTTCCTGTTCTTTCCATTGTTTCCATTTATTTTCTTCTTTTGCTTTGTTATATGCCATATTATTTTTCCTCCGATTTGAAATTATTGAAAATCAAATCGGAAGTGGTGGGCTTCTATTTCTTGGATTGCTCCAATAGAAAAAGACGTACTGCAGATTTTCTCTCCACAGTAATGATTATTCCGGGTCTCCGGCCCACCCTGGTCGCAGTTCAGCCCAGCCAGATCGCGCTTCAGCTCATTTGATACGATCCGCAGTTCAGCTCATGCCGGTCGCTGATCAGCACACCTGTTAACTACTGTTCTTATTGGCTTTTCTTTCGTTAGAATTACATAAGGAGCATCGCTCCGAATCTAACGAAGGGAGGCCAGAAAAATGGCCAGAAAAATCAACGTGAAGCTTATCATGGAGCTTCGGGATGCCGGTTTATCACGCAGTACGATCGCATCCACAAGACACATCTCAAGACATTCCGTCAGTGACGTCTTCAACATCGCTGACGAAAAGGGTATCCGCTATAGCGATATCCGCAATCTTGAGGAACAGGAGGTCTACCGCCTCTTCTATCCGGAGAAATTTGCGAACGAGACCATGTACGGCGATCCTGACTACGAACACGTACATCAGGAACTGAAGAAAGTGGGCGTGACCCTCAAGCTTTTACATGAGGAGTATGTCGAACGCTGCGAGCGGAACGGCGAAATCCCTATGGGAAAAACCAAGTTCAACGAAGGATACGCTGAATTCACCATCGCCAACCGTCTCACGAACCATCTCGAGCACAAGCCAGGAGAACGTGCAGAAGTCGATTGGTCCGGCCCGACCATGCGCTATGTGGATATAAGCACAGGTGAATTGATCACGGTCTATCTGTTCGTCGGAACGCTCCCTTATAGCCAATACTCCTACGTTGAGCCTTGCCTAAACATGAAGATGGATACCTTTATCCGATGCCATATCCATATGTATGAATACTTTGGCGGCGTTCCGGTGCGAACCGTATGCGACAATCTTAAGACCGGTGTTGTGTCTCATCCGAAGGAAGGCGAGATCGTCCTGACCGATGATTATGCGGCTCTGGGATCGCATTACATGACTGCGATCATCCCCGCCGGCGTCAGGAAACCGAAACAGAAACCATCCGTAGAAGGCACGGTCGGTAAGATCGCTACCGCCATCATCGCCCGATGCAGGAATGAAACGTATTACTCCTTCGTGGAACTCAAGAAGGGCGTTGCGGATAAGCTCTATACGTTCAATCATGAGGCCTTTCAAAAGCGCGAAGGCAGCCGCTATGAAGTACTGCAGGAAGAGCGGGATTATCTCCGGCCTCTTCCGGACGTCCCTTATGAGATCGCCGAGTGGGTCTATGGCCGGGCTGTCAACCTCGACTTCCATGTCGTATACAAGAAAAACCGGTATTCCTGCCCATATCAGTACGCAAAGAAGAAGGTTGATCTCAAGGTCACTGACCGATTCGTGGAGATCTATTACAAAGGCGAGCGTCTGACAACGCACAACCGTTTTCCCGACTATATGAAGAATAAATACTCCACACATCCGGAAGATATGCCTCCGGCCTTCCGCAACATCGTTCAGTGGGATGACGAGCGGATCCGGAACTGGGCAGGTTCCATTGGGAAATCAGCCCGGGAGGTCATCGACCGGATCTTCCGCAGCGTCAGCATAAAAGAACAGGGCTATAATCCCTGTCTTGCCGTTCTCCGCCTCAGCAGGACGTATACAGATGCCCGTCTGGAAACCGCCTGTGAACTTGCCATCAGCAGAGGAATTAAGGTGCCCCGTTATCATCACCTTAAAGCAATCCTGACGGCGAATCAAGACATCACTTATAAGGAACAGTTGGACTCGGAATCCTCTTTCGACGATTCATCCATGGGATATCTGCGCGGCAGCGATTACTACCGGGAGGGAGGCGATCCAGATGGTGAATGATGAAACCAGAAGAAAGCTTCGTCTTTTGAATATCGGCGAATTCGTGGAAGAACTTGAAATACAGCAACAGGACCCACAGACGCTGGCCCTTCCCTTTGATGATCGCTTTCAGATGCTTACGGACAGTGTCTATCAGCGGAAGTACAATGACAAGGTGCAGAGGCTGATCAAGAACGCGAAGCTCCGTCTTCCGAAGGCCGATATCCATGACATCCTGTACATCGACAAGCGTTCACTCAACCGAGGCATTATCGCTGACCTGGCCAGTTGCCGGTTCGTTGACGAATGCCGCAGCATCGTGTTCCAGGGATATTCCAGTTCTGGCAAGACCTTCCTTGGCTGTGCAATGGCAAAAGAAGCTTGTCGCAGGCAGCACAAAACCAGATATATCCGACTCCCGGATCTTCTGGAGGAATACGCTGAGAAATCGGTAGTTTCCGGTGGAAAGAACAAGGTACTGAACAAGTATGCAGCTTTCAAGGTACTGGTTCTGGATGAATGGCTTATGCCGGAGTTGTCCAAAGCGGATGTCGAATTCCTCCTCGAATTGACAGAACGTCGCTTTGACAGTACCTCCACGATCTTCTGTACGCTTTATAAGCGTGAGGACTGGGTAAAGCGACTTCGCAACGGGACTTATGCCGAATCAATCGTAGAGCGCTTCGCGCATAATACCATCTGGGTTGAAACCGGCGATGTGAATATGCGGCAGTACTTATCCCATGCTTGACGGCCTGGGCTGAACTGTGGCCAGACTTTGCTATACAGCGGATCCCATGCGCTGAACGCGCTTCAGCGCATGGGCTAATTGCCCGGAATAATCATCTCATTCATATAACGCCTTGCTTTGCGTCGACCAACCCGATATCCACGGGCTTTCAGCTGCGCAGACATTTGTCTGGCACCCCAGGTAGGATTATCTGTATGCAGATGGTCAATGATCTCCTTGCAGGCCAATTCTTCTTCAGAAACAGGCGTGCCTCTATAATAAATGCTGGTACGATTCATACCAAGAAGCCGGGCACCAACAGAAGCGGGGAGTTCTTTAGTCGTCAAAAGGTTTTGGACTAAATTTACTCTCGTAGTCAGGTCCGCAAATTTCTTCAGATTTTTTTTTGA
>JACJJN010000063.1 GCA_016899975.1 Lacrimispora saccharolytica | reverse complement strand
GGTTCCTCCCATGGTAAAACGTAGGCAGTATTATGAGACTTTGGAGCTGGTGGCATAGTCAGTGATATCCTTGAGAAAAATGTGTCAACTAATCTTGACAATATCATGTAATACTCACACCTCCCTGTTGTGGGGAATGGTCTTGTCCTGTCTATGAAAAGTATAGCACAAAACCAACCCCACGCACATCCGTGTTCCTCTATTCCGCTATTGCTTCCAGGTATTTCTCCACCTTCTGTACGGAGTACAATACCCGGCGGCCGATGGTGATCCGGGCTCCCGCATCTTCCGCAATCTTCCTTGCAGTCATCTGTCCGCAGGAAAGCATAGCGGCCAGACCTTCAATATCCACTGCCAGACGGCAGCTGCTCTCTCTTTCTTTTGTCTGTCTCATTTACCTCATCTCCTCCTTTACTCTTTTCTGCATCCGTCCCAGCTTTTCCTGAGCCGTACGTTTCCGGAAACTCTCCCCTTTAAACTGAACCGGCACGCACATCTCCAGCAGCCGGTCATAAATCCTGGCATGCGCTGTATCCTGCGGATTCTTTAACTCCTGCAGTGTCAGATTGGTCGTCGCGATCAGGGGCTTCCCACTCCGATATCTGCCATCGATCACCGCATAGATCTGTTCCAGTCCGTACTCTGTCCCCCGCTCCATTCCAAAATCATCCAGAATCAACAACGGAACTCTGCACAGATTTTTTATGTATGTATTCTTCTCTGAAAAATTAGCAGACAGATCATTCAGCACTTCCGCAAAATTGTTCATACGTACTTCTATCTCCTGTTCCAACAGTGCATTGGCAATACAGCCCGCCAGAAAACTTTTCCCAGTTCCCACTGCTCCCCAGAAGAGGTAGCCTGTATTTTCCGCCTTCATTGTTTCCCAGTCTTTCACATAAAGCTTTGCAAGCACGGTATTTTCCGAAAGTCCCTTATCATTCTTAAATGTCCATTCCTTCATGGATCTATCCGAGAAACAATGTTCCTTCAATTCTCTGACTACAGCTTCATGGCGCTGCTGTTCCCGGTACTGTTCCTCTTCTTTTCTCTTTTGCCTCCGGCACTCACATTCACGCGGATGTTTTTTTATTCCCAAAACTCCAATTTTCTCCTGATTGAAATAAGCCTCCTTCGGTTCATGGCATTGTCCACAATACAGGAGCCCGTCTTCTCCGATGTAATCCTTCCCGGTTCTTTCTCCCTGCTGAATCATGTTCTTTACTGTTTCTTCTACCATCATGTTCATAGACTGTCCTCCTCACTGCAGGTATAATCCGGAATGTTTTTTACCGGGGCTGACCGTTCTGCCCACCTTCTCAAGGTAACGGCATGATCAGCATATTGCTTTCCACTGGAACGCATATAACTGGACAGTTCCTCGATCAGCCTGTCTAATTCCCGAATCTCCTGTTTCAATTCTCCATATTCTGTTTCGGAGAGAAGCACATTGTGATATTTTCCATAGGCAGAGCGTGCTTCTCTCTCTTTATTTGTTTGACTATATATCAAGTAACTATTATTTAAGTAATTAGGGGATACTTTTCTTTCCATCACAGGGACAGGTTTCTTTCCCTCATAAGTATCATTTTCTTTCCCTTTGAGGGACACTTTTCTTTCCTTCACAGGGAAACTTTTCTTTCCCTCTGCCGGGATTTTGATATACAGCAGATTCGGTTTGGAAAATCCCTGTTTTTTTCTCACCAGAAGTCCGGCTTCTTCCAGTTCATTCAATGCCTTTTTTACAGTCATGTGACTCTTTCTAAGATCGTCAGCCAGATAAGCAATGGGATAAACCACAAAAATGTGGCCTTCCTCATCCTTCCACCCTGTCTTCCTGGAAAGACTCGCTCGATCCAGCAACAGAGCATACAGAACCTTGGCTGTCTGAGTCAGATCCATCCCCAGCATAAACCGTGGGTAAGGAAGATACACCGGAATCTGGGTCTGATTCGTCATGTATATCATCTGATCTTTATTCTTCACATCCATCCTTTTGTTTCTGTCTGATCTTCCGCCGGCGGCTACGCTTGGATTCATAACAGGGGCAACAGACAATCACAGTCCGGAAACTCTGCTTGCAGTCTCCGACGCATTTCCTGCAGGTATCATTGTGGGCGATGCGCCCTCTTTCATTGAGAAAAAAGGCCAATTCCTGTTTTCTTTTCTTGCTCATTCTCGGCACAGACATTCCTCCTTCCTGCCATCCTGACGGTGCACGATACAGGACAGCGAAATATGGTCACGTTTCGGTATCATTTTTTGCATTTTTTGCCCTTTACGACAGGCTTTTTTGACCTCAAATATATTTGCCTGGGGTTTATCCTGTCTAGCAGTCAAAAATGCAGTTTGGTCGTGTTTCGGTATCATTTTGGAACAATTTGTCTGGACTACTTTACCTGCGACGATAATCCCGTTCAAAATCCCCTGCCATCTTCAACACTTCTTCCCTAAGTGCGAACAATTCCGCGATGCAGTGACGGATTTCATCTTCCATAGCCAGAGAACGTTCCCCGCCTGTATTGAAGTACCGTGCGATCTGATTCAGGTTCACACCGATCTTTCCATATGCCCCCACCAGACTTCGCAGTTCTTCCATATCGGCAACCACTTCTACCCGATGCACGATTTCCTTTTCCACCAGCAATTTCCGCAGGCATTCGGATCTGGACACCCCCAGGATCTCCGCTTTCCTGTCCAGAAGTTCCAGCTCAATATCCGAAAGCCGGACTCCAACAAAATGCGGATGGTTCAGTTCCCGTTCTAATCTCTTTTTTCTCATGGCTCCTCCTTTCTTCTCTTTTCTGTTACTTCAGTAACATCACAAATGGGAGAACCGGCAGGACTGCCGGAATCTTCCTTTTGTGCTGCGTCCCACTTTCCAGTGGACGCCAATATCTGCCAGATCGGCAGATCATCGAGGGTATGGGGAATCGAAATCCCAAGCAAGAGCCCTACACAGGAAAACACGATAGTGTATTACGGGGTGGATCTTGCTCTGGAAAAATCCCCATCAAGAGCTCAACCTGTAAGTTAGTGGACTGCCAGAAATGGCATAACCGCTTAACACGGGTGGATCTTGCCCTATAATATCTACCCCCTCACTTAACGTAACCGGGAGCGGCTATTATACAGGGTCAAAAAGAAATAAATTTTATTCTTACCAACCAAATCCGCTCTTATCTTTTTTATTCTTTAAAGATCCCCTCACTTAACCCAATCGTCAGAGGCAGAAATACAAGGAGATTCGAAAATCTTTTTAATTTTCTGCTTCAAAAAATATTTCCCCTCACTTATTAGAAAGAAAATTCGAGGATTATACCGTGTTTGGAGATAGGATATTTAAAAAAGTCAAAAAAAACGCACCCAGTTTCAAACTGAATGCGTATTAGCCATATTCAACTTATGATAGAAAATGCATTTTATTATATTGCATCTTCGCCATATTTTTCTCGGATCCTTCGACATAGATCTTCCCAACCAGCATCTAATTCTTCCGGGGAAGATTCTGGTATATCTATATCTGCATATTTCTCGTTTACTTCATCTTCTATCTTTTGGGCATAAACGGACATAAAGTCTGGATATTCAAGTAGCATCCGATTAAACAAATCATCCGTAGCCGTTCCCAGTTCCATGCAACGATCCAGGACAGAATCATAAATCTCTTGTGTCATGGGAATTTGATAATCTATCGCTGCTAATTGTTCATCTGTAAATTCAAATATCTCAATAAAAAATTTACAAAGTCTCTTATATATTTTTTCCCTTTCATGCATAATAGGAGCCTCCCGTTCACATATCTATTATACAGTATTGTGAATATCTCCACAATACTGTTTTCCAACGGTAGCCTCTATAATTGAATTATCTTTAAATATAATGGTCTCATAAATTAAGACACTTTTTCGGACAATTTTTAATGAATCTGATATACTAAAATCAATACGAAAGA
>JACJJN010000062.1 GCA_016899975.1 Lacrimispora saccharolytica | reverse complement strand
CATCCAAAATGATAGTTGCCAATGACCGTATGAAAGAAAAATTTGTAGAAAAAGCGGCAATCCCGGGATCGCAACACAGGATCATTGAATTAACAGAAGATGAATTTTGTGCCATCCGATTCCCGGATCCGGAGACAGGAAATGCATCAGAAATAATCTTTCAGCAACTGAAGGAACTGGAAAATTCCCGGACAGAGCAACGGCTCCTGCAAAAGCTAGAACAGGAACAGAGAGACAAGCAGCGGATGGAGCATGGGACGCAGAAAACGAAAAAACAGGAAGAACGGGACATGAAAGGCAGCATTTCGGATTTGGTGGAACGATATGCCGATCAGCTGACGGACGAACAATTAGAGGAAATTGTTCTGGGGATAAAAAATGGGCTGCTGGAAGAGGACGTAAAATCATATTTTTTCTTACCAATGGAGGATATGCGGCGGATCAGGACCGCACTGGAACAGGTGAAAGCATAACAGGAAAAGAGGAGGTAAATCATTTGGGCGATTACTTGGAAGAAACAGCAAAAAAATATGGGGTATTGATCAGTGATCTGAAATACTCGGAAGATTTAAGAGAGCGGGCGTTACTGGAACTGACCGCACGGGCGGAGGAATATCCTTTAATGATGCTCAATGAAACGGTTGGTTATCTGGAGAACCGGCGGGTGGCATGCAAAACAGCAGAGGAAGTGAGAAGACAGATTTTTTCTTATCTTGACATCGAGAACGACAATCTGGTAATCGGAAACAACGATTGCGGCGACTTGATCCAGGACGAAAAAAACCGGTTTTTTTTGATCCTTTGCGAACCTGGAAGCCATCCGATTGGGACAACGGTAGAAAGTTTGGAGGATGCGATTTATCTGGGGGACGACGGCTATGGCATATGATAAGCAAAAAGCGTTTCAGGCGGCAAAAGAAGAAAAAAAGAAAATGAAAGAGAAGATCCAGGAATCCATAGAATCCTGGGCGGTACAGCCAGAAGCCCTCGCAGCTTTTTTTCAATTTTCCGAAAAGTTTTCCTATCAATATTCCTTTCGGAATACCCTTCTGATCCAGCAGCAAAACCCTGGGGCAATCCTATGCCAATCCTTTGATGCGTGGAAAAAGTCTGGATATTCCGTCTTGAAAGAGATGCATGGAATGTCGATCTATGTTCGGGTGAAAGCGACAATCCTGGAGATCGACGGAAAATTCATTCCATTATCCGAAGCCTCCGAAAAACAGAAAGAGGATTACAAAAACGGGAAAATCCCATACAAGACGAAGATGCGTTATCGGATCGGAAAAACATTTGACATTGCGCAGACGAATTTTCCGCCTGAAAAATATCCGGAATTACTGAGCCGCGGCATACCATCAGATAAGCATGGAATCTGTGTTCAGGCAATCCGTGAATATTGCGAAACAGAATTGAAAGTTCCGGTTATCCTGGAAGCCAATGTGCCAGGGAGTCCAGAAGACCTCCATATAGGCTATGGGATCCAGGGGGCTTCGCTTTATGGATTTTATGACCGCACACAGAAAGAAATCCATATTGGAAAAACGCTGCAGGATACAGCGGCGCTGTCAACGCTTGCGCATGAAATGGGGCATGCAGTGGCACATGAGAACCGTGCGGACGATGAGAATCTTCATAAAATTGAATTTGAGGCGGACGCGTTCAGCATCATGCTGCAGGAGCATTTTGGGCTTCCAATTTCCGACAGAAGAAAAGAACATATCAGTGAACATTATCGGAAGTATCAGATGACTGCAGGGGAAAATTTCAAACCGGAAGAAAGCGTAGACAGGATCTTTGCTTTATATAAGAAGCATATCAAAGGGATTGAACAGAAACTGCAGAAGTATCTCCCGGAAGAAAGTAGAACTTTTGGGAAAGATATGTTGGCGGCAAGAGAAGCAAACAAGCAGGAACAGACGGAAAAGAAAAATTCCGAAGAGCGGAAAAAGAAATGGCGGAAGAAAGTGAGGTAACATCGGAGACGGATCATTTTGTTGGAGATTGCTCTGATTTTGTCATAAAAAAAATAAAAAAAGGAAAAGACAGCCTGTGTCAGACTTTGACACGGGCTGTCTGATGGAAAAGGAGAAGAACATGAACCTGGAAGAAAAAATCAAAAAAAGTGATATGGATCTGGAAAAAGCAAAACGCCGCCTGGAGAAAATCCAGCAGGAAAACCAGCGGTTAAAGGAACTGAAAGCGAAAAAAGAAAAAGAAGAAAGAGAAAAACGCCAGATGAATCTTGGGGCATTTATGGAACAGTATCTTGGAACCATTGATTTTCATGATCCCAAATTTCTGGAATTTCTTGACTTCGTGAAAGAAGATTTTGTGAAAAATGATTCTGCAGAAACCACGGATCGAGAGGAAGAATGTCAAAACAGTGAATCGCTGGAAGCTGTTGAATCAGCACCAGAACAGCAAAATAATGATTCCTCTGGGTACGGATTTTGAAAATAAAAATCAAAAATGAAAGAGAGCGTGAGAAGAAACATGGCAGATGAAAAGAAAATTCAGCTGACATTCACGAATGAAAAGCTGATTGAAAAAATCGAAAAATATGCGGCTTATGGATTTTCCAGCCGCAAAGAATTGATAAGCGCGGCAATCCTGGCGTATGAAAATACGCTGATTGTGGAAGAGAGAAATGGAAAACTGATGAAGGACTTCGCAGAAGAATTTCGGCGAATTTCAGAAAAAAGGGAGGGGGAAAAGAAACGTGCAAGCCTTGAAAATGAGTATTTATGATGCGTTTATTTCTATATCCTGGGGTCTTAGGGACCACCCCTAACAAGGTGCATTTTGTAATGCAAAATGCGTATCTTGCTAATTAATAATCGTTTTTCTGTGATAGGGGGAAATTTCCGAATTTGGAGTATCAGAAAAAAAGGAATACTCCAGATCTGATAGTACAGGGTCTCCAGATTTGGAGTATTTTCAGAAAGGGTTTGTCGGAAAATACTCCTGTAAGTTTGCGATTCGGAAATCGGACAAAAGAAAAATTTCCGGATTTGGAACATCAGGAAAAGATAAATACTCCAGATCTGACAGTACAGGGTCTCCAGATTTGGAGTATTTTCAGAAAAGGCATGCCGAAAAATACTCCAAATCCGGAAAAATGAAAGTTTCCGGTTTTGGAGTATCGGGCAATCGGGGAAAATAGAGGATTTTGCAGAAAAAGGAAAGGCAGCATGGGAAGAAAAAAGAAAAAAGCAGACACAACGGAAAAGCTATCGTGTAATCTTATTGTCCGCATTACTGAGAATGAAAGAGAGCAATTAAAGACGCGCGCGATTGAAAGAGGATTCCAGGACACAGCCAAATATTGCAGGATGATTTTGCGGAATTATGAAGTTATGAACTGGTCAGACCTGAACCGTGAACTGCAGAAATTAAAATATGAGATCAACAACATGGAAAGCATGTTAAACCAAATTGATAAAAACGTTTCTTACAGCACCTATCCCAAAGAGACGGAACAACGTTTTCATGATTGTGTAAATCAAATGAAGGAAATGTCACAAAAATTGGAAAGGCTGCTGGAAACCAAAGAAAAGAATGGGGCGTGAAAATGTGGCAATCACAAAATTGATGCATGTGAAAGACAGAAAAAACGGAAATCCACATGGCGGAATGTACGATTGTATCAAATATATTATTGATCCGGAAAAAACGGAAAACTATTGGATTGGCGGAAATGCCGGAACGAAAACGGATCAAGTATATCAGAATTTCATGGAAACAAAAAGAGATTTTCAAAAACTGGATGGAAGGCAATGCTATCATTTCGTTATCAGTTTCCGGCCGGGAGAGACCGATCCGGTTACTGCTTATAATGTCGCACAGGAATTCTGCGAAAAATATCTGGGAAATCATTATCAATATATTTTTGCGGTACATACCGATCATGAACATCTGCATGCACATATCGTTTTTAACAGCGTCAGTATTGTGGATGGCATAAAATACCATTATGCAGATGGGGACTGGAAAAAGTA
>JACJJN010000061.1 GCA_016899975.1 Lacrimispora saccharolytica | reverse complement strand
AAACTTGCGCTGGATAGTTATCAAATCCGATCCCGTCAGGGAATCCAAAGGTATTGGCTGATCATGTCGTTGGTCCACTATTTGTGCTGTATGCATTCTGGAAACTACTGCACATTCGAAGAGGGATACGCATCCTTGAAGCAGCAGCTAAAGCAGGAACAGTTTGCAAACCTGTACCGCCTCATAAAAAGCAGCGCCTCATTCGAAGAAGCTTTTAAGTTTGTGGGATAAGTTTGTGCAAAATTCGATATTTGCTCATTTATAGTTGCACACTTATTTCTGCTGTGCTATTATTATTGAGGTGTAAAATCTTTTTAAGAATTTTATATGGCGAGAGGGGCTGACATTACATATGATGTCAGGAGAAAAACAGAATACAGAGGCACTGTAAAGAGGACAGGAAACAGTAATTTGCATGTTTTCGGACGGAGGATGTGCGGTAAGGATACGCATGCTCTGTTTTACAGTGTCTCTTTCTATGCAGAGGAAGCAGAAAAATCAGTGACTGAAAGGAAGTAAAAAAATTGCATAGCAGAAAAAAGTAAGAACAGGGAAACATGTTGCAGGAAAACTGGCAGCCGTCTGTTTTGCAGCATGTCTGTTGGGAACTCTGGAAGGAAAGGCCGAGCCTGTATATGCGGAAACCTCTGGAATTGCAAAAATTCATTTTCTGACGTTTAACGGAGATTCGGAAGGCGTACTTCTGGAGAGCAGAGATGCGAACGGAAATCCAGTGTTTGGAATGGTGGATTCGGGTGAAGACTGGGACTATCCGGATGGAAGTGATCCAAAATATCCATTACGATCCGGTATTGTTACTAATGCTGGATATGACGAGAAAGTAGTTTCTTATCTGAAGGAGCTAGGCGTAAACAGCGAGAACTTTCTGTTTTATATCGGCTCTCATCCTCACAGTGATCATATCGGAACTGCGGATACGGTGATCCGTGAGTTCAGGCCGCAGAATCTGTATCTGATGCCCTACGATGACAGTTATATTGATACCTCGCAGACGGATGTCCATCTGTGGGATAACCAGTATGTTTACGATCAGACCATAGCGGCTGCCGAGGAGACAGGAATTAATCTGATTCAGGATATCAATGATCAGAACAGTACGCTGTCGCTGGGAAGTTTTCAGATTCAGATTGTAAACTATGATCCTTCCTATCAGACACAGAAGACTTATGATGCCAACTGGTTCTGTCTGGGTGTCATTGTACAGGCAAACGGAAATACAGCGTTTCTGTCAGGGGATATGGGAGATGATGACGGGGATCTGACCAGAATCATGGAGAATTATTCCGCGGTTTGGGATCTGGAAGTTCTGGAAGTCAATCATCACGGACTGTTTGACAGTATGACGGACGCATTTGTGCAGGCAACTCATCCGGATATCATGATACTGCCCGGTGCGTTTTCAAACGTCAAGACATCCCGTCTGAATCTGATCGGAGAGCAGGGAACAAAATTTTTTGCCATTCCGGCTTATACAGATCAGAAGTCAGTTGTTGTGGATTTTCAGTCGGATCCGGTTACAACGACGGTGGATGGCAGTTTCCGGATTTATAAAGACCGTGACGGAAAGATGAGAGCATACCGTGACGGTCTCTGGTGCAGTGGTCTGTTTGAACAGGATGGTGCTCTTTATTATGCCAAAGAGAACGGAATTCTGGCAGTAAATGAGGAGATTTACGTTGCATCTGAAGATCAGTATTATCGTGCGGATGAAAACGGACAGCTGAAGGCATTTGGCGGATGGGTGGAAAGAAACGGGAACAAGTACTATGTAAAAGAAGACGGCAGCTATGTCAAAGGATGGCTGGATCTGGCAGGAGCTCGTTATTACATGGATCCGTCAACTGGTGCCATGAAAACCGGATGGATCAAAGATCAGAACCAATGGTATCTGATGAGTCAGGAAGACGGAAAAATGCTGAAAGGCTGGCAGCAGACAGGAAACCAGTGGTATTATCTGGATGAACAGACAGGCGTTATGAAAAGCAATTGCTGGGTTCAGGAGCCACAAAGCGGAATTGTCTACCGGCTGAGCGGTTCGGGAGAAAGAATCAGATCTTCTTCCGCTACCATTGACGGATACACTCTTCAGTTTGACAGTGAAGGGCGGGTAACCGGTCCTTCCTGGATTATATATAATGGAGGATGGAGATGCCTGAAAAACGGTTTGTTTCAGACCGGCTGGCAGAGGCTGAATAATGACTGGTATTACTTTAACGAAGACGGAAGCATGAAAGCAGATGAATTCTGTGAGATAGATCATGATTATTATTATTTCCGGAGCTGGGGAGGCATGCAGTATAACAACTGGTATCAGAATCCATCCGACGGAAACTGGTACTATCTGAGAAGCTGGGGAGGTGCGCTGAATAACGGCTGGAACCGGCTGGACGGGGACTGGTATTATTTTGACGGAGACTGTACGATGAAGAAAGATGAACTTGTACAGCTGGACGGAGATCTTTACTACTTCCGGAGCTGGGGAGGCATGCAGTACAACAACTGGTATCAGAATCCATCCGATGGAAACTGGTATTATCTGAGAAGCTGGGGAGGTGCGCTGAATAACGGCTGGAACCGGCTGGACGGGGACTGGTACTATTTTAATGGAGACTGTACGATGAAGAAAGATGAACTCTGCTGGCTGGACGGAAATCTTTACTATTTCCGGAGCTGGGGTGGAAGACAGTATAACAACTGGTATCGGAATCCATCGGACGGCAAGTGGTATCTCTTTGACTCTAATGGCAGGGCGTACCGCAACTGCAGAGCGAAAAACGGAATTGACACATATTATTTCAACGATGATGGGTCCATGTACACCGGATGGAAGGAAGAAAACGGAAAAACCTATTATTATCGTGACTGGGGTGGAATGGCATATTCCATGACGCTCACAATTGACGGGGTACCATGCACCTTTAATTTCAAAGGTGAACTTGTGAAAAAAGGCTAATAAAATAGATGGCTTTGCTTGGAAACAGGTAATAAATATATGGAATGTATAAATTTGCATTTCGATCGTCTCCCAAAATATATCGCTTGAATTTAATATTGGTGTACAGAAAGCAACAAGATTGATGAAAGGTAGATATCAAACAGGGTTATGTTCTCTTGAGTGACAGATGAATACGGTGGTAACCGTATACGCCCTGGGTTAATGAAAAATCGATATGATTTGGAAGCGAAGGGAAGCATATTTGTCAGTTTTATTGAGGATGTAAAACTTTTTCTGTAAATATTGCGACATCTGGGGTCCTTCTATGATAGAATCTAATGATTCATAGGAGGACTCTTTTATGCTAGGACAAAAGAAACTGGTACATCGAGTGCAAAGGACTGAAGGGAAACGCAACATTTTTCATCAGCTCCTGGAAGAATACGATATTCAGACTGCAGTAGACATTCTGGAAGCCCTGAAGGATGTGCTTGGCGAAACATCAGAGAAGTGGTGGAGGGGGAAATGGATGATCATCAGGACAGAAAATCAACTTTCCAGCCTCAGGTAGTAAAAAAACGAGAGAAAGATATCTCCGATATCGATCAGAAGATTATTTTTATGTACGACAAAGGAAAGGCAACCCGACAGATTTCTGAAACGATCGAGGATATCTACGGCTTTGAAGCCACAGAAGATTTTATTTTTGTTGTAACGGGCAAGATTTTTCCTTAGATTGAAGAATGGCAAAACTGTCCCTTGAATGAAATTTATCCCATTCTTTTTTAGGAGAAAATGAAAGCTTGAAATCTTTACTGTCTGTACGTAATGGGATGAATCCGGGGTGGAGTAAAAGATATCTGGATTTTTTGCGCTGACGGTTTTGCAGGGAGCAAGGAAGCTATTACCTCTGCATTTCCCAAGACCGAATATGAGTTAGGAGAGTAAACATAATACAATTCTTTGAATGATATTATAAAATAAAGGTGGAATGTGTGATTTCAAACATTTCATACAGTTTTATCATAGAAGAATTTTATTTATACATTTTTCTATAATTTTGTTTTATTACTAACAGTACACTGAGCGAAGTAGCTGTTTACGAAGTGTTTCTGAAGTGGTAAACTAAAACTGGACACAGGGGTGCAAAAACTGGACACGATGATATAATCTATGTACAGAGAAATATCATCCATGAACAGGCAACAGCATCCCGTGGACAGGAGGTTTGTAAATGAAGTACACCAAGGAACAGC
>JACJJN010000060.1 GCA_016899975.1 Lacrimispora saccharolytica | reverse complement strand
CAAACGGATTCATAGTCATTGCGATTATATGTCGCCAAATGATTTTGAAAAACTATATGAGCAGACACAGACAAACGAACTGCTCTTAGTAAGTTAAGATGAGGATAAATTTCTCATTTTAACTTGCGCTAAATCTTGACATAGGACCACCTGTCCAATGGGAAAGTAATATAGAGATAAAATGAAAAAGTTGTTATTTTAGTTTTTGACTTGAGAAATGAGAGGAGTGGGAAAATGAAAAAAATTGTATCAATTATTTTATCGGTACTTATGTCGTTGCAGTTAGGAATTACTGCTTTTGCATCTGAAGGCAGTGCGTTAGACGCATTTTCAACAGAAGAGCAAGAAACCTTGGAAGTTTTACTTAGCGATGTTATTAACGATATTTTTCCACAAACAAGAAGTAGCCAAGAAATCTTATTGGGCGAAGAAATTTATTCATACGAATATGTAAATGGTAATGTCGAAAAAATGGATTATCATGTCTATCCGATTTTTATAAATGGAACACTATCTATGTTTGCTTACAGAGTTCCTAATGAAAATGGAGAATATGACATTCAGCTTACAGAGGCTTTAGTGGATGAATTAAGGGCAAGCAACTCTGGTGAAGAAATCGCATTATTGTATGATGCTAAACATTGCTTTATGGTCACAAAAAACACAATGACACCTTTAGTTGAATTTAGTCAAATTGTTGATGATAGGGATCGTGTAGAAAGCGATGATATTACCAGAGATCAAATGGAGTTTAACGTTTTGCATGCGAGTGATACTTTATCTCCTCAGGAAAGTGTTTCTCAGCGATCAACAAAAGCTTCAAAATCATTAAGCGTTCCATTTGTATCACAGAATCCACCTTCGAGCATATGTTGGGCGGCATCAATGGCATGTATTGGAAACTACTTGAATTCTGCTTCTTATTCAGCACAAACCGTTGCGCAAAAAGTATACGGTTCAAATTGGAATAGAGGGGCAACTATTTCGACAGCCGTTAATGCGTTAAGAAGCACATATGGAATCAGTTATGCTGTAGGAGCTGGACGCCCTTCACTTTCAAAAATTGAACTCAACATTAATTCGGGATATCCGGTATATAGTACGTGGAGTTATAGTGGAGGAAGTCATGCAACAGTCATTAGAGGATATACTTCAGTATCCTCAATCTATGTTATGGATCCGGAATTTGGTTTCACAACGGCTACAAATAAGCTAAGTGGTTTTCAGTATGTCAGCGGATATTCAGGAGTTACATTGACATTGAGCGGTTACGCATCCAAAAAATGAAAACAAAACACTTAAAAATGTATGCTACATAGTTTAAAAATTGAAAAATGGTAAGTAAGCCTCAGAGCAACCTCTAATTTTGGTCTGCTCTGAGGCTAAGTTTGGTTATTAATTGAGGTGAGGAATATGAAAAAAATAAAGTTATTGTTTCTTGTTATTGGGATTATTTTGGCTACAGGATGTCAAAAATCAGAAAATAATCAGGATAACTCATTGGTAGTAGAACAGAATGAGAATGAATTGGGCGAAAATAAAAACGAAAGTACAGTACAATTTGAGGAATTGGAGAAAACTTTGGAAAATAATATTGCTCAAATAGAAGTTTATGTTAATTCGAGTACGGCAAAAGGTACAAGTTTTATTTTAGATACAACTGAGAGCATAAAGGAAGTTAAGAATTTGCTTTTCAAGGATAAAGATTATAAATCTATAGAATCTGCTTACGATGAAAACGAGTATGATTTTCTTCTTTCTATTTATTATGTATCATCAAATAATAATCAAGAAATGGTGGAGGTATACGTTTTTGATCCTAATATAATTATGTATAACTCCGTTTTTTACGAAACAGAAAATGCTATAGATTATTCTTATATTCGCGAACAGGTAGAGGTTAATAGTAGTGAAGTTAATAAGTGATGTTTTTCTATATTAATAATTTCGCTGAAAAAGCTTAATCAAACGATGCGCAGATTCAGAAATTGTAAGTTGTTTATAGGTATTTACCTGTGTAAGGGATAGGAACCACCCCAAAATTAAGTTTTCAGGGTGGTTTCTACAATCGGTACTTTTGGGCGTGAGACCTTTATAGCCCGCGATTTTTATGAATGATTTAGGGAGTATGTTCTAAAATTCGAGGGGAGATACATCCCCATATCCACATATAAGAAAATAGATTAGATTATTTTATTCGCATAGGACGTTTTTCTCTTATAATATTTGAGGGGCTTTTTTCTGAGTGTCCCACACAAAGTATTTGTATACACTCCCCTGTTCCAAAGGATAGGCAAGACCCCACATGGGGAGTCTCGCCTGTCCACTGTTTGGATACTATCTCTTTCCCGACAGCCCTGTTCTTCCAGCCTTTACACCTTCAAACATCATTTGTTAAGAATGGAGAATAAATCTAAGCATCATATTTGACGTTTTAAAGTATCATTTATCCATCATACCTTCCCTGTATAAATGATACTTCCGTCTGATGTATCAGGCTCGTTGGTAGTATCCTTAGACGGAACATACACTCCATTTTTATCTACATACTTCCATACACCGTCTGTCTTGATCCAAGCATGCTTAAGCATAGCTCCCCAGTCTCTAAAGAAGTATGTAACGCCATCGACGGTAATCCATCCAGTTTTCATTTTACAATCACTGCCGAAGTAATATGTATTTTCTCCATCGCTCCAAAGTCCGATATTTAATGCGCCACCCCAATCACGGAAATAATACCATGCTCCATCGATTTCTTTCCATGCATTGGTGAGCATTACTCCGTCTTTGTCACAATAATACTTATCCCGGCCTTCTGTAAAAAGTTTGTCCCGATATGCTGCCCCTGTTTCGCCAAAATAGTAATACTTACCATCAATCTGGACCCAGCTATTCAGGATTATAGAGCCATCCGAAGTACCATAATAGATTTCTCCTGTATTTGGATCTTCAAATTTTTCATTCTGGAATGCAGCACCCCAATCTCTGAAGTAATACTTTTTGCCATTCTTTTCCAGCCAACCGGTGAACATGGAGCCATCTGCATTTGCATAAAACAGATTGCCTGTTTCATCTTTAAAAAATTCATTTCGGAAAATAGCTCCCCAGCTTCGCATAATACCATACGCCATTGATCTGGCGCCAGCCGGTAACCTGTTTTTGACCTCATAGTTTAGCATTATGCTGCTCTGCTTGCATGTCTCTGGATTGCCCTGTATACTGTCATCAGTATACAGAAAGAAAAAGGGTTTGCAGATTGCCAGCCTAAACGGCCACCTGTGCCATATTTGGCGGCCAGCCTGTGACTTAAATGGCGGTCAGCCAAGGACACATTAAGCGGCCAAAATTTCCAGTTATAATATAAGCATCTCCTGTTCAAGGGGAAATATCATAACTGGAGGTTCAATTATGGACTACAAAAGAGTATTGAGACTTCACTTTGTAAACCATCTCAGCGGTCGCGAGATCGCCGAAAGCTGCGGTGACTGCAGCAAAACAACCGTAAACGAGTTCCTGAAGCGTTTCAGAGAGAATCCGGAACTCTCATACCCTTTACCGGTAGATGTCACGAATGAATACATTGAGAGTATTCTCTATAAAAAGCCTGGTGTATCAGCAAACCAGCTTCTCTATCGGGATTTTAACAAGGAAGCTGTCTACAAGGCTTTAGCCCGCAAAGGGGAGACCCTGAAACATCTATGGCAGAAATACAATGCCATAGGTATCGTAGACGGGAAGAAACCTATGAGTTATCGCCAATACTGCAGGCGTTACAGCGAATGGGCTGATTCCAAACAGCTGACCTTCCACATCCAGCGTTATCCCGGTGTCAATCTCGAACTGGACTATGCGGGGAAGCAGCTCTATCTGCATAACCGCCGGAACCCGGATGAGACCACAAAGGTCACGATCTTTATCGCTGCCCTCACCTACAGTGATTACTTTTACGCTGAAGGAATGACCGAATGCGATATCCGGAACTGGATCCGGGTCAATAATAATGCTCTGACCTATTTTGGCGGCGTGACACCAACGATCACCCCGGATAATTGCAAAGTAGCAGTTGCCCGGAACAAGGACTGGATCAGCCCTGTCTTGAATAAAGATTTCCAGGCATGGGCAGAACATAACAATACGGTTTTAACCCCTGCCAAAGTGAAATCCCCCCGCTGGAAACCAGTTGTGGAAGGCCACGTAAAGATCATTACCATGCACATCCTCATGGATATGGAAGATATGGT
>JACJJN010000005.1 GCA_016899975.1 Lacrimispora saccharolytica | reverse complement strand
ATGTGAACTTCCATGAAAATTAACTCTCGTTCAAATAAAATGGCTTATTCATGCGCTTTATGAGTGTTTTGGAGTCATTTATATGAGAAATAATTATCTCTCGAGAGTTAACACTTAAAACAGTGGCAAATCCGCTATTTATAAAGATTCTTTGCAATCGAGAGATAATTCTACAGGAAGTTCAGGTTAGATTTTTGTCTTGACAACTGAGCCACTATATTCCGGATTATGCAGCGGGTCCAGAAAAATTATGGGAGCAGTGTGAACGTAAAATTTTCTTGTCGTAATGCAGCAGCCCTTTATGAGAAGCAGGGAGGTCAGTTGCAGGTGTAGTATGATTCGGAGAAAAAAGAAATTATTATAAAAAATGGAAAATTTTAAGGTGTGGTGACATATGCAGGAAAAAGTCAAAATTTACTGTAATGTTGAATTGCAAAGATCGATGTATATATGTTTTTGTAAAAAAACTACTGGAAAAATAGAGACGGGGATGCGGACATTTTCTTGGACTGGCTAAGCGCGCGCCTCGACTATGAAGAAAAGTCTGTAAGTATTTACCACTTACATAGATAGACAAAAATCTACTTATAAAATGATTGAGAATAATAAAATTCACATTAATTTTAAAAAAAATAAAATTCTATATAATAAACAAAAGTTCTCGTAAAATATAGTAAAACTATAACAATTGAAACGAGATTATGCTGGTGATACTATTAAAATAGTATTTTCGCTTCATATACCTGAATTATTCACCGCTTTGCGGTGAAAGTGGCTTAAAGCCACGTAGTTACTGTAATTAAACTGTTTGTTGCACTTCATCCATTAAGTGAATAAAAAAAGAGCATCCAGTTGTGATAAAATTAAGGTGTTCAAAGTCTTAATAATCTCACAGTGGAGCCCTTTATGGATATTTTAAACACCTTATCACTGAAAAGCAATAGGAAGGTGAAAATAAATTTTGACGGAGGTGATTTATCCTCCGATGCAGGACTTCTTCTGATCAAAGAATTCTCTGCAAAGATCGGCTTTTCCAAGCTGATCAAAAAGAAATTTAAAACCAATGATAAGACGGTCCGCTTCCACAAAGATGACGAAAATCTGATGCAGATGATTTATCAGGTTATCTCTGCATATTTTGAAGATGACTGCGCGGATGAACTAACTCTGGATTCTGTTTTCAATGCCATTCTTAAAAAAGACCGTCTGACATCACAGCCGACGTTGTCTCGATTTTTCAACCGTATGGATGAAGGTACGCTCTTACAGTTTGATGACATTGATAAAAGCCTCAGGGATATCATCTATTCCATAAAGTATCCGGAGCATATGCTTCTCAACTTGGACAGCACACTATTTGGCATTTACGGCAACCAGGAAGGGGAAGGCTTCAACTTCCATTATCAGGCACATGGCTATCATCTGTTACTGTGCTATGACGGACTGATCGGAGATCTGCTCAAAGCTGAACTGTGTGACGGAACACTTCACTGCAGCAATGATTCAGATAAATGTGAACTTCCATGAAAATTAACTCTCGTTCAAATAAAATGGCTTATTCATGCGCTTTATGAGTGTTTTGGAGTCATTTATATGAGAAATAATTATCTCTCGAGAGTTAACACTTAAAACAGTGGCAAATCCGCTATTTATAAAGATTCTTTGCAATCGAGAGATAATTCTACAGGAAGTTCAGGATAAATTTATGGAACCCCTCTTTCAGGAATACATGGAAAGAGGAATTAAAATGTATCTTCGTGGCGACAGCGGATTCTGATCTCCCAAGCTTTATAAAACCTGTGAGATGAATGGCTGTTCCTATGCCATCCGCTTAAAACAGAATGCTTCACTCATTGCCCTTGCTTCGGATAAAGAGGAAGACTTGTACTAAGCAACCAAAGAGGACCAGATCCGTTACGCAGTCACTTATGGTGAATTCATGCATTAGGCTGGTTCATGGGAATATTCAAGACGTGTGGTTTTCAAAATCGAGAAACCATACGGGCAGTTGACACACATGTACACCTTTATTGTTACAAACATGGATATGGAACCCTATCAGAGCATCCGGTTTTACTGTGGACGTGGCAAGATGGAAAACTTTATCAAGGAAGGCAAACATGGATTTAACTTTGCTGCTGTCAGCAGTCATTCCAAGGTAGTAAATGCCAACCGAATGCGGATTCACATGCTTGCGTACAACCTATTCAATTGGTTCAGGCGGCTGGTACTTCCTCCAAATATGCGAAAGCAGCAGGTTGATACCATTCGTTTAAAACTGATAAAGATTGTTGCGAGAGCAGTCCGTTCAGCAAGATATATCACATTTAAACTGTGTAGTAGCTGTCCATATAAAAAAGAATTCTACAAGACATTGGAGAACATCCAGCGACTAACTGTACAGTTGGAATAGCAACTATGGATGTACCTTGATAGTTCAAAAGGACTCAATCGAATTTCACAGGGATAGTTTACCCATTTTTGTTGATAATTCGATTTCTTTCGAAAGAACTGGAATAAGGTTTAGTAATTATGAGCATTTTTATTTGCTCATGAATAATTCGGGCTAATAAAAGGAGAATTTCTAATTCTTCACGCAAAAGGGAAGAGGATTTGTATTTCTGTGTTCAATAATCAGCAGGTACTCATTAACTCTTATTTCTCTAGTGCAAAATATGAGTTTTGCTTGAAAATCAGCAGTTTTTGAAATGAGAGTTAACTTTGTAAGAAGTTCACAGTAAAGTTCATTATAGTATCAAATAAAGTGTTACATTCAGTCAGAAGGCATATAGAATAGTTTTGAGGCCATAAGTGTTACAAAAACGCTTGACTACGATAACACTATCACATTGTAGAGAGGGGGAGATCAATATGGCAGAAGAAAAAATCTTCCGCTGGATTCATGTTTCGGATCTTCACATTGGGCATAATAATTACATAGAAAATGCCATGCGGAAAGAATTGCCAGATTTGTTGAAAAAAATTAGTGAGGAAAAAGCGATTCATGGGTTATTTATTACGGGAGATCTTGTATATGCACCGCAGTATAAAGACCAGACCGATAATTTAAATAAAGAAGTAAAGAACAATATAAAAAATCAGATACAGACCTTGCAAAAAGCTATTAAGGTTGATAAGTCCTCTACATATATTGCCATTGGGAATCATGATGTCATGAGAACCATAGACAAAAATAATTCTATTCTGGAACTGAGCAAGAATTATAGAAGTGAAGAAGGGATCATAAATGAGAGGGATAAAGGCGTTATATACAATGCAGAGAGTCGCTTTGGGGATTTGTATTATACTGTTTTAAAACGCAGATTTAATAAAGGACATTATCTGGATCGACGGCGAAATGATTTGGAGATTTTTCATATAGATACTACAATATCAGCAGAGGCTTATAGCGATGAAGCAAAAAAAAGTAGTATCTATCAGGACGGGTAGCTTATTATAGGAACAAAAATGCTCACAGAAGCTCTTCGGGAACATAAACAATCGTGCCCGGTCATTGCCATAGGGCATCATCCGCTCACTGCACTTCAGGAACATGAGAGAGTACTGGTCATTCATGAATTGCAGAAAATTGGAGTACAGCTTTATTTATGCGGACACACCCATGTAGCGTCGATCAAAAACTTGGGGGACGAGAAATCTCCGCTATGGCAAATCTGCTGTGGAACGAATTTGGAACGTATGCAGGATCATAGCCCCACAGATATGACTTTTTATCTGGGGGAATATGATCTGGATAAAAGACAGGGCTCCATTACTGCCTACCAGTATTATCATCAGCAAGGCGGAAATTGTGGCTGGGAACTTTCGCGTACAGCACCTTTTGAGCAGGGGAAACTGGAAAAAGAAATAAATGAACGGGTATTCTATTTCCCACTCAATAAGTCTCCGTTATATGCTATGTTGATGAAATACAGTAAGAGTATCGCAAAGGCATCGGAAATAACTGGATTTTCTGTCAAATCCCGCTATGAACCTAATAAAAGGAGAAATGCGGCGGGCAGCAGCCCTAATGATAAATATGGGATCTACGAGGCGGATACAGGCTACGGAAAAACTATTATGCTCAAGCAGATGATACAAAAAGACTTGGGAGGATTAGGGGCTGAACAAGAAATTGTGAAGAAGATTCTGGAAGAGATGACAGAGGTTCCCTTTTTTATTAATTTTGAGTCGGAGAAACTTCGTTATAAGAACGATGCAAGTCGAGGAATTCCCATGTTGCTGGCCAATAGTATTCATATTAATATGAGAGATAGTGAAGTTATGAAAAGATTTTACGAATGGTGTGAACTTCTGGCACGAAAAGGGTTCATGGTTCTGTATATTGACGGGCTGGACAAGATGGCAGGCACAGAAAGAAAAAGCTTCACGGATGATCTCTTGACATATCTTAAGATTTACCCCAAAGTTAGGGTGGCAATCACATCAAAATTTTATGTGTTTGATGAGCCGGGGATAAGAAATAAATTTTCTGATTTTACTTTTTATCAGATCTGCGGTTTTACGGATCTGGAAATACGGGAATATTGTCTGGCGTGGTATAGGGATAAGCCGTACAACGGTAAATGCGATGAAAAGGCAGAAAAAATCGCGAAGCAGATTCTCGGGGATGATTCTTTAAGGGAACTTTCCAGTGTACCTCTGCTTTTGAATACCTTGCTTCAAGTGAATCATTCTACGGATTCGTTGCCGGATAACCGAATACGCCTTTATAACGAGTTTGTGTATACATTGCTTAAAAATGAGCATAAGCCCCAGAGTGTGATACAGCTTTTGGCTGCAATCGCTTTCCAGATGAACCGAGAATCTGAATATTCACTGCGTACAATCAGGATGAAAGGGATTATTGATTCGATATATGAGGAATGCGACTGGCTCCAGAGAGAGAACTTAGGAGATGAGAAGTTTAATTCCTGTGCATTTATCTCAAGAATGGATCAGGACAGCAAGCTACTGAAGAAGGTAGGGAGTAACGTGGTATTCTATCATACTTCAATTCAGGATTATTTCGCGTCCATAGCATTGGTAAAAGGATATTATCCGGAACTGAAGGCCAGCCTTCTTGAAAAGGAAAATCCGTCACAGAATGTAGGGATACCTATGCTGAATGAAATATATAAACTTTTTGATTCTATATCCAAAAGCGATATGTTAGTTATGACGATTTTACAGTTGGATGCCTATGAGACGGCAATTGTAGTGCAGAAGCTGATTGAGAAGATAACAGATGTGGATTCTTTGAGAGAAACAGGGATTGTAGAACAGAGTCATTTGCGGAATATTTTATTGCGGGTCATTCTTGAAGGAGCCCTGATTTCCCAAAAACAGAGGATAGAAGTATTTGAGGCGGTGCAGAAGCATAATCTTTTTGATCTACAGGCGGACTTATTGGAAAAGATATGGAATTCCGGATTTGGCAATGAATTTAAAAAGACATGCAGCCCTTATATTGATGCTTTGTTTGAATTATTAAAGAATTATGGCAATCCGATACACTATCTGATAAAACGGATCGAAAAACTGGAAAAGGAAGATAATGCGGCAGAACTAGAAAAGGAATTGTATGTGTTAGACGGAGTAATCTGGAGTACAGGGTGCAAATATATTGATGTGTTTAAAGAAAATACAGAAGATGGCCAGATAGATGAAATCATAGCTTTGCTGAAACGGATTATAGCGAATGAGAACGTAGACGGGCTTTGCAGGCGCAGAGCCTGTGGCGTGTTCCAGAGACTGCTGGCGGTAGACGAGATAGAAAATCTGGAACTTTATGTAATAGGAGAGTTATTTGATGTTTTTGAGTCGGAAGTCCATGTGAAATACAACCATAAGGCAGAGGAAGACGATAAATATGCCGGAATTCGAATCTTCCATACCATACCATTAACAGAAGAGAATCTTCAATATCTGCGTTCTCTGTCACAGCCAGCGGAACGGAAAGCTTATTACTTAGATTTATATAGGAATGCAAAGAATACATTGGACCGGATTGGAGCGTTTCAGGCAGCGCTGCTATGCAAAAGTTTAACGCAAGAGGATGCAGACCGCTTATTACAGGATGATGTGCATCTCGGCAAGTCAGAAATAGCAGATTCCCAGCGGTTGAATGAACGGGTGAAGATACTGAAAGATAAAAAATTTTTTTAGGGTTTGCGGGCTGGAAAGGAGAAAGCCAAAATGGGGTATATAATGTTAATCGTGGATAAAGAGGAGAAACGGGAAGTTATTGAAGAACATCTGAAGAATCTTGAGTTTCAAGTAGAATGTCAATATCTGGATGCCCTTGGGGTGGTTTCTTCAGATTCTGATGAGCTGTTTTATACGGATATTTCGAAAATTCTGAACAGCGATTGGATTATGTGGGGGCTTGATAAGTGCCTTCCGTTTGAAGCAGGAGCTATGGTGATGCTGGCGAAATTATATAAAATACCGGTTTTCGGCTATGGTTCTATGGAAGAAGCAGACAAACGCCAGCGTAGCTTTTGCCACGAATTATTTGCAAAGTCTTTTTGCAATCTGCAGACACTTGTGGATTATTTGAATGAGATAAACCGGAATCATAAGCTGCAGATTATTCATAATAATTTTAATGCAGAGGATATCATATCAAAGCTGGAAGCGTTTGATGCAGGATATGATATCGGATATTCAGAGACGGAAGGATTCTGGGGCTCAAGGCCGGCACATTATGTCCAGCAGGCAGCACAGTATTTGGAGAAAAAAAAGAATGTGAGATGCCTGGATCTGGGATGCGGACCTGGGAAAAATGCAGTGTTTTTAAGCAAACAAGGATTTCAGGTGGAAGCTATGGATTCTTCCTACTATGCCATTGTTCAGGCAAAATCCCTGTCTGATCAGGTAAAATGGAAAATAAAAGATGTAAGAAAATGGCATGCAGAAGGTCAGGTTTATGACTTAATTGTTATGACAGGGTTGTTGCATTGTTATTCCTCTGTTAAGGAAATTGAGTTTACGGTATCTGAGGCGCAGAAAGCGACTTTGCAGGGTGGATATCATGTAATAGCGGTGTTTAATGATGAAGAACAGGATCTCAGTGGTCATCCGGCCAGCTTCAATCCCATTTTGCTACCCCATGATTTTTATCTAAATTTATATAAAGACTGGGAAATTCTGGCATCTAGTAATTCCATTCTGCATGATGAGCATCCCAATAATAATATTAAGCATAAACATTCCATTACCAGAATATTGGCAAGAAAAAGAGTAAACGATAGATAGTGCGTATTGTAAATGAAAAGCCTAATCCCCCAGCTATGCTGGGGCGAATGGAGTAAGCAGGAGCGTGTAGGATATCAATAAAAAGCCTCCTATGCTAAAATGGGAATGGTGTCGCAAACCAAACTCAAAAATTAGTATAGGAGGTGGTCCAAAATGGACAATAAGAGTTTACCACACGTAAGGCGGAAATGCCAATACCATATTGGTGAGACCCGAAAGTCGTTGTTTGAAATGCGTTTTTAACGCTATCATATCCATTCGTGATATTCCCTACCTCGAAATGCCCGGTAAGTGATGAAAGGTGTGAAGCAGTGGGACAAAGCGGGTAAGCGGTATCCACATCCGCCCAACTGCCAGGGATAGGTGTACAAGGTTAATGAAAGTGAATCATTGTAAGGATCGTGATACTTGAAATGGTGAAAGTGGATGATACATCATACCAAAAGGGTAAGAGAGCGGGATATGGCGGTTTCGATGTGCGCCGTATCGAATGGACAGAGCATCTCCGGTCTAAAGATGAAACCTAAATACATCGTAACAGTTCAAGCAACGGAACAGGGAAATCCTCATGCGCTCCCCAGCGGGTAGGTCAATCGTAAGAGCAATATAATGCGCAGGAGGGAAAGATGCCAGAAGAAGCGAAGGTCCCAGTGTAATGCTGGGAATAGGGATTCAAGATTTGTCCCATCCGAAAGGAGGTCGACGTCTGGCGCGTATCTAATCACAGGAGAGACATGAGTAATATAAAGTTGGCAGATACCATCATGGGGCAGCTGTGGGGCAAAAAAACGTTAAAGTTTGCCGCGATTTGCAACAACTTGGTAATGAAAAGTCAGTAAATATCGCAGTTTGCCGGGATTTTCAAAGGTTTTCAATTCCGGCCTGCGGCACTGGGGAGAGAAGTTGTACTTTTTAGTACAGCTTTTTTCTGTTATACGGAAGATGGAAAGGAGCATATGAAAATGCAGACAAAACTGAATCATGAAACGGCGTTGGAAATTTTAAGAAAATATAACAGCGAATCCTTTCATATCCGGCACGGTTTGACGGTGGAAGGATGTATGAAATGGTTTGCAGAGCAGCTGGGATATGGAGAGGAAAAGGAATTCTGGGGAATCTGCGGACTGCTTCATGATGTTGATTTCGAAAGATATCCGGAAGAGCACTGTAAAAAGGCTGTGGAACTTCTGCAGGGAGAAAACGCAGAGCCGGAAGTGATCCATGCCGTGTGCAGCCACGGTTTCGGACACTGCAGTGATGTGGAACCGCAGCATGAAATGGAAAAAGTATTGTTTGCATGCGATGAACTGACAGGTCTGATCTGGGCGGCGGCAAAAATGCGTCCTTCCAAAAGTGTATCCGATATGGAACTGAAAAGTCTCAAAAAGAAATTTAAGGATAAGCGGTTTGCAGCGGGATGTTCCAGAGAAATTATTACAGAGGGTGCAGAGAAACTGGGATGGACACTGGAGGATCTGATGGAGCGCACGATTCTGGCCATGCGGTCCTGTGAGACGGATGTGAACGAGGAAATGCAGAAACTGGGAATGGAATAGTGGATTCATGCCATTCATACCATTTGCGTGGTAAAAAGAAATCCGGATCGATAAGAGAAATTCTTATCGATCCGGATTATTTATCGCTGTAATATGCCAAATGGGTACGGATGAATACTGTCCAGGACGTTATTAGTAAAGCGCAAAATCAATCCGCAAGCGTTCCCATTGGATCCCACGGATTCAGATGAAGCGGTTCAGAGGAAGCCTCTTTCAGCTGTTCTTCTGTGAGATATTTTTTATTGATGACCGCCTGATATACAAACTGGTCAAACCATTCTGCGTTCATCAGGTAGTAACCCTTGTTGCCATGTTCGTCGCTCCAGCTGTTTTCAATTTTCCATTTGTCTGGCTGGCCGTTCTCGTCAAGATTCACGCCAGTGATCACCATTGCGTGATTCATCGCGCTTTCGCGGTAGTCCAGGCGGTCTTCCTTCGTCATTTCAAAATCGAATCCAAACGTACCTGCGTAGTCATAGCATTCCGTGCTCCAGATACCTTTTTCTCTGTCGCCCATATGTCCCACGTCGCTTCCGAACCATACCGGCTCGCCGTCGGAGAGCTGACGTACGATCAGAGAGCGGAGTGTGTCCATTGGAAGGTTGTAGTAACGGATCGGGGAACCTTCCGCCACGTTTCCGATGTAATCTACGGTGTAGGTTTTTCCGAACGGTTTATCTGCGGTTGGAGAATTGATGATGCTTACGTAATCCTCACGGAGATTCAGGCCGACATACTCCTGGTAAAAGGTCTGTGGTGTGAGATTATGTACAATATGGTACTGTTTGTCCTTATCCACATATTCAAAATCAAACGTTTTGGGCGGGCATCCGAAACACATGCAGAGGAATTTATAGATATCCTTCAGCATTTCGGATTTCATAGCCTGTACGTTTTTGCCTTCCGCAGCGGCTTTTTTCAGGACTGCGGCACACTGGCGGAGTTTGGTGTTGAGTAGCTGGTTCATTGCGCGGGTATTGCTGCTCTGGAAGGTTTCTTCCATTGCGGATTTCGGAATCACGCCGTATTTTTCCACGAGGTTGACGAACATATCCCACTGTCCGCCGTCCTGCACGCCGGTGCTCAGCACCTGGCAGAGAACGCGGTCATCGGTGGGGCGATCAGCAAGGGAAATAACGCTTTCCAGCATATAATTGGCTTTTTCGAATTTATCCCAGAATGCGACATAGTTCTGTGAAAGTTCGAAAGCATCGAGATTACATTTTTTTGCGGTTACTTCCCGAAGCACATTCAATGCGGAGAAGATCCAGCAGCGTCCGCTTGCCTTCTGGTTTGTGGCCGGGAGGGTCTGCAGATCAATGGAAAATGCATGCTGTGCCTGAGACAGGCCTGCATGGCAGAAAGCGGCGTCCTTGACGGAGGTGTTGTAAAGCGCATTGGTCATCGCGCGGCAAAGCGGGCTGGACGCATAGCTTTTTTCATAATCGTCAAGCTGTTCCGGTGTTACACGTTGAAATGTCTGCATGTTGTTTCATCCTTTCTGTAATAAGTATTTTCGACATTATTTTCTCTCATAGTTTAACACAATTTTCCATTCTTTGTAAATATCGGCTCCCAATTCTGTTCTTGCGGCGGGCAACAGCTCAGTCAGAGGAACGGTTACTGCTGTGGTTCTTTTGGAAAAGTCAGAGGAACGGTTACTGCTGCGGTTCTTTTGGAAAAATTTCCAGAGGGACTCCGGTCATATCGTAGCGGTTGTGTTTTACATGGTCGTAGATGATCTGTGCGACCACTTCGATGTCTTCGTTCATTCCGTCCCGGATCCAGTGAAGAAAAATATTGTAAAGGGCTCCGGAGTAATAATAGAGTTCACATTTTTCGAAAAATGATTTTTCTTTTGCGTCAGTGACCGTGAGCATGTACATATCCAGGCCGTGAAGCAGGATTTCGGAGCGGTTTGCTTTCTGGAGACAGAGGACGTAATCTTTGTATTTTTGAAGATATTTCAAACTTTGAAGGATATGCTCGTACGTCTGAAATCCGGTACGGATGTTGGAGAGATCCAGTTCCTGGGCGTATTCCAGAATGATCTGGTACATATAGTCCATAAGGATCTCATCTTTCGAATTATAATTGCGGTAATAGGACATTCGCGAGACACCGGCGCGTTTGGTAATGTCTGTGATCGAGATATCGTCGTATTCCTGAGTGTGCATCAGCTGAAGAAGCGCTTCCATGATGCAGTGTTTGGTAAACTGGTTGGCTGGCCGGGATCTTTTTGGGGCATTCATGAACAAAAACCTCCTTTTTGTCACAGTTCGTCTTCCTGGGGTTGATTTTTTGTGGATTCGATGTTACTATTGTAACATTTTCTATAACTATTTTGAAGAAGCTTTCGCAGAAAAGCGGGAAAGGCCGGGTATGATGAAATTTGGGATTGAGAGAATGTTCGAATACATGGAAAAGAATCAGATTGTACTGGAAGAATATTATCTCGCCACAGGAGTCGGGCTTCCGGTGCCGGAATATGAGCCCTTTAAAGAACAGCTGAGAGATGAGCTGAAAAAACACGGGTATGGGATCACAGAATGGGAGGAGATCCAGATTGGGGCGACCATTGGAGTGCATACGGGACCGTACCCTATGGGCGTAGGATTTTTGAAAAAGAGTATTGTCATCTAATCTTTTTAATGCTAAAGTAAATACGTGTACGGGAAAGGGCTGTGCATCGCGCAGCCCTTTCCCGTATGCATCTGCCAAACGCAGAAAAATAGATGATTTGGAGTTCAGACATGGACAGATTATATATAGTAATACCAGCATATAATGAAGAAGAAAACATCGAGCAGGTGATCCGGGACTGGCACCCGGTTGTGGAACGTCATTCGGCAGAAGGAACCTCGAGGCTGGTGGTGATCGATGACGGAAGCAAGGATGGAACATACAAAATCCTGCAGGAGTATCAGAAAAAATATCCGCTCCTGGAGGCGGTGACGAAGCCCAACGCAGGACATGGGGCGACGGTACTTTTCGGGTATCATTATGCGCTGGAGCATGGGGCAGATTACGTGTTTCAGACAGACTCGGACGGGCAGACACTTCCGGAGGAATTTGAGCCGTTCTGGAAGCAGAGGGAGCAGTATGATCTGCTGATCGGCAAGCGGTGCCATCGCCAGGATGGAACGAGCAGGATTTTTGTCACCCGGGTGCTGCGGCTGGTGGTGGGGCTGACTTTCAGGGTATGGGTGGAGGATGCCAATACACCGTATCGTCTGATGCATGCGGATACTTTACGGGAGGTCCTGAAGAGGGTTCCGGAGGGCTTCAATCTCTCGAACGTGCTGATCTCAGTTCTTTACTGCAAAGGGCCCTATCGGGTGAAATATCTGCCGATCACTTTCCGGCCGAGGCAGGGAGGAGTCAATTCCATCAATATCAAAAAGATCGTCCGGATCGGATGGCAGGCGCTGAAGGATTTCCGGAAGATCGAAAAAGCGCTGGAACGTGTTTGAAAGGTGCGGAAAGCAATTTTAAAAGATGTTACGGAGTATATTGGAAGCAAAAAGATCCCCTGAACGCAGGGCACAGTTTTCTGTGCTGTACGTTCAGGGGATCTTTGAATGTAAATCTTATCTGATCTTTCTTCAGTCATGACAAAGTTCCTGCATCAGGTCGTGGACGGTGGTCATTTCTGTCAATCTCCACGCGTTTTCCCCGCAGAACAGAAGAGAATCCTCCACATTGCCTTCCGCGGCACGGGTCAGCGCTGTGGTGATGCAGTAGGGAATGGAAGCACGGTCACACTTTTTCAGGCATTGATAACAATGGGTGATCTTTTCCGGTTCCTGTTCATGGAGCTTCAGAAAGCTGTTTCGTATTGCGCGGCCGGGCATTCCCACCGGGCTTTTCATGATGGTGATATCTTCTTTCCGGGCATTCAGGTACGCCTGTTTGTAACGGGGATCGGCGTCGCATTCCTCGGTTACAACGAAGCGGGTCGCCATCTGTACCCCGGCACAGCCCAGGGAGAGATAGTGGTCAATGTCCTTTCGGTCGAACACACCTCCGGCAAATACTACCGGAATGCGCTGCTGATATTTTTCTTCATAACCGTGGACGATATTCAGAATTTCCTGTACCTGCCGGTCGTATCCTTCGGTTTCCAGCTGCGCGACATCCTCGGGACTGTAGCCCAGGTGTCCGCCTGCTTTCGGTCCTTCGATGACCACCAGATCGGGTACGCGGTGATAATGAAGATCCCAGAGCTTCAGAAGAACTTTGGCGGTCTTCGGCGGCGAGACGATGGGAGCCAGTTTGATGGAGCTTCCCTCCGTATAGCGTGGCAGATCACTGGGAAGGCCTGCGCCGGAGATGATCAGATCTGCGCCGTTGTCGATACAGCATTTGACATATTCCTGATAATGGGTCAGGGCACACATGATATTGACACCGATGATGCCGCCGTTCGAGAGTTCTTTTGCACGCCGGATATGGTACGCCAGCGCTCTTAAGTTCGCTGCGAGAGGATCTTTGGCAAAATCTGCCTCGCGAAAGCCCGGCTGAGCGGCGGAAATGACGCCGATGCCCCCTTCTTTTGCTACTGCGCCTGCCAGTGAGGACAGGCTGATCCCTACGCCCATGCCGCCCTGAATGATCGGGATTGGCGCGGTGAGATTGCCGATTTGTAATGCTGGTAAAGACATATGAAATCTCCTTTGACTTATAGATTCTTATATATGGTATTTAAAAGAATAATAAGTAGTATTAAAAACTATATATAGAATACTTTGAAAGTCAAAGAAAGTCAAGAGATTTCCTGAAAATATTTTGAAGACCAAAATTTTCTGACCTTACGGGTCAGTCGGTCACTACAGCTGTTCCGGAAGCGGTGACCATCATCATACCATTGTCGGCACCGAGAACCTCGTAATCAATATCTACGCCCACGATGGCGTTTGCGCCGAGCTGAGTGGCACGGGAGATCATTTCATCCATTGCCTGATTGCGGGCGTTTACCAGTTCCTCTTCATATCCCTGTGAGCGGCCGCCGAAGAAATTGCGCATTCCGGCAGCAAAATCGCGTACGAAGTTTACACCGGTGATCACTTCGCCAAACACTACCATTTTGTACTCCAGAATACGTTTTCCCTCGATGGTGCTGGTTGTTGTTACAAGCATTGTTTTGTCCTCCTGTAAATTCATTTTTTTTTATCATACCATAAGACGGAAAACTATAAAAGTAAGTCTTGAATTTTTCTGAAAGTTTCCGTTATAATGGGAGGAAAGACAAAAGTTTTTCAGAAAAGAGTGAATGTAAAGAGGAAAAAGAAAGGAGAGCGCTATATGCTGAAAGATCTGGTATTGAAAAATAGAAGTTATCGGGGGTTTGATGAGAGTGTTTCGATTTCCAGAGAGACACTGATGGAGTTTGTGGACTGTGCGAGGCTTTGTCCATCCAGTGTGAACAAACAGCCATTGAAATATTTTTTGGTTTATGAAAAAGAGATGGTGAAGGAGGTGCTTTCGCTCACCCGATGGGCGCGGGCTTTGCCGCAGCTGCAGCTTCCACATCCGGGACATGGACCGACTGCGTTTATCATTATCTGCCAGGATTCTGAGATTGATCCAAATCTGAACCGTTACATGAAGGATGTTGGAATTGTGGCTCAGACCATGCTGTTGGCAGCAGTGGAAAAGGGTCTGGGCGGCTGTATGATCGGCAACTTTACAGCAGGAGAGGTGAGAGAGGCACTGAAGTTGAAAGAGAATGTTCATCCGCTTCTGGTCGTTGCGCTTGGAAAACCACAGGAAGAGATCGTGCTGACAGAGGTTCCGGCGAGCGGGGAGACGGATTATTACCGGGACGAGAAGGATGTGCATTATGTTCCAAAGAGACGTCTTGAGGATGAAATCATAAATTGATAGAAAATCATTGGTAGTCGTTGAGCTGGCAGAAGGCTGACAGCCGTCGGGAAAGGGGAAGAAAAATGGCTCAGATTTATCAGAACATTGCAGAACTCATCGGGAATACTCCGCTGCTGGAGCTTCGGGGGATGGAAAAGAAATATCAACTGAAAGCACGTCTGGTGGCAAAATTGGAGTATCTGAATCCCTCCGGAAGTGTCAAGGACCGGGCGGCGCTGGGGATGTTGAAAGACGCGCTGGAAAAAGGGCTGATCGCGCCGGGAGCAACGATCGTGGAGCCAACCTCAGGAAATACGGGAATCGGGCTGGCGGCGCTGGCAGCTTCGGAAGGGTTTCATCTGATCCTGACGATGCCGGAGACCATGAGCGTGGAGCGAAGAAATATTTTGAAGGCCTATGGAGCGGAGATTGTTCTGACGGATGGTACACAGGGGATGGCAGGCGCGATTGAAAAAGCGAAGGAACTGGTGGAGCAGATTCCGGGAAGCTTTCTTCCAGGTCAGTTTGAGAACCCAGCCAATGCCAGAGCGCATTTTGAAACCACAGGTCCGGAACTTTGGCGGGACACGGACGGGAACATCGATGTCTTTGTCTCAGCCGTGGGAAGCGGCGGAACCATCACCGGAACCGGGCAGTATCTGCGGCAGCAGAAGCCGGAAATCCGGATCATAGCCGTCGAACCGGAGACTTCCCCGGTGCTGTCCGGCGGTGCGGCAGGCGCCCATAAGATCCAGGGAATCGGAGCAGGGTTTGTCCCGGAGGTGCTGGACACGGAGATTTTTGATGAGATTATGACGGTGGATAACGAGGAGCCGTTTGCGATGGCAAGAGAACTGGCAAAGACGGAGGGAATCCTTGTGGGAATTTCTTCCGGCGCGGCGCTGTATGCCGCCGTCCAGGCAGCCGCAAGGCCGGAGAACGAGGGAAAGACGGTGGTTGTACTGCTTCCGGACAGCGCGGACAGATATTATTCCACAGAGTTATTTTGAATTGTGTAATTGAGGGGATGTGGCAGTGAGCAGTAAAAAATCCTGTCGGAGAAAGGTGTCCGGGTGGTGATGAAAAATAATTTTCCGTCATCCCCCGGAACGGGGAATTTCTCCTTCAGGATTTTTTCAAACAAGCTCTAGCATTTTTCCGGTTCCGGATACTCAACGCCGAAAGTTTCCACGGTAACAGAAGCCAGTTTCTGCTCTTCCAGCGGGCGGTCACGGAAATCAGTTGCGGTTTCAGCGATTGCGTTTACCACATCCATGCCTTCGATTACTTTGCCGAAAGCAGCATAAGCGCCGTCCAGATGCGGAGAAGTTTTGTGCATGATGAAGAACTGGGAACCTGCAGAGTCAGGATCCATAGCCCGTGCCATGGACAGAACACCTTCCGTGTGAGCCAGGTTGTTGGTCAGGAAACCATTCTGAGCGAATTCGCCCGGGATGGAGTAGCCAGGGCCGCCGATTCCGGTACCCTGCGGGTCGCCGCCCTGGATCATAAAGCCGCGGATCACGCGGTGGAAGATCAGACCGTCATAGAATCCTTTCTGAACGAGGCTTACAAAATTGTTGACGGTATTCGGAGCGATCTCCGGATACAGTTCTGCTTTGATCACATCGCCGTTCTGCATGGTAAATGTAACAATTGGATTTGCCATAATCATTCGTCTCCTTTATTTCGTGATAAAAAGGCCGTGCTGCCGCCGAAACGGCGGAATACAGCGCTGCCAGCTATTCTGATTATAAGTGTTTTCCAAAGGCAAGGCAAGCGGAATTTTTGTAGCAGCCCAGCCGGCTGAACGGTTACGATTTTTTTCCGCCCATTGTCATGCCACCGTGGGTATGTTAAAATAATCCCGTGAATGGCAACTGACAGATAACAGGAGATAGAAGTTTGGAAGTAAACTTCCAAATCTACCTTGATGACGCAGCAAGTGCGTCAGGAAAGGGGAAATTATGATCATAGAAACACAGAATGCCCGTGAAACCCGCGCGCTGGGGGAATTTCTCGGGAAACATGCCCGCCCCGGACAGATTTATACGATGGTCGGAGATCTGGGCGTCGGAAAAACGGTTTTTACTCAGGGGTTTGCCCATGGACTTGGAATCGAGGAGCCGGTGAACAGCCCTACATTTACGATCGTACAGGTCTATGAGGAAGGACGGCTTCCTTTTTATCATTTCGATGTCTATCGTATCGGTGATCTTGAGGAGATGGAAGAGATCGGATATGACGATTACTTTTTCGGAGAAGGCGTCTGCATGATTGAGTGGGCGGACCTGATCCGGGAGCTGCTGCCGGATCAGATTACGGCGGTGAAGATTGAAAAAGATCTGGAAAAAGGCTTCGACTACCGGAAGATCACGCTGGAAGGGCTGGACGAAGATATAGAAAAATTGTTGGAAAGTGAGGGGATACGATGAGAATACTGGCGTTGGACAGTTCAGGAATGGTGGCATCGGTAGCGGTGCTGGAGGACGATATCCTGTTGGGCGAATATACGGTAAATTATAAGAAAACACATTCCCAGACGCTGCTGCCGATGTTGGATACGGTGGCACAGATGCTGGAACTGGATCTGCATACCGTGGATGCGATCGCGGTGGCGGCCGGACCGGGGTCCTTTACCGGGCTTCGGATCGGGGCGGCTACGGCAAAGGGGCTTGGCCTTGCCCTGGCAAAACCTCTGATCGCGGTTCCTACGGTGGACGCGCTGGCATACAATCTTGGTGTGACGGACCGGATCATCTGTCCGATCATGGATGCCCGGAGAAATCAGGTGTATACCGGCGTTTACTGTTATACGGACGGTATGCTGGATATCCTGCGGCCCCAGGAGGCGGTCAGCGTTGTGGATCTGGCGCAGACGCTGAATGAACTGGGACAGGAGGTCATTTTCCTGGGAGACGGTGTCCCGGTTTATCAGGAACAGCTGGCACAGCTTCTGGAAATCCCGTATTCCTTTGCTCCGGCACACCTGAACCGGCAGAGAGCCGGCGCGGTGGGCGCACTGGCTGCGATTTACTACCGGGAAGGCAAATGCCAGCCGGCGGAGGAAATGGAACCGGAATATCTGCGCAAATCTCAGGCGGAACGTGAACGCGAAGAGCGGGAGGTGAAACCCTGATATGGTAACGATACGTCAGATGGAAATCCCGGATCTGGATCAGGTACTGCCCATCGAAGAGGCAAATTTTTCCACTCCGTGGACGGCAAATGGTTTTTTCACCTTTCTGATCCGGGAGGATGCGCTGTTTCTGATCGCGGAGGAAGACGGAGAAATCCTGGGATACTGCGGGATCATCCTGAGCCTGGACGAGGGGGAGATTACCAATGTATGTGTCCGGGAGGACTGCAGAAGAAGAGGCATCGGGCAGATGCTGATGGAAGGTTTGATCCGTGAGACGAAAAAAGCAGGGGTCAGGGTCTGGCACCTGGAGGTGCGCCAGAGCAATGAGAGCGCGATCCGGCTTTACGAAAAGCTGGGCTTCGTGCAGGACGGGCTGAGAAAGGGTTATTACGAGGCGCCGAAGGAAGATGCGGTCCTGATGAGCCGGAAAGAAGACTGAAAGGGCTGCCGCTGTGCTGACAGGCATACAGGATCCGGCTGTTACCCATTTCCTGCGTTTCCTTTTGTTCCCGCTTTGAAAGCAGGGAAATCTGTGATACAATTCGAAAGACAACAGAAGGTTTGCTGCGAATGATTTTTTTGATCAAAGGCAGCAAAGTTTTGAGTATTTTCGAATACGTTCAGGGAGGAAAGACATGCGTCAGTATTATGGGCAGACAAAAGAACTGAAACAGGTAATCTGCAACTGCTGCGGCAGGGAGCTGAGAGTGGAGCAGGGGATCCTGAAGGAGGGAGCCTGCCATCTGGAGACCGGGTGGGGGTACTTTTCCGGGAAAGATATGGAAAGACACTCTTTCGACCTCTGTGAAGCATGTTACGATAAGATCGTCTCCGGATTTGCTCTTCCCGTAGAGAAAGAGGAAGAGACGGAGCTTTTTCAGGTGGAAGATGGAGAAAGCTATGAGCGAAACATTTAAAATATCATCCAGGATGGACCGGCTTTTGCTGGAAGTCCTGGTCACGGAGCCGCCGGAAGGAACCAACGTGCGGGCGGTGCTTCAGATCAGCCATGGGATGAGTGAACACAAAGAGCGGTATCAGGAGTTTATGGAAGCCATGTCCGAAAAGGGCGTGGCATGTATCATCCATGATCATCGCGGACACGGCGCAAGTGTCGGAAGCGAGGAGGATCTGGGATATATGTATGGCGGCGGCAGCCGGGCGCTGGTGGAGGATCTGCATCAGATCACAGCCTATGCGAAGCGCCGGTGGCCGGGGCTGCCGTTTTATCTGCTGGGACACAGTATGGGTTCTCTGGTGGTGCGCACGTATCTGAAAAAATATGACGGGGAACTGGACGGGGTGATCCTGACCGGTTCGCCCAGCAAAAATGATCTGCTGGATCTCGGCATGCTTCTCGGACATGGAGAGGCGCTGATCCTTGGGCGGCATCACCGGAGCAAGCTGCTGGAGGCATTGACGTTCGGGCCGTTTGCGGCAAGATTTCCCAAAGAGAAGTGCCGTTTTGCGTGGTGCTGCGCAAATCCGGAGATCCAGAAGGCTTATGAGGAAGATCCCCATTGCGGATTTACGTTCACGGCGGACGGATTTTTTGCCCTGGGCGAGTTGATGAAGGAAACTTACGGGGAAGATGGATGGCAGATACATCACCCGGAACTGCCGATCCTGTTTCTCTCGGGAGAGGAGGATCCCTGTTATCAGAACCGGAAAAAGTTTGCACAGGCCATTGAGCATCTGAGAAAGCAGGGATACCGGAACGTACAGGGAAAACTGTATCCGGGAATGCGCCATGAAATCCTGTTTGAAAAAGAGAGGCAGAAGGTTTATCACGACGTATGCCGGTGGCTTATACTGGAGAAAAAATGATACATACGAAAAAGAGGTATATTCCCGCACCTTTGCTCTGGTGCGGGAACATGCCTCTTTTCTGTAATTTCAGAGATATTTCCTTTGTGTAATCGATTTTCCGACAGTTGAGATTATTCTTTATTTATCTTTATTCTTTTCCACTTCCAGCATCTTCATTGCTCTTACTTTCAGTGGGAGTCCGAACAGAGTGATAAATCCGTCTGCGTCGTGGTGATCGTACAGATCTCCGGTGGTGAAGGAAGCCAGAGATTCATTGTACAGGCTGTACGGAGAGGTGGTTCCGGCTTTGATGATATTGCCTTTGTACAGTTTGAATTTTACTTCGCCGGTCACGTATTTCTGGGTGGATTCCACAAATGCCTGCAGCGCCTCGCGAAGCGGGGTGAACCATTTTCCTTCGTAAACTACCTGAGCAAACTGGCTGCCAAGTTTTTTCTTCATTTCCATGGTGTCACGATCCAGGATCAGTTCTTCCAGCTGGTCATGTGCTTCCATCAGGATGGTTCCTCCAGGAGTCTCGTATACACCTCTGGATTTCATTCCTACCACACGGTTTTCCACGATATCTACAATACCGATGCCATGTTTTCCGCCAAGGGCGTTCAGCTCAGTGATGATTTCGGAAACTTTCATGGCTTTTCCGTTCAGAGTCTTCGGAATACCCTGCTCAAATGTCATGGTCACATATTCGCCTTCGTCCGGAGCTTTTTCCGGAGTTACGCCCAGCACCAGCATGTGGTCATAGTTCGGTTCATTGGCCGGGTCTTCCAGTTCCAGTCCTTCATGGCTGATGTGCCACAGGTTTCTGTCACGGCTGTAGCTGTGGCTGGCGTCGAACGGCAGATCGATGCCGTGTTTGTGGCAGTATTCAATCTCATCTTCCCGGGACTGCATGGTCCATACGTCGGTCATTCTCCACGGAGCGATGATCTTCAGATCCGGAGCAAGGGCTTTGATGCCAAGTTCGAAACGGATCTGGTCATTGCCTTTTCCGGTTGCGCCGTGGCAGATGGCGGAAGCGCCTTCTTTTCTTGCAATCTCTACCAGTTTCTTTGCGATTGCCGGGCGTGCCATAGAGGTGCCGAGCAGATATTTGTGCTCATAGACAGCGCCTGCCTGTACACACGGCATAATATATTCGTCGCAGAATTCGTCGATAATATTTTCAATATATAATTTGGAAGCGCCGGAAAGTTTTGCACGCTCGTCCAGACCGTTCAGCTCGTTGCCCTGTCCGCAGTCGATGCAGCAGCAGATGACTTCGTAATCAAATGTCTCCTTCAGCCACGGAATGATGGCGGTGGTGTCCAGTCCGCCGGAATATGCGAGTATTACTTTTTCTTTCATGATAAAATCCTCCCTGATAGTTTCGTCGGTGTGAAACAGCGGCAGTGACGTGAGTCTTCCGCCGCCGTGTAAAGTCTGGATTAAATATACATCATTTTGGAGAAATATGCAAGCTTATTTTAAAAAAATACAAAAAAACTTGATTAATATACAATTTTGGTGTATACTTATGCAAGCCAAATACTAAGCAGCAAGCTGCTGAGCATTTGACTCTCGCGGCAGTCGCCAAATAGGCATGCAAGCATGCCCGCTTGGCTCGTTGCCCGCGGAAATGAAGCCCCGGAAAAAGACGGAGCAGAAAAAAAGGAGAACAGAAACGATGATAAAAGCAGGAATTATCGGAGCGACAGGTTATGCCGGAGGTGAGCTGGTGCGTCTGCTTCTCGGGCACAGGGATGCCAAGATCGTATGGTACGGCTCCCGAAGCTATATAGATAAGAAGTATGCGGAAGTATATCAGAATATGTTTCAGCTGGTGGAGGATGTGTGCAGAGATGACAACATGGAGCAGCTTGCCGACGAAGTGGATGTGATCTTCACGGCGACTCCCCAGGGACTGTGTGCGTCTCTGGTCAATGAAGAGATCCTTTCCAAAACAAAGGTGATCGATCTGAGCGCGGACTTTCGTATCAAAGATGTAAAGGTTTATGAGGAATGGTACAAACTGGAGCACAAAGCGCCGCAGTTCCTTGACGAGGCGGTTTACGGACTGTGCGAGATCAATCGTGAGGCGGTGAAGCAGGCAAGGCTGGTTGCCAATCCGGGATGTTATCCGACCTGTTCCACCCTGTCCATCTATCCGCTGCTGAAGGAGGGGATCATTGATGGGAATACGGTGATCATTGACGCCAAATCCGGTACCTCCGGAGCGGGAAGAGGCGCGAAGGTGGATAATCTTTACTGTGAGGTCAATGAAAATATCAAAGCCTACGGCGTTGCGTCCCACCGTCATACACCGGAGATCGAGGAACAGCTGGGCTACGCGGCAGGGTATCCGATGCATATCAATTTCACTCCGCATCTGGTGCCGATGAACCGGGGAATCCTGATCACTGCTTACGCCAGCCTGAAAAAGGATGTCACGGAGGAAGAAGTACGGGCAATCTACAATAAATATTATGCGAAGGAAAAATTTGTCCGCGTTCTGGAAAACGGCGCATGCCCGCAGACCAGATGGGTGGAAGGAAGCAACTTTGTGGATGTGAATTTCAAGATCGATCCGAGAACCAACCGCATCATTATGATGGGAGCGATGGACAATCTTGTCAAAGGCGCAGCCGGACAGGCGGTGCAGAACATGAATCTGATGTTCGGTCTGCCTGAGGATGAGGGTCTTCGGATGGCGCCGGTCTTTCCGTAAGGAAATGCCATAACAAAAATCTTGGAAAGGAAGTTCTGAATATGAAGAAAATAGACGGCGGTGTTACCGCGGCAAAGGGATTTCAGGCGGCGGGATGCGCTGCAGGGATAAAAAAAGAAGGAACTATGGATATGGCGATGATCTTCAGCGAGGTTCCGTGCCATGCGGCAGGTACGTTTACGACCAATGTGGTCAAGGCGGCTCCGGTGAAGTGGGACCAGGAGATCGTCTATCACCAGGACGGCGCGCGGGTGGTGGTATGCAACAGTGGGATTGCCAACGCGTGTACCGGCGCGGAAGGCATGGGCTACTGTAAGGAGACAGCCGCAGCTGCTTCTGAAATGCTGAAGGTACCGGAGACGGCAGTGCTGGTGGCATCCACAGGAGTCATCGGACAGCAGCTTCCCATCGACAGGATCAAGGGAGGCATCGCGAAGCTGGCGCTGATGCTGGAGGATTCTCCGGAGGCGGGAGCCATGGCGGCGCGGGCGATCATGACGACGGACACACACTCCAAGGAGACGGCGGTTTCTCTGGAAATCGGAGGAAAGACAGTGACCATCGGAAGCATGTGCAAAGGTTCCGGAATGATCCATCCAAATATGTGTACGATGCTCAGCTTTGTGACAACGGATGTGAGCATTTCCAAGGAACTTCTGCAGGAAGCGCTGAGCGAGGTGGTCCAGGATACCTACAACATGGTGTCTGTGGACGGAGATACCTCCACCAATGATACGGTGCTGCTGCTTGCCAACGGAATGGCGGGAAATCCGGAAATCACGGAGAAGAATGAAGATTACGAAGCGTTCAAAGCGGCGCTGTTTGAGGTGAATAAAACCCAGGCGATGCAGATCGCAGGGGACGGCGAGGGCGCTACGGCGCTGTTTGAGGTGAAAGTGGTTGGAGCAGAGAGCAAGGAGCAGGCAGTGACTCTGAGCAAATCGGTGATCACCTCCAGCCTGACCAAGGCGGCAATCTTCGGTCATGACGCCAACTGGGGAAGGATCCTGTGCGCGATGGGATATTCCGGAGCACAGTTTGACCCGGAGAAGGTGGACTTGTATTTTGAGAGCGCGGCAGGAAAGCTGCAGATCATCAAAGACGGAGTGGCGACTGACTACAGTGAGGAAGAAGCGACGAAGATCCTGTCGGAGGAGAAGGTCACAGCGGTGGCAGATATTCATATGGGAACCGCGGAGGCGACCGCCTGGGGCTGCGACCTGTCCTACGATTATGTAAAGATCAATGCGGATTACAGGTCATAAAATGGCATGCCGCTGGTTGTGGTGAGTGTGTGATAATTAAGAAGGCTGTTTTGGAGGAGAGAAGAAAATGGTAAATAAAATGTATCTGGACAAAGCGGAAGTTTTGATCGAGGCGCTGCCGTATATTCAGCGGTTCAACCGGAAGGTGATCATCGTCAAGTACGGCGGAAGCGCGATGGTGGACGAAGAGCTGAAACGGAACGTGATCAAAGACGTGGTACTTCTGAAACTGGTAGGCTTCAAACCGATCATCGTCCATGGCGGAGGAAAGGAGATCAGCCGCTGGGTAGGAAAAGTTGGCATGGAGCCGAAATTCATCAACGGGCTGCGGGTGACCGATGCGGCGACCATGGAAGTTGCGGAGATGGTGCTGAACAAGGTCAACAAAGAACTGGTGACGATGATCGAGTCCCTGGGAGTGAAAGCCATCGGGATCAGCGGCAAGGACGGCGCGCTGCTCCATGTAAAGAAAAAACTGTCCGGCGGACAGGACATCGGGTTTGTCGGAGACATTGACCATGTGGAGCCGGAAATGCTGAAGAAGCTTCTGGAGAATGATTTCCTTCCGGTCATCTGCCCGGTGGGATTTGACGATGATTTCAATACTTATAATATCAACGCGGACGATGCGGCTTGTGCCATTGCCCGGGCGATGCATGCGGAAAAACTGGCGTTCCTGACGGATATCGAAGGGGTTTACCGGGATTATTCCGATGCCGACAGCCTGATCTCAGAACTCCATATCAGCGAGGCGAAGAAACTGATCGCAGACGGAAATGTGGGCGGAGGAATGATACCGAAGCTGCAGAACTGCATTGACGCCATTGAGAATGGAGTGTCCCGGGTACATATCCTGGACGGAAGGATCCCACATTGCCTGCTTCTGGAAATCTTTACCAACAAGGGAATCGGAACCGCGATCCTGGATGAAAGCGAGGAGAAATTCTATCATGAAAGCAAATGAGATCATGGAAAAAGCGGAAAATTATGTGCTGCACACCTATAACCGTTACCCGGTGGTTCTGGATCACGGAAAAGGGGTCCGGCTGTATGATGTGGAGGGAAAGGAATATCTGGATTTCGCTGCGGGAATCGCAGTGTTTGCTTTGGGCTATGGAAATGAAACGTACGATCAGACCCTGAAAGATCAGATCGACCGGCTGATCCACACCTCCAATCTGTACTACAACGAGCCGATGGCGGATGCCGCAGAAAAACTGGTGAAAGCCAGCGGGATGGATAAGGTCTTCTTTACCAACAGCGGAACGGAAGCCATCGAAGGGGCGCTGAAAGCGGCGAGAAAATATGCCTACCTGAGGGATGGACACAGTGACCATGAGATCATTGCCATGAACCACTCGTTCCACGGAAGGAGTATGGGCGCTCTTTCGGTGACAGGAAATACCCATTATCAGGATCCGTTCCGTCCGCTGATCGGAGGAATCCGGTTTGCGGATTTCAACGACCTGGAGAGCGTAAAAGCGCAGATTACGGAAAAGACCTGTGCGATCATTCTGGAGACGGTTCAGGGAGAGGGAGGAATTTACCCGGCAGATCCTGAATTTCTCAAAGGCGTCAGGGCACTGTGCGATGAGAAGGATATCCTGCTGATCCTGGATGAGATCCAGTGTGGAATGGGCCGTACCGGAAGTATGTTCGCCTGGCAGCAGTACGGTGTGAAGCCGGATATCATGACCTGTGCCAAGGCGCTTGGCTGCGGAATCCCGGTAGGCGCGTTTGTGTTGAATCAGAAAACCGCGGAACATTCCCTGGTGCCGGGAGATCACGGCACGACCTACGGAGGAAATCCGCTGGCATGTGCGGCTGTCAGCGCAGTGTTCGATATTTTTGAAAAAGAGAAGATTGTCGATCATGTACAGCAGGTTTCCGCTTATCTGGAAAAACAGCTGGATGAACTGGTGGAGAAGTATGAGTTCCTGACCGTGCGCCGGGGCAAAGGTCTGATGCAGGGCCTGGTGGTATCCGGTCGGCCGGTGGGTGAGATCGTTCAGCAGGCGCTGAAAAACGGACTGTTGGTGATCACGGCAGGCTCGGATGTTCTGCGGATGGTGCCGCCGCTGGTGATTACGGAGGCGGATGTGGATGAGATGATTGAGAAGCTGGAGAAGAGCTTTTAGCTATCCATGAGGGAGTATCCCAAAGTTTGTGTAAATGAGGCTATGAAAAAAGCATAGCCTAAAAAAAGAAGGACCGTGGGTCAAAATGAGACCAAGGTCCTTCTTTTATGTTAAACGTAGCTTGCGATGATAATTATTAACAAATCTGATTCTAGCGTAAAACAGGCAGTTTACATTACCATCTGTTATTCTAGTGTCAAATGTTCTAAAGCATGATTATGTATGTTGTATATTTGGCGTAAGCTATAATTTAGATGTTCACTTATTTCTTCCCAGGTATATCCATGAATGTACTTTAACAGCAGAATATTTTTCTCTGTTTCACTGGGGAGGTCATTAATCAACTGCAAGATATGCCTGCAGACAGAATATTTATCCTGAGCAAAGTCATTCAAATGATTTACAATTTGTTCTATTTCAAGATTCGTTTGCCGAGAAAAAAATTTTCTGTTCTTATCTTGACTAAGTGAAGCGGCTATTTCTGAGAGTATGTTTATTGTTTGACTTAAAGTGGCATACAAATTCAGATATTGTTTTTTTTGTGTTATCGATTCGTTGCCAACCATAGAAACACCTTCTTTTCAGGAACGGCGTAAAACTAAAATGATTTATACCGTCAGTTCTTAGGGCGAAAAAGTTCCTGCTTTACTTTGTAAATGTATTGGCGGGAAACTTTTAGTTTTGATGCTATTTCGCTGTCTTTATAGCCCTGTAAAAGATATGTCGCAATCTCTTTTTTGCGGGGCGATATGTTAGTTAATTGTTCTGAAAGTTCAAGAAAATATTCAGTATCTGATAAGCCGTCACTTATGCTATTTTCAAAAGGAAGATAGTTTTCTTCAAAAGAAACGGTTTGTTCATTGTCTGAGTGATTCTTGCATAAAGTGGCGTATGCGTAGTAGACTCCGGTGGCAATATATTTGAGACATTCTCTGTCACTGTTATAATGTTTCATTGTTCGCACAGTTAAAAAAATTGCAAGATTAATTTCCTGCATCGCATCTTCCCGTTCAAGGAAGAATAATTTTTTTGTATATCCACGAATCAGTGGTTGCAATTGCCTAAAGAGACGATCCCATCCTGTATTTGTTTCCTTTACTTTTTGAATTAATTTGCATAATGATTCCATAGTTCATGCACCTCTCTTAGAAAAAGGAACATGAGAGCGGTTTTATAACTGTAAATCTGACAAGGTAGCTGCTTTCATAAAGAATAAATGTAGCAAAATTTTGATTGGTAAAATCAGTATGAAGATACAGCGTTATTTGGGGAGATCTATCCCATCTGTTTCGGGATTGTTGAGTATACCAAGTAAAACACAGATGGCACAAATGCTGTTAACGATTGTCATAATAACATCACTGTTAATAGAAAAACCGAGTGACGAGATAATGGTTAGGATATAACCACATATGGCAACAATGGTTGCAGGATTTTTTAAACGCTTCAAATAACTTTTCATAACATCACCTTTTATTGGCTATATCTTCATACTGATAATAATAAAAAAGTAATTTTTTCTTTATATGTAAACCTAAATGTTTTAAAAAACTGAAAAAAGACAGTTTAAACAAAAATTAGAAAGAAATTTAGATAAAATGATGAAAAACAATTTTTTTTGTTAATATATGTAACATTTTGTATGCATAACCGTATATATAAGTGACAAGAGGTTGAATATTGAGAGATTGGTTTTAGTAGCTGTAACGTTATAAAGTGTTTATAGAGAATAAATGAAGAAAAGAAGAAGGTGAAAGAAAAAATCTTTAAAAGATATTGACATAACCTTTCTACAAGCGTAATATATAATTATACTACAGAGGTAGAAAGGAGGAAGCCAGATGAAACGAACGATACAAAAGCTTCCGGAATCCGAATTGGATCTTATGATTGTCTTGTGGAAACAAAAGAACGATATGAGCAGAAGTGAGATTGAGAAGATTGTGAATCAAAAGAAAACACTGGCTCCGACAACGATCCTCACCCTGCTTTCCAGGCTGGAGAAAAGGGGGTTTGTATCTGTGAACAGAGATGGGAATCTGAACAAATACCGTTGGCTGGTTTCACAGGAAGAGTATCAGCAAAAAGAAGGAAAAGGAATGCTGGAAAAGCTGTATGGGAATTCTGTGAAAAATTTTGTTGCAGCTTTGTATCAGGGAAGAGAAATCGATGATGAGGATCTGAAAGAACTGGAAGGGTTTTTAAAAGAACTGAATCGCTGAAAGGAGGGATGGCTCTATGGCAGGTTTCTTACTCTATGTGTTTAAGCTGAATGTCCTTGCAGCCTTGCTGATTGTATTGGTTTTTGGTGTGTCCAGGTTTCTGAGCAAAAAATATTCTGTCTGGTGGAGAAGCTGGATCTGGCTGGCGGTGTCGCTGATCTTGCTGGTTCCGGTTCAGATACCGGATTACTGGAATGTGATCCACATTCAGATACCGCAGCAGGTGACGGAAGAACGGGTTCCGGCAGTCAGGGAAGAAGTTCGGGTGCAGGGACAGGAAGCGGCAGGGGAGACTCTTCCAACGGAAAACAGTCTCGCTGCTTCAGAAAGCACGGATCTTCCGGAAAATACTTCACAGTTCCGGGAACAGGGAATACAAATGCTATCGGTATATCAGATGCTGGCAGTGGTATGGCTGGCGGCTGCGGCTTTGTATGGTTTGTATAAACTGCTGGGAAGCTATATTGTACAGCGGGAGTTAAAACGCTGGAGTATGCCGGTACCAGATAAAAGCCTGGAGATGAATTATCAAAAGCTATGCAGGAAGATGAAAGTATCACACCCTCCAAAACTCTGGATGAACGCAAAGGTGACGACGCCGCTGCTTACAGGGCTTTTGCGTCCGCGGATTTATCTTCCGTCCGACCGGTATACCTGGAAAGAACTGGAATTGCTGCTGAGCCACGAACTGAGCCATTACAGACACCACGATCTGTGGTATAAACTGCTTTTGCAGCTGGTATGCATTGTATACTGGTTCAATCCCCTGCTTCATTGGATGCGGAGGGAAGCGGATCAGGATCTTGAATTTTTATGTGATGAGCGGATCATGAAAGACGGAGCTCATGAAGAACGGATGCAGTACAATTACCTGTTGGCACAGACAGCGGCACAGAGACGGAATTTCTATGGACTGTCCACAGGCTTCAATGGAAGCCTTGCAGATTTAAAGAAAAGGATGGTGAATATTATGAGAGCGGGAAAGTTGAAAAAGGGAAAATTCATTACGTTTTGTTTTCTGGCTGTCTTTGCATTTATGAATGTGATGACCGGGTGTTCGGAAAAGGAACCGGAAGATACGTCTGCGGTAAGTACTGAGAGCGTGAGTCAGGCGGAGACAGAAAGCGATACATCGGCGGAGGCAACGCCGACACCCGAGACAACACCTGAAACGACACCCGAGCCTACACAGGAACCGCTGGCTACGGAACCGGTGACAACGCCGGAACCTACAGATGTGCCGGAGGAAGAACAGGATACTGACGATACAGAGGAAATACGGCAGCCTGCAGAGGATGAGATGACAGAAACAAAAACGGATTCTGTGGAGGAAGAAGGCGATAATCAGTCGGATGATAGTGGAGGAAATGTGGAGGCAGTACAGGCTAAAGTTAAGGTTTATGAGGGAGAATATATAGATGAACGTCTTCGGGAAGGAGATCCGAATTTAATAGAAGGAGGGCATACGGTAATAACATCAAATATTACGGATACTTCCTTTGATTTTACTATCTATTATCTGGACTTTATTAAAGGTCAGGAAAATGTAGTATTTCGAACACATACAGCAGTGTTTGTAGAAGATGGAATGAAGGCGGTTTATGATGGACAAGAGTATTATCTTGTTTTTACATTTCCGGATTATCACGATTCTCATCCGGATGTAACGCATATGGAAGTTACAGGATACGGACCGGTAGAAGGTGTAACATTTTCTAATAATAAAGTTCCAGGGCATCAATTTAGCTAATCATTATTTTTTCCAGTGTAATCCCTATTGTGCGATTTTATAAAAATCATGCTAAGTGGCTTCTTTTCAGGAAATGAATTGCTGAAAAGAAGCCGTTTGAAGTTAAGAAAATATAAAGACTACACGCTGATTCACTACAGATTATTGATATAAATAATTTTCCAGAAATGTTTATTGCATTGTATTGCAGTATGTCCACACAGTATGATGTGTTTATAGAAAAGAAGCTTCCTTCTATAAACGGGTATTTAATTAATCCGGAAATGATTAAATACCGAAAAAGTTACAGGCAGTAAAAGAAACGAAAGGAGAAGAATTATGATTAGTAATTGTGGACATGATGAGAATGGTGATTATGAATATGGTCAAGCTGGTGATCAGACAGGTACAGAATGGGAAATTAAACCATGGTATCGATATGGTACTTCAGGCTGGGATGTTGTTCTTCGATTTGAAGACCGTTCTGTTGCACAAATGATTGCGGATATTGCCAGAGCTGCAGCTAATAATAATTTAGTAGGCTATGATCAGAAAAATCGTTATTCATATTGGGAACATCTTCAGGCAAGCAATTATGATCCTGCACAGATTACCGTTGCATGTGAAGCGGATTGTTCTTCTGGTGTAGTGGCTAATGTGAAAGCAGCAGGTTATCGATTAGGAATTTCAAAGTTAAAGAATGTTCCTATCATGTATACCGTAACGAGTGATTTGCACTATAAATTAAAAAGTGCTGGCGCCATCGAACTGAGAGACAGCAAATATCTGACTTCGGACAAGTATCTCCGACCTGGCGATATATTATTGGCGATTAGTCATCATACAGCGACCAATCTTGATATGGGCAGCAATGCAAGCTGGGATGGTTCTTCCGGCAATGTATTATCCAAAGGATCGACAGGTGCAGACGTGAAAGATATGCAGACCAAACTGATTGCCTGCGGATATTCCTGCGGTTCTGCCGGGGCGGACGGTGATTTTGGAGAAGGAACGGAAACCGCCTTAAAGAATTTCCAGCGTGATTATAATTTGGTTATCGATGGCATTTTCGGAGATGCCAGCAGAGCAAAACTGAATGAAGTATATTCCTCTTTAATGGAAGATGGATTTGTGAAAATTAAGATTTCCACAACATCTTCTACGGTAAGAGGTATCAAGGTATGTGGAAATCAGGTTCCTGTATGTTCTAAGCCGGGAGATTCCCGAACAATCGTCAAACATTTGAACAATGGAGTGCTTCTCGATTGTGATTATCGTGCAAACACCAATGGTTCTTGTTTTTATCATTATTCAGAAGGCTGGGTTGACGGCAAGAACCTTCAGGGCTGGGTTGCAGACAACGGGCGCTGGTGGTATTTAATCGGGAACGGAACCCTGAATTATCCGAGAAATCAGTTCTATACAGTGGGAAATGATACTTACTATTTTGATGATGACGGCTGGATGGTATACAATCAGTGGATTGAAGTCGGCGGCAAGTGGTATTATACGAGAAGCTGGGGCGGCATTCTTTATAATTCTTTCTATGATGACGGCGAGAATATTTATTACCTGAAAGCGGACGGTGTCATGGCTTCCGCAGAATGGCTGCAGTTTGACGGAAAGTGGTATTACTTCCGTGACTGGGGAGCTGCGTTCCGCAATGAACTGTTCACGGATCCGGCAGATGGTAATATCTACTATGGACACGAAGATGGTTCTATTGCAACTTCTGAGTGGATTCAGTTAAATGGAAAATGGTATTATTTCCGCAGCTGGGGAGCCGCCTACAGAAATGAGCTGTTCACCGATCCGGCGGATGGAAATCTTTATTATGGACACGAGGACGGTTCGATGGCAACTTCTGAATGGATTCAGGTCGGAGAAGACTGGTACTATTTCCGTGACTGGGGAGCTGCTTTAAACATCGGTCTCTGGAGCGACGGAGAGAATACGTATTATTTCGGTACAGATTGTAAGATGAAAACCGGCTGGATCACGGTGGGCAATACTACATACTTCTTCCGCGACTGGGGAGCTATGCTTAAGCATGCATGGATCAAAACAAATGGTGTATGGAAATATGTAGATAAAAATGGAGTATATGTTCCATCTAAAGATACTACGAATCAGCCCGACACATCAGACGGAAGCATTATCTATACCGGAAAAGTATGACGGATCAATGATGCTTCAAACGTTCAAATAGGACGCCTGCATGGATGAACAAATGAATTTGAATGTGTAAAAACGGAAAGAACTGCTTCCATTACCTGATTGGGTGGTGGAAGCAGTTCTTTTTTCATTCCTGCGGGCAACGAGCCAAGCGGACATGCCTTGAACACTTTTTGGTGAACGGAAATGCTGTCTGCTCCAGAGCGTAAGATGCACAGCAAAGAAGAGAGTGCATAAGACCATTCTGTTCTGCATATCCTATCATAAATATTGATAGCCGCAGTTTGCGTTGGAAGTGCGTTTGCTTCTGCATTTCAGGCATACTCAGCGGGAGAAGCAGATGGAGGAATGAAACATGACAGGAGTCATCATTGCGCTGGTTTCCGGCATACTAATGAGTGTTCAGGGAGTTTTCAATACACAGGTGACAAAACAGACAAGCCTGTGGGTATCGGCAGGATGGGTACAGTTCACAGCGCTTTTGGTCTGTATCGGGGCATGGTTTTTTACCGGAAGGCAGGAGGTCACGGCACTGTTCCAGGTAACGCCCAGGTATGTGCTGCTTGGCGGAGTGATCGGAGCCGCGATCACCATTACTGTAATCCAGAGCATGAACAGTCTGGGACCGGCGCAGTCGGCGATGCTGATTGTAATCGCGCAGCTGATCGCCGCATGGCTGATCGAACTGTTTGGATGGTTCGGAATGGAGAAGACCAGCTTTGAATGGAGGAAATTTATCGGCATGCTGGTAGCGATCGCCGGCATCATCCTCTTCAAATGGGAGAAGTAGGGGGACGGGACCGCGGCGGAGCGGAACCCGGCGGGCGTGCAGGCGATGTGCGGCTCGCGGCCTACTCAGGGATAAGGACAGCCCGGGTGTGGGTTCTGGCTTTTGTTTCAGTCGGACGAAAAAATCCCTACGCGGGCAGCAGACGTGTACCGTGGGCGGCTGCACGGATGCGGAAAATCTAAGCGCTCCGAAGTCCCTCCGGACGGGCACCGGAGCGATTCACCAGGAATTGTTGATCAATTCCCGGTTCAGCGCTCCTCAGACTCAGTGCGGGCAGCACTTCGTCTGACCCGTCCTACGGAACTTCGGAGCGCCAAGATTTTCTCGCATCCGTGCAGATGCCCACGGTACACGTCTGCTGCCCGCGCAGGGATTTTTTCTGTTTTTTGAAACCGGAAAGCCAGAACCCACACCCGGACTGTCCTTATCCCTGAGTGAGCCACTGAACCGTACATCGCCTGCACGCCCGCCGGGTTCCGCTCCGCCGTGGTCCCTGACAGTGGGGGCGGTAGGATGAAGGCGTGAGTACATTGGCTTATGTCGGAAAGTGTGTGTTGGTTTATAGGTCTATCCTTTCAACTTCAATTTATAGAAAACCGGCAGAGAAAACATAACCAAATTGCCACGACATAACAAACTGGTATCCTCCGCCCGCCGCTGCGTTACTTTTCCACCGTCCCCACACCAAAAAAATCTTGTGTTTTTGGGGAATGTCGGATACAATAAGAGGTAAGTTATGCATATACAAGGGACCTTTGCGCGGCAAGCGAAAAGGAGTTATGCTGATGAAAAAAAGAAACTATTTTTCTGTATTCTTAACGCTGGCGGTTCTGCCGGCCCTGTTGCTCTGCGGTTGTGAGGATACCGCGGTGTCATATTCCATCGCCGGGGAATCCCAGGCGGTTTCAGAGTCTGTGGACGGAGGTTCTTCTGCGGCAGACAGTTCTTCGGTAACCGGTGATGTTTCTGCAGCCGGAAGCGTTTTTGCAACCGATTCCTCCCAGGAAGAACAAAAGATTGAAAATCAGGAAAAGGAGCCGGAAGCCGTTCTGATACAGGTGTATGTCTGCGGTGCAGTGGCAAGTCCGGGGGTGTATACGCTTCCGGAGGGAAGCCGTGTTTATGAGGCGGTGGAGATGGCAGGAGGGCTTCTGGATACGGCGGATCCCAGGGCGCTGAATCAGGCAAGGATGCTGTCGGACGGCGAACAGGTAACGGTTCTGACTGTGGAAGAGGTGCAGAACGGCGAGACTGTGGAACAGGGCAGCGCGGGGGAAGATCTGTCCGGCGTTTCCGGCGCTTCCGATGGAGGAAAGGTAAACATCAACACAGCGGACGAGGCGGGGCTGATGACCATTCCCGGGATCGGGGAGAGCCGGGCGAAAGCGATCATCGCTTACAGGGAAGAAAACGGAAAATTTGAATCGATTGAGGATATTATGAAAATCGACGGCATTAAAGAAAAAATGTTTGATAAAATAAAAGATTCCATAACGGTTTCATAAAGGTGTAACATGCGCCCGAATGGACGGCAAAGGGTATAAGGAGATAGATATGGCGAAAAAGGTACTGGTAGTAGACGATGAGAAACTGATTGTAAAAGGAATCCGCTTCAGCCTGGAGCAGGACGGCATGGAAGTGGACTGTGCCTATGACGGGGAGGAAGCGCTGACGATGGCGCGGGAGCATGAGTACGATATGATCCTGCTGGATATCATGCTGCCTAAAATGGACGGCATTCAGGTGTGCCAGCAGATCCGGGAATTCTCCAGTGTGCCGATCATCATGCTGACGGCGAAGGGGGAGGATATGGACAAGATCCTCGGACTGGAATACGGCGCGGATGACTATATTACCAAACCGTTCAATATCCTGGAAGTCAAGGCGAGGATCAAGGCGATCATGCGCCGGACGGCAAAGCCTGCTGTCAAGGAGGAAAAGGCAAAAGTGGTCCAGGCAGGCGATCTGAAGTTGGACTGCGAGGGACGCCGCGTATTTATCGGCGAACGTGAGATCAATCTGACGGCGAAAGAATTTGACGTTCTTGAGCTTCTCGTATTCAATCCGAACAAAGTGTACAGCCGGGAGAATCTCCTGAATATTGTCTGGGGCTATGAGTACCCGGGCGATGTCCGCACGGTGGATGTGCATATCCGCCGGCTGAGAGAAAAGATTGAACCGAATCCGAGCGAACCGAAATACGTACATACGAAGTGGGGAGTGGGTTATTATTTCCAGGCTTAATTTCAGAAAAAAGATAAAGTGGAAATTTCTGCGGAGCCTCCGGTTCCGCATTACCGTGATCCTGGTGATCATCGGGATTGTTCCGATGATCATTGTGGAAAAGGGGATTGTTGAGAGCTATGAGGAACGGGCAGTTGCGGTCCGCAGTATCACGGTTAAAAATCAGTGCGACATTATCTGTGACCAGATGGTGCAGCAGAATTATCTGGAGGATCAGAGCTCGGAGGCAATCAACAGTGAACTGAATATCCTGAATAATATTTACGGCGGCAGGATCCTGATCATTGATGAAAATTTCCGGATCGTTAAGGATACGTACGATCTGGATCGCGGCAAAACGATGGTTTCTCAGGAAGTCATTGACAGTTACAATGGAAAGGACACCAGCCGCTATGATTCCAAGAGCAGCTATATTGAGATGACGATCCGCATCCAGGACAAAGAGACAAAGGAAACGCTTGGCGTCATGCTGATGAGTGTGTCCACGGATGAAATCCAGGCCAATATGAATATTCTGGAGCAGAAGGGGACAATGATACTGATGATCGTTATGGTCCTGGTCCTCGTGCTTGGCTATTTTCTGTCCGGAATTCTGGTTCGTCCGTTCCAGAAGGTTACTCGTTCCATTGAAAATCTCACAGACGGCTATCTGGATGAGGATATTTCTGTTCCGGATTATCTTGAGACGGAGCTGATCACCAATGCGTTCAACAAGATGCTGGCACGTGTACGGACACTGGATGAGTCACGGCAGGAATTTGTATCCAATGTCTCTCATGAACTGAAGACGCCGCTGGCTTCCATGAAAGTGTTGGCCGATTCGCTGAATGCCCAGGAGGATGTCCCGGTAGAGCTTTATAAAGAGTTCATGCAGGACATTACGGAGGAAATCGACAGGGAAAATCAGATCATCACGGATCTTCTGTCTCTGGTAAAGATGGATAAGAAAGCGGCGGATCTGAATATCACGACCATGAATATCAATGATTTGCTGGAGCTGATCCTGAAACGTCTCCGCCCGATTGCAGCGGCAAAAAAGGTGGAATTGATCCTCGACAGCTTTCGCCCTGTGAATGCGGAAGTGGATGAGACAAAGCTGACGCTTGCGATTTCCAATCTGGTGGAAAACGGCATTAAGTATAACGTGGAGGGAGGCTGGGTCAAAGTCTCTTTGAATGCTGACCATAAATATTTTTATGTGACTGTGGCAGATTCCGGAATTGGCATTCCAAAGGAATCTCTGGACCATATTTTTGAGAGATTTTACCGTGTTGACAAATCTCATTCCAGGGAGATCGGAGGAACCGGCCTGGGTCTGGCGATCGCAAGGAGCGCGATCGTCATGCACCGGGGCGCAATCAAGGTTTACAGTAAGGAAAACGAGGGGACGACGTTCTCCGTTCGTATTCCATTGACTTATCTGGCTTAGGAGGTGGGAACATGAGACGACTTCTTGCAGTTCTGGCGGCGCTCATCCTCCTGGCCGGATGCAGCGGAAACGGGGAGACAGAGGCTCCGTCGGAATATTTTATGTACTATCTTTCCCTGGAGGCAAACAAGGTTGTGGAGAATGCCTACGAGCCTGAGGCGTCATCGGGGGATGAAATGATCCAGGAATTCGTGGACAGACTCAATGAAACACCCGAAGGGGAAGATTATCAGCGTTTGATGCCGAAGGATGTGAAAATTGACAGTTATTCTCTGGAAGACAGCACGCTGATCCTTACGATCGGCGGCGGTTATGAGCAGATGGAACGTCCGAGAGAGGTACTCGTCCGTGTTGGGCTGGTGCGCGCGTTTACGCAGATTTCCGGCGTTGACCGGGTGCAGATCGTGACGGAGAACGGGGAGCTGAAGGATTCCGCGGGAAATGTCATTGGCGCAATGACCAGGGAAAGCTTTGTGGAGAATGCGGGCAGTGAGATCAATAATTACCAGTATACTACTCTGACCCTGTATTTTGCCAATGAGACCGGAGACAAACTGGTACCGGAGACCAGATCGGTCTATTACAGCACCAGCGTTCCGCTGGAGCGTGTGGTCGTGGAGCAGCTGGTCAAAGGTCCGGCGGAGGAAGGGCATTATGCGGTGCTGCCTTCCGACACGAATATTCTGAGTGTTACCACTTCGGAAAATATTGCCTATGTGAATTTTGACAATACCTTTATGAACGGTACAATGAGTGTCGTCCAGGAAATCCCGATTTATGCATTGGTGAATTCCATCACAACCAACTGTCCGGTGCAGAGGGTACAGTTTTCCATCGACGGTGAGAGTGATGTAACCTTCCGGGAAAGTATGAAACTGAATCAATTTTATGAAAGAGACCTGTCTTATCTGGAGGAAAACAGTGAATGAAAAAACGGCCGATGTGCCTGGTGTGTCTTGGACTTGCACTGGGGATCTGGCTGATGCGCCTGGTCGGGCTTCCTGTCTTCGGGGAGCCCGAGAAAGGGCGGCTGGAGACTCTGGTTCAGTCAGAAGAAACCGTACAGGTCCGGGGACAGGTTCAGGACTATGAAATCAAAGACAATTCGAAAAGTTATCTTATCACATCTTGTGTTCTCAAAAATCAGGAGAACGAAATTCCAGTAAAAAAGTTATATCTGATCACGCAGCAGGAAGAGATATTTCCTACGGGAAGCGTGATAAATACAGAAGGAGTTCTGGAGGAGACGGAGCATCCCGTGAATCCGGGACAGTTTGATGCGGCATCCTGGTATGCGGCAAAAGGCATTTTTTATACTATGTGGGCAGAGGAGATTCGGACAGTACAGCCGGCAGAGCCCGGAATCCGCGACTGGTTGAAACAGTGGCAGAATCGGATGGCACAGCGTCTGGCTGTGATGCTGCCGGAATCCCAGGCGGGAATTCTTTCCGCGATGCTGCTCGGAGACAAATCGCTTCTGGAGCCTGAGACGAAAGCAGTCTATCAGATGGGCGGGGTGCTGCATGTGCTCAGCATTTCTGGACTGCATTTATCCATGCTCGGGATGGGACTGTACCGTCTGCTTCAGAAAATCGGGTGCCACAAAGCCGTAAGTTCCGTTCTTGCAGTGGCGATGATGGCGCTCTATACCATTTTCACCGGAAATGGGGTAGCCACCAGGAGAGCGTTTCTGATGTTTACGATTATGGTGATCGGCGGCCTGATCGGGCGGATCTACGATTCCCTCAGCGCTCTGGCGCTGGCGGCGGTCATCACGTTGATCGGGCAGCCGGAAAATCTTCCTTACAGCGGGTTTATCCTGTCCTATGCTGCGGTTCTCGGCACAGCGCTGGTGTGGCCTTTGTGGAAAAAAGGCAGAAGAACAGGAGAGGCTGTGGAAAGGACGGGCGTTTTCCGTGCAGCGGCGGGGGATACAGGCATATCCAGAAAATCTTCAGGAAAAGAGAAAGGATTCCATACGGATGAAAAAACAGACGGGGAGAAGGAGGGGAGGATTCGGCAAAAGAAAGAAGCAGTGCTCCAATTCTGGACAGGACTGAAGGAGAACGCTTTGGCATGCACGGTGATCACGCTGACTACCCTTCCGCTGACCGCTTACTTTTTCTATGAAATCCCGCTTTTGTCCATCCTGCCCAATCTGCTGATTCTTCCGACGATGGTCTGGGTCATGGGTTTCGGCATTCTCGGATGCTGTGCAGGGATGTTTTCCATAGCTTTGGGGAAACTTCTGCTGCTTCCTGCATCTTTGCTGCTGCATCTGTATGAGGCGGTGATGAAAGGGATGCAGAGAATCCCGGGAGCGGTCTGGATCTGCGGACAGCCATCTTTTGTCCAGGTGGTTGTGTATTATCTCCTTCTGACAGCGCTGCTTTTGGGGATTTCCTGGGTTTCAAGGGAGGAAAATGTGGAAAAACCTCTTGCTGTCTTATGGTTTTCGTGGAAAGGCAGGATTTTTCAGGGAGGGTTTCTTGCCATCGCTGTGGCCTGTCTGCTGTTTCGGTGGAATCATCCGCTTTCTATTACGGCTCTGGATGTGGGGCAGGGAGATTCTCTGGTGGTCTGCGAAGGAAACCGGACAACGTGGCTGATCGACGGCGGGAGCACGGATGAAAAGAATGTAGGAAATTACAGGATTCTGCCGTATCTGAAAAGTCAGGGGATTGGAACCCTGGACGGTGTTTTTGTGACTCATTCGGATGATGACCATGTGAATGGGATACAGGAACTTCTGGAACTTTCCGCCGGGCACATGACCGCCCTAAGAATCCGGCAGCTATTCCTGCCCGTGTGGATGAAGAAAAGCGAAACCGGAAAAGGTCTGGAACGCCTGGCAGATGAGGCAGGAGCAGCCGTCCGATATATACAAAAGGGCGACACGGTTTCTGCCGGAGACCTGACCATGAAAGTGCTCCATCCGGACGGGGAAGATTATCAGGAAGAGCCAAATGCAGGCAGCATTGTATTGGCTTTGAACTACGGAGATTTCGATGCCCTTCTGACCGGGGATGTGGAGGCGGACGGAGAGGAAAAACTTCTGGAAGAGCTTCAAACATACAGCCGGAATGACAGCCGGGAAAGCTGTCAGGACCAGGACGGATCAAACGACCAGATCACATCGGGAAATCCAGGGCAATCCGTGAACGGGGAGACAGGAACCAACTGGGAATACTTGAAAGTAGCGCACCACGGTTCGAAAAACTCAACGTCGGAAGAGTTTCTGTCAGCGGTATCCCCAGAAGTGAGCATCATTTCCTGTTCTGCGTCCAGCAGATACGGACATCCCCACCGGGAACTCCTGGAACGCCTGTGGACCGTCGGAACGGATGTCTACACGACCCCGGATAATGGAGCGATTACCTGCATTACAGATGGAAAGCGGTACAAAATCAGAGGATACCGAGATACGATATTGTGCGGATGAACACTGCCAATGGAAAGCAGTATGAATGAGGTTTTCTGTTTTTGGAGATGGGACAGGCATAAGATTTTCCGTCTTCCAGCAGCCGCCCGCCGTACACGCATGCCGTCCGCGCAGGGTGTTTTTCGTCCGCTTTGCTCAACAAACCGCTCCGAAAAATTCAGGAAAACCGCGATTCGCTCTTGACAAATATCCGCAAATAGCATAAAATAATAAAGCATGTTTCGAAGGAACGCCCGTGTCTGTTCCCGAAACACAGAACTCAAATCTTAAAAAATATCAAATGAAAATTCAGTTTGGAGGTGTACAGTTTGGCTAACATTAAATCCGCAAAGAAAAGAATCCTTGTCAATCAGACAAAGGCTGCACGCAACAAAGCAATCCGTTCTGCAGTAAAGACTTCTATCAAGAAAGTAGATGCTGCAGTTGCTGCGAATGATAAGGCAGCAGCAAATGCCGCATTAACAGATGCGATCTCTACGATCAGCAAGGCTGCTTCTAAAGGCGTTTATCACAAGAACAACGCTGCAAGAAAAGTTTCCCGCCTGAGCAAAGCTGTAAACTCAATCGCATAAATAAATAGAACATAAAAACTCCCGGCCATACCGTCATGTGGCCGGGAGTTTTTTATCAGGATTTTATCAGGAACTGTACTTGATGATCAGAAGTTCCACGCTCATCACGTCGGTGAGCCGTCCGGTTTTCACCGCTTCTTCGGTATCCACACAGTCTTCGACGGCTTTTTTCAGCGCTTCCCGTTCATATTTCCTTGCCATCGGCAGATAATTTCTTACAACAAAATTCTGCAGGCCGGTGCGTTTGGCAATCGTAGCCTGGTCGCAGCCTTCCGCCGCCAGTTCTTTGACCTGAAGGAGCAGATTAAACTGTCTTGCCAGGAGAAAAAGAATCCTCATGGGAGGTTCTTTCAGTGCCAGAAGGTCGTAGTACAGGTCAAGCGCCTGGCGCTGCCGTTTTTCCGTGACTGCCCGGATCATATCGAAGATCCGGTTGGAAATCTGTGTGGTGCATACCGCCTCGATATCGGCGGAAGTGATCACGTCACGCCCCATCGTATAGGAAAGAAGTTTTTCCAGTTCCTTTTCAATATTTCCCATATCCGTTCCGGTTTTTTCCAGGAAAAGCTCCATATCCGGCCGGGTAATCTTTTTGTTTTCCTTTTTCAGGATACTGAGCACCCAGGCCATCAGCGTTTTGTCATCCTGTGTGGCGAATTCCACCGCGCGGCCATATTTCTGGATGGCTTTGTACATGCGGTTTCGCTTGTCCACTTCATCCTCCACAAAAAGAAAGCAGATGTAGTCGGGAAGCTCTGCCATATAATCGGCAAGTTCCTCCGTCTTGTTCTTAAAAAAACCGGTGTTTTCCATCAGGATGACCCGCCGGTCAGCAAAAAAGGGCATCGTTTCCGCAAGATCGATGACTTCCCGTACATCGATGCCTTTCCCCTCAAAGCGGGAAACGTTCATGGTGTCGTCGGGAGAAACGAGAGCGCTGAGCAGCCGGTGTTTGTACTGCTGTTTCAGATAGGCTTCGCTGCCATAAAGCAGATACACCTTTTTGTATTCCTGATTTTTGATGTCTTCGATGATACTTTTCATGTATCCTCCATTTCTGCCGCGGTGCAGATGCCCACGGGTGCTGCGTTTTCATACGGTCTGTGCAGTAAATGCGCAGACCTGACTGAACTGTTATTTATTCTAAGCTATTTTGCGGAGGAAGACAAGCGGTAATTAATTTCGCGCGGCATGAGTAAAAAATCGTTATATGGGGATGCTTATTCCCGAGGGCAGCGATCCAATACTGTCAACAAAGGGAGCGAAAGGAGATTGCCATGATTGGAAGGTTTAAGGTCCGCACAGACCTTGCGATGGAAAACGGCGAAAAATTTGAGAAAGACCAAGTGGAAATTCCGGGAGTGGAGATTAAAAAGCGGTACAACCGGGGACGTGAACTTTGGACCACGTTGGTAAAGATTGAGACGGAGCAGGGGGCGAGACTGATGGAAAAGCCCATGGGAACGTATATCACAATGGAGGCGCCGAATCTGGCTGTTCCGGATGACGGGTATCACCGGGAGATTTCGGAAGAGATCTCCCGCTGTCTGAAAAAAATGCTGCCAAAAGATCAGGATTGTTCCGTGCTGGTCGTAGGGCTTGGAAACCGTGAGATTACTGCGGACGCCCTCGGACCGATGGTGGTGGATAATCTTCGCATCAACCGCCATATCGTCAATGAATACGGCGCGGCGGCGATGGGAGAGGATCATGTGATCCGTGTCAGCGCGCTGGTTCCCGGCGTCATGGCTCAGACAGGCATGGAGACTCAGGAGATCGTACAGGGCGTGATCGAGGAGACGAAACCGGATGTGCTGGTAGTGATCGATGCTCTGGCGGCGCGAAGCATTAAAAGGCTGAACTGTACGATCCAGCTGACGGATACAGGGATCAGTCCCGGTTCTGGAGTGGGAAATTACAGGAACGGCATGAATCGGGAGACCATGAAGATTCCAGTAATCGGCATCGGGGTTCCGACCGTGGTGGATGCCGCGACGATTATCCATGATGCCGTGGCGGAACTGCTGGAATCTCTGGAAGAATCGGAGATGGACGAGTTTCTCTCGGAGCTGATCAGCCCTTCCATGATGACCATGTATGTGACACCGAAGGATATCGATGAGACGGTGAAACGTCTGAGCTTTACGATTTCAGAAGGACTGAATCTGGCGTTTTCCTGACCGTATAACATTGTTTCCAGGTCTTTCCGGGAAAGGTTGGACATATCATGATTAAAGGTGATGGTATGAATGATCTGGAAAAGAAGGTGCGCGCGGCGCTGATTCTGTGCGTGATCGTTGTGGGAATTTATCTGGCAGGGAAATGCAGAGACATATGGGAACGGGAGAGCGACGGACAGGGCGGGAGGATCCTCGGGCAGGCGTATGTGCAGGCGGGTACGCTTGCGGCAGAGAGTTTTCTTCCCGTGCTGTCTTACGGGCAGGAGCAGACGCCGGAGGATTTCTTTTCTGCGGTGCTGAGGACGGTGGGAGAGCAATTCCCGATCCTCTCCTTTCAGGAGACGGACTGCGGCGAGGAGGAGATCATCGAGGACGCGGAGACTGCTGAGGCGATCCGGGAGGAAAATGAAAAACTCATCGCACAGAAGCTGGAGGCGGAAAATCAGGCGCAGGCGGTAACAGAGGAAAATCAGCAGGCACAGGAGACGCAGAGTGACGGAGCTGCTGAGACTCAAAATGAGACAGCCCAGGCGCAGGAAACGTCTCAGATTCCGGAAGGAACGGCGACCCAGAAGCAGGTGGAGATTCCCAGGGAGCAGCTTACGGATTTCAATTATCTTCTGAACAATTTTTTTGTGGTCGATCCTACGACTACAGCGCTGGAGTCCCAGATCAATGTGGATACTCTTCTGGGAAAAGATATGAAGCTGGAGAAAAATCCGGAGCAGCCGCAAATCCTGATTTATCATACTCATTCCCAGGAGGGATTTGCGGACTCTGTGGAAGGAGATACGTCCACGACGGTGATCGGAGTTGGGGATTATCTTGTGCAGCTGCTGCAGGAACGGTACGGGTATCAGGTGCTTCACATTACGGATACTTTTGATATTGTGGACGGACAGCTGGACCGAAGCGCCGCCTACAATTACGCGGAGCCGGTGATCAGTCAGGCGCTGCAGGAGCATCCGACGATTGAGATCGTGATCGACCTGCACAGGGATGGTGTGGACGAATCGAAGCACCTGGTCACGGAGGTAAATGGGAAACCCACCGCGCAGGTGATGTTTTTCAACGGCCTCAGCAGGACGAATCAGAATGGAGAGATTTCCTATCTGCCGAATCCTTATATTGAGGATAATCTGGCGTTCTCTTTCCAGCTGGAGTATCTGGCAAAGCAGTATTATCCGGAATATACCAGATGCATTTATCTGAAAGGATACCGGTATAACCTGCATTTGAAGCCTCGGTCGCTGCTGCTGGAGGTTGGGGCACAGACGAATACGGTGGAGGAGGCGAAGAACGCGATGGAGCCGTTTGCGGATCTTCTCTATAAAGTACTGAGCGGCAGCGGGACGGGGTGAGCAGAGGACGCTCAGAGGAATTTGTGGGCTGTTTGTTCGCTCCGGATTTTTTTCATAGGATATGACCTGTTTTTCAAGCAGCGGGTATGATATATTAGACATATCAAAAAAGAACAGAGACATCGGTGCGAAAGGAGAGTATCGTATGAAATTTACAGAGGGTTACTGGCTGCCAAGCGAGAAGGCGAACGCGTCTTACGCGATGCAGGCGTATGAGGTAGAGAAGATTCCGGGCGGTATGAGAGTTCTGGCGACGACGAAAAAGATCGTGGACCGCGGAGCGACGCTGAATCTTCCGACGATTACCATTGAGTTTGTTGCGCATACACCGGATACGATTTCCATGGAGGCATGGCACTACGAGGCGTATGACAATAATGTTCCAAGCTTTGAGAAGGAAGAGGGAATTTATGAAAATGTCAGCGTGACGGTGAATGAGAACGAGGCTGTCCTGGATACCGGCAAGGTACAGGTGCATGTGCAGCGTGAAAACTTCGGCTATACCTTTGAGGCGGACGGAAAAGTCCTGACCGGCAGCGGCTTCCGCAATCTGGGATATATGAGATGGAACCGCAAGGAGAGCACCATGCTCCCGGCGAACAACTATATGTGCGAAGATTATGAGCCGTATATGGTCAGCGAGCTGTCTCTGCAGGTGGGCGAGTGCGTTTATGGCCTTGGCGAACGTTTCACAGCGTTTGTCAAAAACGGACAGGTTGTGGATACCTGGAATGAGGACGGAGGCACGGCGTCTCAGGTTGCCTATAAATGCGTACCGTTCTATATGACAAACAATGGATATGGTATTCTCGTGGACAGCACGGACAACGTTTCCTTTGAGGTTGCCAGCGAGAAAGTAGAGTATGTGGGATTTTCCGTTCCGGGCGAAAGGATCAAATATTACCTGTTCCACGGTCCGGATCCGAAGAATATCATGAGAGAGTATACGAAGCTGACCGGATGTCCGGCACTTCCTCCGGCGTGGTCTTTCGGCCTGTGGCTGTCCACCTCCTTTACGACGAACTACGACGAGGAGACGACGACTTCCTTTATCGAGGGCATGGAGCAGAGAGATATCCCGCTGAGCGTGTTCCACTTTGACTGCTTCTGGATGCATGAATTCCACTGGTGTGATTTTGAGTGGGATAAGCAGTGCTTCCCGGATATCCGTGCAACCCTGAAGAAATACCATGACAAGGGACTGCATATCTGTGTCTGGATCAATCCGTACATTGCTCAGGGAACAGAGTTCTTCCGAGAAGGTGTGAAAAACGGCTATCTTCTGAAACGTGCGGACGGAAAAGGCGTGTGGCAGACCGACAACTGGCAGGCAGGTATGGGCCTGGTGGACTTCACCAACCCGGATGCGGTGAAATGGTACACCGACAAGCTGCAGACGATCCTGGACTGCGGTGTGGACTGCTTCAAGACAGACTTCGGCGAGCGCATTCCGGTGGATGTTGTCTACCATGACGGCAGCGATCCGCAGGCAATGCACAATTACTATACGTACCTTTACAACAAAGCAGTGTTTGAGCTTCTGGAGAAAAACCGCGGAAAGAACGAAGCGGTACTGTTCGCGAGAAGCGCAACCGTAGGCGGACAGAAATTCCCGGTTCACTGGGGCGGCGACTGCTCGGCAAACTATCCGTCCATGGCAGAGACCCTGCGCGGCGGCCTCTCCTTTGCGATGAGCGGCTTTTCCTTCTGGAGCCATGATATCTCCGGATTTGAGAATACGGCGACACCGGATCTGTACAAGAGATGGGCGGCGTTCGGACTGATGTCCACCCACAGCCGTCTGCATGGTTCCCAGAGCTACCGTGTGCCGTGGGTATTCGACGAGGAGGCAAGCGAGGTTGTCAGATTCTTTACAAACCTGAAATGCCGTCTGATGCCGTATATCTACCAGAAATCTGTGGAAGCCCATGAGGAAGGTATTCCGGTCATGCGTCCGATGGTCTTCGAGTATCCGAACGATCCGGCAGCAAGATATCTGGACCAGCAGTATCTGCTGGGCGAATCGCTTCTGGTGGCTCCGGTGTTCCGCGAGGATCATGTGGCGGAATATTATCTGCCGGAAGGAACCTGGACCGATCTGCTCACCGGCGAGACAAAAGAAGGCGGCAGATGGTATCAGGGAACCTATGATTACTTCTCCATGCCGCTGTATGTGAAGGAAAATTCCATCCTTGTTATGGGCAGGGAAGAGAACCGTCCGGATTACGACTACAGCGCAGACGCAGCGATTCGGATTTATCAGCCGAAGGAAGGCGCGGAGATGACAGCGAAGATTCCGGATCTTCTTGGCAATACCGTGAATACGGTTTTCGCGGTGAAGAAAGACGGACAGCTGCAGATCACGGTGGAGGGCTGCCACACGGATCTGAAGGTGGAGATCTACGAAGGAAACGAGAAGAAAGAAATGATTCTGACGGCAGATCAGAATCAGGTTGTTGTGGGCTGATTACGCTGATCAACGGAACAGCATACAGAATATATAATAGAAAAATCCATCCGTACAGATGAAATGCGCGGATGGATTTTTTTGATGAGGACAGCCAGGGCGTATTTGAAAATTACAGGAATGAAATATGCCCTGGCAAATGAAAAGGTTATGCTTCAGACTCTTTTTACTTTCCGGTGCAGCGCTTCTGTCATGACGATCATCAGGATCAGAAGAACAGCCAGGAAGAACGGATAAAGAGCAATGTCCACGTACTGTGCCAGCAGACCGAAGAGCGGGGGGACGAGACAGCTGCCGATGTAGGCGAATGCCATCTGTACGCCGATGATGGACTGGCTCAGGGCTGCGCCGAAATTGGAGGGGGTCTCATGGATCAGAGACGGATAGACCGGAGCACAGCCGCATCCGATCAGGATGAGCGCAGCCAGCAGAACATGATCTCCAAGCGGAAGCATGGCAAGGATCAGTCCAAGTGCCGCAAGGATCTGCCCCAGTCGGATCATATTGCGGTCGCTGAGCTTCATCGTGATGAAACCGCAGACAAACCGTCCAGCTGTGATGCCGATGTAGAACAGACTCGCCCACTGTGCCGCCTGTTCTGCGGAAATCCCACGGTTCAGCGTGCAGTAGCTGGATGCCCACATACCGGCGGTTGTTTCGATGGCGCTGTAGCAGAAAAAGCTGATCAGTACTTCCCGGACGCCTCTTTTCCGAAGAATCTGGGAAAGTGTCGGAGGTTCCTGGGAAACAGGCTCGCCGGGGTCTTCCGAAGTCACGTTGTCCGATGTTCCATCTTCCGGCATCCTTATTTGGCTATCTGCGGGATTGGAAGGATCCGTTTGGACAGAGGTATGCGAAAATGGGGAAGGCATCTTCTTCCACAGCGGGAGGGAGAGGAAAAGGATCAGGGTCAGCACCATCTGTATGCCTGCGATGGATTGATATCCGCCGTTCCAGCGAAGGCCTCCGGTGATTGCCCAGCCCATGATCACAGGTCCGATGCTTGCGCCGACACCCCACATACAGTGAAGCCAGCTCATATGGCGCGCCGGATAATGAAGTGCGACAAAATTATTCAGCGCGGCATCCACGCTGCCTGCACCCAGGCCGTAAGGAATCGCCCAGAGGCACAGCATCCAGAAGGAGTGGCTCACGGAAAAACCAAATAGTGCGGCGGCGGTCATCAGAACGCTGAACGCGGTGACTCTGCCGGCGCCCAGTTTCCGGGTCAGCCGGTCGCTGGCAAGGCTGGACACGATCGTACCGCCGGAGATGATCATGGAAACAATACCTGCCCAGGAGACGGAAGCGCCCAGCTCCTGGTGCATGACCGGCCACGCGGAGCCCAGCAGGGCATCCGGAAGGCCGAGACTGATAAATGCAAGATAAATAATAAGAAGCAATAGTGATGTCAATGGAAGGTTCCTCCTGCTCAGATCTGAACGCCGTTTTTCTTCAGGAGCTCGCGCGCCGTATCGACGGAGTCTGCGCCCTCTTTGTTCTTTACCGGCGCGAATTCTTTTTCTCTGATGACTTCGTAGGGCAGACAGCTGTCCATCATATGGATCATATCAAGCACCAGGTCCTCGAATTTGTAGCCGTTGGGCGCTTCCGGTTTCACTTCCTTGCCGTTTTCGTCCAGGTAAGGGATCTTTTTCTCGACGATATGGATCGGCAGCTTCTGGCTGCGGATATCTTCCAGACGTTTCAGGCGGAACAGGTAATTCAGGGTAACGCCGAAATTGTAGAGCAGATTTCCGTTTTCGTCCCGCAGATTTCTCATATCGTCCGTCATTTCATAATATTCCACGATGGCAGGTTTTCCATCTTCCTTGCAGAGTACCCCGACCCGTTCTTCCGGGGAAACTTTTCTTACGACCTTGCCTCCGCAGTCGCATCCGGAAGCAATGACAGCGCCCACATAGACCGGATCGTTGATCCGCTGCAGTACGTTGTCCACAGAGAAGACGGACAGCCATTCAATCCCTTTTTCCTGCATTTCCTTCAGATAACCTGCGCGGCAGAGAGAGGAAAACCATCCGCCGTTGCCGTTGGGGGAGAGACTGATCCGGTCTTTTGCCTCCAGCATCACTTTGCCGTTGTAATCTACCGAGGGAGCCATATCCTGTTTGAAGAAATGGATATATGCCGGATCATAGCCAAAATACTGATGCTCCCGGAAAAAGGCGGTGGTCTCATCATGGTTTTTCTGGCTGGTCATGATATAGAGCGGCACCCATGCACCCGCCTGTTTCACCACATCCATCAGGTTGTTGATCAGGCACTGAAAAATATACAGAGGTTTTGTGACGCCGATGTTAAACATTCCCTTCGGCTTGTCAAAGCCAAGGCGTGTTCCCTGACCGCCGGCAAGCAGGACGGCGCCCACTTTCTGGGCACGGAGAGCTTCCAGACCGAGTGCTTCGAATTCATCATGACGCTTTTCGATTTCAGAGAGTTCCATAGCGCCAAGCGGTTCAATCTTCTTTTTGTCCTCTTTGCTTTCGGAAGAGGTTTGTGTGGCCGTGCGGATCAGATCCCAGTCAATGGTACTGATCTGTTCCAGCAGCGCCTGCTGGCGCTCCGGAGTCAGTTCTCCGTAATATTTCAGCAGATGCAGCTGGTCCTGTTCGGATAATACAGAATAAATGTCTTCATAATTGATCGTTGCCATAATGAATATTCTCCTTAAGTTTAATAATTAAATTATATCGGTATTACCATAAAAATGCAAGATGCGGACAGAAATGGGGCGGGAATTGCTGATTGTTTCCGCTGATATTCTGTGCTATACTGTTACCAAATCTATGCGGCAGCCGCCAAATGGACATGCAAGCATGTCTGCTTGGCTCGCTGCCCGCGGGAATAACTATGCAGGCACGCTTTGAAAATGATGCCGAAGAAAGGACTTTTCACATTATGCGGAAGATATCGTTGATCGTCCCCTGCTATAATGAGGAGGAGGCACTGCCGATTTTTTATAAAGAGGTTGCGAGGGTAAGCGCCGGCATGCCGGAATTCGAGTTTGAGTTCCTGTTTGTAGACGATGGTTCCAAAGACCGTACCCTGGAAGTGCTTCAGGAAATCTCAGCGGAGGATGAAAGAGTATTTTATTATTCGTTTTCAAGAAATTTTGGAAAGGAAGCGGCGATGTATGCCGGTTTCTGCAACGCCACAGGCGATTATGTGGCGGTGATGGATGCGGATATGCAGGATCCGCCGGCGCTTCTCCCGGAGATGGTGGAGGCGCTGGAAAGCGGAGAATATGACAGCGTGGCTACGAGACGGGTTTCGCGGACAGGAGAGCCTCCGATCCGTTCTTTTTTTGCCAGAATGTTTTATAAGATCATCAATAAGATTTCCGATGCGGATATCGTGGACGGCGCGCGGGATTTCCGCCTGATGCGCAGGGATATGGTGGACGCGATTGTGGAGATGAGCGAATATAACCGCTTTTCCAAAGGGATTTTCGGATGGATCGGTTTCAAGACAAAATGGCTTCCTTATGAAAATACGGAGCGGGTTGCCGGAGAGACCAAATGGAACTTCTGGAAACTCCTGAAATACAGCATCGACGGCATCGTAAACTTTTCGCAGACACCATTGACCATCGCATCCTGGTCAGGTATTCTTTTTACCCTGATTGCGTTTTTTATGATCATCTTTATCTGTGTGCGGAAGCTGATGTTCGGCGATCCGGTGGATGGATGGCCGTCTCTGGTATGCATTATCATGTTTATCGGAGGCATTCAGCTGTTCTGTATGGGAATCATGGGACAGTATCTGTCCAAAACATATATGGAAGTAAAGAAACGCCCTCATTATATCATCCGGGAAACCAACCGGAAGGATGAAATCCAAAAAGTACAGTAACCATTGAGCGAGGGAACGGCTGCGGATCTGACGTGCCGGCAGGAAAAAACCGGAAAGAGACGGGAATCGAAAGCCGGACAAAAACGGACAGATATTGGAAGAGGAGACAGAGAAAGGACAGCACCATGGAGAAACAGACAATTGTAGTAAAAGTCGGAACCAGTTCACTGACAAAGGAAGACGGAAGCCTCAGTCAGGAGCAGGTCACCGGGATCACGACACAGCTGGCGGAATTGTGCCATATGGGGCATCGGGTGATCCTGGTTTCTTCCGGCGCGGTAGCCGCCGGTTTTGGAAGACTTGGATTTCACAAACGGCCCACACGGATTGCCGATAAACAGGCGGCAGCTGCGGTGGGGCAGGGGCTTCTGATGGAAGAATATACCAGGGAATTTCAGCGGGCGCAGATTCCATGCGCCCAGATCCTCCTGAACCGGAGTGATTTTGAAGACCGGAGAAGATATAAAAATATCTTCAGTTCCATTTCTGTCCTGCTGAACCGAGGGGCTGTTCCGATCATCAATGAAAACGATACGATCGCCATCGAGGAGCTGAAGCTTGGGGACAACGATACGCTGTCCGCCCAGGTGGCGGCGATGATGCATGCGGATCTGCTGATCCTGCTGACGGATATCGACGGACTTTATACGGCGAATCCGACGAAGGATGAAAACGCGCGCCATATCGACGTGGTGGAGAAAGTCACGGACGATCTGCTCAAAGCGGCAGGAGGAGCGGGAAGCAGCAACGGAACCGGAGGAATGCGGACAAAGCTGACGGCGGCAAGGCTTGCCACAAAAGCGGGTGTTCCGGTGTTTATCTGTTCTTCGCGGGAGGAGCGCTCGATCCTGGGGGCCGTGGCAGGGACCGCCCAGGGAACGTATTTCAAAGCCCCGGTACACAATATGAAGACCCGTCTGCAGTGGATGGCATTCTACGCCCAGAGCATGGGCAACCTCTATGTGGACGAAGGCGCTGCAGACGCGCTGCAGAAATACGAAAAGAGCCTTCTGCCAAGAGGAATCGCAGCGATGGAGGGAGATTTCCAGAAAGGCGATGTGGTGAGCGTGTTCCGGAGAGGAAGCCACGAATATCTCGGCAAGGGGATTGTCAATTACTCCAGACAGGAGCTGCAGACGATCATCTGTGAGAAAAAGAACCAGACGGAAGCGATCAACCGTGACAACTGGATCGGAGAGAAAAATTAGTAACGGTTCAACTCTGCTGAACCGTTACATGCAAAATCCATTTAAAATCGCCTTCGGCGATGGGATTTTGCACTCCTGAATCACGTTCTTACGGTCTGTGCAGCATGTGCGCAGACCTGGACTGAACTGTTACGAAAATCAGTCGATCAAAAACGAAAGAACTGTTATATTGAAATAAGGAAATACAGGTGAAAGAGATGAGTGTGGCGGAACGAAGCTGTATGACAACGCTTTGCTATTTGGAGCGGGACGGAAAGTATCTGATGCTTCACCGGACAGCCAGAGAACAGGACGTGAACAAAGACAAATGGATCGGTGTGGGAGGGCATTTTGAACAGGGAGAGTCCCCGGAAGAATGCCTGGTACGGGAAGTGAAAGAAGAAACCGGTTATACGCTGACCGGATGGAGATTCCGCGGAATTGTGACATTCTGCACAGACAGCGGGCTCTGCGAGTATATGTGCCTGTATACTTCGGAGGAATTTACCGGGACACCTGTGGAGTGCGACGAGGGTACCCTGGAATGGGTGCCGAAGGATCAGGTTCTGCTGCTGGATCTCTGGGAAGGAGATAAGATCTTTTTTCATCTGCTGAATGAAGAATGTCCGTTCTTTTCCCTGAAGCTGTCCTATCAGGGCGATCAGCTGGCGGAAGCGGTGTGGAACGGAAAACCCATGGAACTTTTCGATGAGCGGCGTGCCGACGGCAGCCGGACGGGGGTCGTGATGGAGCGCGGCGTGGCGCACCGGGATGGGAGAATGCACGGAACCGTACACACCTGGCTGACGCGCAGGTCAGCGAACGGGGAGACGGAAGTGCTGCTGCAGAAACGGAGCGCGGAAAAGGAATCCCACCCCGGATGCTGGGACATTTCCAGCGCCGGCCATTTGCAGGCGGGTGATACGTTCGAGGAAGCGGCGGTGAGAGAACTGGAAGAAGAGCTTGGGATTTCCGCCGGGAAGAACAGCCTGGAATTTGTCGGGTGGAACCATGACCGGTCGGAAGACTTCTTCCATGGCAGACAGATTCTGGATGATGAGATTGCGAAAGTGTATGTGATTCCCATGGATGTGGAACCGGAACAGATGAAGCTCCAGAAGGAGGAAGTGGAAACGGTTCAGTGGATGCCCTTGAAGGAATGCTTGAAGAAAATGAAGGACAGCAGCTGGAAAAACTGCCTGAGAAACCAGGAGATGGAAATGCTCCGGGAGTATCTGGAAAAGGAAACTGAATAGGCGAAAGCAAAAGCGGGAAAACACCGCTGGAGCAGAATAGAAAAACGCAGTATGCGGTGTGAAAATGCCGATACTGCGCTTTTTTTATTGAATCGATGCTTCGCAGAACATAATATTCTGCGAAAAGATTATGTAATAATTTTACCGTTGCTTATCTGGTTTGTCAAGTTATTGAGAGCATCTGGATTAAGCAGAAAACGCTTTTGGAATAAATTTTCAAACAAGCTCTAAAACACAGGAGGACATTATGAAAAAATCACATGACATTTTAAGAACGACCGAAGACATTTTTTATCGTGAAATAGCCCGGGAATGGCTTGAATACAGCGAATTCCGGCTGAAAGAGTCCAGCTATGCGAAATATCGGAGCATTTTGAACAAATATCTTCTTCCGGCATTTGGAAATGATTGTATCAGTCAATTGACGACGGATCGGGTTGCAGAATTTCTCAAAAATCTGAGAGCACAAGAAACGGAAACCATAAGAAAGCGCTTATCCCCACAATACATCAATGGCATTCTGACGGTTTTTCGAGAAACTTCCTATTATAGTACTTCCAGAGGATTTCCATTTCCCTGTAACTTTCGCTATTTGTCACAAAAAACAGAGAAGAAGGAGTGTTCTGTGTTTACCCATGAAGAATCTCGCCGACTGGCATCTTATCTTCTGGAAGATGTGGATTTATACAAAGCAGGAATCCTGCTGTGTTTTTTCACGGGAATCCGCCTGGGGGAACTCTGCGCGTTAAAGTGGGAGGATATTCATTTGGAAGAACAAATGCTCACAATCTCCCATACTATGCAGAGACTTGCGGTTACAGATATCGGTGAACAGAGAACAAAGATTGTTATTACAGCACCCAAGACATCCTCTTCCAAACGTGAGATTCCTTTGCCGGATTTTTTATTTGAGATAGTAAAAAAATTTTATTGTTCGGAGAAAGAAGCCTTTTTTTTAAGCGGAACAGCGGATAAAATTATAGAACCGAGGGTGATGCAGTACCGTTTTCGAAAATATACGAAAGAATGCGGAATACGTTCATTGAATTTCCATGCATTACGCCATACCTTTGCAACACAGTGCGTGGAAAGGGATTTTGAACTAAAAAGCCTGAGTGAAATTCTCGGTCATTCCAGTGTCAATATTACGCTGAACCGATATGTACATTCTTCCAGAGAGCTGAAAAGAAAGAATATGGACAAAATCTGTCTGGAACGTATGAAATCCAGCACAGATCAATTCTGACCTGTATCTTGCCTTCTTCAAAAAACATGAAAAATTCTTTTTCGCAGAATATTATGTTCTGCGAAAGGATACGGTGCAAATTTCAGTATAGCCGGAACAAAAAGCTCTACTGGAATTATAAGAGATCAGGCAGATGTGCGGTTTTGGAAATGTATCAGATTCTGCCTGCCAAATCCGGGAATTGACGGAATGATCGGAAGAAGGGGAAAAACATGAGTAGAAAAGAAGTACTCAGAGTGCAGATGCTCGGCGGTTTTTCCATAACATATGGGGAGAAACTGGTTACATTCAGAAAAAATGCAGTATCAAAGTCTATGCAGCTGCTCCAGCTGCTGCTCTTCCGGAAGGATAAGGGGATACCGCGTAAGGAATTGCTTGAAATCCTGTATGGGCGGGGCGGTCTGTCGGATCCTTCCAATAATCTCAGGGTTGCGGCACACAGGATGAGAAAACAGATGGTGGACGCCGGTTTGCCGGAAGAGGAATACATCATCATTGAAAATGGCATCTATTCCTGGAACAGTCGGATTCCTTGCGTGGTCGATGCGCTTGAGTTTGAAAAAATGGTTCTGAGCGCACAGGAAGAGCAGGAACAGGAAAAGAAAATGGCAATCCTGGAGCAAGCGCTGAGGCTGTACCGGGGAGATTTTCTGCCCAAGCTCTCCGGTGAGGACTGGGTGCTGCTGGAAGCAGTGAGATACAAACATGAATATGAAGAATCCCTTCAGCAAGTACTGGAGTACAAGAGCCGCGAACAGAAGTATGACGATATGCTTCAGATTGCGGCAATGGCCAGCGACCTGTATCCATTTGATGAATGGCAATGCTACAAGATTGAAGCCCTGATGGGCATGGAGCGTGACGAGGAGGCGCTGCAGGTCTATCAGGATACTTCCAAACTGTTTTTTGAGGAACTGGGGATCCAGCCGTCGGAGCGGATGCTCCAACAGTTTCGCACCATGAGCGAGCGGATCAGAAATGTTCCGAAAGCAATCACAGATATCAAAGGCGGACTTCAGGAAAAAGAAAAGGAAAGCGGAGCATACTACTGCAGCTTTCCAAGTTTCATCGACGGTTACCGACTGATCCGCAGAATTATCGAACGCAACGGCCAGTCCGTCTATCTGATGCTCTGCACGCTGACAGACGGCAATGGAAATCCGATGGAACCCGGAGTTAAATTGAACCGTATGTCAGAAGAATTGAAAAAAGTCATCAAACGCAGCCTGCGAAAGGGCGATTCCTATACACAGTACAGCCTGAATCAGTTCCTTATACTTCTGATCGGGACAAACGAAGAAAACTGCCGTCTTGTTTCCGACCGTATTACGAAGAATTTTGCAGGGGAACATAAATATTGGAAAAACTGCGTGGAATATTATGTATCTTCGGTGATCGATGTGGAGACAGGCTCTTCGCAGATCAGCTTTCATGCAGGCGAAGCAGGATAAAAACAACAGAAAATGAAAGGCAGCGTTCCGTGAGAAAAACAGAGCTCGCGGAACGCTGCTTCTTTTTTGTTATTTAGGTTTCACTTTTCGGGAGAGAGGACAGCGCTTCGAGATATTTTACAACCTCTTCCACCCGAAGATTACAGAGATTGGCAATTTCCTGAGGAGATTTTCCCTGCAGATTTAACTGTATAATTTTAATAGTTATATCAAAGGTTTCTGCTCTGCCCAATGCGATGCCTTCCGCTCTGCCTCTTTCCGTCATAGAACCGAACGATGTGATAACATTCGCCGTCATCGAAGCGGTTGAAATCCAGGATACTGACGTGGATGCACTTCCGCAGTCGGTCATAGGATTCGCCCCGGTGCAGCTGTCCGGCAAACATCTTGCTCAAATAGAACAGGATCCTGGAATCCCAGAAGGCAAAAAAGTGTACCTGCATTTCGAGATTCATCTGTGTTCCGTCGAGCATCTTTACAAAGACATCCAGAATCCCAAGTTTTTCATCCTCAGAGCCGCGCGGCAGTTCGGTGGGCAGAACCTCCGTTTCCTGTACCTCCGATGGAGGAAGGTCCAGCAGGGCGGCGATAAAGCCGGTGCGCACCTTCGGGTTCAGTTTCTTTCATAAAACGTTTTCTCCTTTCTGTAAGCGGAATCGGAACAGCAGAAACAGTCAGGGAAAACCCGAAGTAATCGTGCGATTCCGTTCCGGGCGTCTGCCGGACATACAGAAAAAAGAATCATTGTGTAACTGTATTGTAGCATAGAAAATCAGACAATAAAAGCAGTTTTCCGCATCTTCGGCAGGTGTTTGGGCAACAGTTCATCTTGGGATTTCATTTCGGGTAACTTCGGCGAAATGCCGTTGGAAAAGGGAAAAGACGAACGCCTTTTCGAATCTTGCCAAAAATGTGACGTTCCGGATGAAGGAGAGTGTAAAGTTAAGAAAACAGAAAAAAGTTGGAACTGTAACGCATGGTGTTAATGGGTCGATGTGTAGAATGAGTCTATCAAGACAGGAAACTGTCCAGAAGAACAGGAAGGTTGAGGCAGATGGCAGAGCAGATTTATGGTTTCGAAGCGCGGAATCTGGTCATGGTTTGCGTGGATGAAGAAGAAAAGGAAGAATATAAAGGGCGTTTGTATCATCAGTACAAGGAAGAACCGGTCGGATTTGACAACGTGCTGCAGATGATCAAACGGATGGAAGAATTTTACGATACACTCAATTATCCACAAGCTTCCACAAAGGCACGATGTTTTGTTGAAAAAAGAAAACATGGGAGACGGGAGGTGACAAAGGTGACAGACAGAGAGAAGATATTCCGACAGAAAGGGGAATTGGGAACCTTTGTCATCCGGGTTCAGTATCGTCAAAATGCTACCTGGCAGGGGCAGGTCACCTGGGCGGAAGGACAGGAGACCCGATCGTTTCGAAGCGCTCTGGAATTGCTGAAACTGATTGATAATGCATTGGAAACGGAAGGAGGAGGCCATGAAGAATAAAGGGAAGATGAGGATTCTTGCGCTTGTGCTTTGCATGGTGGTCATGCTGAGCAATAGCAGCTTCATATTTGCCTCAGGTGAAACGGAAACGGCTGCAGCTGCTCCGGAGACTACTGCGGTCACGCCGGAGCCGGAAGTATCTGCTGCATCGGAGCTGGCGGAACTTCCAACACCGGAGCCCACTGCGGAACCGACAGAAGCACCAACGCCGGAGCCAACCGCAGAACCGACGCCGGAAGCGTCCGCAGCACCGGAACCGACAGAAGTACCGACGCCGGAAGTGTCTGCAGCGCCGGAGCCGACCGCAGAACCGACACCGGAAGCGTCCGCAGCGCCGGAGCCGACAGAAGTACCAACGCCGGAAGTGTCTGCGGCGCCGGAACCCACAGAGATTCCAACATCGGAACCGACGCCGGAAGCGTCTGCATCTCCAACACCTGCGGCGGAACAGGACATTGGTTCTGAAGAGAGTGCCGCTGTGACACCGACACCCGAGGCGGAACCGGAGCCTGACGGCAGCAGTGAGGAGATTGTGCTGGAGGGAAGCTGTGGAGATACGACGGTGATTCTGTCCGGACCGGCATCCAGTTTTCCGGAGGGAACAGAACTTTCCATCCTGGTACAGGAACCGGCGGAAGAAGATCAGGAAGTGATCGAGGAAGCGGTGGAGAAACAAGCCGAAGATCAGGAAATGGAAGTAAAGAGCTATACGGCTCTGGATATCCGGCTCTTAAGCAACGGAGAAGAGATCCAGCCGCTTGGCCCCGTATCTGTGAAGTTCCAGCAGCCGGAGCAGCAGGAGAGGACTGCGGAAGAGACGTCCACGCAGGTGCTTCATGTGGATGAATCCACAGGCAACGCCACAGATATGGAAGCCGAGGTGACGGAGGATGGAGAAGTTGCGATCGAGACGACGCATTTTTCCATTTACGTCGTGGTGGATCTGAATCGGCTGGGCGGAGAGATTACTGTGAAGGTGGAACATTATGCAGTGAACATAAAATCTCTGAAAGGTACAGGCGATAAGCCGCAGGGAACTAAAGAGGGTCTTAAGGATTATGGAAATGGAAACTGGGGACCAGATTATGATTTACTAACTGATGAAACGAAAATTTATACGGATGATGAAATTAAGTTATATAACGGCAACAGAACTACAATAGAAAGTTTAAGCAAGATCTGTGCGGCAAATGGTAATAATTATGAACTGAAGAAAATAAGGATTGATGGACAAGAATATAATGTGAATTCTGATCCTGCTCAGACTATTACGCTGACAAAGGATTCTACGATTTGTATGATTTATGAACCAAAATCAAGCGGTGACAACGTAACGCTTAAAACACCAACGTTGTTTTTTGATTATGATGTCACAAATGATGAATGGAAAACGGCTTACCAGGGCGGAGATAAAACCGCTGAGAGTTATTATGGAATTATAACCGACAGAAGAGGAATTAATAGTGAAAATAACTTTAAAGGAGGTGTGGATGGAGAAAATAACCGTTTGAAGTTCGGATTCCGTTCGAATGGTTTTTTCCACAGTGAAAGACCTACGGAAACTAAGTATGCGGGTTCTTATTTAAATGAGGTGAATGGAAATGGATTTGAGGTTCGAAAAAGAATTGTTCAAGATCGCTTAGATGCAAATGGAGATTTACAATTAAGTTCAGGCATTTTTAGTCCAAATTTATTCAGCAATGGGTCCGCTGAAGGGAAACATACTTATGAAAATTATGAACTTGGTTTTATTCAGGAAGGAGATACATATACACTTTCACAGGTATACAGAGGTAATGAGTCTGTGTTGGGAAATCTACAAAATATCAGAAATATAACTCAGTCAGTGTATGCAAACAATTTCTGGCCGCTTGATTGTGAGAAGAATAAAGATCCTCTTTTTGGAGACTCAAAAGGAGCAGGATGGTATGGACTTGCAGTGCTGGGGGATGGATCATTCTTTGCGAATACCAATATAGTTCAAAATAATAAGAGCGCAATAGGATATAGCGATGATAAAGCTGCACATAACTGGTATTTCGGAATGGAGTATGAGTTTACCTTTACTCTTGGGGATTATGTAGGACCGTTGAATTTCTATTTTCGCGGGGACGATGATTTCTGGCTGTATGTAGATGGAGAACTGAAAATGGATCTGGGAGGAATTCACAGCTCTGTTGGTCAGTATTTGGATTTGAGTTACTTACGGAAGGAGCCCGATAAAGAACATACGATAAAGATTTATTATCTGGAGAGGGGAGGATATGGCTCTTCCTGCTATATTCAATTTACACTTCCGAATGTACAGCCGGTTGTATTTGAACCGACAGAGACAACTACTGCCACTGTAAATAAAGTTTGGGAGGACTATAATAATCCCAATCGACCGGATTCCATCGATGTTACGCTACAGTATAAAAAGAAAGGAGAAAGTGAATATACAGATTATCAAACCGTATCATTGAATATGGGAAATAACTGGAGTTATACCTGGTCTGGCATTCCGAAAACAGGTTATACGTATAGAGTAGTGGAAAAAAACGTACCCGACGGATATGAGGTTGAATATAAAAATGGAGATGGCAGCGGAGGAATACTCCAATCATCTGGTGGAGCATATACCGGAACGATTACAAATAAGGCAAACCCATCTACATGGATTAATGTGGAAAAGAAATGGCAAGATAATGCAGAAGAAGCCTCTAAAACCAGACCTGACAGTATAAAAGTTCAATTATACTATAAATACAATGAAAAGGACGAATGGATGATCTATCCTGGAGGTCTGATGGAATTGAACGAGACAAATCAGTGGAAAGGAAAATATGATAATCTTCCGGTTTATCAGAAAGGCAACTCGACCAGCAGTGAGATTTTATATACCGTAGTTGAAGTCGACGATAATAAGATTCTTAAGCCGGGAGACATCTTGGCAGGAAAAAACAACACAAAATATACAGTCAGTTATCCGGAGGGACATTATACCAACGATAATTGGTCATCATATATTGCAAAAGAGAATGCAGAAACATTGAATCTTACTATTACCAACAGTCTGGGAAGGGAAGTCGAAGTCCAGAAAAAATGGAAAGGAACATTGAATGATAGGATTCCGGAATCCATTTATGTGGGTTTGTATCTGGACGGTAATGCAGTGAAAGATAAGTGGATAGAACTTACAGCGACAAACCATTGGAGTGGAAAGTTTGAATATCTTGGTGCAGAAGGTGAATATACGGTAAAAGAACTTCGGGCAACAAACGATGATGAGACAATAAGTGACTTTGAGATTAATGGTCAGACTTACGTGGGAATCAATGGAGGAGATAAAGTAACTATCGGTGGAGTCAGCTACGATGTAACTTATGCCCCGGGGACGGCAACAAACAACACGGCAACAAACAACAAGACCACCTACACGATCACCAACCAGGGCAGTTGGCAGATGATCAAGAAAAGCAAGAGCGAACTGCTCTTGGGAGGAGCTGTGTTTACCTTGACAGAAGACGATTCGAATCGGGTATATACAGGAACGTCCGCAGAAATAACCGGACTGGTCACATGGAAAGACGCAGAAGGCGAAGATGCAAACATCACTGACGGAACTTATACACTGACGGAGAAGACCGCGCCGACCGGATATCAGCCGGGAGGAACCTGGAAGATTACCATTACAAATGGCGTTCCGACTTCCATTGTGAAAACAAACAGCGATGGTTCTACTGACAAGAATGACAAGGGAGTGTATGTAAACGGTGTTCTTACCTTCTATTATGTAAATGAGGCACTGTACGCACTTCCAGAATCCGGCGGAACCGGAATTTACGGGTATGTGTTGGGCGGTATGCTGTTTATGACGGCGGCTGTGTTGATGTTATATAAACAAAGACTCGGAGGAGGTGCTGGACGGAAAAGAAGATAAGAAAGAGTTCAGCGGCTCCGGGCCGCATCAGGACATCAGGGAAAGGCATAATGAAATCGAAAAAAAAAGAGGGAAAAACCCGGAAAAGGAGAGAAAGCATGAAGAAAATAAAAAAGATATTTGCACTGCTGATGACAGTGGCGATGGTGATGGGGCTTAATGTGACTGCATTCGCAGATCAGGTGAAGATTGTCACATCTGATATTACCGTGAAGAATCTGGCAACAGACGTTGAAACAACAGTTACAGTTTTAAATGTAGTATATTATGATAAAACAACAGAAGATAATGGTGTTGAGAAACAGTCATGGGTAGTTGTAGATTGGGCTCAAAAATATATTAAGTATAATGGTGATACAGAGAAATATGAAATTGTATCTGGGAAAGAAGAGGAGTTCAAGCAAGCTGCTGAGACAGCGTCTAGTGATGAAAGTAATGTTTCTTTTCGAGGCAAAACAAATATAGGAAAAGGAGAAGTTGTATTTGAAGGTGTTCCGGTAGGAGCATATGTAATCCTGGCATCTGATTCGAAAAATACATACAATCTGATGGTTGCAGAAACATATAAAGACGGTGAAACGTATATGACGGCAGAGGATGCTACGGTGATAGCAAAACCGAACAAATACATCACGGATAAAAAAGATGATGATAATCTTGTAAAGAGAGGTCAGAAGGTAAACTTTACCGTAACGTCTTACGTGCCCGCGAAATCAAAACAGACAGAAAAAGGATCAGAACCTTTAAAGCAATTTATTATTACTGATGAACCCCAAGGACTTCAGGTAACGGGAGTTAGTAGTATTAAAATAGGAACTAAAGAAGTATTAAGTGAAATTGATATTAAGACAGTTGTAGAGAACACAGAACCTACGTGGGATCCGGAAAAGAAAGGAACAATTCTGATTACTAATAGTACCAACGATAACCTTACGGCTGAAACCAAGAAGGTTGAGATGAATCTTTTAGGAATCGTAAATCAAGAGAACAATGACGGTTCTGAAAAATATCCGGCAGGTTCTACTATAACAATTCAATATTCAGCAACGGTTAAGGATGAAATAGAATACAATAATGTGATTTCTACTAACTGTAACACGGTTAACTATGAACCGGATGAAGAGGATGGTTTTGAAGCAAGTATTGAGGTTATGAAGGTTGCTGAAGTCGGACAGACGCCTCTTACAGGTGCTCAGTTTGAAGTGACTGATATGACAAACAATAATGAAAAATTATACTTTGTAAAAATTACAGATGGCGTTTATAAGCTTGCACTTAACGGAGAATCAGGTGCCTCAACAACAGTTGAAGTTGGAGCTGACCAAGGAAACGAAGGTAATCTGACTCTGAAAGGTCTTGATGAAAGTGAGTATCTTCTTACAGAGATACAAGCTCCGAACGGATACAGCGGAGGAGTAACGAAGACAGTTAAAATAGAGGTTAATGGTGATGGAACCGCACCGGTAGTAACCTATGGAGAGAATAGCCAGAATATTGTAAACACCAAACTCACCGCACTTCCGTCCACCGGCAGCATCGGTACTACAATCTTCACCATCGGCGGCTGTGTGATCATGATTGCGGCGGCAGGGCTGTTCTTTGCAACACGGAAAAAAGCAGAAAAGTAATCGAAACTGCATCAGAAGATTGAAAAAGAGAAGACACTAAAACCCATGAAGACGGGGCGGCTCGTCCGCCCCGTTTTTGAAAAAGAATAGATTTTCACAACGATACAACAACAAGGAGAGCCCGGATGAAAAAAAAGATACTTACCACAATATTTATCGCTTTGTTTTTTTTAGCCGGTTTGTCCCTGCTGCTGTATCCTCTCGTTTCCAACGAATGGAACAGTTACCGGCAGTCGAGGCTGATGGCCGGTTATGACGAAGCTTTGATACAGCAGGAGGAGGAAGGAACCATTGACTACACCGAACTGTGGGAGAAGGCAAAAGCATATAACGAGGCGCTTCTTCCGAGCGTCCTTCCGGATTCCTTTGCAGTTGCCCAGGCGGAAGGAGAGGACAGTGAGGCATATCGGACGTACATGGACTGTCTGAATCCGCTTGGCGATGGAATGATGGGAACGGTGGAAATACCGAAAATTAATGTTAAGCTTCCGGTGTTTCATACCACGGAGGAGACGGTACTGGAGCAGGCAGCCGGACACCTTCAGGGGAGTTCGCTCCCGGTGGGAGGAGAGAGCACGCATGCGGTTATCTCAGCGCATCGGGGACTTCCAAGCGCGGCGCTCTTTACCGATCTGGACAGGTTGGAGGAAGGAGACCATTTTCTCCTGCATATTCTCGATGATACGCTCTGCTACCAGGTGGATCAGATCCTTGTGGTAGAACCGGAGGAAACGGAAAACCTCGCGGTGGAGGAGGGAAAGGACCTGGTGACGCTGCTGACCTGTACGCCTTACGGGGTCAATAGCCACCGGCTTCTGGTGCGCGGCCACAGGGTTGCGTACGAACCGGAGATCATAGAAGAGGAAGAGCAGACGCCGCTGACATCTATAAGTCTCCATACGAATTATCTTTTTTGGGCTGCCGCCGGTTTGGCTGCGACGGCTGCTGCCATTGTGCTGTTGGCGTTTCTGGATAGAAAGCGCCGGAAGAAGGCGGAGGACAGAGGTGCAAAGGAGCAGACATGAGACGAAAATATTCAGGAATCTTGTTCGGCTTATTGTTTCTTGTCGGATTTGCCATTCTCGCTTATCCGACGGTGGCAGATCAGTGGAATACTTATCGTCAGAACCGGCTGATCAGCAGTTATGAAGCTGCGGTGGATGAGATGATGCCGGAGGATTTCACAAAGGAATGGGAAGCCGCACGGCAGTTTAACAGTACATTGAAACAAAACAATATCTATGGAGATGTATTCTCCACGGATGAGGAGGAACTGGAGAGTACCGAATATTGGAAGGTGCTGAACATCGGCGGCGACGGTGTGATGGGGTATTTGTCCATTCCGAAGATCAATGTGAAGATTTCTATTTATCACGGATCATCCGATGATGTGCTTCAGACGGGAGCAGGCCACCTGGATGGAACCGGGCTTCCCATCGGCGGAAGCGGTACCCACAGCGTGCTGGCGGCGCACCGGGGACTTCCGAGCGCCAGATTATTTACCGATGTGGATCAGCTGGTCCAAGGGGATCTGTTTTATATCCATGTGTTGGATGAAACGCTTGCCTATCAGGTGGATCAGATCCTGAATATGGTAGACAAAGATGACAGGGAAACTTTGGAGGAGGCTCTTCAGGTGGTTCCGGGAGAGGATCATGTGACGCTGTTTACCTGCACTCCTTATGGGGTGAATTCCCACCGCCTTCTGGTACGGGGAACCCGTGTTCCTTATGAGGGCGGAGAGGAGCTGGAGAGCACTGCGGCGGGTACGATGCTTCAGGCTGTACAGAATTATTACATGCTGTATCTGACTTTGGGATTGTCTGTTACGCTGCTGGTGATATTGGTCATGAAATTTTTGTTCGGACGGAACCGGAAGAAAAACTGCGGGAACCGGACGGAGCAGAGTTCAAAGGAGGGTAAGAAGTGAAGATGACAGAAAACATAAAAAAGAAAGGCGCAGCGGTTTTGGCGGTTGTGCTGGCGTTCTCGGCGGCGGGCCTTTCCAGTGTTTACGGGGCGCCGGGCGTCGAAACGGGAAGAAGCTGTTCCCTGTCCTTTGAACTGGACGGACAGTATGAGGAACTGAACCATACCGGGATTCCGGTGAAGCTTTATCAAGTGGCGGAGATCGCAGACACAGGGGAATATGAACCGCTGGCCGGTTATGAATCGCTGAAACTTGGTGCGGTTGGCGAAAACACTACGGCGGATGAATGGGAGAGTTTCGCCCGGGAGGCATCTGAACTTACCGAAACGCTGGGAGCAGAGCCGGAGGTGACGCTTGAAATCGTTCCGGACGAAGAAGGTGTTCCGTCCGCACGGGCGGAAAATCTTTCCACAGGTATGTATCTGGTGGAAGCGGAAAATGTACAGACGGCAGAATACACGTATGCGTTTACGCCGTATCTGGTTTCGCTTCCGAATAATTATTTTTACACGACGGGACAAGATGAATGGGTATACGATGTGACCGCCGGAATGAAACCGCAGCAGACCCCGCGTTATGGATCGCTGGTGATCCGCAAGACACTGACGTCCTACAATGCGACGCTTGGAAGCGCAACCTTTATCTTCCAGGTAGAGGGGGTTAAGGATCAGGAGACGGTGCTCAGTGATGTGGTGTCTCTGGTTTTCGACGGGACAGGAACGAAAAGTCTTGAGATTTCCGGAATTCCGGCGGGAACGGAAGTGACGGTTACAGAGGTTTATGGAAGCGCCAATTATGATCCGGTTTCTCCTGAGACGGAGCGTGTGACAATTCTGGCAGATGGAGAGGAAGGATCTCCTGTGACGGTTGAGTTTGTCAATGATTATAACGGAAAGATGAGTCCGGGCAGTGGAATCGTCAATCATTTTGAATATGACGGCGGAGTCTGGAACTGGCAGAGACAGGCGGACAACTCCGGCGGAGTCAATCTGCAGCAGGCAAAAGACACGGCGCAGCCGGAACAAGAGTAAGGCTGAGAGAGGAGTGGTATCATGGATAAAAGAAAAAAGAAAACCCTCTGGCTGGCGGCGGCGGCGTTTACACTTACGATGGGACTGAGTGTCGGGAGCGCGATGGCATATTTCACGACTTATACCGCAGCTTCCGGAAGAGCAGCCCTTGAATTGGAACAGACAGTGACGATCCCTCAGGAAGAAGTCGCAGACTGGACCAAGCATGTAACCATTGAGAATACCGGGGATGTGGACTGTTTTGTGCGGGTAAAGGCTTTTGCCGGGGAGATCTATCAGGACAGCCTGCAGTATTCTGACGATCATGGAAAATGGACGCCGGGCGAGGACGGTTACTATTATTACAGTGATGTGGTTCCGGCGAAAGAGGAAGGGAAGGATCCCTACCGTACGGAGGAACTGCGGATCCATATTGACAATATGGACAGAGAGCAGAGCTTTAATATTATCCTGGTTCAGGAAAGTACGCAGGTTCTTTATGACGAACAGGGAAATCCGACTGCGGACTGGAACCGGATTATGGATTCTGATGAGACCGTGTATGCAGAGGAGGATGAGGAGCAATGAAAAAAAAGAAAATTCCCTTCCGGCTTGTAACGTCCGTTCTTCTGTCAGCTTCCGCGGTGCTGCTGATCGGAAGCACAGTGGGAAGCGCCCGGGCGGCGCTTACTTATTACAGTGAAAACTACGGCGCTCAGGTGACGGTCTCTAATATTGGAGTCAGCCTGCTGGAAAACGGTGAGACAGTGAGCCGAAGAGATTATGACCAGAATGGGCAATGGAACGAAAGCAGCGGAGAACTTCTGAAACATCTGCAGAATGAAACAATCGTTCCGGGCAAGGAGTATCAGGAAGCGCTCAGCGTTTCCAACAGTGGTTCTATCGACAGTTACGTCCGGGTGATCCTGACAAAAAGCTGGCTGAATCCGGAGGACGGGGAAACTGCAGACACGACGCTTTCTCCGGCGCTGATCGATCTGGATTTTACACAGGACAGCGGCTGGATCGTTGACGAAGATGCTTCCACAGCGGAACGCACGATCCTGTATTACTCTGAGATTCTTCCGGCGGGAGATACGACGCCGGCATTGTCGGATACCATCCGGATCGATCCGTCTGTAGCGGACAAAGTGGAGGAAACGGTTACGATCGATGAGAATGGGTACAAGACGATTACATTTACTTATGCATACAACGGATATACGTTTCAATTGGATGCTGAGGTTCATGCAGTGCAGACACACAATGCTCAGGAGGCAATAAAAAGCGCCTGGGGCGTTGATGTGGAGGTGGATGCAGATGGAACCCTTCGGCTGCGATAGGAGGTGCGGAGGATGAAAAGGAAAATTTTATGTTTTGTGATTGCCGCAGCAATGACCGCAGCCATGGGAACAACGACATCTGCGGAGGAATTTCAGGGAAAAAGCAGCTGGACGGTGGAGTTTGACGGGGAGGCGGTTGAGAGTAATTTTCAGTCCTCGGAACTGACCGAACAGATTTACCAGATACAGCCGGGGGATTCTATTGAGCTTCGGGTTGCCATTGGAAACAGCGGCGGCAGTGAAACGGATTGGTATATGACAAATGAGGTCCTTCAGTCTCTGGAAGACAGTCAAAGTGTTGCGGAAGGCGGTGCATACGGTTATGAATTGTCTTATGTGGGACCGGATGGCACGGAAACCGTAATTTACAGCAGTGCGTCGGTGGGCGGAGAGACAGATGCGGGAGAAGAAGGCCTGCACCAGGCAACCGGATCGCTGGAAGACTATTTCTATCTGGACCGTCTCGCGGATGGAGAAAAAGGACAAGTGCTTTTGCGGGTTCAGTTGGATGGCGAAACACAGGGCAACGATTACCAGGATACGCTGGCAAGGCTTCAGATGAATTTTGCCGTGGAAAAAGTGGAACCGAATATGGTAACGGAACAGGGGGAAGATACGGTTGTGAACCGTGTCATCCGTAAGATCGTCACCACAACGCCGAGGACGGGAGATCCGACGCAGATTCTGGGGCTTTGCGCAGCGGCGTTTGTGAGCGGTACAGCGCTTTTGATCTTGGCAGTGGGAACAATGAAAAATCGCCGCAGGAACCGGAAAGGAGACCAGAGATCATGACAAAGAGGATGAAAAGAAAAGGAAAAAGTCCAGGCGTGTTTCTGGCTTTCGTACTGGTCCTTTGCCTGTCTTTCGGAGGTTCTTCTGTGAGAGTCTTCGCGGAGGAATATACGTATCAGGTGACGTTTTACAGCGGAAATCAGGGCGCTTTTTGCAGTACAGAGGGCCTTTATGTGAATAACATGGAAAGCGGCTCGGATTATTCTGCTGTACTGCGAAATGGAGCAATCACGGTCAGCGGTCTGAAGCGGGGGGACATCGTATCTTTTGATGTGCAGGCAGGTGCGGTGGAACTGTCGGAAGACAGCAAATATTATATCCGCGGCGTGCGCCAAAGCGGACGTGACAATGATACGGTGCAGTCTTCTGCGTTCCATGTGGAGGGAGACGCAGAGTATGTGGTGGCATACGGAATCAGAGGAAATCTGGCGTCGTATACGGTACAGTATCAGGATACGGAGGGAAACATACTTGCGCCAAGCCGTACGTATTATGGAAACGTAGGAGACAAGCCGGTGGTAGCATACCTTTATGTAGAAGGCTATAATCCTCAGACACTGGCGCTGACAAAAACATTGTCAGAAAATGAAGCAGAAAATGTGTTTACGTTTGTATATACCCCTGTTCCCACCGAGGTGATCACGGAACCGGGCGAAACGGTGGTTCATACAACGACTGTGACGGAGCCGGTATCTGAAACCGCAGAGGAAGAGGAGACGAATACCCTTCCGGACACTGGTGCGGGCGGAGAAGCCGGGGACGAAACCGATGCGGCTGCGGACGCCGGAACTGGCGCGGATGCAGCAGCGGACGCCGGGACTGGCGCGGAAGGTACTGCCGATGAGGGAGCGGAAGATGCAGCTGCAGAAGGAGAAGACGGTACGGGAGACGAGACAACCGATATCTCGGAAGAAGAAGTGCCGCAGGGAACCCAGGATTTGACAGATTTGGACGAGGAAGAGGTGCCGCAGGCAAATCAGGATCTTGACAAGGAAGAAATGGAAAAGAACCTGCCGATGGTAGCGTTTGTGGGGCTTGGAGTGTTGGCGGCGGCAGCGCTTGGCGCGCTTGTATTTGTTGTGAGAAAGAAAATGAAAGCGTCATAAAAAGCAGACGAGGAAAAAAACGGGTAAGACGTCAGGATGCGGTTCATGGAATCAGAAGGTCTTTGCAGGAAACAGCAGGACTTTTTCCGTGGATGCATGCCTGGCGTTTTCTGCTTGATTTTCGCATAAGAGAAAGGGAGCTGAAAAAAACGGACATATTCATATTGACAGTATGACTATCACTCCAATGGATTCTGTATACTTCCCTGAATTTCACCTATACTGACTGTATAAGACTAATACAGCAGGAGGTAGTGACGCATGGTATCACTGGGGCGTCAGATTGCAAAGTTCCGGAAAAAGCGGGGTTTAAAGCAGGAAGAACTGGCGGAAATGGTTTCTCTCAGCACAAGCTACATCAGTGCGATCGAGCGGGGAGTGAAAAATCCGACGCTGGAGAATTTTATAGCCATTGCGAATGTTCTGAAAGCCTCTTCGGATGAACTGCTTGGTGAAGAACTGGACGTACGGTTTGATATTCATATGACGCAGCTGGGAGCGTTGATGGAGAATCTGGATGATCGTGAAAAGGAGCGGATTCTCCATGTGGTCGCTGTGATGATAGCGGATGCGGGAAAGTAAAGGACAGACATAACAGCCAACGATTATGTCTGTCCTTTTTCGGGGAGAGAAGAGGAAGGCGGACAGACGCAGGAGAAACGAAGGAGAAGGGAAGGAAGTACGGTGGAAGGCGGGTATGGCAGATTTGACGGCTATTACGCGAAGTACAAAGAGTATGTAACGAAAAACCTGATGAAGCTCACAAAAGGAGATAAACAGTTGACCGAAGATTTATCGCAGGAAGTGTGGCTGGCCTTTTACCGTGAAATGGATCAAGTGATACCCATCGGCGACGACGGGATCCGCGGCTGGCTGTATATGGTCGGAAGGCGCAAGTTTCTTGACAATATGGATCTCGCCTACCGGAGCAGGGAAATGTTCGCGGAGGACATGAAAATCGACGAAAAAGCGCCCGATGATACCGTGGCTGTGAGAAGGAGAAGAAATATATCCGGCGATACCGAAGATGTGATACTTACCCGGCTGATGTTCGAAGAATATATAGCGGGGCTTACCGGGACGGAACGGATTCTGGTACTGTGCAAACTTTGCGGAATCCCGCCGAGGGACGCCCTCCCGGATCTGGACTGTACGGACGTCGCCCTCCGGGTAAGAGTTTCAAGGGCGATGAAGAAGCTGCGGGATTATCTGGAAGGGTGAGACGGAATGCATGGCGGAACGGAATGTTTGAAATTCTTTGTTTTTCTTAAAATTGTCTTAAACCCCTATATTTTTCAGAGAATTTCAGCTATACTAAGGATAGAGTATTGAAAAGCCGGAGAATCCGGTTCACTGACACTGTTCTTCCGAAGGCTGCCGGTAAAGCGAACCGAAAAAACAGCTGCGCAGGGAACAGTTCGTTAACCAGTAGATTGAAAATAAATGGCTATCTATTTATTTTGCGATGTACTGGAAAAGAGAAAGGATGGTTTTTATGGATTTAGGAGAAGGATTAAAGAAAGTATTTCTGGCAGGCGTAGGAGCGGTAGCGACCACCGCGGAGACGGCAAAAGAAGTGATCGACGACCTTGTGAGCAAGGGAGAACTGACCATGGAACAGGGCAAGGTTCTGAATGAAGAGCTGAAACGAAATGCGAAACAGAAGGTGAAGCAGCATGTGACCGTCAATGTGACCAAGGAATTCAAGGACGCATTTTCCGCCGTGGAGCACATGAACGCAGAGGAGCTAGAAGCGCTGAAAGAGGAGATCCGGAAGGCGGAAGAAAAGGCGGCACAGGAAGCCCGTGAAAAAGCCGAGGAGGAGGCGCAGCAGGCGGCACAGGAGGGAGCTGCCGCGAGAGAAGAAGCCCCGGAAGAAACCGCAGACAGCGGACAGGCGGCAGAAGACGGAAGCATACAGAGCGAAGGACAAGAAGCCGGAACAGGAGAAGCGGATACCGATGACGCATCTGCAGGAAACAATGCGGGCTGAGAACGAACACGCCGGAACGAGACTGGGAGAAATTCTCAAAGTCCTGCGGAGGCACCAGATCGGAAAAGGTCTCACACCTGTAAAGCTGAGAGAGATTCTGGAAGATCTGGGGCCGACCTACGTCAAGCTGGGACAGATCATGTCCATGCGGTCCGACGTACTTCCGGAGGAATACTGCAGGGAACTGACCAGCCTGCGGACACAGGTAAGACCCGTGGAATTTCACCAGATGAAAGACCTGCTGGAGCAGGAGCTTGGCGCTCCGGTCTCCCAGGTCTTTTCCAGTCTGGACGAAAAACCTCTGGGCTCAGCGTCCATCGCCCAGGTACACAGAGGACGTCTGTTAAGCGGAGAAGAAGTTGTCGTCAAGATCCAGCGCCCCAACATCCATGAGATCATGGCAGAAGACATCGCCCTGATGCGGAAAGCCGCCGGAATGATGAACCTGGCGATGCAAACCAAAGATATCGTGGACTTCCGCTCGATCATAGAAGAAATGTGGAAGACCACCCAGGAAGAAATGGATTTCCAGAAAGAAGCCGCAAACCTGGAACTCTTCGCGGAAAACCAGAAAGACATCGTCTACATAACAAGCCCCAAAGTCTACCGGGAATACACCACATCCAAGGTTCTGACCATGAGCTACATCGGCGGCATGCAGATCGATCGTCTGGAAGAACTCCGGGCGCTGGGCTACGACAACACCGAGATCGGACAGAAAGCGGCAGAGAACTACTGCAAACAGATCCTGGAAGACGGATTTTTCCATGCAGACCCCCATCCGGGCAACCTGTGGATCGAAAACGGAAAAATCGCCTGGCTGGACTTCGGCATGACCGGCCGCTTGTCCGAAGGGATGAAACACATCCTGAAAAACGCGATCATGGCGATCCTGCAGAACGACATCTACTCCCTGAAAAACACCTTCCTCGCTCTCGGAACCCCAAAAAATCCAGTCAACCACGCCCAGCTCTACACCGACCTGGACGACATCGTCCGCCGCTACCTGAGTATGGATTTCGGAACCATGAACCTGGGAAACCTGCTGGAAGAACTCCTGGACATGCTGAAGACCCACGAGATCTCGATCCCGTCAGACATCACAATGCTGTGCCGGAGCATGATGACCATGGAAGGAACTCTGAAAGCCTGTTCCCCCAACGTCAACCTGATCCAGATCCTGTCCATCCACATGTCCCAAAGCATCTGGAAAGAACTGGACCTGAAACACGAACTCCGCCACAACGCCCGACTGATCTACATGTCCTCCGCCAAAGCCCTGGAGATCCCCGCCCAGCTGTCCGACCTGCTGAACATCGTAAAAAACGGCCAGGTCCGCATCAACCTCCAGGAAAACGAAGGCCGCCAATGGCGCAAAAGCATCTACGCCATCGCCAACCGCCTGACCCTGTCCCTCTTGTCGGCTGCGATGCTCCTCGCTTCAGCCATCTTCAGCTTCACAGACATCCAACCACAGATATTGGGCATGCCATGGATTTCCTTCTTATTTTTGATTATATCAGGCATACTGATTTTATATCTGCTGATAATTATCTTATTAAAACGTTAGAGCGTGTTCGAAAAGATTTTACAGAGAAACTCTTTGAAAAACTGATGTATTGCAATTTTTCTATTTTGTTCCATTATATTATAGAAGAATCACAATACAGCAGTTTTTCTTATTCACTTCTATTCTTGAATAATACAGTTTTCACATTGAGTACTGTTTTAGTGACAATTCGCTCGTTTGCACAATTATTCTATCAGCCAAGTGCTCGACCGTTCAGGTCGGCACCCTTCCGACCACCCACACCACCAAGAGACAGGCCGGAAAGCGGCGGGAGCGGGCGGCGAGGGAGGATTTGCAGAATTCAGCCGGAGTGAGAAGCGAATCTGCAAATCCCGCCCAAAGCCGCCCGCTCCCGCCGCTTCCCGGCCGTCCGCCTTCGAAAAACCCTTGACGTGGCAGAAAAATGGTGATATAATCAAACAGCGACATGGAAGAAGGTCTTTTTTTTATGCATAAAAACAGCGGGTACGAACGCTGCAGCCGCACAGAAAAAGACCGCCGCAAACGTCAGCGATGACGGAAAACGCAAATACACAGTGGAGGTGGAAGTCGTGCGCGTAAAAATCACATTGGCATGTACGGAATGTAAACAGCGTAATTACAACATGACAAAAGAGAAAAAAAATCATCCGGACAGAATGGAAACAAAGAAATATTGTAAGTTCTGCAAGAGACACACAATGCACAAAGAGACCAAATAATTTTGGCAAGAGGTGAGCAAATGGCAGAGGCTGAGAAAGACAAAAAATCCGGAAAAAGCTGGTTCAAAGGATTGAAATCCGAATTTGGCAAGATTATCTGGACCGACAAGAAAACCCTCGGAAAGCAGACCGTTGCAGTCGTTGCAATTTCTGCGGTCCTGTGCGGACTGATCACACTGGTCGACAGCGTCGTTCTGGAAATCGTCAACTTACTGATTAAATAAGGAAAAGGTGAGCAAATGTCAGAAGCAAACTGGTATGTAGTCCACACCTATTCGGGCTATGAAAACAAAGTAAAAGCCAATATTGAGAAGACAATCGAAAACCGTCACCTTGAGGACCAGATTCTGGAAGTACGTGTCCCGATGGAAGAAGTCGTTGAGATCAAAAACGGCGCCAAGAGACAGGTACAGAGAAAATTGTTTCCAGGCTATGTTCTTCTGAACATGGTGATGAACGATGATACCTGGTATGTGGTCCGCAACACCAGAGGTGTGACCGGATTCGTAGGTCCGGGCTCAAAGCCGGTGCCCCTGACTGAAACAGAGATGATGAACCTGGGGATCAATGAAACAACCGAAAAGGTTGAGTTTGATCTGGAAGAAGGGGACGCAGTCACTGTTACAGGCGGTGCTTGGAAGGATACGGAAGGTATCATCCAGAGTATCAACAGAGCAAAACAGATGGTTACCATCAATGTTGAGCTGTTCGGCCGCGAAACGCCGGTAGAAATTAGTTTCGCTGAAGTTAAGAAGATGTAAGAAACGCGTTCTGCGTTTCGTGGGAGGGAAATTCCCGCAATTACCACATTGATTTTAGGAGGTGCCTAAAATGGCAAAGAAAGTAGAAGGATACATCAAATTACAGATTCCAGCTGGTAAAGCAACACCAGCGCCACCAGTTGGTCCGGCTCTTGGACAGCATGGTGTAAACATCGTACAGTTTACAAAAGAATTCAATGCAAGAACAGCAGATAAAGGCGATGTGATCATCCCTGTAGTTATCACTGTTTACGCAGACAGAAGTTTCAGCTTCGTAACAAAAACTCCGCCGGCAGCAGTTCTTCTGAAGAAAGCCTGCAACATCAAATCTGGTTCAGGCGTTCCGAACAAGACAAAAGTTGCAACGATTTCCAAGGACAAGATCCGTGAAATCGCAGAGATGAAGATGCCTGACCTGAATGCGGCATCTATCGAAGCAGCTATGAGCATGATTGCTGGTACAGCAAGAAGTATGGGTATCGTAGTAGAGGACTAATCGTAACGAAAGAGATCCTCGCCCGTTGAAGACGTGGGAGGGACATTCCCGCAATTACCACCAGGAGGTTATTAGAAAATGAAACACGGAAAGAAATATTTAGAAGCTGCGAAAGCAGTAGACCGTACAACTTTGTACGACCCGGCAGACGCTATTTCTACAGTAAAGAAACTGGCTACTGCTAAATTTGACGAGACAATCGAAGTTCATATCAAGACAGGCTGTGACGGACGTCACGCTGACCAGCAGATCCGTGGCGCGGTTGTACTGCCGCACGGAACAGGAAAACAGGTTCGCGTCCTGGTATTCGCAAAAGGTGCAAAGGCTGATGAGGCTGCAGCAGCCGGCGCAGAATTCGTAGGAGCAGAGGAACTGGTTCCGAAGATCCAGAACGAAGGCTGGTTTGATTTCGACGTTGTTGTAGCAACTCCGGATATGATGGGTGTTGTTGGACGTCTGGGACGTGTACTTGGACCGAAGGGCTTAATGCCAAACCCGAAGGCTGGTACCGTAACGATGGACGTTACAAAGGCTGTACAGGAAATCAAGGCTGGTAAGATCGAGTACCGTCTTGACAAAACCAACATTATCCACGTGCCAATCGGAAAAGCTTCTTTCACAGAGGAGCAGTTAAGCGACAACTTCCAGACGCTGATCGATGCAATTAACAAGGCTAGACCAAACACTCTGAAGGGACAGTACCTGAGAAGTGTAACACTGGCTCCGACCATGGGACCTGGTGTTAAGGTTAACCCGGTAAAACTTGCATAACGATATATTAAGAAAAAAGATCCTGCCAGGGCGGAAACGCCTCGGCGGGATCTTTTTTCGTACAGAGACATTTTTCAAAAGAGCTGCATGTATTGATTAGAGAGTGTTCGAAAATTGCTTTCTATGTGAATACAGCAGCTATTTTGTATTTGATGCGTCGGCTTCCTGCAGCTTCAGCTGCCGGGATGCCTTTCTGGTCTGCAGAGGCGTTGTGTGGAATCGCTCGCGGAACAGTTTGTGAAACAGTTTGTCATTGGTAAACCCGTGGCGTTCTTCCAGCTCGCGGATGCTGAGATCCGTGGCAACCAGATCCCGGTACAGGCAGGACAGCCGATAGTCGTTCAGATACTGCAGGTAAGTAGTGCCCATGTTTTCCTTAAAAAACCGACAGAAATACTCCGGCTGGAGCGCCGCTACCTGAGCAGCCTCTTTCAGAGTGATGGGCGACCGGTAATTTTGGTGCGTATAGGAGAGCACCGCGTCGAGGCGGGAAAGGACACGGGAACTTTTTGGATGATAATCAACAGGCATTTCCTGAAGAAACTTCCGGTAAAGCAGATCAAGAAATTCAAACAGATCCCGCTGAAAGCCCAGAAGATAACCGGGACGGCCATCCTCCTGCAGCCGCATCATATCCAGAAGCAGATTCCGCAGTCTCTGGATATTCTCCTGTACCTCCGGGTTTGGACTGTCATAGTCAATTACAAACCAGAGATGGGAGACGTCGAGCAGAAAAGACAAAAGAAGATCATCGGGGATCTGCATCAGGATCGTCCGGTTCCCGGAGGGGCACCGGGACGCATGCACCAGACCGGAATTGATCAAAAGCATCTGACCGGGCTCCAGGGTAATGGTAAGATCAAAGAGCGTCACAACCGCGGATCCCTCCAGCACATAAATAATCTCAATCGCCTCATGCCAGTGACTCGGAGAAAAACTGCCGTGATCGACGGATACATCAAAACGGATCTGCTTATCATCCGAGACGGCGATCGTTTCTTTCCTTGTTTTCTGTAAATTTCTTTGGATGATCTGTGACATTTGGAAACTCCTCTCTGTTGTGAATGGATGCTCTTGGCATTATCATATCATGAAATATTCGCAAGGACAACGCGATAGTTTTTTCTTAGGCTAAGGCGGACGAAAGCCGTCAAGGGCAGGTGGGATGCATGTACGGCGGACGGCTGCAAGAATGCGGAAAATTTTCCCCTCTACACACGGCTTCTCAAAGTAAAATCGGCGTTTTACAAATATCTGAAATATCCGGAGCCAACAAACAGAAAAACTCCCGATTTTACATACACTTAACATAATTTGCGCAAAAAATACCGGAATTAACATAGATTTTACCATTTGCTGATTTTGAATTTTACACAAAATTGTTAAGATTGATTTGTAAAAACGAAATGTAAAGTTCTTCAAACCAAAAAATGAACTGAAACAAGGAGAAAAAACGATGAAAAGAAAAATTATGGCATTAGTTATGACAGCAATTGTAGCGACAGGCGTGCTTGCAGGATGCGGTGGAAATTCCGATTCCACAAGTACTTCCGGATCTTCAGAAGGATCCACTTCCGAATCCTCGGCTTCCGCATCAGCGGCATCCGGAGAAGCGGCAGCAGACGAACTGAGCGGAACCATTACCGCAGCAGGTTCTTCCGCACTGAAACCTCTGGCAGATGACGCGGCTGAGTATTTCAATGAGCTGCACCCGGATGTTTCCATTACCATCGATGCAGGCGGTTCCGGCCAGGGACTTCAGCAGGTGGCTGACGGTACTGTAGATATCGGAAACTCCGATGTTACCGCAGAAGAGAAGCTGGACGCATCCATGGCAGAAGGTCTGGTAGACCATCAGGTTTGTGTAATCACCATGGCTCCGATCGTGAACCCGGACGTTGCTGAGGCAGGCGTTACCGACCTGACCAAAGATCAGCTGATCTCCATCTTCACAGGCGAGACCACAAACTGGAGCGAAGTAGGCGGACCGGATGAGGACATCGTACTGATCACACGTCCGGAATCTTCCGGTACAAGAGCAACCTTCGAGAAATATGCGCTGGACGGAAACAAAGAGGCATCCAACACCTCCATGGAAACAGATGATTCCGGAGTTCTTCTGCAGAATGTAAGAGATACCAAAGGCGCGATCGGTTATGTAGCTCTTTCCTATCTGACCGGAGAGGACACAGGCGTTTCCACAGTAGCGATCGACGGTGTTGAGCCGACACTGGAGAATACTTATAACGGAACCTACCCGGTATGGACTTATGAACATATGTATACCAACGGCGAGCCGAACGAAGTGGCACAGGCATTCCTTGACTACATCATGTCTGATGACTACGGCACCCGTATGGAGGAACTGGGCTACGGCGTATCTTCCAAGATGACGGTAACAGAGCACTAAGTATAGCAAAAAGGGAAGGCGGGCACAGAGGCATCTATGCCCGCCTTTTATAACGCAATGGAAAAGGGAAGGCTGCCGGCGGCAGAGGACCCATATGGTGAAGAGGAATTTTTATGAATACAACAAAAGGCATGTTTAGAAAAGAATATTTTTGGCGCACACTGATGACGGTCTGCGGTTTGTTTGTCATCGTTCTGACCATCAGCATCGGCGCGTTTCTGGTTTATCAGGGGTCCGGAACCTTTACAAAGTTCGGGCACAGCCTGATGGAATTTCTGGGTTCCACTGCATGGGATCCGGCGGATGGAGCGGACGGCGGCGGAACCGTCGGCGCACTGATCTTTATCGTGGGATCGCTGTCCACCTGCGGGCTGGCGCTTCTGATTTCCACTCCGTTCGCACTGGGCTCTGCGATCTTTATGACAGAGATCGCTCCGAAATTCGGAGAAAAATTTTATCGCCCGGTGGTTCAGATCTTTGCAGGTATTCCTTCCGTCGTTTACGGATGGGTCGGCCTGACGGTACTGGTTCCGGCAATCCGCGATCTTTTTGATCTTCAGGTAGGTCATTCTCTGCTGGCGGCGGGAATCGTTCTGGCGATCATGATCTTCCCGACGATCACCAGCGTTTCCGCGGACGCGATCCGCGCGGTATCCAAAGACTGCCGTATGGCAGCTTACGGACTGGGTTCTACCCGCTGGCAGACCACTTACCGGATTGTGCTTCCGGCTGCATTTCCGGGAGTCATCTCCGGTGTGATCCTTGGCCTTGCCCGTGCGTTTGGCGAGGCGCTTGCGGTAGCGATGGTCATCGGACAGACGACGGCGCTTCCTACCAGCATTTTCTCGAGAACAAAGACGCTGACCACCGAGATCGCTTCTCAGATGGGAAATGCGATGGAAGGCGGAGAATTGAAAACCGCGCTGTGGACTATGGCACTTCTGCTTTTCCTGATGTCCCTGCTGTTCATCTTCCTGATCCACTTCTTCTCAGGTAAAAATCCGGAGAAAGCCGGTGAAAAAAGCACAAAACGTGCGGCAGCCGGAGAAAAGAAGAATGAAACCGTAAGTCAGGTGCGCGCGATGGAACAGGAAGAAGATAAGAACATCGCGGGCAGCCGTGTTATGGAAGGAGGAAAATAATCATGAATAAGATTAAGCGTTCTATCGGTGTGGACAAAGTCATGACGGTTGTGTTTTACTGCATCGCCATCTTCTTCTTTGCCCTCCTGATCGGTTTTGCCTCCTACGTGATCATCGGAGGCCTGGCGGGTGCAACCCCTGAAATGTTTGCTTTTGAACGTTCCGGAAGTATCGGAAATCAGCTGTTCAATACTTTGTACCTTGTATTTATCTCTCTTGTATTTTCGGTGCCGGTCGGCGTATGCGGCGGTATTTACCTGGCAATGTACGCAAAACAGGGTCCGCTGACGAAGTTTCTTCGTATCTGTATTGAAACTCTGTCTTCCCTGCCGTCCATCGTTGTCGGCCTGTTCGGATACCTGATCTTCCTGGTGATGGCAGGACTGGGAAGAAGCCTGATCGCAGGTGCGCTCTGTGTATCAATCCTGACACTGCCTCTGATCACAACGACGACGGAAGATGCCATCAATGGACTTCCGGAAGGCTATCTGCAGGCAAGCCTCGGAATCGGAGCAACCCGCTGGCAGTCTATCTTCCATGTACTTCTCCCGGCGTGTGTGCCGAGAATCATGACCGGTGTCATCCTGGCTGCAGGACGTGGATTCGGAGAGGCGGCGGCGCTGCTTTACACGACAGGATCCGGAAGTGACCTGCGATGGAGCAACTGGGATCTGTCGGCGCCTACCTGCCCGCTGAATATTTTCCGGCCGGCGGAGACACTTTCCCTTCAGATCTGGAATCTGCAGACCAACGGACAGGACCGCGCCCTTGCGAATCTGTCTTCTGCAGTTCTGCTGATCCTTGTTCTTGTCTTTAATATCGGGGCAAACGCCCTCAGCCGCAGAATCAGCAGAAAGAGTGCCGGAGAAGCTGCTTAAATTAGGATGAGCAGCCGTTCAGCCAGCGGAAGGTTACTGAGTCTGTAGGACAGAATGGAATATAACGGAAGAAACGAAAGGAATTATAGAAGAAATGGAACAGAAAAATGGTGCAAACGGTCACAGCAAGTTTGAAGTGGAAAATCTGAACCTGCATTACGGAAATTTCCACGCGCTGAAAGATATCAACATGAAAATCGAGGAACATGAGATTACCGCGTTTATCGGACCGTCCGGATGCGGAAAATCCACCTTCCTGAAAACTCTGAACCGTATGAACGATCTGGTGGAAAATGTAAAGATTGAAGGAAACATCCGTCTGGACGGAGCGGACATTTTCCAGGATCTGGACGCGATCAGCCTTCGCCACAGAGTCGGCATGGTCTTCCAGCAGCCGAACCCGTTTCCGAAGAGCGTTTACGACAATGTTGCCTATGGTCCGAGGATCTTCGGCATCCGCAAAAAATCCCAGCTGGATGAGATCGTAGAGCGCAGCCTTCGTCAGGCAGCGATCTGGGATGAACTGAAAGACCGCCTGAACAAGAGCGCGCTTGGCCTTTCCGGAGGACAGCAGCAGCGTCTCTGTATCGCGAGAACACTGGCTGTGGAACCGGAGGTTATCCTGATGGATGAGCCGACGTCTGCGCTGGATCCGATCTCCACATCAAAGATTGAAGACCTTGCCACAGAACTGAAAAAAGACTATACGATCGTCATGGTAACCCACAATATGCAGCAGGCGGCACGTATTTCTGATAAAACTGCTTTCTTCCTGCTGGGAGAAGTGGTAGAATATAATGATACGGAGCAGCTATTCTCCATGCCGAAAGATAAGAGAACAGAAAATTATATTACAGGGAGGTTTGGCTGATATGAGAGATCGTTTTACCCAGCAGATGGAAAAACTGCATGTGGAGCTGATTGAGATGGGAGCGCTTTGCGAACAGGCAATCAGCCGTGCATATCAGGTTTTGATGGAAGAAGATCCGCAGGCGGCGCAGGATCTTCGGAAAAAAGATGCTGCCATTGATGAAAAAGAACGGGAGATTGAGAGCAGATGTCTGAAGCTTCTGCTTCAGCAGCAGCCGGTGGCAAGTGATCTGCGCCAGGTGTCCGCGGCATTGAAGATGATCACGGATATGGAAAGAATCGGAGATCAGGCTTCCGATATTGCGGAGATTGTTCAGACGACCCACCTGAAAGCGCCGGGAGAGAACATCCGTCTGAAAGATATGGCACAGATCACCCAGCGCATGGTGTCTAAGAGTGTGGATGCCTATGTAAAGCAGGATCTTGGTATTGCCCGTCAGGTAATCCGTGAGGATGATCTGGTAGACCATCTGTTTGAAGAAGTGAAGAACGAGCTGGTCTGCGCGCTGAAGGACGGAACCTCTTCGGGAGAACAGTCCCTGGACTATCTTATGATCGCAAAGTATTATGAAAGAATCGGAGACCATGCGACCAACATTGCAGAATGGGTGGAATTTTCTATTACGGGACAGCATGAAGGAGAATGACAATGATTTATTGCGTGGAAGATGAGAGAAATATCCGGGAATTGATCGTATATACGCTGGAGTCCAGTGGCTTTCACGCCAAGGGGATGGACAGCGGACAGGAGTTGATGCAGGAGCTGGAAAAAGAGCTGCCGGAACTGATTCTTCTGGATGTCATGCTTCCCGGGGAGGACGGACTGGAGATTCTGAGCCGCTTGAAAGCTTCCGAAGTGACCAGACAGATTCCGGTGATCATGGTAACAGCGAAGGGCGCTGAATACGATAAGGTTATGGGGCTTGACTACGGCGCGGACGATTATATCACAAAACCGTTCGGAATGATGGAATTTATCGCCAGGATCCGTGCGGTGCTGCGGAGAGCCGGCAAGGAAGAGAAGAATCAGGAGGTACTCCAGATCGGCGATATCCAGATCCAGGTCAAACAGCATCAGGTGCTGATCGGCGACCAGAAAGTGACGCTGACGCTGAAGGAGTTTGAACTTCTGAAATATCTGATGGAAAATCAGGGCATTGTCATGTCCAGAGACCGTCTGCTCGGCCATGTGTGGGGCTATGATTTCGACGGCGAGACGAGGACTGTGGACGTTCATATCCGGACGCTTCGCCAGAAACTGGGTCATTGCGGAGATATGATAGAAACGGTACGCGGCGTCGGCTACCGGATAGGAGGGTAAGCCGGTGAAGCGAAGAATATTCAAACATCAGGTAATTCTCGTTGTTACTGCAATCATTCTGACGTTTCTCTCCATGAGCTGGTTCATGTACAATAATCTGAGCGAACAGATGCAGGAAGCAGTCAAGGACGAGTGCCAGGTGATGGCGTATGCAGTGAACACATATGGAGAAGAATATGTGGAGAAGGCTGGAACACGGACGGAAAGCCGAGTCACCCTGATCGCTTCCGATGGAAGCATTCTTTACGATTCTGTAGAAGAGGAATCGTCTATGGAAAACCACAGCAGCCGTCCGGAGTTTGAAACGGCGGTGCGAAATGGCAGCGCGCAGATTTCCCGTTACTCCAATACGCTGCAGACGCAGACGTTCTACTATGCGATTCGTCTGGACGATGGCAATGTTCTGCGGCTTGCCAGCACAACGGAAAGCGTGTTTGCGTTTATCACTTCCGGAATTGCCGGAGTGATCCTGCTGATTCTTGCGATCCTGCTGGTTACGATGCTGTTTGCAAACCGCATGACCCGTCAGTTGGTAGAACCGATCAACCATCTGGATCTGGAACATCCCATGGACAATGTGGCGTACGATGAACTGGAGCCGCTGCTGAAGAGGATCGACCAACAGCAGAATAAGATCCGCGAGCAGGTCAACCAGATGAAGCAGAATCAGGAAGAATACATGACGATCACCGAGTACATGAAGGACGGTCTGATCGTCACTAATCAGTCGGATGTCCTGTCCATCAACCGTTCTGCCCAGGAACTGTTTGATGTGACGGCAAAGGAATGTGTCAACCACAATATCATCACAGTCAGCCGCAACCAGGAGCTGAAGGAAGCGCTGGATGAGGCGCTGACCGGCAAGTCCAACGAACGTCTGCTGGAGGTACAGGGACGTACGTACCAGCTGCTGGCGAATCCGGTGCGGGTGAACAACCGGATATCCGGTGCAGTGATCCTGGTACTGGATGTCACGGAGAAACAGAAAGCGGAAAACATGCGCAAGGAATTTTCCGCAAATGTTTCCCACGAGCTGAAAACACCGCTGATGTCCATTTCCGGCTATGCGGAGATCATTGAGAACAATATGGTAAAGCCGGAAGATATTCCGAAGTTTGCCGGACGGATCCACAGCGAGGCGAGCCGCCTGAGTTCTCTGGTGGAAGACATCATCAAACTGTCCCGGCTGGACGAGAGCGACAAATCCATTATGATGGAAGATGTGGAGCTGTATCAGCTCTGCAAGGACGTGGAAGGCCAGCTGATGCTGCGGGCAAAAGAGCGGAATGTCCAACTGAATGTGGAAGGTCAGATGGCGGTTGTACACGGCGCGCGGCAGATTCTTTATGAAATGGTTTACAACCTCTGCGACAATGCGATCAAGTATAACAAAGCCGACGGCAAAGTGAAAATTTCGGTGGGATACAACAAAGAGAGACATCCGGTCATCCGTGTGGAAGATACGGGTATTGGAATCCCGAAAGAAGAACAGGAGCGGATCTTTGAACGCTTCTATCGCGTAGACAAGAGCCATTCCCGCGCTACCGGAGGCACAGGACTTGGACTGTCCATCGTGAAACACGGAGCGATCCTGCACGACGCCAAGATCGAAGTGGACAGCACACCGGAGGTCGGCACAAGCATCAGTGTGATCTTTGGGGAAAATTCGATGCAGAGCAGAGTATAATAAAATTTTAATAACCGTTGACCTGTCAGGATAAGGTCGACGGTTATTTTTATACGCTTTTTAGAGCGTGTTTGAAAATTCATTCCGGTCTCTGATTTCGCTGCAGCTTGTCTTTGCGGAAGATGATATTTCCATATACCCCATCTCTGCGCAGCATATTTTCGTCCACTGCTTTTGCGATAAAGGCAGGTTTTCCCTGATAATCATAGGGAACCTCATCCGTTGTCCCCGTCAGGATCTCGTCGCACAGCCGGATTACTTCATCCAGCATACTCTTTGGAGCCGCGCCGATCGGATGGGAAAGAAGCAGAGAATCCCAGCGTTCCTCCTGCTGTTTCAGGACACACAGATTTTCCCGGTATTCTTCAATGGAAAGTGCGTTGTCAAAGAAAAGATAACTGATCGAATGGCAGGCATCTCCGGTCAGAAGCAGCCGATCCTCCACGATCAGCATACAAAAAATTCCCGGCGTATGTCCGGGGCACGGAATTGCTTCCACAGAAATCCCGCCAAGAGAAAACCTCATACCCGCAGTCAAAGGATGACAGAGGACAGAAGCTTCGCTGTCGGGATGAAAAACCGGATCCGGTGACATATCCTCCAACCGGAGAGAAGGGTGCCATCCTTTCAGCTTCTCAAAAGTTTGCGACCGGTCATAGTGGATCGGTGTAGGAATCAGCTCCGCAGGATCGATCCAGACCTCCTCAAACCTGCCGGCCCCTCCGGCATGATCATAATGACCATGCGTCAGAACCACCGACAAAGGCAGCGGTGTAAGCGATTCAACAAAAGAACGGACATCTCCCGCACCGCACCCGGAATCAATCAACAAAGCCCGCTCCGACCCCTCCACCAGATACATATACTCCGAGATCAGTCCGGAAATCCTCGTCACATGATCCGTTATTTTCTCAACTTGAAAAAATTTCATTTCCAATCCCCCATTTCTCAATTCAAAATACAATACAATTTAAAATGCGTCAAAAAAGTAATAAGATAAAAGGTAAACGGTTAAAAACAGCTAAAACCAATCAAAATTGTTTCATAGATGTGGCAGAACTATTCGTAGAATATTATAGATACATCGCTGTTGAAAGTAAAGAACAAACCAAACAACACCTCATCCCCTCATAACCCAGGTGACTGCGCCCGGAGCCGGAGACGGAGGCGGAAGGCGGGCAGCCGGCGGGGCGGTGGGATGTGGAAATGCAGTGCTTGCGACTACAGACGGACAGAAACGGGCAGGGTGTCCGACGGCACACGGAGCGGACATCCGGCAGAAAATACCATGGCGTTATCGTCGCTCCGCGTCCGGCGAACACCCTGCCCGTTTCTGTCCGGATGTCGGAGTGAGCACGCATTCCACATCCCACCGCCCCGCCGGCTGTCCGTCTTCCGCCGATCGTCTCCGTCTCCGGGCGCAGTCACCGTCCGCCTTCAAAAAGACAAAAAAGTGGTATTATTCGGCAAAAGTCTTATAGTTCTTTCCGGTCATTTGCGTTATGCTGATAGTAACGTAATATATCCCGGAAAATGCATGAAAATAATTTGAAAAGTGCAGGGAAAACTATAACAGGAGGATAAAACTTATGGGAAAATGGCAGAGAGTTTTATATCAGCCGAATCTGCCTCTCGGCAGCAAAAAAGTAACAGGCAGCGCGGAACACATCGAACTGTCCAGAAAGACAGCAGGAGAAGGAATGGTACTGCTGAAAAACGTGACAGGACTGCTCCCCCTGGCGAAGGGAAGCAGAGTCGCTCTGTTCGGAAAGGGAACCATTGATTATGTCAAGGGAGGCGGCGGCAGCGGTGACGTTACGGTTGCCTATGTCCGCAATCTGTATGAAGGAATGAAGATCAAAGAGCAGGAAGGAAAAGTGGAGCTGTTCCATGAACTCGCCGCTTTTTATCAGAAAGAAATGGAAAAACAGTACGCCGAAGGCGCGCTGCCGGGAATGACCAGGGAGCCGGAAATCCCCGAAGAACTGCTGGCTCAGGCGAAAGCGTTTGCTGATACTGCGATCATCAGCATCAGCCGTTTTTCCGGCGAGGGCTGGGATCGTACCTGTTCCACCCAGGAGGAAGGCTACCAGCTGTTTGAGGACGAGGTGCGCCAGAAGAGTCTCAGCCAGTCGATTTTTGAAAACGGAGATTTTTATCTGACAGAGGCTGAGAAGAAGATGGTCGAGACCGTCCGGGAAAACTTCGCAAAGGTTGCGGTTGTTCTCAATGTGGGAGGAATGGTAGATACCTCCTGGTTCAAAGAGGACGACCGGATTTCGTCTGTCCTGATGGCATGGCAGGGAGGAATGGAAGGCGGACTGGCTGCGGCGGATATCCTCTGCGGCGATGTGAATCCTTCCGGAAAACTGACCGATACTTTTGCGGCGTCTCTGGAAGATTATCCGTCCAGCGCGAATTTCCATGAGTCCAGAAATTATGTAGAATATACCGATGATATCTATGTGGGTTATCGCTACTTTGAGACAATCCCGGGTGCGGCGGAGAAAGTCAACTATCCGTTTGGCTACGGACTGTCCTATACAACTTTCCGAATTTATACGCTGGAAGCAGATGCGATGGACGGCATGATCCGCTTCCTTGTGGAAGTAAACAACACCGGCGACCGGGAAGGACGTGAGGTTGTCCAGATTTATTACGGAGCGCCCCAGGGAAAACTGGGAAAACCGGCGAAGGTGCTGGCAGCCTATAAAAAGACAAGAATGCTGAAAGCGGGAGAGAGTCAGAAAATCGAACTCTGTTTTCCGGTGGCTCAGATGGCATCCTACGATGACACCGGAAAAGTCGCGGAATCCGCATGGGTTCTGGAAAAAGGTTCTTACTGTTTCTACGTGGGAAATTCTGTAAGAGACGCGGAAAGAATCGAATTTTTTGAGTATGAAGTGGAGCAGGATACCGTAACGGAACAACTCTCAAGACAGCTGGAACCGAAAAAGCTGACCAGACGGATGCTGGCAGACGGAAGTTATGAGACGCTGCAGACCGGAGAGTATGAGGAAGAGCCGGGACTGGAGCGGCAGGATCTCAGCACTCTGGAAGGGATTGCGCCTGCGGTTCGTGGTGTTGACCGGCATAGCTGGGCGTGGCAGGAAGGCAGGATTCTTCTGAGCGACGTGGCGGAAGGACGCGCAGACATGGATGCGTTTCTGGATCAGCTTTCCGAGGAAGAGATGATTCATCTGTTGGGCGGACAGCCGAACACAGGCGTGGCGAATACCTATGGAATGGGTAATCTTCCGGAATACGGAGTTCCCAATGTCATGACGGCAGACGGCCCGGCAGGCCTTCGGATCCAGCCGCAGTGCGGCGTGACGACCACCGCATGGCCCTGCGCGACACTGGTGGCGTGCACCTGGGATCCGGAAGCGGCAGAGGCAGTGGGAGCAGCCGGCGCGAAAGAAGTCAAGGAAAACAACATCGGAATCTGGCTGACCCCGGCAGTCAATATTCACAGAAGCCCACTGTGCGGAAGAAACTTTGAGTATTATTCCGAAGATCCGCTGGTAGCAGGAAAGACCGGCGCCGCGGCTGTGCGGGGCATCCAGTCCCAGCATATCGGAGCCAGCGTAAAGCATTTTGCGTTCAACAACAAGGAGACAGACCGAAAAGACAGCGATTCCAGAGTTTCCGAGCGGGCGGCGAGAGAAATCTACCTGAAAGCTTTTGAGATTATCGTAAAGGAGGCAGATCCGTATACGATCATGTCCTCTTACAATCTGGTCAACGGCGTACACACGTCCGAGAGCAAAGACCTGCTGACCAACATCCTCCGCGGAGAATGGGGCTTCCGGGGAATTGTGACCACCGACTGGTGGACCCACGGAGAACATTACCGGGAAGCAAAAGCCGGAAACGATATCAAGATGGCAAACGGCTATCCGGAGCGCGTGATGGAAGCGCTGGAGAAAGACTATATCACAAAAGAAGCAATCCGGATCTGCGCCCGGAGAATCCTGGAAATGATCCTGAAAATCGACTGATCCAGAAGGGATTCCATTACAAAAATGTAAGCTTTCCACGGCAAATGTAACCTCAGTCGATGGAAAAAAACCTCCAAATTTCCTAAAATAATAGCATAACATCAAAAAAGCAGCCGGCACTTTCGAGGACAAGGAACCCCTGATCCACGAAAGTGCCGGTACTGCAAAGAAACAATATCTGCAAAACACAAGGAACAATTCCGGCAGATGGGAATACCATATTATGAGGAAATGGAGGACAAAAAGCATGACAGAACACACATTTGTAACCGGTATACTCAACGCAGCACGCCTGATCCTGCTGATCATCTACGCCCTGCTGCTGACAATCATCATCGGCTGCATACAACTCGTCACCCTGGCAATCACACACATCCGAAAAAAACGAACCCCCTCCATCCAGCAAAAAAATACTCCGACATCTCACCGTCCACATTCCACCTGAACATTCACGTTTTCTGTACCGGACATTACAAACCTCCACTTCCAACGAACAGAAATCCGCCAGGGGCAGGTGGTCTGCGTGTATGGCGGGCATCTGCAACGATGTGAGAAAATCTTGGCATTCCGAAGCCCCGGAGAACGGGTCAGGCGAAGTGCTTCCCGCACTGAGCCTGAGGAGCGCTGAGCTGGGAAAGCATAAAGCTTTCCTGGCGAATCGCTCCGGTGCCCGTCCGGAGGGACTTTGGAATGCTTAGATTTTCCACATCGTTGCAGCCGCCCGCCATACACGCAGACCACCTGCCCCTGGCGGATTTCGTCCGCCTAACCCCATGAATCTACTGGCATTTGCCGCCGATCTGTAGTATAATTTCACCAAAGGTTTTGTGAAAAATTTCCGTGGAGAAAAAGGAGATAAAAAATGAAAATGAGAGTAGCAATCCTGGGAGCAGGCAATATCGCCCGGTCGATGGCGGCGGCGGTGCGCGGCCTGCAGGAAAGAGGAGAAGACGTGGAACCCTATGCGGTGGGCGCGCGGGAGCTGTCCCGTGCGGAGGCTTTTGCGAAAGAGCAGGGATTCGCGAAGGCATACGGCTCCTATGAGGAACTGGTCAGCGACCCGGAAGTGGATCTGGTGTATGTGGCAACGCCTCATTCCATGCACTATGAACATGCGAAACTGGCGCTGGAGCATGGAAAAAACGTACTCTGCGAGAAGGCGTTTACAATGAATGCGGAACAGGCGAGAGACCTGACTGCGTTTGCGGAAGAGAAAGGCCTGCTTCTCACCGAAGCGATCTGGCCCCGTTATATGCCGAGCCGCCAGATGATCCTGGATCTGATCGACAGCGGAGTGATCGGAAAAGTCACTTCATTGAGCGCCAACCTGGGTTACCCGATCACCCATGTGGAGCGGATGACGAACCCGAATCTTTGCGGCGGAGCGCTGCTGGATCTGGGCGTTTATCCGATTAATTTTGCATGCATGGCATTTCCGGAGAAGATCAAAGAGGTTTCCTCTGCCTGCGTCAAATGGGAGACCGGGGTGGATGCGCAGAACAGCATCACCCTGACTTTTGAGGATGGAAGAATGGCTGTGCTGTACAGCTCCATGATGGTGCAGTCGGACCGCCTTGGCGTGATCAACGGGGACAAGGGCTATATTGAAGTGCAGAATATCAATAATCCGGAGGAAATCCGTATCTTTGACCTGAGCCGTGCCTGTATCCGCACGATCCCGGTGCCGGAGCAGATCAACGGGTATGAGTATGAAGTTCTGGCGTGCAAAGAGGCGCTGGAGAAAGGCTGGAAGGAGTGTCCGCAGATGCCGCATGCAGAGACGATCCGGATCATGGAACTGATGGACAGCCTGAGAAAATCCTGGGGCATCATTTATCCGATGGAAAAGTAACGAAAAAGGGAGACTGGAAGATGAAAAAAAGCTATGTAGACTACATTATCGAGGAGACACAGAAGATCCTTGCGATCGACAGTCCGTCCGGATATACACAGAATGTGGCGGATTATCTGATGAAAGAATACAGAAAGCTGGGTTATGAGCCGTTGCAGACCGTGAAAGGCGGAGTGCTGGTAAAGCTCGGAGGAAAAGAAGAGGACAATGCCATTCTGCTGGAAGCACATGCGGACACGCTGGGAGCGATGGTGTGTGAAAGAAAAGGAAACGGAAGGCTGAAAATGACGCCCCTTGGCGGAATGAACCCCAACAACGCGGAGACAGAGAACTGCCGGGTCATCACGAAATCCGGAAAGGTGTACTCCGCCACCTGCCAGCTGGTGAATGCGTCCATCCATGTGAACGGTGAATATAACGAGACAAAGAGAACCTGGGATACGGTGGAAGCAGTGCTGGACGAGCCGGTTTCTTCGGTGGAAGACCTGAATCAGCTGGGAATCCACAATGGGGATATCGTATGCTTTGACCCTCGCACAACGGTGACAGAATCCGGATATATCAAGAGCCGTTTCCTGGACGACAAGCTGAGTGTCGGAATCCTGCTGGGATATGCCCGGTATTTGAAGAAGGAAAAGGTTACTCCGAAACGCTGCGTGTACCAGCATATTACCGTGTATGAGGAGGTGGGCCACGGGGCTTCCGCGACGGTTCCGGAAGGTGTGACCGAGATCCTTTCTGTTGACATGGGATGCGTCGGCGAAGGATTGGAATGCGATGAGCGAATGGTTTCCATCTGCGCGAAGGACAGCCGTGGACCTTACAATTATGGGGTAGTTTCCGCGCTGGTGAAAGCTGCGCAGGAGAAGAAGCTGAACTATGCGGTGGATGTTTATCCGTATTACGGTTCCGACGCAGAGGCAGCGCTGACCGCCGGTCATGATGTGCGTCACGGACTGATCGGACCGGGTGTCTATGCTTCTCATGGGTATGAGAGAAGCCACAGAGACGGTGTGAAAAATACGCTGGAACTTCTGCAGGCATATCTGGGATAGGCAGATGAGTGAAGAGAAAAAGACGGCGGGTCAGGAAGGACAGAGCGGTTTTCCCGACCCGCCGGATTATCAGCTGATACGCACAAACAGAAAGAGTATCGCCATCCAGATCAGCCGTGACGGTTCGGTGGTGGTGCGTGCGCCTTTGCGCTGTCCTGTCAGAAAGATTGAAGAATTTCTCCGGCAGAAACAGGGATGGATCCGGCAGCAACAGCAGAAGCTGTATGCCCAGACGAGACTGCGGGAGCGGCAGGAGCTGACGCCCGGCGAGCGGGAGGAAAAGATTCAGGAGGCACGGAAGATATTTCCAGGGAAAGTTGCTTTCTATGCGGAGAAAATGGGAGTGACCTACGGAAGGATCACGATCCGTGAGCAGAAAACACGATGGGGAAGCTGCAGCAGCAAGGGCAATCTGAATTTTAACTGGAAGCTGATCCGGATGCCGGAGGAGATCCTGGATTATGTGGTGGTCCATGAACTGGCTCATCGGAAGGAAATGAATCATTCCCGGCAGTTTTATCAGACTGTCGCTTCCGTACTGCCGGATTACCGGCAGCGTGAGCGATGGCTGAAGGAACACGGTGGAGAGTACTGAATGAGGTTTTTATGATTTTAACAGAAGAGAAAACATATACCATGCCGGTGACGGTCATCGATTCCCAGGATTCCAGCGGACTGTGCAAAAATGATATGATGCTGGAATTCACCAATCTGGAACTGCTCCATGCAGTCCTGACCTGTACGATGCCGGCTGGGCGGCTGACGCCGCCGTTTCGTGAGAAAAGAAAAGGTGAATTGCTGCAGAAAATGGCGATGGTGGAAAATGCACTGGAGGTCAAAGGCGACCAGCTGGTGAAATCTGCCAGGACTATGTATCTGGATGTCAGCGAAAAGGGAACGATCTCCCATTACCTGGGAGCTATTTTCGCAAAGATCATTGCGGGAAAAATGTTTCAGGATGATTATCTGGTACACATCAATCAGATTGAGCAGCCGGGACTGACAGAGATCGGCAGATACGGGAAAAAATATCGTTATGATCTGATCGGTATGCAGAAAGGTTCCGGATCCTACAGTGTGTGGGAATCTGTGGGAAGGAGTGAAAACAGCCAGCTTGCCTTCCGGAATGCCTGCCAGGAAGCGGAGGGGGTTGCGAAGATCGGAAAAGGCGCTCCCCTGCACAAGGTCGCGTGCATGAACTATTATGAAAGAGGATTTTATACGGCTGTGATCCGGGAAGTGCCCCAGACGGAAGAAGGGCAGGCGTTTGATTTTACCAGGGAGGCGTATCTGAGAGCCTATTACCAGCCGCTGATGGAGCTGCTTCTGTCAGAGCGGCCGGAACTGTTCTACCAGAGCCACGGAAGCTTCTGTACCACGGAAATTTCTCTTCCGGCGCTGAACAATGAATTTGTTGGGCACCGCCGGATGTATGTGGGAATGGGACGTCAGCTGCTGGATTGTCTGCGCAGCGGCAGATATGAAAAAGCCGACGAGTGGAAAAACACGGAAATTCCCCAGGGCAGCGGATGGTTCGAAGGGCGCGACGGCCTCAGCGTGAGAGCGGAGGAATGAAGCCTGGGAAAGGAAGTGCAGGAAACTGCCAGAGTATGTTTGGAAAATAGCTTTATTTTAGGATATATGAAAAATGATGGGAGGGAGTAAGGATGAAAAGAAAATGGTTGGCAGCGATGGCGATTGCCGTTTCTGTCAGTGCTGCTCCGATGACAGCTTACGCTGCTTCGGACGTCTCGGATTCTGCATCTGTGAATGCGGAGTCTCAGACAGAGAGTGAAGTTCCGAATCCGGAGGAAACACCGGCGCAGGAGCCTGCCGCAGCGCCGGATGCCGAAGCAGATGCGGCGGCAGAAGTATCAGAGAAGCCGTCATCAGAACAGACGGCAGCAGATACGCCGTCCGTGCAGTCAGAAGAAGATGGGGCATTGTCTGTACCATCCGGAGAAAATACGGCGGCATCCGAAGCGTCTGAAGAAAGTGCAGCGCCATCCGCTCAGTCCGCGGGAGAAGCTGCGGAGGGTGAGAGAGCACGGAAAACTGTCTATGAGGCGGGCTGGAATCAGGTGAAAGATGCGGAAGGCAATGATCACTGGATCTTCTATGACGCACAGACTGGCGCTCCGAAGACCGGACTGTTTACAGAAGGCGGCAAGACCTACCTGGCAGCGGCGGATACCGGATATCTTCTCGCTGGCGCACAGACGTACACGGATGAGAACGGTGTGGCACATGTGTACTATTCCTCCGAGGAGGGGGGACAGCCTGGTGCAGAAAGTGCATACGGAACGATCGTGAAGGATGGTTTCGCTGATGTTGACGGACAGACCCGTTACTTCGACAAGGACGGAAAGATGTATACACAGGAAGGCTGGATCACCGTTCAGGACAAGACTTACTACATCATGAACGGCGCGGTCTGCAAGAACGGCAATTACGCAACGGATCCGACTTCCGGCTGGCTGATCCTTGACGGTGAATGGTATCTGCTGGATACCGCGGACGGACATCGTCTCAGCGGACTTCAGAAAAACGGAAATGATCTTTATTACCTGGATCCGGAGCAGAACGATAAAATGTTCAAGAGTACCAATCAGGAAGACGGCTGGAAACAGCTGAACGGCACCTGGTACTTCTTCCGCGGTTGGGGCGGTGCGCTGAATAACGGCTGGAACAAGCTGGGAAATGACTGGTATTGGTTCCATGAAGACTGCTCGATGGCAAGTGCTGAGTGGATCCGAGAGGGAGGAAACCTCTACTATGTCAGAGACTGGGGAGGAATGCTCCATGACCAGTGGCGCAAGGAAAATGGAATCTGGTATTATTTCCGCGGCTGGGGCGCAGCTTTGAACAATGGCTGGAGCAAGATTGGAAATGACTGGTACTGGTTCAACAGTGACTGTACCATGGCAAGCGCTCAGTGGATCGAAGAGGGAGGAAACCTCTATTACGTCAGAGACTGGGGCGGAATGCTCCATGACCAGTGGCGTCAGGAAAACGGCGTCTGGTATTACTTCCGCGGCTGGGGCGCAGCATTAAACAATGGCTGGAGCAAGATCGGAAATGACTGGTACTGGTTCAACAGCGACTGCAAGATGGCAAGCAGTCAGTGGCTGCAGCAGGGAGAGAACTGGTATTACCTGAGAGACTGGGGCGGAAGACTCCACAGCGGAGAGTTTGTGGTCGACGGAGAAACGTATTACTTTAATGCCGACGGTGTGTTGACGGACAAAAAGGAACTGAGTCAGGTGATCGTGATCGACCCCGGTCATCAGGGACAGGGGGACAGCCGAAAAGAGCCTGTCGGTCCTGGAAGTTCTGTTATGAAAGCCAGAGTGACCTCGGGAACCACAGGCTGTGTTTCAGGGCTGGATGAGTATGAACTGAACCTTCAGGTTTCCCTGCTGCTGCGCACGGAGCTGGAAAGCAGAGGATATACGGTCTATATGACACGTGAGACACATGACGTAAATATCAGCAACAAAGAGCGTGCTGAGTATGCGTCATCTGTGGGTGGAGATATTCTGGTGAGGATCCATGCCAATGGTGACGACAACAGTTCCGTCAATGGTGCGCTCTGTATGGCGCCGTCGGATTCCAATGCGTTCGTATCTGCCCTTGCCCCGGAAAGCCAGCGGCTTTCCCAGTGTATCATTGACAGTTACTGTCAGGCTACCGGTCTGCGCAACCGCGGTGTCATGATTACCGATGACATGAGCGGAATCAACTGGTCAACCATGCCGGTGACGATTGTGGAAATGGGATTTATGTCCAATGCCGGTGACGATTCTAAAATGGCGGACAGCGATTTCCAGAAGAAAATGGTGGATGGCATCGCAGATGGAATCGACCAGTATTTTCAGTGAGATAACCGTTCATCCAACGAAACGATTGCTCAGTGAGAGCGTAAAACAGAAAGGAATCTTGAAATGTCAGAATTAAAAGTAGGATTCATAGGATTTGGAAATATGGCACAGGCGATGGCGGAAGGATTTCTGCGCACAGGCGCGTTAAAGCCGGAACAGGTCTATGCATGCGCCAGAAACTGGGAAAAGCTTTGCCGCAATACAGAAGAACGGGGAATGCATGCGTGCAGGGACGCCAAAGAAGTGGCGGACAGCGCGGATCTGGTCATTCTGGCGGTAAAGCCGTACATGATCCAGGAAGTGACAGCGCCCATCCGGGAAGAGCTGAAAGATAAGATCGTTGTGTCGGTGGCGGCAGGCTATCCGTTTGAAAAACTGGAGCAGGCGCTTCTTCCGGGGACACATCACCTGAGCACCTGTCCCAATACGCCGGTGGCGGTAGCAGAAGGAATTATCGTCTGCGAGGACAAGCATTCGCTGACCGGAGAAGAATTTCAGATGGTCAAAGACCTGTTTGAAAAAATTGCGCTGGTTGAGACGGTCGACACTGCCCATCTTTCCGTGGCGGGTACCGTATGCGGCTGTACGCCCGCTTACGCGGCAATGTTTATCGAAGCACTGGGAGATGCCGGTGTCAAACACGGACTGACAAGGGCGCAGGCATATCGCTTTGCGGCTCAGATGCTTGTCGGCACAGGCAAGCTGCATCTGGAGACCGGGCAGCACCCCGGCGCGATGAAAGACGCGGTCTGCTCTCCGGGAGGCACTACGATCGTCGGAGTGGCTTCTCTGGAACGCAGCGGTTTCCGGTCTGCGATCATCGATGCAATCGATGATGTGGAGAATAAGCCGTGAGTGGGCGCCAACAGGTACTATGTTCTCATACGGTCTGCGCAGCATGTGCGCAGACCTAGGCTGAACTGTAACCAAATGATTCAATAATTTGAAAAAACTTCTTGACATCATGCGGCAGCTATGCTATGATACATCCTGTATCGCGCCGAAGACAGTGGGTGCCGTAAGGCATAAGGATCAAAACGCCCGCCGAGGAGAAGTTACATTCACGAATTGTTGAATTTTGCAGCTCTTCCGTTTTCGCGGAAGAGCTTTTTTATGCTTCCGAAGCGTAGGTACGAAATACTACAAGGAGGTGCAACCGTTATGGCAAAGGTAGAACTGAAAAAGCCTGTCGTAGAAGAGATTTCTGCACAGATCGCTGACGCAGAGTCCGTGATCCTGGTTAACTACAGTGGCCTTACTGTAGAGCAGGATACAAAACTGCGTAAGGAGTTAAGAGAAGCTGGCGTTCGTTACAAAGTATACAAAAATACTATGATGAACTTCGCATTCCAGGGAACTCCGTGCGAAGAGCTTTGCAAAGATCTGGAAGGAACCAACGCACTTGCAATCAGCAAAGACGATGCAACTGCTCCGGCCAGAATCATCGCAAAATTTGCTAAGACTGCTCCGAAGCTGGAAATGGTTTCCGGTATTGTGGAAGGCAGCTACTATGACAAGAAAGGCGTGGAGGCACTGGCAGCTGTTCCGTCAAGAGAAGAACTTCTTGGCAAACTGCTTGGAAGCATCCAGTCACCGATCGCTAACCTGGCTCGTGTTCTTAATCAGATCGCAGAGTCCAAAGGCGGCGAAGCAGCAGAGGCTTAATTGACTCTGACAGGAACCAAGGTTCCGGAAAATAAAAATCAGAAATTAAAAATATCCAAGGAGGAAATAAAAATGGCAAAGTTAACAACCGCTGAATTTATCGAAGCGATTAAAGAGTTATCCGTATTAGAGTTAAACGAACTGGTAAAAGCATGTGAAGAAGAGTTTGGTGTATCCGCAGCAGCAGGCGTTGTAGTTGCAGCAGCAGGCGCTGGCGATGCAGCAGCAGCTGAAGAGAAAGACGAGTTCGACGTAGAGCTGACAGAAGTTGGCCCGAACAAAGTTAAAGTTATCAAAGTTGTTCGCGAAGCTACAGGTCTGGGCCTGAAAGAGGCGAAAGAAGTAGTTGACGGCGCTCCGAAGGTACTGAAAGAGGGCGCTTCCAAAGCTGAGGCTGAAGAGCTGAAGACCAAACTGGAAGCTGAAGGCGCTAAAGTTACTCTTAAGTAATTTAAGTCGTAAGAGAGATTCCATAAAGAAGGCGCTTCGGATCCCAAAGAGGGATTCCGGAGCGCTTTTTTGCAGTTGTGAGAACTGCTGCTGATCAGGTTCCTGGTGTTGTATCTGATTTTATGAAACCAAAACAGGCAGGCGGGTTTCAACCGTCTGCCTGTTTTGGAAATACTCTGCTATTCCGTTGTTTGTGGAAAAAGTTGCAGAGAAGAAGAATCTGTGCGGATTATCCCTCGATGGAAATGTAGTTTTTCTGTTCTACGGTCTGCTGCGCTTTCTTCGGGATGGACAGTTTCAGGATACCGTCTTCATATTTCGCATGAATGTCATCCTGGTGCACTCCGTTGCCGACATAGAAGCTGCGGCTCATAGAACCTGCGTAACGCTCGCGGCGGATATATTTTCCATTGTTGTCTTTTTCGTCCTTATCCAGGCCTTTTGCAGCGGAAATCGTCAGATAGCCGTCTTTCAGCTCAGCCGTGATTTCATCTTTCTTAAATCCCGGCAGGTCAACATCCAGTTCGTAGGTATTTTCTGTCTCGCGGACGTCTGTCTTCATCATGTTTTTACTGTGTTTTCCGTACAGCGGATTTCTTGTTCCGAAGAAATCTCTGTCGAAATCATCCATCCAATCATCAAATAAGTTTTCTCCAAAAATACTAGGCATCATCATAAGTCATATCTCCTTTCATAAAACAATAACTTTGATTTTGTTATATTAGCACTGTCGGAGAAGTCCGAGGTGTCGATTTTGAACGAATCGGAAGAGCTTTTCTTTTTTTCTCTTTTCCTTTGTTCTAAGTGTACTATAGCACTCATTGTTAGCACTGTCAAGGGTTGAGTGCTAATTTTTTGTGAAAAAAGTGTGAACTCCAGATTTTCTTTGATTTCAAAAAATCTCCGCTGATAAAACGGTCTGGTATGAACTTCTGGCGCAGACATGCTCACAAACAGTCCCTGGCACAACCGTCGGTTCCGTCTTGATTGTGGTCTATAAATATTACTTTTGAACGACAAGAAGAAATCTGTGGATACGCCCTTCGATTACGCCGTTTTTCTCCAAAATCTCCTGCGCATGGTATAGATTGGGCAGGCAACCAGCAACCGAAAAACCAGGAAATTCCCACTGGATGATCCGTGCAAACCAGACAAGTGCACCAACATCCCAAAATTTGATCGGGCGGTATGCTTCCTCGGCTTCAAGTGTCGTAAACCCATTCTCTTCAAAAGAACGGCGTATCACATTCAGATATTGTCTGGGAAACGGCAGGGGAGGAACCTCCTTTAATAAAAGCTCTGCCAGTTCCCTGTCATTTTCTGCGCCGACCTGTTCAGTAAATTTTTTTGTTTATATAAAAATTTGAGAATGAATTATCGATTAAAAAGCAAAAACAGGAGAAAAACTATTGACAAAACAGAAAAGTCAGCATATAATGCATAACAAGTTCATAAAGACAGAAACCGTTGAAGCGGAGATAACGTTACAAGCGCACTCACAGAGAGTCCGGGCAGGTGAGAGCCGGGCAGAAAGCGGAGTTTCAAATGGACCGCCGAGGGCATGGGGAAAGGCATTTGCCGAGTATTCCATGACGTGAAGGCATACGTTAGTTGCCAGGAATATGATGGTATTCCGGTAAGTGTGTGGTATAACCGCAAAAGCAAGGTGGCACCACGGGTGTCTGGATTTCAGATGGCTCGCCCTTGACAGAAAGTGTTTCTTTCTGTCAGGGGCTTTTTCTTTTGTCCGAAAAAAATTGCAGGAAATTTACCGGGAAAAACAGTTTTCGTGCGGAGCACAAAGCCGACGAGAAGGAAAACAGGAAAGGAGCATTTATGAAGCAGACAACATTGGAAGAGACAAAGCAACTGAATGCGTCAGGGAATTTCCGGAGACTTCCGGTGTACCGGGAAATCTTCTCGGATATCCGGACTCCGGTAGAGACATTGAAGATTTTGAAAGGTGTAAGCACCCATTGCTTTTTGCTGGAAAGTATGGAAGATCGGGAACGGTGGGGAAGATATACCTTTCTCGGCTATGATCCCTCGATGGAACTGACCTGCATGGACGGCAGGATGACAATGAAAGTGAGGCTGGATCAGGAAGCCCGGCATCCGGAGAAAGAAACGTCTGCGGGAAATTTCTTCCGGATAAAAACCTGGGAAACCGGTCAGCCCCAGAAAGAGGTACGCAGGATTCTGGAAGAGAACAAAAGTCCGAGAGTAGAAGGACTTCCCACATTCACAGGAGGTCTCGTCGGTTATTTTGCTTATGACTATCTGAAATACAGCGAACCCTGTCTGAAGTTCAGGCCTAAGACGGAAGAGGATTTTAAAGATATGGATCTGATGCTGTTCGACAAAATTATTGCCTTTGATCATTTCAGGCAGAAGATTTTTCTGATTGTTCATATCAGGACGGAAGATCTGGAACGGGAATACGAGAGAGCGGTGAGGCGGCTTGATGAGATGGAAGCGCTGCTGGAAGATGGAATACCGGCGAGACTGGAACCTGGGCGGCTGACTTCGGATTTTCGTCAGGCATTCAGCAAGGAGGAGTATTGCCGGAAAGTGGAGCAGGTAAAGAACCATATCCGCGAAGGGGATATTTTTCAGCTGGTTTTGGCAAATCCCATGGAGGCGGAGTTTGAAGGAAGTCTTCTGAATACCTACCGGATGCTGCGGACGACGAATCCGTCCCCTTACATGCTGTATTTTTCCGGAGATGATCTTGAGATCACCGGGGCGTCCCCGGAGACGCTGGTCAAGGTGACGGATCAAAGCGTGCGGACCTTTCCGCTGGCAGGAACGAGACCGAGAGGAAAAACGCCGCAGGAGGATCTGGAATTGGAGCGGGAACTTCTGAGTGATGAGAAGGAATTGGCAGAACACAACATGCTTGTGGATCTTGGACGGAATGATTTGGGGAAAATCAGCCGTTTTGGTACGGTGGCTGTGGATAAGTACCTGTCTGTTGAAAAATTTTCTCATGTCATGCATATCGGTTCGGAGGTACAGGGGGAATTAAGACAGGAATTTACCGCGGTGGATGCGGTGGATGCAGTGCTTCCGGCAGGTACATTGTCCGGAGCGCCAAAGATCAGGGCATGTGAGATCATCCATGAGTTGGAGGAGAGAAACCGCGGGATTTATGGAGGAGCCATCGGATATCTGGATTTTACCGGAAATATGGACACCTGTATTTCCATTCGCCTGGCGTATAAGAAAAACGGAAAAGTATATGTCTGCTCCGGCGCGGGGATCGTTGCGGATTCCGTTCCGGAGAAGGAATACGAAGAGTGCAGAAACAAAGCGCAGGCAGTCATTCAGGCTTTGAAGTGCGGCATGGATTCTGAAAGAAAGGACAGCAGGAAGAAAGGAAAGGGCAGATGAAAAACAGGAGCAGAAAAAAACTCATACTGATCGATAATTATGACAGCTTTTCCTACAATCTCTACCAGATGCTCGGCGCACTGGGAGCGGAACTTACCGTTATTCGAAATGATGAAAAAACTCCGGAGGAAATTGAGGCGATGAAACCGGATGGAATTCTCCTGTCGCCGGGACCGGGAAGGCCGGAAGATGCAGGCTGCTGCGTGGAGGTTGTACAAAAGCTGGGCAAAAGGACGCCGATCCTTGGCGTATGCCTGGGGCATCAGGCAATCTGTACGGCATTTGGAGGAACCGTGACGTATGCGGACCGGATGATGCATGGGAAGACTTCTGTGATAAGGGTGAATACGGACACACCTTTGTTTCGCGGAAGCAAAGAAGAGATGACGGTGGGAAGATACCATTCCCTGGCGGCGCGGGAGGAAACGCTGCCAGATTGTCTGGAAATCACGGCAAGAACCGCCGAGGGAGAGATTATGGCGGTGCAGCACAGAGAATATCCCGTCTATGGGGTGCAGTTTCATCCGGAATCCATTCTTACGCCGGATGGAATCCATCTTTTTAGTAATTTTCTGGAGGTAATGAATCATGATCAATGAAGCAATTATAAAACTGGCAGCAAAAGAAGATCTTTCCTACGAAATGGCAATGGGAGCGATGGATGAGATCATGGGCGGCAAGGCGACTCCGGTACAGATGAGCGCGTTTCTGACTGCGATGAGCATGAAAGGGGAGACGATCGAAGAGATCACGGCATGTGCGGCGGGAATGAGAAAACACTGTATCCGTCTTTTGAATGATCAGGAACTGTTGGAAATTGTCGGAACCGGAGGGGATCGTTCCAACTCTTTCAATATTTCCACGACAGCGTCGATTCTGGTGTCAGCGGCGGGCGTCCCGGTGGCGAAACACGGAAACCGGGCGGCGTCCAGCAAATCGGGAGCGGCGGACTGCCTGGAAGCGCTGGGAGTGAAGATCTCACTGCCGCCGGAGAGGAGCAGGGAAATACTGGAAAGGATCAATCTCTGTTTTCTGTTTGCGCAGAATTATCATCTGTCCATGAAATATGTAGCGCCGGTTCGAAAAGAGCTGGGAATCCGGACGATCTTCAATATTCTGGGTCCGCTGACCAATCCTGCCGGGGCATCGATGCAGCTGATGGGAGTCTATGAGGAGGCGCTGGTCGAGCCGATGGCGAAGGTTCTGATGAATCTGGGAGTCAAGAAGGGAATGGTTGTCTACGGACAGGACTGTCTGGATGAGATCTCTCTGAGCGCCCCGACGACGATCGGTGAGTTCAGAAACGGAACGTATAAAAAGTATGTGATCGCTCCGGAGGATTACGGTTTTCAGCGGTGCAGAAAGGAAGATTTGCAGGGAGGAACTCCGGAAGAAAACGCGGCGATCACCCGCGCGATCCTGAATGGAGAGAAGGGGCCGAAGAGAAATGCCGTTGTGCTGAATGCGGCTGCCGGGCTGGTGATCGGACAGGACGGGATCGATCTGCGGGAAGCCATCCATGAGATGGAGAAGATCATCGACAGTGGAAAAGCTGCGGAGCAGCTGGAAAAATTCATTCAGCTGAGTAATGAGAAATGTTCCGCTGCCTGAAGTGGTACAGGGAATGAAATCTGAAGCGGGATAAGGAGAGGCAAGATAAGAAAAAGCAGAATAAGAAAAAGCGGGAACAGGAGGAAGAAAAATGATCTTAGAGAAGCTGGCGGAAGCATCCCGGTACCGGGTGGAAAAGAGAAAAGTCCGGAAATCTCCGGAACTGCTCCGGCGAGAGGCGGAAAGCATGGGAAGGGAGACTGGATTTCCGTTTGAAGCGGCATTGAGAAAGCCGGATCTTTCCTTTATCTGCGAAGTGAAGAAGGCGTCACCGTCCAAAGGGGTCCTTGCACCGGAGTTTCCGTATCTGCAGATCGCATCGGAATATGAGGAGGCAGGAGCGGACGCCGTTTCCTGTCTGACGGAGCCGGAATATTTTCAGGGCAGCGACCGTTATCTGGAAGAGATTGCCGGCAAAGTTTCCATCCCGGTGCTGCGCAAGGATTTTACGGTGGACCCGTATATGATCTACGAGGCAAAGGTTCTGGGGGCTTCGGCAGTTTTGCTGATCTGCGCGCTTCTGGACCGGGGAGAAATCCGGGAGGGAATTCAGATTGCCGATTCCCTGGGAATGTCGGCGTTGGTGGAAGCCCACGATGAAGAAGAAGTGGAGAAAGCGCTGGATGCGGGTGCCAGGATTATCGGCGTCAACAACAGGGATCTGCGCACCTTTCAGGTGAATCTTGACAACAGCCGCCGGCTGAGAAAACTCGTTCCCCGACAGATTCTGTTTGTGTCGGAGAGTGGCATCCACACACCGGAAGATATCCGAAAGCTGCGGGAAAACGGGACGGACGCGGTGCTCATCGGAGAAACGTTGATGAAACGCCCGGATAAGAAAAAAGCTTTGAGAGAATTGAAAGGAATATGACGGATGCATACGAATCTGCGGAAAGCAAGTTTTAAATACACAGTAGAAAATGGAGAAAAGAAATGGAAGAGATCAGAGAGCCGGTAAAAATCAAAATCTGCGGTTTGATGACATTGGAAGATGTGGCGGCGGTCAATGCGGCGAAGCCGGATTATGCCGGTTTTGTGCTGGCGAAAAGCCGCCGCAGGATTTCCAGAGAACATGCGCGGCTGCTGCGGATGGAACTGGATCCGTCGATCCGGGCGGTCGGCGTGTTTGTCAATGAACTGCCTCAGATCGTCGCAGGATATCTGGAGGACGGGATCATTGACATTGTCCAGCTTCATGGACAGGAGGATGAAACCTATCTCCGCAGGCTCCGCTTTCTGACTGGAGAGCCGGTGATCCAGGCATTTTCGGTTGAAAGCGCCGCAGATCTGGAAAAGGCGGAGCAGAGCAGCGCCGATCTGATCCTGCTGGATCACGGCAGCGGCGGCACCGGAGGGAAATTTGCGTGGGAACTGCTGGAGTCGGTCCGGCGGCATTATCTCCTTGCCGGAGGCATCACGCCGGACAATGTGGAGGAAGCGGTTCAAAGATATCATCCCTTTGGGATCGATGTGAGCAGCGGTGTCGAGACCGGAGGGAAAAAAGATGCGGGAAAAATCATGGAAATTGTCAGGAGGATAAGAAATGCAGAAAGGTAGATTTGGAATCCATGGAGGACAGTATGTTCCGGAAACACTGATGAATGAGATCATTCATCTGGAAGAGCAGTATGAATACTATAAAAAGGATCCGGAGTTTCAGGCGGAGCTGGAGGATCTTCTGAAAAACTATGCCGGCAGGCCTTCTCTTCTGTATTACGCAGAGAAGATGACCAAAGATCTGGGCGGCGCAAAGATTTACCTGAAAAGAGAGGACTTGAATCATACCGGTTCTCATAAGATCAACAATGTGCTGGGGCAGTGCCTTCTGGCGAAAAAGATGGGAAAGACCCGTGTCATCGCGGAGACGGGAGCGGGACAGCATGGAGTTGCAGCCGCCACGGCAGCGGCGCTGATGGGCATGGAATGTGAGATCTTTATGGGGAAGGAAGATACTGAGAGGCAGGCGCTCAATGTTTACCGGATGGAGCTTCTGGGAGCAAAGGTACACGCAGTGACAACCGGAACCATGACGCTGAAAGACGCGGTCAACGAGGCGATGAGAGAATGGGCGAGCCGCGTGGAGGATACCCACTATGTTCTTGGGTCCGTCATGGGACCCCATCCGTTCCCGACGATTGTCCGTGATTTCCAGTCGGTGATCGGAAGAGAGGCGAAAGAGCAGATCCTGGAGCGGGAGGGAAAGCTTCCGGCGGCGGTGCTCGCCTGTGTCGGCGGCGGCAGCAATGCGATGGGAATGTTTTATGAATTTATTCCGGAGGAAAGCGTGCAGCTGATCGGATGCGAAGCGGCGGGCAGAGGCGTTGATACGCCGGAAAACGCGGCGACCATCGCCAATGGTTCCCTGGGAGTGTTTCACGGAATGAAATCTTATTTCTGTCAGGACGAATACGGACAGATCGCGCCGGTTTATTCCATCTCCGCGGGTCTGGATTATCCGGGCATCGGACCGGAACATGCCTATCTGAATGATATTGGCCGTGCCAGATATGTACCGGTGACAGATGAGGAAGCGGTGGAGGCTTTTGAATATCTGGCGAGGACGGAAGGAATCATCTGCGCCATCGAGAGCGCCCATGCGGTGGCTTACGCCAGAAAGCTGGCTCCGGCCATGCGTCCGGATGAGAGTATGATTATCTGTCTGTCCGGAAGAGGTGACAAAGATGTGGCTGCAATTGCAAGATACAGAGGAGTGAACGTATATGAGTAAGATCAGAGAAGCATTTAAGAACGGAAAGGCATTTATCCCTTTTCTTACGGCGGGGGATCCCAGCCTTGACAAAACGGCGGAATTTATTCAGGAGCTGGAGAGAGCGGGGGCGGATCTGATCGAGATCGGCATTCCGTTTTCCGATCCTATCGCCGAAGGGCCTGTGATCCAGGAGGCGGATCTCCGGGCGCTTGCCGGAGGGACGACGACGGATAAAGTTTTTGATATGGTGAGGGATGTGCGGGACAAAGTAAAGATTCCGCTGGTGTTCATGACATATCTGAATCCGGTATTTCACTATGGCTATGAGAAATTTTTCGCCAGATGCCGGGAATGCGGACTGGACGGAATCATCATCCCGGATCTCCCGTTTGAGGAGCGGGAGGAACTGCTGGAGACGGCGAACAGAAATGGAATCGAAGTGATCTCCCTGATCGCGCCCACGTCGAAAGAACGGATCCGGATGATCGCCAGGGAAGCCCAGGGATTTATCTATCTGGTGTCTTCCATGGGTGTGACAGGAATGAGAAATGAGATCTGTACGGATCTGGAAGGAATGATCCGGGAGATCCGCGTGGTGACGGATACCCCGGTGGCGGTGGGATTCGGAATCCATACCCCGGAGCAGGCGAGGGACATCGCGGCGATGGCGGACGGGGTGATCGTCGGCAGCGCCATCGTCCGGATGATTGGACAGTACAAAGGGCACGCGGGAAAAGATATTTACGCCTATACTGGAATGATGAAAGCGGCGATGGAAGACGGAAGCCTGCTTTTGTCCACATAAAATGGCGAAGAAACCGAAAAGGAGAAAGATTTTCGAAAGCAATTATAAATAAAAATTAAGGAATGGGTATCTGGGTTGAAACGGCGGAGAAAGAGGAGTATGATAGAAACAGTTTTTCTGTTTGCGGAAACAGGAGAGAGACAGAAAATTGAGGAGTAAGGAGAAGATATATGCTTCAGATTAAGAATATCCGCAAAGAATACAAGACCGGAGATTTGGTGCAGAAAGCATTGGATGGCGTCAGCCTGAATCTTCGGGACAATGAATTCGTTGCTATTCTTGGACCCAGTGGTTCCGGAAAGACCACTCTTTTGAATATTATCGGAGGACTTGACCGGTATGACAGCGGAGATCTGATCATTAACGGCATTTCTACGAAGAAGTATAAGGAACGTGACTGGGATTCTTACCGGAACCATACGATAGGTTTTGTGTTCCAAAGCTATAACCTGATTCCCCATCAGACGCTGCTTGCAAACGTGGAACTTGCGCTGACCATCTCGGGCATCAGCAAGGCGGAGAGAAAAAAGAGGGCGCAGGAAGCGCTGGCACGGGTAGGTCTGGGAGAGCAGGTGCACAAAAAGCCCAGCCAGCTTTCCGGAGGACAGATGCAGAGGGTGACGATCGCCCGTGCGCTGGTAAATAATCCGGACATCGTGCTGGCAGACGAACCGACCGGCGCTCTGGACAGTGAAACCAGTATCCAGGTTATGGAGCTTCTGCAGGAGGTGGCAAGAGACCGGCTGGTCGTGATGGTAACCCACAATCCGGAGCTGGCGCAGCAGTACGCAACGAGGATCGTGAATCTGAGAGATGGAAAGATCCGCTCGGACACAGATCCTTTTGAGGTGGATGAGAAGACGCTGAAAGAACCGGAACATAAAAATATGGGAAAATCATCCATGTCCTTTCTGACAGCTCTGTCTCTCAGCTTTAATAACCTGCGTACCAAGAAAGCGCGTACATTGCTGACTTCCTTTGCCGGCTCCATTGGTATCATCGGAATCGCCTCAATCCTGGCGCTGTCCACCGGAGTGAATACCTATATTCATTCGGTGGAGGAAGAGACGCTGTCGGAATATCCGCTGCAGATCCAGAGTACCGGATTCAATTTTGCGTCTTCGATGATGATGTCTGCCGGCGGATCCGGGGAAGCACAGGAGGAGTCCGGAGATGTCAATGTTATCCAGATGGTGACGGATATGTTTTCCACCATGGATTCCAATGACCTGGAAGCCCTGAAGGAGTATCTGGATCATGGAGACAGCGGAATTGACCAGTATGTCAGTGCAATCGAGTATTCCTATGACTCTGTGCCTCAGATTTACCGTGAAGACGGAGACAGTATCCGCCAGGTGAATCCGGATCAGTCCTTTTCCGCCCTTGGGCTTGGCTCCGGCAGCAGCGCCAACAGCATGATGTCCTCCATGATGAGTACGGATGTTTTCTACGAAATGCCGGAAAATGAAAGTCTTTACAAAGACCAGTATGAGGTGATGGCAGGCCGCTGGCCGGAAAATTATAATGAATGTGTGGTAGTACTGACTTCCAGCGGCGGAATCAGTGACTTCATGCTGTATACCCTTGGTCTGCGGGACGCGATGGAACTGGACGAAATGATCCAGCAGTTCATTGACGAGGAAGAGGTGGACACACCGGATCATATAGGAAGCTACACGTATGAAGACATTCTCGGAACCACGTTTAAGGTGGTGAACCGCGCAGACTATTATCAGTATGACAGCCAGTGCCAGGTCTGGACCGACAAGACGGACAACGATGAATATATGAAAGAACTGGTGCAGAACGGCGAAGATCTGAAGGTAGTCGGCGTCGTACAGCCGGCGGAGGATGCCAATGCGGTTTCCCTGACTACCGGTATCGGATATACGAAAGATCTGAGCAGACATGTGGCGGAGGAAGCGGAGAACAGTGAGATCGTTCAGCAGCAGCTGCAGAATCCGGATGTGGATGTATTTACCAATGAGGCATTTGGCGAGGAAAGCGGACAGAGGGATCTGGATATGAATTCTCTGTTTTCTGTGGATGAGGATGCGATCCAGGAAGCCTTTGGTTTTGATGAGAGCGCGCTCACGGAAGGAATGAGCGATGCCTTTGATTTCTCTGGGGCGATGAGTGCTGACGGAAGTACGCTGGATTTGTCAGGACTGATGAATATGGAAGATATTTCTCTGACGCTTCCGGAAATGCCGGAATTGAATATGCAGGATATCATGAGCGGCATCCGTTTGGAAGTTTCTGCGGAAGAACTTGCTCAGATTGCGTCGGATCTGCTCCAGGGCTATCAGGGATACGCGGCACAGAATCCGGCGGCAGATTATTCCGGACTTGGCGAAGATTTCCTGGGCTATCTGGGGACTGACGAGGCGAAGCAGATTCTTTCCAGAAATATTACGGAGATCATTCAAAGCAGCGGAACCGTGACGGTTTCCAACGAGCAGCTGCAGCAGTTGGTCCGGGAGGTAATGGTCGGCTATCAGCAATATGCGGCATCCAACGGATATACGGATATCAATCGGTTTGACGAATATCTGATCGAATATCTGCAGACTGCCCAGGCACAGGAAATCCTCAGCCGCTGGGCTTCGGAGAATATTAAAATAGAAGGAAATGTATCGATCACAGCGGAGCAGCTGGAAAAGCTTTCCGCAGAGATGGTTGCCGGATACCAGCAGTATGCGGCGGCAAACGGACTTCCGGATCCGACAAAGATGGATGATTATTTTATGGAATACATGGCGACGCCGGAGGCACAGCAGAAACTTTCCCAGGGCATTGCCGGAATGGTCGATACCGGAGGTGTGGAAGAAAAGCTTTCCACAGCGCTTCAGAGTTATATGCAGACGATCATGGGATCGTATTCCCAGACCATGGCGCAGGCGATCGAGACCCAGGTAAGTTCCGCGGTGGAGCAGATGATGGGTCAGATCAGCCAGAGTATGGAAAGTTCCATGCAGGAAGCCATGAGCCAGTTGAGCGGGAACATGGCGGATGCGTTTACGATCAACACAGAGGCGCTTCAGAATGCATTCCAGATGAACATGACCGAAGAAGAACTTGGGGAACTTCTGATGTCTTTGGCTTACCGGGAGGACGCTTCCTATGATGGAAACCTGCAGGAACTGGGATATGTGGACTTTGGCCAGCCGAATGAGATTTCCATCTATCCGTCCGATTTTGAGAGCAAGGAACAGGTGCTCCGGATCCTCGACAGTTATAATGAACGGATGGAGGAAGAGGGAAAGGAAGACCAGGTTATCACCTACACGGATATCGTGGGAACGATGACTTCTTCGGTGACAGATATCATTGATATCATCAGTTATGTACTGATCGCTTTTGTGGCGATTTCCCTTGTGGTATCTTCTATCATGATCGGAGTTATTACTTATATCAGTGTCCTTGAGAGAAAGAAGGAAATCGGAATTCTGCGCGCCATCGGCGCTTCCAAGCGGAATGTGTCTCAGGTCTTTAATGCAGAGACCTTTATCATAGGACTGTGTTCAGGATTGCTCGGTATCGGCCTGACGCTTCTGTTGATGATACCGGGTAACGCGCTGATCCATCAGCTTGCCGGCACGACGGATATCAATGCAATCCTTCCAGTGGAATCGGCAGTGATCCTGATTCTGTTCAGCGTTGTGCTGACAATTCTTGGCGGCCTGATTCCGTCCAGCAAAGCGGCCAAAAACGATCCGGTTATGGCGCTGCGTGTGGAATAAACAAAAAACGGACGAAAACGGCAAGGCGCCGGTGGTATGCGTGTGCGGCGGGCGGCTTGCCGCTTTCTGTTCTTTAAAAATATTGATATAAATTAAAAAAGCAGTTGACATTCTTGACAGATTGTGGTATTGTAAAAAATGCACTATTATGGCAAGATATGCCTAAAAGCTTTTGATTTTCAGGCATGAGCGGTAATAAATATAAAATAAATACAAGGGGTGACACGTCAATGGAGAAAAACAGAATACGTCCGATTCCAACCGGAAAAAGTATACGAATGACATACCAGAGACAAAAAGAAGTTCTAGAAATGCCCAATCTGATCGAAGTTCAGAAGGATTCCTATAACTGGTTCCTGAAGGAAGGAATGAAAGAAGTCTTTGATGATATTTCCCCAATTTCAGATTACGGCGGAAGACTCAGTCTGGAATTCGTAGACTTTACTCTGTGTGAAGACGAAGTAAAGTATTCGATTGAAGAGTGTAAGCAGCGCGATGCGACATACGCGGCACCTTTGAAGGTGAAAGTGCGTCTGCACAACAAAGAAAAAGACGAAATCAGTGAGCATGAAATTTTCATGGGCGATCTGCCGTTGATGACAGAGACAGGCACTTTTGTGATCAATGGCGCGGAACGTGTTATCGTCAGCCAGCTCGTGCGTTCACCTGGTATCTATTACGGTATTGCACACGATAAGATCGGTAAAAGACTTTTCTCCTGTACCGTGATCCCGAATCGTGGTGCGTGGCTTGAATATGAGACCGACTCCAATGACGTATTTTATGTCCGTGTAGACAGAACCAGAAAAGTTCCGATCACTGTGCTGATCCGTGCGCTTGGTGTAGGAAGCAACGCTGAGATCGTAGAGCTTTTCGGTGAGGAACCGAAGATTCTTGCAAGCTTCTCAAAAGACACTTCCACCAACTATCAGGAAGGTCTGCTGGAGCTGTACAAAAAGATCCGTCCGGGCGAGCCGCTGGCTGTGGAAAACGCAGAGAGCCTCATCCGCGGAATGTTCTTCGATCCGCGCCGTTATGATCTTGCCAAGGTCGGACGTTATAAATTCAATAAGAAACTGGCACTGCGCAACCGCATCAAAGGTCAGGTCCTTGCGGAGGATGTTGTAGACGCATCCACCGGTGAGATCCTGGCGGAAAAAGGAACCAGAGTGACCCGTGAACTGGCAGATGATATCCAGTACGCGGCAGTTCCGTATGTATGGATCCAGACCGAGGAGCGCAATGTCAAAGTCCTGTCCAACCTGATGGTTGACATCACCCGCTGGGTAGATGTGGATCCGAAGGAAGTGGGCGTGACAGAGGAAGTTTATTATCCGGTACTGGAGCGTATCCTTTCCGAGTACACGGATATTGACGAGATCAAAGATGCGATCCGCCGTGAGATCCATGACCTGATTCCGAAGCATATTACAAAAGAGGATATTTTCGCGTCCATCAATTACAATATGCATCTGGAATACGGATTTGGAAATGACGACGATATCGACCATCTGGGCAACCGCCGGATCCGTGCGGTCGGCGAGCTGCTTCAGAATCAGTACCGCATCGGTCTTTCCAGAATGGAGCGTGTGGTACGCGAAAGAATGACGACTCAGGATCTGGAGGGTATTTCCCCGCAGTCCCTGATCAATATCAAACCGGTCACTGCGGCAGTGAAAGAGTTCTTCGGTTCTTCCCAGCTGTCACAGTTCATGGATCAGAACAACCCGCTGGGCGAGTTGACCCATAAGAGACGTCTGTCCGCGCTGGGACCGGGCGGTCTGTCCCGTGACCGTGCAGGATTCGAGGTTCGAGACGTTCACTACTCCCATTACGGAAGAATGTGTCCGATCGAGACGCCTGAGGGTCCGAACATCGGTCTGATCAACTCTCTTGCATCCTATGCAAGGATCAATGAGTACGGTTTTGTGGAAGCTCCGTACCGTAAGATCGACAAGACAGATCCGAAGAATCCGAAAGTTACCGACGAGGTTGTCTACATGACAGCAGACGAGGAAGACAATTACCATGTAGCACAGGCGAACGAGCCGCTGGATGAAGAAGGACACTTCCTGCACAAGAACGTTTCCGGACGTTACCGTGCAGAGACCCAGGAGTATGAGCGTCAGATGTTTGATTACATGGACGTATCTCCGAAGATGGTGTTCTCCGTTGCGACGGCGCTGATCCCGTTCCTTCCGAACGACGATGCGAACCGTGCGCTGATGGGATCCAACATGCAGCGTCAGGCCGTTCCGCTGATGATCACCGAAGCTCCGGTGGTCGGAACAGGTATGGAAGCGAAGGCAGCGGTAGACTCCGGTGTCTGCGTGGTTGCGAAGAAATCCGGAACCATCACCTATTCCTGCTCCAACGAGATCCGTATGAAGAACGATGACGGTACCACAGATACCTATCATCTGACCAAATTCATGCGAAGCAACCAGAGCAACTGCTACAACCAGAAACCGATCGTATTCAAAGGCGACCATGTGGAAGCCGGCGAAGTGATCGCCGACGGCCCGTCCACCTATCAGGGTGAGCTGGCGCTTGGAAAGAACCCGCTGATCGGATTTATGACCTGGGAAGGTTATAACTACGAGGATGCCGTTCTGCTGAGCGAGCGTCTGGTACAGGATGATGTATATACCTCCATCCATATCGAGGAATATGAGGCAGAAGCCCGCGATACCAAACTGGGACCGGAAGAGATCACCAAGGACGTTCCGGGTGTCGGCGACGACGCTCTGAAAGACCTGGATGAGCGAGGAATCATCCGCATCGGTGCAGAGGTACGCGCAGGTGATATCCTGGTAGGTAAGGTAACTCCGAAGGGAGAGACAGAGCTTACCGCAGAGGAACGTCTGCTTCGTGCGATTTTCGGTGAAAAAGCAAGAGAAGTGCGTGACACTTCCTTAAAGGTACCGCACGGTGAGTACGGTATCGTAGTAGATGCCAAAGTATTTACCAGAGAAAACGGCGATGAGCTGTCTCCGGGTGTCAACGAGGCAGTCCGCATCTACATCGCTCAGAAGAGAAAAATCTCTGTCGGCGACAAGATGGCGGGACGTCACGGTAACAAGGGTGTCGTTTCCCGTGTGCTTCCGGTGGAAGATATGCCGTTCCTGCCGAACGGACGTCCGCTGGATATCGTGCTGAACCCGCTGGGCGTACCTTCCCGTATGAATATCGGACAGGTGCTGGAGATCCATCTGAGTCTTGCAGCGGCAGCCCTCGGTTTCAATGTTGCGACTCCGATCTTTGACGGCGCGAACGAGATCGATATTCAGGACACTCTGGAACTGGCAAATGATTATGTAAATATGGAATGGGATGAGTTCTCCGCGAAACACAAGGACGAACTGCTCCCGGAAGTTTATGAATATCTTGGAACACATCTGGAACACAGAGAACTGTGGAAGGGTGTGGAACTTACCGGAGACGGTAAAGTTCAGTTAAGAGACGGCCGTACCGGTGAGTTCTTCGACAGCAAGACAACCATCGGACACATGCATTATCTGAAACTGCACCACCTGGTAGACGATAAGATCCATGCACGTTCTACCGGCCCATACTCCCTGGTAACACAGCAGCCGCTGGGCGGTAAAGCTCAGTTCGGCGGACAGCGTTTCGGAGAGATGGAGGTTTGGGCTCTGGAGGCGTATGGCGCGTCCTACACGCTGCAGGAGATCCTGACCGTGAAGTCTGACGATGTTGTGGGCCGTGTGAAGACTTACGAAGCGATCATCAAGGGCGACAATATTCCTGAACCGGGAATTCCGGAGTCCTTTAAGGTACTGCTCAAGGAGCTTCAGTCTCTGGCTCTGGATGTCCGCGTACTGCGCGATGACAATACCGAGGTGGAGATCATGGAATCCTCCGATTACGGCGATACCAACCTGAACCACATCATTGAGGGAGACCGCTACTCCAACCGTGAGGAAAACTTCGGCGAGTACGGATATTCCAAACAGGAATTCGACGGCGAAGAACTGGTGGATGTGGAAGAAGATGAAGAGGAAGATGCGTTCCTTGAACTGGATGAGAATCTCGACGATGAAGAATAAAGAACTCTTCGCAATGTGACGAAAGGGGTAATCAAATGCCAGAAACAGCAAATAAAGAGAACTATCAGATGACCTTCGATGCCATTAAGATCGGCCTGGCCTCCCCGGAGAAAATCCGGGAGTGGTCCCACGGCGAGGTGAAGAAGCCGGAGACCATTAACTACAGAACACTGAAACCGGAAAAAGACGGCCTGTTCTGTGAGAGAATCTTCGGACCGAGCAAGGACTGGGAGTGTCATTGTGGAAAATATAAGAAAATCCGTTATAAAGGTGTTGTCTGCGACCGATGCGGCGTAGAAGTCACCAAGTCCAGTGTGCGCCGTGAGCGTATGGGACATATCGAGCTGGCAGCTCCGGTATCTCATATCTGGTACTTCAAAGGGATTCCGTCCCGCATGGGACTGATTCTGGATCTGTCTCCGAGAACTCTGGAGAAAGTTCTGTACTTTGCAAATTATATCGTCCTGGATGCAGGCGATACCAAACTGCAGTACAAGCAGGTCCTGACGGAGAAGGAATATCAGGATGCCCGCGAGCAGTACGGCAATGGATTCCGCGCAGGTATGGGCGCTGAGTCCATCAAAGAGCTTCTGATGGCGATCGATCTGGAAAAAGAATCCGCAGAGCTGAAACAGGGTCTGAAGGATTCCACCGGCCAGAAACGTGCCCGTATCATCAAACGTCTGGAGGTTGTGGAGGCTTTCCGTGAGTCCGGCAACCGTCCGGAGTGGATGATCCTGGATGCGATTCCGGTGATCCCGCCGGATCTGCGCCCGATGGTACAGCTGGACGGAGGACGTTTTGCGACTTCCGACCTGAACGATCTGTACCGCCGTATTATCAACAGAAACAACCGTCTGCAGCGTCTGCTGGAGCTTGGCGCTCCGGATATCATTGTGCGCAATGAGAAACGTATGCTGCAGGAAGCAGTCGATGCGCTGATCGACAACGGCCGCCGCGGCCGTCCGGTAACAGGACCGGGCAACCGTGCGCTGAAATCTCTTTCCGATATGCTGAAAGGTAAGTCCGGACGTTTCCGTCAGAACCTTCTGGGTAAACGTGTTGACTATTCCGGACGTTCCGTTATCGTTGTCGGACCGGAGCTGAAGATCTATCAGTGTGGTCTGCCGAAAGAGATGGCGATCGAGCTGTTCAAACCGTTTGTAATGAAAGAGCTGGTTTCCAACGGAACCGCTCATAATATCAAAAATGCCAAGAAGATGGTAGAAAAACTGGAGCCGGCAGTATGGGATGTTCTGGAAGATGTTATCAAAGAGCATCCGGTTATGCTGAACCGTGCCCCTACTCTGCATCGTCTGGGTATCCAGGCGTTCGAGCCGATCCTGGTAGAAGGTAAAGCGATCAAACTGCATCCGCTGGTTTGTACCGCGTTCAACGCCGACTTCGACGGCGACCAGATGGCGGTTCACCTTCCGCTGTCCGTGGAAGCGCAGGCAGAGTGCCGTTTCATGCTGCTGTCTCCGAACAACCTGCTGAAACCGTCTGACGGTGGTCCGGTAGCTGTTCCTTCACAGGATATGGTGCTTGGTATTTACTACCTGACCCAGGAGCGTCCGGGAAGCAAGGGCGAGGGAAGCTTCTTCAAGAATGTAAACGAAGCGATCCTGGCATATGAAAACGGATATATCACGCTGCAGACCAAGATTACCGTACGCTGCAGCAAGGAAATGCCGGATGGAACCACACTGGTACAGAATGTAAGTTCCACACTGGGTCGTTTCCTGTTCAATGAGATCCTGCCCCAGGATCTTGGCTATGTAGACCGGAGCATTCCGGGCAACGAGCTTGCTCTGGAAGTTGACTTCCTGGTTGCAAAGAAACAGCTGAAACAGATTCTGGAAAAAGTTATCAATACCCATGGCGCGACCAAGACCGCAGAGGTTCTGGACGACATCAAGGCGACGGGTTACAAATATTCCACCCGCGCGGCTATGACCGTATCTATTTCCGATATGACCGTGCCGCCGCAGAAGCCGGAAATGATCGCTCAGGCTCAGGAAACTGTGGATAAGATCACCAAGAATTTCAAACGTGGTCTAATCACAGATGAAGAGCGTTACAAAGAGGTTGTTGATACCTGGAAGAAGACCGACGATGAGCTGACCCATGCGCTGCTTTCCGGTCTGGATAAATACAACAACATCTTCATGATGGCGGACTCCGGAGCCCGTGGTTCCGACAAGCAGATCAAACAGCTGGCAGGTATGCGTGGACTGATGGCAGATACTACCGGTCATACCATCGAGCTGCCGATCAAGTCCAATTTCCGTGAAGGTCTGGACGTACTGGAATACTTCATGTCTGCCCACGGAGCACGTAAAGGTCTGTCCGATACCGCTCTTCGTACGGCTGACTCCGGTTACCTGACCAGACGTCTGGTAGACGTTTCCCAGGAGCTGATCATCCGCGAAGTGGACTGTTCGGAAGGCAAAGACGAGATTCCGGGAATGTGGGTAGAAGCATTCGCGGACGGAAAAGAGGAGATCGAAAGCCTGCAGGATCGTATCACAGGACGTTTCTCCTGCTACACGCTGAAAGACAAAGACGGAAATGTCATCGTCAAGGCAAATCATATGATTACTCCGAAACGTGCAGCCCGCATTATCAACGAAGGTGTGGATGAAAACGGAAAACCGTTTGAGAAGATCAAGATCCGTACGATCCTGACCTGCCGTTCCCACACTGGTATCTGTGCAAGATGCTACGGTGCGAACATGGCAACCGGTGAGGCAGTACAGGTCGGAGAGTCTGTTGGAATTATCGCGGCTCAGTCCATCGGTGAGCCTGGTACACAGCTGACCATGCGTACCTTCCATACCGGAGGTGTTGCCGGCGGAGATATCACACAGGGTCTTCCCCGTGTCGAGGAGCTTTTCGAGGCAAGAAAACCGAAGGGACTTGCGATCATCACCGAGATCAAAGGTGTTGCTGCGATCAAAGATACCAAGAAAAAACGTGAAATCGTCGTGACAGATAATGAGGAAGGCGTATCCAAGACCTATCTGATCCCGTACGGTTCCCGTATCAAAATCACCGACGGAGCAGTTCTGGAAGCCGGCGATGTGCTGACCGAAGGTTCTGTCAACCCGCATGATATCCTGAAAGTCAAAGGTGTCCGCGCGGTACAGGATTACATGCTGCACGAAGTTCAGCGTGTATACCGTCTGCAGGGTGTAGAGATCAACGATAAGCATATCGAGGTCATTGTACGTCAGATGCTGAAGAAAGTCCGCATTGAGGAAAACGGTGATACCGAATTTCTTCCGGGCGATATGGTAGACGTTCTGGATTATGAAGAGACCAACAAGGCAATGGAAGAGCAGGGAAAAGAGCCGGCATCCGGAAAACAGGTTCTGCTGGGTATCACAAAAGCTTCCCTGGCATCGGATTCCTTCCTGTCTGCGGCATCCTTCCAGGAGACCACCAAGGTTCTGACCGACGCCGCGATCAAAGGTAAGATCGACCACCTGGTAGGTGTCAAAGAGAACGTTATCATCGGTAAGCCGATCCCGGCAGGTACCGGTATGAAATTCTACAGCAATATCCGTCTGAATACTGATTCCATGCTGAATCAGGAGGAAGAGGATGAAGAGGAAATCATAGACGAAATGCCGGAAACTGAGATGGTTCAGGAAGATCTGGCTGAGGCGGAAGAAGTTCTGATGGAAGAAATTCCGGAAGAGGAAGAAACCACAACGGAAGAATGAACAACGTCTGCTGGTCACCTGATGACTGGGAGCGAATGAAAACCAATATGCAACAAACGCAGGGGGATGCCGTGAAATGCGGCATCCCCCTGTTGTAAGTTGCGGCGAGGTTTGATAGAATAAAAGTTAATCGTTCAGCTATAACAATTCGACTGGCTGAACTGTCACGAATACAGAGAAAAGAGAAGGTGCCGGAAATGGAAGAAGAAAAGCAGAAAAAAATGCCAGGGAATGGCGTCGGGTTCCTGAAAGCTGCGGCAAACGCCGTGCTGATCCTCCTGAACGGATTTATGATCGCATTGATCGTGTGTCTGTTTCTGGCGCAGCCGGCAGGCGGGGACCGGGTCAAACCGACAATCCAGAAATTCAATGAAAATTCCGATCAGTATTATTCGGAAGATGAGACTTACCAGCAGGTAAATGCCAATGTACACGTTTATCAGTCCACAGGAAGACCAGATGAAAAGGAGTGACGGATGCAAGAAAAAGAACAGAAAAAGAAATTTCATTTTCCGTTTCAGGGAGAGTTTCAGTGGAAAAACTTTTTCCGGCTGCCTATGTGGATCCGGACGCTGATCATCAGCGGGGCGTCGCTGGTGCTGCTGACCGCAGTGTTTTTTATGGCAGGCAATTATTTATATTCCCCACAGAAAGTGGCGCGGGATTATTATGAAGCGCTGCTGTCCAAGGATTGGAACCGGATGTATGACTGCTGCGAATTTCCGGAGGGACAGTTCCTGTCCAGAAAGAATTTTGTAAACGCCATGTCCTACGGTACTTCCGGGGACGAAGAGAGCCCGGTGATCAAGAACTATAGAATGCGCAAAAAGGCAACGGATGAAAGCAGCAAAATTTCCACTTATGAAGTCACCTATACTCTGGAAGGAATCAGCGAAGCCCAGAAAGATACCGTTGAGATTGCCCGCGGCGGGCAGGTGAAGGGACCTTTTTACGACTGGTATATTGTTCCGGAGAAACTGTATGCCAGCGACGTGGAAGTTGCCGTGCCTGATGGAGCGGAACTGTATCTGGACGGAATACAGATTCTGGACAAGTATGAAAAAGCGGAATCCGGTCAGGAAGAAGACGGAACGGAAGAAACAACAGAAAAAGCGGAAGAATCCGGGGACGGTGAAACGATCTATGAAATTCCCTACTTGTTTCTGGGATATCACACAGTTCAGCTCCATCAGAACGGACGGGATGACTACCGGGAAATTGTATATGTAAAGGATGACAGCCGCCTGGAATTTCTCCCGGAACTGAAACTCAACGATTCCACCGGGAAAGAGATCACGGATCTGGTGGAAGAGACTGTTCAGAGTTTCTGCGAAGCGGGAATGAAAAAGGACTCTTACAGCAAAGTGAAAAAGTATTTTTCCAGCGAGAATACTGTACAGAAAAAAGCGGAACAGGCATTCCAGGATTTCTGTGATGAAGTGGCGGATGAGGAAAATACAGGACTGGTCAATCTGGCGGTCACCAGCATAGAAACTACAGTATCAAATATCGATGGTGAAATGAAGGCGGAAGCTGTGATTTCCTATACGGCGGAGCGGGTAGAGAAGCGATTGTTCTTTTTCTATCAGACCGTCACGGAAAGCGGTACGAAAACCCTGGATCTGCAGATGAAAAACACCAATGGTGAATGGAAAATCGAAAAATGGTCATAAAGAAAGTGTGCTGCTGAAAAAATTCTTTAGCAGCACACTTTTTCTTCGAGTCAGCCCAGAAAGTGTTGAAGAAAATCCCAGTGGATCACATTGGCAAAAAACAGGCTGTAAACCAGCAGGCACCAGGGTTTCAAAAGCAGAATGATCATGCAGAATTTTTTCCTGGAAATCGCCGTCAGGCCAGCGAGAAAGCAGATCAGATCATCCGGAGCGACCGGAAGAAAAATGGTCAGGATCAAAAACCATGTAAATCCCTTTTTCTGCGTCCAGTGGGCATATTTTTCATAGGCGGATGCGGAAACATGACGCTGTACGAATGAGGAGCCATATCGTCTGGCAAGATAAAAGGCGAGGATGGAGCCGATGCTCGTACCAATGTAATTGCAGAGAAAACCTCCAAACCAGCCAAACAGGATGGAACCAGCGGCGTATCCTACAACAGCGGGAAGAATCGGGAGCACGACCTGAGCAAGCTGGATAAAGATCAGGATCAGAGGACCGAAAATTCCAAAACTCTGAATATAATTCTGAAAACTTTCGATGGAATTGAAATTGCCATCCAAAAAACTTTTAACAAGCCAGACAACGATCAGAGCCAGCAAAAATAAAATGGAATACTGACCGATCTTGTGCCATGGAATAGCTCTTTTGGATTTTGTATTTGCAGTGGATTCCGGCAGCATAATGCACCTCTTTTCATTGGATTCTGATCTTATTATAACCTTTTTTCATTAAGATTAAAGCCGTAAAATTCTTAAGTAATTCTTTAGAGCGTGTTTGAAAATTTTGAATATTTATTTGTGCAGCCGCAACAGTTCAGCCAGCTGAACTGTTACGCGCAGCCTGCCTGTATCAAAAAAATGTGAGGTATTTTTTGTGAAACGAAACTCCCCTTCCTATGCAAAGAAACCGATCTTTTTGCATAGGAAGGGGAGTTTCGTCGATGACACGATATTATACATGTGCCGGCCGGTTCCGGAAGAATAATCCTGCTTTCTCCAGTGCGGGGCGAAGCGCCATATAAAGGGCAACGGAGACGATCACGGAAAGGACTGCGTTGATAGAAGTGGAAGCGATGTTCCAGGTCAATGCGACCTCAGCGGCAGGTTTTCCAATGATCACCAGCTTGTAAAAATAGCCTACCAGCGGATCCATGACAGCGTTGAAAAGCAGACCTCCGATGGAAGCAATCAGCGTCCATTTAAAAATGTGCTTTTTATCTGTACTTTCATTGATTTTTCCGATATGATGGGCGATAAGCCCTGTGATCAGACCAATGCAAAGCTTCAGAATAAAGGTTTTCGGAGCGTAAATCACATAGACCGGATCCAAAAGATCCCCAATGGTCATACCGATGGCTCCGCCGACACCGCCCCAAACACCTCCAAGAATCAGCGCGCCCAGAACGCAGACGGCATTTCCAAGATGGATCGAGGTAGCATCCCCTCCCGGGAGCCAGAGCTTAATCTGCAAAAAGGTAAACACGACATAAGACAATGCGGCAAATACGCCGGTCATAGAAAGTTTCCATACTTTTTCATTTTTCATAACAAGTCACTCCTTCATCCTGTTAAACAGCCGCAGACAGTGTGATTCTATACCGACGTTCTCTAGAATGGCGGAGAGCTCTGAATCATGTTGCGGTCTGTTTCCTATCATATGTGATATTATAGCAGGAGTGGCTTGAATAAAAAGTGCCAATTTCATATTTTTTGACCAGTCCAGTTTTTGAACGATTTCTGATTATGAATATTGCAGAAAACAATGTTCAAACACGTTTCAGGACTGCCGGTGCATAGCTTCATGCTCCGATTTTAATTCCTGATAGAGCGTTATGGAATCCCAGTTCTGATTGTGTGGGGTGAGAATCGCTTTCAGAGGGATCGGAGGAAGTTTTTTTCTGCGAAGTTCCCGGAGAAATTGATCCAGCCGCTGATCCGTAAAGCCGCACAGGACGATCATCGGTTCCGAAAATCCGTCCCCTTCATAGACGTTATCAAGCTCCTGAAATCCGGGAAGGCCTGCCAAAACGCCCAGCGGCTGATCATACTGTTCCGGGGAGATGACACGGATCCGCACCTTCATTTTAAGAAGGATTGGCTTCAGTCCGGAAGCAAGGGGTGTTTGAGCGATATTATATAGTAATACGGTTTCCATTGGAAAACTCCTTTCTGCGGTAAGAAATTTATAGCAATAACTGCATCAGCTCTGCCGGAAGAATCGATTTTATCATATTTGGAACAGCAGCTATGCAGTATCATTGTCTTTCTCAGTATACTATATGGCGGCAGAAAAAGCGAGAAGGTTTTCACTGGATAGGAAAGGGATACAGCAGTTCTAAAGAACCATTCCTGGTTATTTTACGAATGCCATACGAAGGAATTGCAGTCAGGGGGAAAAGTCTGTTATAATAGAGTGAATTTGAAGAGACAGCCTCTGTAGGAATGCGGATGACACGAGGCTTATGAGAGGAATGAAAAGAGGTAAATACTATGTGGATAGCAGATGGATGGAAAGATTACGAAGTACTGGATACATCGAAAGGCGAGAAACTGGAACGCTGGGGAGATTATCTTCTGGTGCGCCCGGACCCGCAGGTGATCTGGGATACAAAGAGGGAGAATCCCGGCTGGAGAAAGAAGAACGGTCATTATCACAGAAGCAGCAAAGGCGGCGGCGAATGGGAATTTTTCAATCTGCCCCAGCAGTGGAGCATTCAATATAAGGATCTGACCTTCAATCTGAAGCCGTTCAGTTTCAAGCATACCGGTCTCTTTCCGGAGCAGGCAACCAACTGGGACTGGTTTGGAAAGCTGATCCGTGAAGCAGGACGGCCGATCAAGGTGCTGAACCTGTTTGCCTATACCGGAGGAGCGACACTGGCGGCGGCGGCCGCAGGAGCATCGGTTACCCATGTGGACGCATCCAAAGGAATGGTAACCTGGGCGAAAGAAAATGCCGTATCTTCCGGATTGAAGGACGCGCCGATCCGGTGGCTGGTGGATGACTGTGTGAAATTTGTGGAGCGGGAGATCCGCAGAGGGAATCATTATGACGCGATCATTATGGATCCTCCGTCTTACGGAAGGGGACCCAAGGGGGAAATCTGGAAGATTGAGGAGTCAATCCATCCGTTTATCCGGCTGTGCACCCAGATCCTCAGTGACGACCCGCTGTTTTTCCTGGTCAATTCCTATACGACAGGTCTGGCGCCGGCGGTTCTTACCTATATGATCTCGCTGGAACTGGAACGTTTTCATGGTACCGTGGAAGCGCAGGAGATCGGGCTTCCGGTGAAGGAAACGGGACTGATCCTTCCGTGCGGGGCGTCCGGAAGGTGGAGCGCCGCCAGGTAACGGTGCCAAATGGTCCGGAAAAGAAGAAAAATGCAGGAAGAACTGATAAAAACTGCATAAAAACTTGTATTTTATGACAAAAATCCCTCCAAATTGAAAGTTCATCTTGACATCATATCATTCTATGGCATAAAATATCCATTAGTTGTGATGCAATGATAGAAAGCAGACGGAGAAATCCGCAACGAATATGAAAAATCAGGAGGGTAACCATGAAACCGTATAGCGAGTTGACAAAGGAAGAACTGTTGGCATTGAAGGCAGAGTTGGATGCTGCTTTTGAGGATGTAAAAGGCAAGGGCATGAAGCTGGATATGTCAAGAGGCAAACCTGCCACTGTACAGCTGGATATGGCGGAAGGCCTGCTCAGCGCTGTATCATCCAATGAGGAAGTATATACAGAGAACGGCACCGACTGCCGCAATTACGGTCTTCTGACAGGTATTCCGGAGGCGAAAAAACTGTTCGCCGATATCTGTGAGGTAGAGCCAAACCAGGTGATCGTATACGGAAATGCCAGCCTGACGGTAATGTTCGATGCGGTTGCACGTTCTTATACACACGGTATCGCAGGATGTACACCATGGTCCAAACTGGACAAAGTGAAATTCCTGTGTCCGGTACCGGGATATGACCGCCATTTCTCGATCACCGAGTATTTCGGAATCGAGATGATCAATGTTCCAATGACTCCGGAAGGACCGGATATGGATCTGGTAGAAAAACTGGTGGCAGAGGATGATTCCATCAAAGGTATCTGGTGTGTGCCGAAATATTCCAACCCGCAGGGCTATACTTATTCGGACGAAACCGTCCGCCGTTTTGCGGCGCTGAAGCCGGCAGCCAAGGATTTCCGTATCTTCTGGGACAATGCATACTGCATTCACCATCTGTATGAAGAAGCAGACAGACAGGATCAGCTTCTGAACATTATCACGGAATGTGAGAAAGCCGGAAATCCGGATCTGGTTTACGAATTTGTTTCCACTTCAAAAGTGAGCTATCCGGGCGCCGGAGTGGCTGCGATGATTTCCTCAGAAGCAAACCTGAAGGAAGCAGAGCGCCATATGAATTTCCAGATCATCAGCCATGATAAGCTGAACCAGCTTCGTCATGTCAGATATTTCAAGAATCTGGACGGTGTAAAAGCACATATGATGAAGCATGCGGCGATCATGCGCCCGAAATTTGAGACCGTTCTTCAAGTGCTGGAGAAAGAACTGGGCGGTCTGGGAATCGGCGAATGGACGAAACCGAACGGAGGATATTTCATTTCCTTTGACGCGATGGAAGGATGTGCGAAGAAGATTGTGGCAAAGGCAAAGGAAGCCGGACTGGTAATGACAGGAGCGGGAGCAACCTATCCATACGGAAAAGACCCGAAAGATTCCAATATCCGCATCGCTCCGACCTATCCGACGCCGGAGGAACTGGCGGTAGCCGGAAATATCTTCGTTCTCAGCGTAAAGCTGGTAAGTATTGAGAAATTGTTGGAAAATAGATAAATATAAGAAAGATACAAATGAGGGGACTGCCAGACCGGAAACGCACAGAGCGTTCTTCCGGTATGGCTGTTTCCTTTTTTATTACGGCATCCGCCCATGTAAAATCGCTGCGCTACGGGGCGGATGCTTGAAGTCACTACGTTTACATACGGTCCGCGCAGTAAATGCGCAGACCTGATGGAATAGTTGCTTAAATATTTCTTACTGTTTTGAAAATCGCTTTACGGAAATGTCCCATGATGTTATGATAAGCAAAGAAAAAACGATTCGGCGTAACAGCTCAGGCAGCTGAACTGTTACGGTTTGGCTGCTGAATGTTCACAGGAGTGCGCAGGGGATGCTGCGGGACTTGCAGCAAGAGGCAGGCAGCGGTTTCTGATAAGAAAGGGAGTGTATAGATGAAGAAAATGAGCAAGGGAAAGAAAATTGCCGTGAGCGTTGCCGGAGCGTTGGTCCTGGCGGCAGTGGGCGTGTATTTTGGAGTCAGCTATTATTATAGTTCTCATTTTTTTCCAAGGACTGTGATCAATGGACTGAACTGCGCGGGGCTGTCTGTGGATCAGGTGAAGGAGAAGATTCAGAGCCAGATCCTGAGCTATACGCTGACGCTCACGGAGCGCGGGGGACAGACGGAACAGCTGACCGGTGATCAGCTGGAACTGAAGTATGTGGATGACAAAAAAGTGGAAGCTTTGATGGAAGAGCAGAACCCGTTTGCCTGGCCGATTTATGTGGTTCGTCAGAATGAGCATGAAATGGCGGCAAATATTTCTTATTCGGCGGAAACGTTGATGCAGCTTGTGGATGCACTGGCATGTTTCCAGGAGGAAAATGTGACGGCGCCGGAGGATGCGAAGATCACCGACAATGGAACGACGTTTGAGATTACCCCGGAAGTAGCGGGAAATACACTGAAACGGGAAGAAACCGAGCAGGCGATCAAGGAAGCGATCGATACCGGAAAGACAGATCTGAATCTGGAAGAAGAGGGGCTGTATGTGGAGCCTGCCGTGCTTTCCACGGATGAGACGCTGAACAACCAGATGAATCAGATGAACTCCCTGACTTCCGCCAATATTACATATGATTTTGTGGACAGACAGTTTGTGGTCAACCGGGACGTGATCAAGGAGTGGCTGGTTCAGGATTCCGAGGGAAATTATACCATCGATGAGACTAAGGCTGCTTCCTGGGTGAGACAGATGGCATACGAGACAGATACCTTTGGACTGGCGCATACGTTCAAAACCAGTCTCGGCCCGACCATTGAACTGAAAGGCGGCGGAGATTACGGATGGGTCATTAACAAAGACAAGACAACGGCAGCGCTGGTGGAAGCGGTGAAGGCAGGAACCCAGGGAACCATGGAGCCGGTGTATCTGTACAGCGCCAATGACCGTTCCAGCAACGATATCGGCGATACTTATGTAGAGATCTGTATTTCCCAGCAGAAGATGTGGTGCTATAAAGACGGACAGCTTGTGGTGGAAACTCCGGTTGTAACGGGAAGCCATGCGACCGGTTACGATACGCCGGCGGGAAGTGTCTGGGCGATCGACGCGAAAAAGACAGATTATGATTTTACACTCTATACCGCCCATGTCATGTTCTGGCTTCCGTTCAACGACCAGGTAGGCATTCATGACTCCAGCTGGCGGACCGATTACGGCGGAGACATTTATCTGACCAGCGGTTCCCATGGATGTGTCAATACGCCTTATGACGCGGCGGAAAAAATTTATAATTCTGTTGGAATTGGAGACCCGGTTATAGTATACTATAGTCTGGACGATGTCGTGGGCCCGCAGCCGACACAGAAGAATACAACGGATACTTCTGCTGCGAGCTGACCGGGCACAGCCATTCCGGTGCAGTTATTCAGCGAACGCTGTACCGGGGATTCACTTGAAAGAAAAAAGAAGGTGTTCCAGAAATCGTTCAAATGCAGTGCTTCAGGCAGCTGCGGAAGGACATACGGCGTAACAGCGCGTGTTCTACTGCGAAGAGGAAGCAGGAGCGGTTTTGGAATGCCTTCTGTGTTTTTGGAGGAAATATTATGAAGATAATAGTGTTAGCGGGAGGAACAAGCACAGAGCGTGAGGTTTCCATCGTATCCGGTACGATGGTCTGCAAAGCGCTGCGGGAAAAAGGACATCAGGCGATCCTGGTGGATGTTTTCTGCGGTGTGGAGGTTCCCCAGGTCGATGACGAGCTTTTTATGGAGGACTATGATGTCGATCAGGCGGCGGCTTATATGAGAAGTTTTGACGGACGTCTGGCGGAGATCCAGGCGGGACGCCGGGAGTTTTTCGGTCCCAATGTGCTGGAATTGTGCCAGTATGCGGATGTAGTATTCCTGGCGCTTCACGGCGCCAACGGAGAAGACGGAAAGGTTCAGGCTGCCTTTGATCTCTTCGGGATCCGCTATACGGGAACCGGTTATCTGAGCAGCGCGATCGCCATGGACAAGACGCTGACCAAGCAGTTCTTCCGCGCCCATCAGGTGCCGACGCCGGAGGGTATCTCTCTGGTAAAAGGTGAGGGAAGCACGAAGCTGGAGGATTACGGCATGAGCCTTCCGGTTGTGGTGAAGCCATGCTGCGGAGGTTCCAGCGTGGGCGTGTATATTGCCCGCACGGAGCAGGAATATAAAGAGGCGCTGGATCATGCTTTTGCCTATGAAAACGAACTGATCGTGGAGTCTTATATCGAAGGACGGGAGTTTTCTGTCGGCGTTGTGGACGGAAAAGCTTATCCGGTCATTGAGATCGCTCCGATTGAAGGCTTTTACGATTATACCAATAAATACAAGGCAGGTTCTACGATCGAGACCTGTCCTGCAGAACTTTCCGAGGAACAGACACGGGAAATGCAGAGATACGCGGAGCAGGGAGCGGCAGCGCTTGGAATTGAAAGCTACTGCCGTCTGGACTTTATGATGGCGGAGAACGGAACGATGTACTGTCTGGAGGCAAACACCCTGCCGGGCATGACGCCGACCAGCCTTCTGCCACAGGAAGCACAGGTGCTGGGAATGAATTTTGCGGATCTGTGCGACCATCTGGTACAGCTTTCTCTGAAAAAATATGAAGCATAAGAAACCGTTTCGACTGTTCTGCGGATCTGTAGGCAGATTGGAGCGTGCGGATTGCAGGAATGAATTTTCAAATACCATTTAAGAGAAGCGGTAGAAAAAGGTGGAAAGACAGTGCGGAGGCAAAGAGATGAAAGGTTTGACATTAAAGGAAATCGCCCGGATATGCGGCGGTACCCTGCATAACTGCAGGGCAGATCTTGGAAATCAGGAAGTGTCTGCCATTACGACAGACAGCAGAAAGGTGGAGCAGGGAGCGCTGTTTGTGGCAATCCCCGGTGCACGGGTAGACGGACACAGCTTTATTCCTCAGGTAATGGAGCAGGGGGCGCTGGCAGCGCTGACAGAGCGGGAACTGCCGGAGGCAGAGTATCCGTATATCCAGATCCGGTCCTCCCTGCAGGCGGTGAAGGAGATTGCGGAATTTTATCTGCAGCAGCTTCAGATACCGGTGGTCGGAATCACAGGAAGCGTAGGAAAGACCAGCACCAAAGAGATGATCGCGGCAATCCTGTCCCAGAGATACCGTACCCTGAAGACAGAGGGAAACTTCAACAATGAGCTGGGGCTTCCGCTGACTGTTTTTCGTCTGCGAGACGAGGATGAGATTGCTGTTCTGGAAATGGGGATCAGCGACTTTGGAGAAATGCACCGGCTGGCAAAAATTGCCCGGCCGGACACGGCGGTACTTACCAATATCGGCTGGTGCCATCTGGAAAATCTGAAAGACAGAGACGGAATCCTGAAAGCGAAGACAGAGATTTTCGATTTTCTGAAGGAAGACGGACATATCGTTCTCAACGGAGACGATGACAAACTGGCTGCTGTCGGCGAGATTCGCGGGATACGACCGATCCGGTTTGGGATAGATGCGAACAATAATTACTATGCAGATCAGATCGAACCCCTTGGATTCCGAGGAATCCGCTGTATGCTGCATACACCAGAAGGAGTAGTACAGGTGCAGATTCCCATGCCGGGCAGCCATATGGTCTACAATGCGCTGGCAGGCGCGGCAGTGGGACAGATTTACGGTCTGACCCTGGAAGAAATCCGCGCCGGAATCGAGAGTCTGCAGCCGGTGGCAGGAAGATTTCATATCATTGAGACAGAGAACTATACAGTGATCGACGACTGCTACAATGCAAATCCGGTTTCCATGAAGGCGTCCCTCAATGTGCTGAAGGACGGCCCGGGCAGACGGGTAGCGGTACTCGGTGATATGGGAGAACTGGGAGCGGAAGAAAAAGAACTTCATGCCCAGGTCGGCGTCTGTGCCGGAGAGAGCGGAATCGACGCCCTTTACTGCGCGGGACCGCTCAGCCAGGCAATGGCCGATGCAGCGAGAGAGACAAACCCGGAAATGGAAATCCGCCATTTCGCGGACAGAAATACCCTCATGGAAAAACTCCCCGAACTTCTGCAAAACGGAGACACCGTGCTGGTAAAAGCGTCCCACTTTATGGAATTCGGAAAAATCGTGGAATGGCTGGAACAGAACGGCGGCGAAAAGCGGCAGAGCAGTGAAGGTAATTCCTGAATGTAGTGTGTATACAATAAAAAATTAATCATAGATCAGATAGGAACGCTTCAGAGCGTGTTTGAAAAATACTTTCCGCAAGATGTGCTTCACAGATTGCAGGGATGAATTTTCAAACACGCTCTAACCTTTTATTGGTCAAAGCCGAAAAAAAAAAATTCCTGAGCAGGCGGCAGATACATACGATGTGCAGCTGTAGGGCGGAAAATCCAATGGTTCCGAAATGTTAGGATTTTCTTGTTTTCCAACAGACAGTTATTGTACATGTATGTATGTATGTATGTATGTATGCATGGTCCGCTCAGGGATTTATTTATTTTTGCTGGTTAAATTCTAATAAGCGTATAATAGCAGAGGTGTTTGCAATCAGGAAAAACAGGCAAGTTGTTTCAGCAATTTGCAAAAGAGAAAAAATTTATAACCACTACTACCCGGTTCCAAAAACCAGAAAGAAGCCAGGGGCAGGTGGTCTGCGTGTACGGCGGGCATCTGCGACGATGTGAGAAAATCTAACCGTTCCGAAGTCCCGGAGGACGGGTCAGGCGAAGTGCCTCACGCACTGAGCCTGAGGAGCGCTGAGCAGGGAAAGCATAAAGCTTTCCTGGCGAATCGCTCCGGTGCCCGTCCGCAGGGACTTCGGAACGGTTAGATTTTCCACATCGTTGCAGCCGCCCGCCGTACACGCAGACCACCTACCCCTGGCTTCTTTCGTCCGTTTTGCACCCAACTACACCATCGGCTTATTTTTTTTCAGCATGTTTTTCAGAACATTCTGTGTATACGGTCCGATATTTTTCTTATCCTCCTTGGAAAGCTCCGAGAGAATAATCGGTTCGCCGAATTCAATCACCACATGGGTTTTCCGGATTTTGGGAAAGTGTGCTTCAAAGATATTTCGTGTATTGAGCAGCGCAACCGGAACGATCGGGCAGTTGGCTTTGCTCGCCATCTTCAGAGAACCGTTGTGGAATTCCAGCATGTCCAGTTCATCCGGTCCGTTGCTGCGTGTGCCTTCCGGGAAGATGAAGATAGAAATGCCCTGTTTGATCTTTTCTGCGCCGGCAAGGATCATTTTCAGACCTTCTTTGATGTCGGAACGATCCAGAAACAGGCAGTGGATATACTTCATCCAGACCTTAAATACCGGAAATTTGGACAGTTCTTTTTTTGCGACAAACCCTGTCAGATCGGGAACCAGAACATAAGTCAGAAGGATATCAAAAAAGCTTCTGTGGTTTCCGATATAGAGAACTGCCTGATCTTTGGGAATCCGTTCCTGTCCCAGCGCCGTGATGGTGACGCCGTCGATTTTCAGTATAGTAGAAAATGCCCAGCGGATCATCGCTCTTGCCGCTTTGTCGCGAACCTGCGGTTTGCGCAGTCCGATCAGCCAGATCGTAAGGAGCACCGGGATTGTCACGATCAGATAGAGAACCACAAAACAGACGGTGATGATAAAACGAATCACGAATAAAATCTCCTTTTCCTTTGTAGTAGCCGAGAGAATATCCGCAGGTTTTCGTAAGTACAATGTTTTCAAACGGTCTGCGTATCAAATGTACAGATCGTGATGAATGCTTGCCATAGTTCTGCGTTATTCTCAAACACTCTTCTAATAGTATATGTAATTTACCTTCTGCTTGCAACATATTTTGAAATGTAGAGCATAAAATAGATAGAAAGAGGGTTCGTCTGCCAACCCCCGTCGTCTTCACAGAGATGGCAGACGGCTGAAAAGACAGGATGATGGGAAGTATGGGGCGATGGATGATCCGAATGGTGATTATCTTTCTTCTGATACCGGTGCTGGCGGGATGCAGGATCGTGGATGTATCGGAAGGAGAGGTGAAAGAGGTGGAATATACCGTGCTTGGAAACGAGGATCTTCCGGAAGAAGTGCGGAAGTTACTGGAAGAACAGGGGCAGGAACCGTTTGCACTCGCTTACGAGAGCGGAGGGTTTCTGTATCTGATGAAGGGATATGGGCGTCAGAACAGCGGAGGATACAGCATCCGCGTGGAAAGCCTGTATGCGGCAGGAGAGGTCATTCATGTGAAGACAGCGCTGGAGGGACCGGCAACCCGGGAAGAACAGAAAGGGGACGGATCCTGTCCTACGATCGTTCTGAAGCTGGAAGCGAGGGAGGATGCCAGCGTGGTTTTTGAAGGATAGGAAGGAGCAGCGGACTTATGGAATTGGTGAAGAGAAATTTACATCAGATGTGCAGAAAAAGCGAAGCGGTTTCGCAGGTGACGTTTGACGAGGATTTTAATGTTCCGGATGCGAAACCAGATGTGGGAAGGATGATCCAGAAAAAGGGGGAAGTTGAGATTTCAGATGTCCAGGTCTCGGAGGGAAAAGCCCGGGTGTTCGGCAGCCTGGTGTTCCATCTGCTGTATGTGGCGGATGATGGAAGCAGAAGGATCCACAGTCTTAAGGGGGAACTTCCCATCGATGAGACAATCAATCTGGACGGTCTGCTGGGCGGAGATAAGATCTGTCTGAAATGGGATCTGGAGGATCTGACCATTCACAGAATCAATTCCCGAAAACTGAATATTCGTTCCGTCGTGACCTTTGATACCTCCATCGAAGAGCTCCGGGACACACCGGTGCCGGTGGGGCTCCGGGATGGAGAAGGGATTTCCATGAAAAAGAAAGAGCTCCGGGTATTGGAACTGGGAGTACAGAAAAAAGACACGCTGCGGATCAAGGAGACGGTGACGCTTGCCTCCAACAAGCCAAACATTCATGAGATTCTGTGGAAAGATATGGAAGTACGGGGGCTGGAACTGCGCCCGGAGGAAAATAAGATCTATGCCAAAGGCGAGCTGTTTCTGTTCTGCCTGTATGCGGGTGATGACGGGGAGCAGCCGCTGCAGTGGGTGGAACAGGCGATTCCATTTCACGGGGAAGTGGAGTGCTCCGGCTGTACGGCGGAAATGATCCCCAATATCGAAGCATCTATGATACAGGCGAATATAGAGGTTCAGCCGGATGCGGATGGGGAAGAGCGGACATTCCAGGCAGATGCAGTTCTGGAACTGGATATGAAACTGTACCAGGAGGAAACGCTTTCCCTGCTGCAGGATGTCTACACACCGAAGATGGATTGTGTTCCGGTCAGCCAGGAGGAGGTTCTTGAAAACCTGCTGATCCGCAACTATTCCAAATGCAGGGTCGGTGACAGGATTTCTGTCAGTGGACCACAGAACCGCATTCTTCAGCTTTGCCACAGCGATGGAAAGATCAAGCTGGATGAGGTAAAGCTGGTGGAAAATGGAATCCAGGTACAGGGGATCGTGGAACTGAGAATCCTGTACATAGTCAGCGATGACGATATGCCATTTTATGCGGCGGAGGCGGCGATTCCGTTTACTCATGTGATCGAAGCGGAAGGAATCGACAAAAATTGCCGGTATTACCTGCGAACAGATCTGGAGCAGCTGTCTGCCACCATGCTGGACAGCAATGAAATTGAGGTAAAAGCAGTGATCAACCTGAATGCCATCGTCCTGAACCAGCAGAAGGAGTCTGTGATGCAGTACGTTCAGGAAAATCCTCTGGACAGGGAAAAGATACAGAATATGCCGGGAATTGTCTGCTATATGGTGCAGAGTGGCGATACTCTGTGGGATATTGCAAAGAAATTTTATACGACCACAGATGAGATCCGTGAGCTGAATAACCTGAAAGGCGATGAGATCCGGCCGATGCAGTCTCTGCTGCTGGTGAAGAGCATTGAATAGAAGAAGGGCTGACAGGGTAGAAGAAAAAGAGAGCAAGGAATGGCTTGGGAAAATAAAGTGAAAGAGGAATGAAAGCATAGTTTGGAAGAAAAGCGGCTTCGCGGTTGCAGAAAAGAAAGCGACTGCGGGGCTGTTTTTTCTTTCCTGGCGGAACTGTCAGGTAAAATTTTACAAATCTCTTGAATTTTCTTTACGCAGGTTTTAATATGATGAAAGAGTAATCTTTTGTACGAGGGGGAGAACGATGAAAGCGAAACCTGCAGATGAAACGTATCTGTTTTCTAACCAGGATCTGAAGCGGCTGATCCTGCCGCTGTTGGTCGAACAGCTGCTTGCCATTACGGTTGGAATGGCGGATTCTATCATGGTATCCAGCGTGGGAGAGGCGGCAGTGTCCGGCGTGTCCCTGGTGGACACGATCTTTGTCCTGCTGATCAATATTTTTACCGCACTTGCCACTGGAGGCGCTGTGGTGTGCGGACAGTATCTGGGCAAGAAACGCCCGGAACAGGCATGTCAGGCGGCGGATCAGCTGGTGCTTGCGACCGGCATCCTGTCCATTCTGGTTATGGGACTGATGTATGTGCTGCGCACATTTATTCTGAATGTGGTCTTTGGCCATATCGAACCGGATGTATGGAACAACTGCAACATCTATTTTCTGATCGTATCCGCATCCATTCCTTTTATTTCCATTTATAATGCCGGAGCGGCCATTTTCCGCGCACAGGGTGACTCAAAGACACCGATGAAAATATCCCTGCTTATGAATGTGATCAACATTATCGGAAATGGAATTCTGCTGTACGGTTTTCATTTCGGTGTGGAGGGGGCGGCGATCCCTACACTGATCTCCCGTATGTTTGCGGCGGTAGTCATTCTTGCCAGAGCTTATAAAACAGACCATGTTCTGCATCTGACCCGGCCGGTGGTATGGAAGCTTCACTGGCCGACGCTGAAGAAAATCCTGCGGATCGGTGTGCCAAATGGATTGGAAAACAGTATGTTCCAGCTTGGAAAAATCCTGGTGCTGAGTCTTGTCACTCAGTTCGGCACGGCAGCGATCGCGGCCAATGCCGTATCCAATACCATTGCTGTTTTCCAGACACTGCCGGGAATGGCAATGGGAAATGCAATCCTGACGGTCTGTGCCCAGTGTGTGGGAGCCAATCAGTACGGTCAGGTGCGGTATTATACGAAAAAACTGATCAAGTTGATTTACGCAGGACTGGTATTCTCCTGCATCGCAGTGATCCTGGTTCTTCCTCTGATCCTGAATGTGTACAGCCTGTCACCGGAAGCAACCGAGACGGCGGAAAAGATTCTAGTCTATCACGGAATCTGCACCATGCTGATCTGGCCGCTGTCCTTCTCCCTGCCCAATACCCTTCGGGCGTCCAACGACGTAACGTTCTGCATGGTGCTGTCCATTTTCTCCATGTGGATTTTCCGTATCGGCCTCAGCTACGTGCTGGGACAGGTTTTAGGTCTTGGAGTTTTCGGCGTGTGGGTGGCGATGACCATCGACTGGGCAGTGCGCGCGGTGTGCTTCTTGGTAAGGTATCTGCGCGGAAACTGGCAGAAGAAGACGGCAGCGGAACTGTAAGACACAGCAAACCTTTGGGAAGATGGGAAAATTTTCACAAGAGTTTTACGAAAAAAGAGGGAAGGCAAGGGAATACGGCGAATTTTGCGGCAGAGACTTGTCAAGCCCCCGTAAATCTTTTATAATCGGTATTATAGTTAGGAACTGCCGCTTTTTTCATCGGGCGGCGTGTCAAAATAGAGATCATAGGAGGAACAAACGTGGAGCGAGAGATGATTATCGTTCTGGATTTCGGTGGTCAGTACAATCAATTGATTGCCCGCCGTGTCCGCGAGTGTAACGTGTATGCGGAAGTTCATCCTTATACCCTGTCTCTGGACAAGATCCGTGAAATGAATCCGAAAGGAATCATTTTCACCGGCGGACCGAACAGCGTATACGGAGAGGACTCCCCAAGATGCAGCGCTGAGATTTTTGAACTTGGCATCCCGATCATGGGAATCTGCTACGGTTCTCAGCTGATGGCATATCTGCTTGGGGGAAAGGTGGAGACCGCACCGGTCAGCGAATATGGAAAAACAGAGGTGGATACGGAGGCTTCTTCCGTACTTTTCCAGAATGTGGAGAGAAAGACTATCTGCTGGATGAGCCACACCGATTATATTTCCAAAGCACCGGAAGGATTCCAGATCACGGCTTCCACCCCGGTATGTCCGGTAGCGGCGATGGAATGCCCGGAAAGAAAACTGTATGCGACACAGTTCCATCCGGAAGTTATGCATACCCAGGAAGGAAAGAAAATGCTTTCCAACTTTGTATATGAGGTATGCGGCTGCACAGGAACCTGGCGCATGGATTCCTTTGTAGAGACAACGATTGCCCAGCTGCGCGAGAAGATCGGCAGCGGAAAAGTGCTGTGCGCACTCTCCGGCGGAGTGGATTCCTCTGTGGCAGCAGTTCTTCTGGCAAAAGCAATCGGCAAGCAGCTGACCTGTGTATTTGTAGACCATGGTCTGCTGAGAAAAAATGAAGGTGATGAGGTAGAATCCGTATTCGGTCCGGAAGGCCCGTATGATCTGAACTTTATCCGTGTCAACGCACAGCAGAGATTTTATGAGAAGCTGAAAGGCGTGACAGAGCCGGAGGCAAAGAGAAAAATCATCGGCGAAGAATTTATCCGCGTCTTCGAGGAAGAGGCGAAAAAGATCGGAGCTGTGGATTTCCTGGTACAGGGAACCATCTATCCGGACGTGATCGAATCCGGACTTGGAAAATCCGCGACCATCAAATCTCACCACAACGTGGGAGGTCTGCCGGATTATGTAGATTTCAAGGAAATCGTGGAGCCGCTGAGACTGCTGTTCAAGGATGAAGTTCGTGCGGCAGGACGTGAGCTCGGCATTCCGGAATATCTGGTAAGCCGTCAGCCGTTCCCAGGCCCGGGTCTTGGTATCCGGATCATCGGAGAAGTGACGGAAGAGAAAGTAAAGATCGTTCAGGATGCGGACGCAATTTACCGTGAGGAGATCGCAAAAGCCGGCTGCGACAAAGGGCTGGGACAGTATTTTGCGGCTCTGACCAATATGCGGTCGGTTGGAGTTATGGGCGATGAGAGAACCTATGACTATGCCGTAGCCCTCAGAGCGGTTACGACCAGTGACTTTATGACGGCGGAGGCTGCGGAGATTCCGTGGGAAGTGCTGCATAAGGTGACGAATCGGATCGTCAATGAGGTGAAGGGCGTGAATCGCGTAGTGTATGATTGTACGAGTAAGCCGCCGGGGACGATTGAGTTTGAGTGATGAAATGAGTTGTAAGAATCCAGTGTTTATGCGGGATTCAAGCAAATTTGTTTAAGCGTTGGCAACGATTTGGCAACATTATTGCATTATTCATCAAACAAAAATACTTCAATAACATAAAAAACCTTACTGATTTTCAGGTATGTTGAAGCTGAAAGTCGGTAAGGTTTTTTGCATTTTGGAGGGAAGAAAAGCGGTTTTTAATCGGATTCATGGTCTTTTTTCAGAGATGCTACAAGATAGTCACTTAATTCCTGTGAGGGGACGACTTTATGTTGGTGTTTTACAGTATCATATTCGGGATATTTGTACCGCCACTGGTCGTATTCCTCTTTGGTTATCTCTCCACGTTCCAGACGGGCAGCCTGTTCCTGCCATGCGTGGAACATATCAAACATGGTGGAGTAGGTGGAGCCGGTGGACTTATCCAGCCTCAGGCAAACTTCCCCGTCAATTTCTCCGATTTTCAGTCCGTACATATCTTCCAATGCAAAGAGTGTGTGCATCAGTCCGATGTAGCTGTCTATCTCCGGGACAGTGATTGCACGAGGACTTACATCAAGGATATGTGCCATTTCTTTTACAAGGTCTTGTTTCGGCGTTCTGGCTTCTGATTCGTATTGCGCCATACGGACATCAGAAGTCTTTCCGAGAAAACCGAGGATTTCGCCTAGCTGCTTCTGCGTCATGCCTTTCCGATTGCGGAAAAAGCGGATTCGTTTGCCGATTGCCATAATAAAACCTCCGTTGTAGTTATAGTGATACAACCATTCTTGACTTAAACAAATTTGTTGAATTTAGTATAACACGGCACAGCAGGAATAGCAAGAGAAACTTAAATAAAAAAAGTTAATATTTTTCTGTAAACCGCTTGACTTAACGGAATTTATTTAGTATTATAAATATAACTTAAACAAAAAGAGTTAAAAACTGAATGACCGTCCAAACTGAACAAACGCCATGACTTCCAGAAATGGAACGAGCGGCTCTCATATATGAGGGACTGGCACAGCGCCGAACAGGGTTGCCTGCCAGAACAGGGAGGCAGAACGGCGAAGATTTTAAAGGAAAGGGGGACGATAACGGAATGGCAGAAAAATCATTTATGACTGTGGAGGAAGTGGCAGCGGGATTGCGGGTGTCAAAGTCAAAAGCCTACCAGATTGTGCGGGAACTGAACGCAGAATTACAGAAACAGGGCTATCTGACGGTGGCGGGACGTGTGAACGCTACATTTTTTCACAAAAAAGTCTGTTACAGCGATTAAGCGGAAAGGAGATGATTTGAATGGCTGTATACAAAGACAATGCTACGGGAACGTGGCGGGTAATCTATCGCTTCACGAACTGGAAGGGGGAACGGAAGCAGACACAGAAACGGGGATTTGCTACGAAACGGGAAGCGCAAGCATGGGAGCATGAGGTCATGCTGAAACAGAACTCAAAGTTGGATATGACTTTTGCCAGCTTTTTTGAGGTTTACGAAGCCGACAAGAAACAGCGCGTCAAGGAAAGCACATGGGAATCCAAAAGCCATGTAATCCGCACAAAGATTTTACCGTATTTTGGGAATCGGAAGATAGCGGAGATTGAGGCAAAGGACGTTATCGCATGGCAGAATGAACTTATGGCGTACCGGGATGAGAAAGGAAAGCCTTATTCATCTGACTATCTGAAAACCATACACGCTCAGCTAACGGCGATTTTCAATCATGCTGTGAACTTTTATAACCTGCCGTACAATCCGGCAAGACGGGCAGGAACAATGGGAAATGAGGTTCCGAAAGAAATGAATTTCTGGACGAAAGAGGAATATCTGAAATTCTCCGAAGCCATGATGGATAAGCCACGTTCCTATTATGCCTTTGAAATGCTTTACTGGTGTGGAATCCGCTCCGGCGAACTGCTGGCGCTTACTCCGGCTGATTTTGATTTTCAGAAGCAGACAGTCACAATCAGCAAGACATTTCACCGCTCTAAAGGGCGGGATATTATCACAAGCCCGAAAACGAAAAAGAGTAACCGTACAATCAAAATGCCGCCGTTTCTCTGTGAGAAAATGCAGGAATATATCAAAATGCTGTATGACATTCAGCCGGACGAGCGTCTGTTTACGGTCACGAAATCCTATCTCAATCACGAAATGGAGCGAGGGGCGAAGCAGGCGGGCGTAAAGAAGATTCGCGTGCATGATATTCGTCATAGTGCGGTTTCTTTGTTAATCGACATGGAATTTTCAGTGCTGGCGATTGGGGAGCGCATGGGGCATGAAGCGGAGAAGATCACCTATCGTTATGCTCACTTGTTCCCTACGGTGCAGACAGAAATGGCGGAGAAACTGGAAATGGAGCGAATGACAAAGGAGGGTGCAAATGGAAAGAACACTTGATTACAAAGGACGGTGGCGTAATCATACGGTAGCGTTCCGGGTGTCTGACGAGGAATCAAAGCTGCTCAATGATTTGGTGGCGCTGTCGGGCTTGACAAAGCAGGACTATATCACAAGGCGGCTGCTGTGCCGGGATGTAGTGGTACAGGGCAATCCGAGGGTTTATAAGGCGCTGAAAAACCAAATGGTGGCTATCTACGAGGAATTGAAGCGGCTGGAAGCGTTAAACCCGGACAATGACGAACTACTTTACACGTTGCAGGTAATAGCAATCACATTAGATGGTCTGAAAGGAGAAGATGAATGACAGAAAAAATGAAAACGACTGCTCCCTTATCATCTGTTGGCGCAGATGGGGCGCAGCCGCAATTAAAAAATCACAGTGAAATTATAGCAAATGAAACAGCACAAATCAATCTGCAAGCCGCACAAAACCCGGAGAAATCCGGGAACGGCGGGCTTCAAACCGTTTCTATGACGGAACTGTATGATACCGTCTACCCGCCGAGAACGCCGATTGTGGACGGTTTTCTCTATGGCGGCACTTATCTCTTTGTGGGTGCGCCGAAAGTTGGAAAATCGTTCTTTATGGGGCAGCTTGCCTATCATGTGGCAATGGGGCTTCCTCTGTGGGATTATCCCATCCGAAAGGGGACGGTATTGTATCTGGCACTGGAAGATGATTATGCGAGGCTTCAGCGGCGGCTCTCCGGTATGTTTGGTGTGGAATGTGCGGATAACCTGTATTTTGCGACACAGGCAAAGACATTGAATGAGGGCTTAGACAGGCAATTAGAGGAATTTCTGAAAGCGCATACGGACGCGAGGCTGATTATCATTGACACGCTCCAGAAAGTGCGTGAGGTCGGCGGGGACAGGTACAGTTATTCCAGCGACTACGAGATTGTAACAAAATTAAAGTCGTTCAGCGATAAATACGGTATCTGCCTGCTGGTGGTTCATCACACACGCAAGCTGGAATCTGAGGACAGCTTTGATATGATTTCCGGCACGAATGGGCTGCTTGGAGCGGCAGACGGGGCATTTATCATGCACAAGAAAAAGCGCACTGACAATGAGGCAGTCATGGATATAGTGGGGCGTGACCAGCCGGATCAGGAACTGACTATAGAGTTCGACCGGGAGCGCTGCGTCTGGAAATTCAAAAAGGCAGAAACGGAACTGTGGAAACAGCCGCCGAATCCCCTGCTGGAAGCAATCAACAATTTTCTGACAGAAGATAAGCCGGAATGGGAGGGGACAGCAACAGAACTTGTGAGCCAGTTGCCGGATATGCAGATACAGGCAAACGTGCTTTCCAGAAAACTGAATGTAGTCAATAGCCAGTTGCTTAATGACTATGGAATTTTTTATGACAATAAGCGGGGGCATGAAAGGAAGATTATTCTGAAACGGCTTGAGCCGAGAGAGTAAAAGCGACGATATGCGTCGGTTGCGACGGTATTTTTTACAGTGGGCTGGTATAGAAAATATCGACGCTATCGACGCAAACCGACGCAGAAAGGATTTTTATGAAAAACGTGCAAATCCCTTATGAATTATTTGTATCTCTGCTCCGCTATCATCTAATGGAAGAAGATGATTGTCTGAATGAAATCCGGCAGGGGTTGGAACAGAAATTGGATTCTCTGGTTCGCCATGAATTATATGCGAAATATAAGTGCTAACTTTGCATGCGAGTTACACTAAAGTTCTGTTTTGAACGTAAAAAGTCGCTTAAAGCCTTATTTTACGCGAT